>CAZXIV010000007.1:0-50466 GCA_964640945.1 uncultured Candidatus Peribacteria bacterium | reverse complement strand
CGCAGCGTTTTTTACTCCACTTTTTGTCGCGCTGACAAAAAGTGGAAACCAATCACATCTCCTCTTTCCCATGCTTCGGCTCCTTCTTCTTTTTCGATGAGTAATCGACGATCAGCACCCCATCCAAGTGATCCACCTCATGCTGCACCACCCGCGCGTCCATGTCGGCCAGGCGCAGCTCCTGCTCTTTACCGCGCATATCAAGGTAGCGCACGCCGATACCGGTATCGCGCGTCACGGAGACGTAAGTATCGGGCAGGCTCAGGCAGCCCTCTTCGTCGATAGCCCCCTCCCCTGACCGCCAGGTGATCTCCGGGTTGACCATCGGTACAAGGCGATCACCGATCACAGCGATGATCACGCGTTCCGAGACACCAACCTGCGGCGCAGCCAGGCCCTGGCCGTCGGCCGTCACGCACGTCTCCGCCATATCTTTCATAAGCTCCTGGATCTCCTTCGTCACCTTGGGCACTGGCTTGGCTTTCGCCCGCAGAATGGGATGATTGGCG
This sequence comes from uncultured Candidatus Peribacteria bacterium, assembly GCA_964640945.1. Taxonomy (GTDB): domain Bacteria; phylum Patescibacteriota; class Gracilibacteria; order Peribacterales; family Peribacteraceae; genus JAGOUB01. Next base: position 49,957 of record CAZXIV010000007.1, on the reverse strand, counting down.
CCGATAACAATGGGACGGACAGCTATGCGGACACTGTAAAGCATCCCTCGCAAAGTTTTAAGCACCGCCTAAACACCAAAGAAGGACCACTCTTAATACTTAATACTTAATACTTAATACTTAATACTCACCCTCACCTCTTCCCCACCACAGCCACCTTCCTCTCCGCCTCTAACCCCGCTACCTTCCGCAGCTGCTCAATGCTGGCCACTTTGGCCTGGGGCAGCATGGCCACCAGGGCATCGGCCGTGAGGAGCACATCGGGCATGGCACGATGGCGGTCTTTGGGAATCTCGAGCTGCAGGCGAGTGGCCACCTGGTCGAGCGTGTGGCGGAAGGCCGTGGGCCAGAGGTGCTGCGAGAGCTTCATCGTGCAGAAGCACTCGGGCAATTCGATGTAGCCCCAGCAAAACTCCTTCTCGGTGGTCAGAAAGCCCATATCAAAAGCAGCATTGTGGGCCACCAGCACACTTCCTTTGGTAAATTCAAGAAATTGCGGCAGGACCGCCATGATCGTCGGCGCGTCGGCCACGTCCTCGTCGCCGATGTGCGTGATCTGCTTCGATTCCAGCGGGATCTCACGCTCGGGATTCACGAACGTGCAGAAGGATGTTTGGCGCTGCACCTGTCCGTTTTCGATGCGCACGGCGCCAATCTCGATAATGCGGTGACCGCGTTTTGGGTCCAGGCCGGTAGTCTCCAGATCGAAGACGGTGAAGGACGGAAGCATGGGTAGAGGAACTCTACTGATCGTCCCTACCCCCTGCCAAGACCGTCGGGCGAGTCCGCAGAAAGCGCTTTTCAAATGACGACTGGAAACTGGTAACAATTTTTAAGCAACTGTAAGGACTTGTCTGCTGCTAGCGGGGCCTTTAGGGTCAACCCCCGGCACTTCTTCCCCCCTTTTTTCATGCAAAAGATGCTTTTTCCCGCCGTTCTCGCCGCCGCTCTCTTGAGCGCCTGCACGATGTCCGCGGGTACCCAAAACACGGCCAGCGGTTCCCTGGTGAACGGCTCCGGCACCGTCATGGTGGATGACAAGGCCCCCGCCATGGACGACAAGCAGGATGCCCCGGCCGCCAAGGCCAACATGATCGGCGTCACGATGCGTGGTGGCGTGATGTACACCCTTTGGAGTGATACCTCGATCCAGGAGCTGACCGAGGACATGGTCCTCAGTAACGGCACGGTGGTAAAGAAGGACGGCACCGTCATCCTGGTTGGCGGCAAGACGCAGATGATGATCGACGGCGACATGGTCACCCGCGAGGGCGCCGTGACGACGGACGACAATCCGGCGATGCGCGACGGCGCTGATCAGGAGTAATTCCTCTGCGAGCCTCAAAAACCAAACGCCTGGGTAACCGGGCGTTTTTCGTTTAAGCCTCAACTCGGACGATGTCCTGGTGGCCGCGCTTGATATTCCAGGTCCCGGGCGAGGTGTCGTGGTGCATAGCCAGACCAGGAACGGCCGCCGCGAGTGCATCGCCCATGCGTTGGGCCTGCACGCGCAGTGTCGGGTGGACCGTATCGGACGACCGAAGTTCGGCGATGTACACCGCCGCCGGCAGCGGGCACGACATCTGCACAGCCACGGTGTAGCCCATGCCGATGTAGTACTGGCGCATCTCATCCGTGCATTCTAAGGCAGCAATACGCGCCTCCTGCGCCTGTAGGAACGTCTCGGCCTCGGCGCGGAGCGCGGGCGTGAGCTGCTCCAAGTACCAAGGCTCGAAGCCATACTTTATCGTCAGCAGCGGCATCTCTTGGACGGCACTGCGGTGGCGCTGGAGGTCGCGGTAGGAGCCGAAATCGAGCGGGAAGCGGAAGACGATGTCGCCGTATCCGCGCAGACGCGAGTGCAACTCGGTCTTGGGTTCGCGCTCAGTAAGGAGATCTTGGTACTTCTTCAGATTCTCAAGATCAAGGCGCGACTGGTACGAGAAGGTCTTCGCTGGCGCGTCGTCACAGTAGGCGAAGGCGGCCATCGACTTCTCCAGGTAGGCCTCTTCGGCCTCGTATTCCTTATGGAGAAAGCTGGAGGCGTACTTTGCGCGCAGGGTCGCAATGATTTGCTGGGCCGTGTCACGCACCTCGGGCAGCGGGTGGTGGCGCATCTCCTTGAGGTGATCGTGGGCTTGGCGCAGGTTGGTGTGCCAGCTTACAAAAGTGGTGGCGCCGGCCGGCAAGAAACCACGGGCGATATCGAAGGCCCGGGCTTTAATGGCTTTCTCGTAGGTCGCCTCCTTCTCCCCTTCCTTTAAGGGGAACCGCTCTTTTAGAGCGGGAACGAGCGTCTCCAAGGTGTGCACGTAAAAGTTGCGCCAGTGCTCCTGGATCTCGGCGCCGCCTGGCGTCTCAAGCGGGTTCAACATCTCCTGTTTGGCCATGTCGAGGTAGCGCGTGGAGGCCTCTTGGCCGGAGTAGAGCGGCCAATCTTGAATGGCCTTGGCCACAAGCATGCTCACGTTCTCGGTAAAAAGCGAAACCGACCCGCAGTCACCGATGGATTTATGACCGTAGCCCACGTAATAGTTGGCCATAAACTTCTGCGGACCTACCGTGCGTACCTGCTCCAGGTGCTCCAAGACGCTCTTGGGGCTGCGCGAATACAGCGCTTGGAGCATGGCATTTGCCTCGGGCGGAACATCGTCGATCACAAACACTTCGCGCATGGACGGAGAGTAGCACACGCCAACCTGTAGACACGAGCAAGGCGCGAACACGGCCTAAGCTCGCGATCCAGAACGACCGATCCAAGCCGAAATAACGCCCTCGATGGCCTTATGGATGGTAGTACGCGTGATGACAGTCGTGTGATAGACATCGGGACACATCTCAAACAGACGGCGAACCGACTCGGCAAAGTGCTTGGCCTGGTCACGCTCAATCTCTAAACCCAGTGGCTTGCGAGCCGACAAGTACTCTGTGGCGATCTTCGCGATGGTGCAAGCATGCAATCCGTCGACGATCTGGTCGTAGCGAAACGTGTCTTCGGCACTAGGCGCCGATAGGATGATACCTTCCGCCGGGGAAGATTCTTCAAGACAGGACATGGACGCGGAGAATAACAGCCTTGTCACGGTTGTACAGAAAATTTTGCTACACTCCCCGCGCTATGTCAGGACATTCCAAGTGGCACAACATCCGGGTAAAAAAGACGGCTGAGGATGCCAAGCGCGGCAAAGTCTACACACGCCACGCCAAGCTGATCGAGATGGCGGCCCGTACCGGCGGCGATCCCGACATGAATCCGGGGCTACGGACAGCCATCGACAACGCCAAGGCCGACAACGTCCCCAACGCCAACATCGACCGCGCCATCCAGAAGGGCACGGGCGCGCTCAAGGGCGCCGCCGCCATCGAGGAAGTGACCTACGCCGCCTACGCCCCGGGCGGGGTGGCCTGCCTGGTGGAGTGCCTGACCGACAACAAAAACCGCACCCTCTCCAACTTGAAACTCGCCATCAGCAAGGCCGGCGGCACCTGGGCCGAGAGCGGCGCCGTCGCCTGGATGTTCGAACGTACGGGCGTGGTCACGGCCGAGAAGGCTGGCCTATCCCCGGCCGCCCTCGAGGAGATGGAACTAGAACTGATCGACTTCGGCGCCCAAGAATTGGATCTCGGTGGCGAGATTCTCACGGTCACCACCAGCCCCTCCGAGTGGCCGGCCATCCGCGACTTCCTGGCCAAGAACGGCTTCACTGTCACGCAATCGGGCCTGCGGCTGGTACCAAACCAGAAGACAACCGTGGCCGACGCCGAGGGCGTGCGGAAGCTCCTCGCCTTTATCGAGATACTCGAAACGGATGATGACGTGTCGGAGGTGGTGCACAATGCGGAGTTTTCCGAAGCGGCAATAAAGGGATTAGAGGCATAAAAAAAGCCGCACCCCGGTGGGTGCGGCCGAATGAAGCGACAATCCGTTTCAAGACTATTTGTCGATCAGCCACGAAACGATGTAACGACTTAGATCCATCTCCAAGCTCAGCCGGGTCCCCTTGCACCCCTCATCCGCTCCTACAGGAATCTGCTCATGCTCATGAAAGGCAGCGCTGGCCTCAAAGATCGGCTGTAGGTCAGGATAATTCCAGCACTTGAGCAAATACTGGGCTAGTTGGTCAGCGAATTCGTGCGTTAGGGCATCACGGACAGGATGCTCACGAGGTAAGGCGAACACCGTCGCAAAGAACTGCTCAAATGTCGGCTTCATTCCGACAAAGCGGATGCCCGCCACCGCCTGCTCTATTTTCTTCAGGGAGACGGGCATGATTATCTTTCTGACCGATTCATTGCTGTTCTCAAGTGCGTCTAGCGATATATCGAAGATTCTCTTCCATTTGAACGTGCACTTAGGGGAGAAAATCTTGGCCTGTACACGATCTAAGACCGCGAACGCTGATTCCATCGTCATGAAAAATACTGATCCTCCGTTGTTGTGAACACTAAAAGGTATAATGAGCGATTAATACTATTAAAGTTTATTATAAAAATTTTGTCAATATACAGCCAGGCCTGACCCTAAACCAAACATCACTCCCCCTCCGGCAGCACGATGCTCGACGAGCTACTACTCGACGACACCGGCGCCGTGATCATGATGTTGATGATGTCCTCCGAGACGTTCCCATTGCTGTCCTCGGCCGTCACGCGGATACGGCGGCGGCCAGAATAATCCATTAGCGGAAAAATCGCCTCATAGGGCTCGCGCGGGCGCGAGGTAATGAGCTGTTGGTCGACGTAGAACTTTACGCTCTTCAGCGCGCCTTCGCTCTCGCTGGCCTCGGCCGTCACCGTCAGGGTGTCAGCCGTCGTGAAGACCGTCTCCGGCTCGGGCGACGTGATGCGCACCATCGGCGCGCCGTCATCTTCGCCAAAGCGGATTTGTACCTCATCGGTGGCCTCGTTGTAGAAGCGATCCAAGATGCGCACCTTGAGGGTGTGGACGCCCGAGAGATCGATCGATTTCGGCACACGCACGGTGTAGGTGAAGGGCGGGTTCGTCTCGTCCATCACCGACTTGCCGTCGATAGTGGCATGCACCTCGCGAACGGAAGAGCCGGTGTCGATGCCAAGTTTCATGCGGAAGCTCGGGGCGGTTGCCAGCTGGGTGCCACCGGGCGAGAGAATGTTCACGGTCGGCTTTTCAAGGCGGCCGGGGGTCTTGCTGGCGTCACAGGTTTCGGTCGGCACCAACGGTAGGACGGCACCCGAGCTCGTGGCCCACTCGGCCACCGACTGCACCCATTGCGGGAAACGCCCCGAGAGCACCGACTGCGGCACCAAGAAGCTACCCGATTGAGCAGCCTCCGGCGGGCAAAGCGGCGAAGCGAGGGTATTGGTCACACGATCGACAACCACCGACACGCAGGCTGTATCAATCTCGGTGGGGGCACGCTCAGCCAAGAAGAGCTCGGGCTTACGTAGATCGATGGGCGTGCAGTCGCTCGGCAGGTCGCCCGAGAGGCCCGAGACGAGGACCGAGACGAGGCCCTCGGGCTGCACGAAGGCTGTCGGCCCCTCCACCTTGGCGTTGGCCGAGGAGAGAAATTGCTGCCAGATGGGCGCGGCCACATTGAGGCCGTCGGCGCTGGGTGAGAGCGCAGTGTAGTCGGCGTTGCCTACCCACACGCCCGCGACAAGCTTAGGCGTGTAGCCAATCGTCCAGACATTGCCCGGGCGGCGCTCGGTGCAGTTGCCGTCACCGTCGGTCTTGAGGCACTGGTTACTGGTGCCGGTCTTGGCGGCGGCAGGCGAGCCAGCCACCGAGAGGGCGGCCTTCCAAAAATCGGTGGGACGGGCGCCCTCATCACTCAAGATGGATGTCACTTGGAAGGCGATGCGCGGGTCGAGCACCTGCTCGCCGGGATCGGCCTCGGTCTGGCAGATGGAGCAGGGCAAAATATTGCCGTCGCGGGTGATGCGACGGATGGTGACGATTGGTTTCACTTGGCCGGCGTCGGCAATGGAGGCGAAGGCCTGCGTCATCTCTAGCAATGGCACCTCGGCCGCGCCGATGGCCAGGGCCGGACCGTAGCCCTTCTCGGGCTTGCGCTCGCGCGCGGTGGGCGCGCCCAGGCTGGCCGCCAGCGCGAGCACGGGGTCCTCCTCGCCGGCAAGGTAATAGGCCTTGATTGCCGGAATGTTGCGCGAGGCACCCAGCGCCTGACGAGCGGTCTGAATGCCCCAGAACTGGCTATCGAAATTCTGCGGACGGTAGGCGCCCAGCGTGATGGGCAGGTCGTGCAACACGGTGGCCGGGCCGTAGCCGTTACGGAAGGCGGCAGCGTAGACAATCGGCTTAAAGCTGGAGCCCGGCTGCAGGGCGGCGCGAGCCATATCCACTTTGCCATCGTGCTCTTCGTCGTTGTAATCGGCGTTGCCGACATAGGCCAGTACCTCGCGCGTATCGGGATCGAGCGCCACCAGCGCGGCGTTGTGGGCGCCATAGAGCTTGATATTCGTTTCGGTGCGGTCCTTCACGGCCTCTTCGGCCAGCTGCTGAATCTCCCAATCGAGCGTTGTTTCCACAATCAGGCCGCCTTCCGCGATAATGCCCTCGTCCGCCGAGTCGGCAAGCATCTGCTCCACCTGCTGCTTCACCCACAGAACGAAGTGCGGGGCGCGGATATCTTCGCGCGTGGACTTAAAGGTGAGCTTGGCGAAATCGTCCTGGGCGGTGCGCATGTCGGCCTCCTTGATGAAGCCGAGATCGACCATGTTCTGCAACACCTGATCGGCGCGGCCGCCCACGTAGATGAGGCGACTGCCGCTGCCCACCTTACTGCCCACCAGACCGATCGTGATATCGTCGGTGGGGATGTCGTCGGAATCGGTGATCTCGCCGCTGGCGATCTTGGCCATAATGTCGGGCGTCACCGTGGTGTAGCGGTGCGAGCCAAAGGGCGCAAAATACGACGGGCGCTGGGGCAGGCCAGCCAGCACGGCCGATTGGGCAAGCGTGAGCGCGGAGGCCGATTGGCCGAAGAAACGCTGGCTCGCCTGCTCGATGCCATACGCGTTGGCACCGAAGGGGATCCAGTTGAGATAGAGCTCAAGCACCTTGTCCTTGCCGTACTTCCACTCCAGTTCACAGCCGAGGAAAAGCTCCTTCAACTTGCGGCTCAGAATATTCTCTTGCTGCAGATTTAAGGCGTTACGAGCCAATTGACGGGTGATCGTCGAGGCGCCGCCGCGGGAGCCGAGCGTCAACACGGCGCGGCCGAGCGCCCGGATATCCAGACAGCCGCGGGTTTCGAAGCGCTGATCCTCAATGGCGACAATCGCCTGCTTCATGGACTGTGGAATATCGGAAGCCTGCACGTAGGTACGGTCCTCATCGCTAAAGAGACGATAAAGCTCGGTGCCGTTACGGTCGGTAATGACCGTGCTCTGCGCGGCGAAGAGGGTCTGGGTGACGTCGGGGAGCGTCAGCCATAAAAACAGGAAATACAGGACCACCAAGCCAAGGGCGCCGCCGCCGACGGTAAAAGGGTGCCGCCACACCCAGTTCCAAGCGTCCTTCACCCGCTGAAGCAGGGCTTTAGGCTGCCAACTCCAATTCCAGCGCCGCGCCCGCCGGCGGGGCGGCTGGGGTAGGCCAGACAGTGTTGATTGGGTGAATCCTGACACGGGCGCTGAGTGTAGCAGCAAACCAAGGGCAATACCCCTCAGGCATCGAGTTTTTCGAGCCGTGCCACCGTCGTCAAACACTCCTGGGCGCGCGTGTCCTCCGGATCGAGCTGAAGGACGCGGGCGAAGAGGGCCTTCGACTTGGCGAAATTCTTCAATTCGAGATAGACAACGCCGAGATCACAGAGGATGAAGGTGCTGTCGGGATCCAAATTCAGGGCCCGCTCGAGGGTGACCACGCCTTGCGGGCGCTGGCCGCCGCGAAAGAGCACCCAGCCCAGCCGACGAAGGATTTCAGGATCGTTGCCGCGGAGCTTATTGGCACGCTGAAGGTGGTCAATGGCGGCCTCCCATTCCTCGCGCTCGGCGCGCACCTGGCCGATGGCCGCCAGGGCCAGCGCACTCGTGGGCTCGAGGGCGATTGCCTGGGTAGCAGCCGCCAGAGCCCGCTCAAAACGCTCCAAACTCAGTTCATGCTCGGCCACCTGCTCCAGGGCAGCAACGTGCGCGGGATCCTCAATCAGGATCTGCTCAAGGACGAGGAGTGCCTCCTCAAAACGGCCCGCCTCGGCCGCCTCGGCCGCGCCCCGTAGGCGCTCCGGGATGGACGATCCTGCCGACGATGCGGAGGGTGACTCGTCGGGCATGGGCTCAGCCGTAAATAACAAAGTAGATGACGCGGATAATGCCGGCCGCGCCCAAGATGATCGCTAGACCAACGAGTGAGTAGATCACAAGATCCTGACCACGGCTCTTCCAGGGGTCCTCGCCGCGAGAAACCACGATAAAGAGTGCTCCGATGATCACCAGGGTGGCGCAGATAATGCCGGCCGAGCGGGCCAGGAAGCTCACGATGTTGCTCGCCACCTCCGCGATACTCATGCGCGCACCCAGCTCCACAGTCAGCGTGCGTTGCGCGTGGGCGACGACAGGCAAGAGCGAGAGCAGCAGAGCGACGACCGGACGGATGAATCGCATGGACCCAGCATAGCAGTTGATGGCCAATCGCGCTGCGGGCGGCGGGCGGCGGGTATAGACTGACCGATATGAGCGGCCGGATCTCTTCCTCCCTCCAGTTCCAACGCGCCGTGCACCGCGGCCTGCGCACCCTCGCACGTGAGGGTCGCGTCGTCAGTAGCCTGCTCACCATCGGCAGCTTGCTCGTGCTCCTCGGCTTGTTGCTGCTGACTTTCCTCGGCATCCGCGCCAGCGGCGATGTTCTGCGCTCAAACTCCACTCTCAACCTGGAGATGCAGCGCACGGCCTCGGACCAGCAAGTGCAGGATCTCTTCCGCACGCTGCAAGACCTGCCCGGCATCACCGCTACCCACCTGACCACCAAAGCCCAAGCCTACGAGGCCGTCCGCCTGCGCGACCCGTCGGTCGTGTCGTTCATCGATACCTTCGGCCTCAAGAACCCCTTCCCCGATACCATCACCGTCACGCTCGCCTCGGTCGAGGTCTACACCGACCTCCTCCGCCTCCTCCAAGAGCCGCGCTGGCAGGGCGTGGTGGCACCCGAGTTCCTGTCGCGCGCGACGAGCCAAGAAGCGGAGCTCACCGAAGTGCTGCGCCTTACCGAAACCGGCAGCCAGGCCACCATTGTCATCCTCTCCGTGACCGCCGCCGCCCTCCTACTTGCGCTTGTCTCCCTCCTCCACCGCCGCATCCTCCAACGCAGCGCCGATACCCAGACGCAGCTCTTACTCGGTGCCGGCCCCAGCGATGTCTTTATTCCGCTCTGGACCGAGATGACGGTCTTATTGTATGGCGGCCTGGCCCTGGCGGTGGGCACACTCGCGGGCCTGGCCTACGCCCTGCCGACACTGCTGCCGAGCGCCATCCAAAGCGAATTCGCGCAGTCGGTTGGCGCCACTCTTTTGCCCACTCTCTTGTCACTGGGCTGGCCAGCGCTCGCCATCGCCGCCGCGACCGCACCGGTCCTGGCCGCCTTCGCGACGGCCTTCGGCCTCACGAGCAGCCAGACGAGCTTTGGCTTCCTGCACCGTTCCCACGCCTGAGCCAATGACGAAGACGTTCGCCGACGACGGGATCGTCCTGCGCACCTTCGACCTGGGCGAGGCCGACCGGCTGTACGTGATTCTCACCGCCCACCACGGCCGCATCGCCGTGCGCGGCGGCGGCACGCGCAAGCCCCTCTCCCGCTTGGGCGGCCACTTAATGGCGCTCGCGCATGTCCGCCTCAACTGCACCGAAACGGTCGCGGGCCTGCGCCTCACCTCCGCCCTGGCCGAGCCTATGCCCGCTGCCGACCGGCCGTCGGTCGCCGATTGGTGCGCCATGAGCGAGGCAATCGAGCTCGTCTTACGTCTAACCGAAGAAAACACACCACTCCCGGGGCTGTTTGAACTCTTTAAGGACTATGTCACGAGCGGACAGTGGCCCGCGCGCCAACCACTTTTTGCCGCCCGCCTGCTGCACATGCTCGGCCACCTGCCGGTTGAGCCGGGCGGAGCGGAGTTACACGGACTCTCGCTCGAGAGCCAGTCGCTGCTCTTTGAAAGCTTGGCCGGCAACGAGCAAGAAGACCCACCCGCCGCCGGGCCGCTCCGCGAACTGGGCGCGCTCATCGAACGCGTAATCGAACCGCTGCTGGCGCGGCCGCTCAAGGCCCAGGCCGTGCGCCTCTCAATCGCCGCCGAACCAGGTCGGCATCTCACTGCCGAGCACACCGCCGGTGCCCGCGACTGGAAGTAACTCAGCTGGCAGCACGCCGATTTGCGTGTAGTTGGGGCGGGCTTCGTAACTCGAGAACACCGATTCGATTGTTTGGTCGGCCGCGGGCTTATTGATGAGGCGGAACCACATCGCCTTGATTCCGGGAACAGCTTTGCCCACCTTACGGATTTCACCCGGCGCCAAATCGGCCGTCTTCTCCAGACGGTCTGGCGGTGGATTGGAGCGGCCCCAAGTGAACGGCCCCACCACCTCGGCCTGACGGTCATCCTTGGTACCGTAGTAGAGGAAGTACGCCTCCTCATCTTGCTGGTGCGTCTGGATGAGGAGCGCGCCGGGGCTGTCGTTGGTGAATTTCATATCCACGTTCGGCGGGTAAATAGTGGCGTCGGTCCCCTGCGGGAAATAATGGCTCACCGAGTAGCTGTGATTCTTGCGCTGAGTGATGGGAAAGCCGTACTCCCAGGCACCGCGGTAGGCCGTGGAGCTAATCTGGCAGAGTCCGCCGCCGTAATCGGGGATGGTTTTATCACCCAGGATGACCAGCTCCTCGCGGTAGCCCGTGGCAGCGTTTACCGGCCCCAGCGTGCCCACAAAAGAGAAGACGGTGTCCTTCGGAATCAGATGACCGTTGAATTTGCGCAGGCCCACGCCGATGTTGTGCACGCGGTTGACTGGGGAATTGCGAAAGTCCGATTCGCCGATGGTGACAAGCTCCCGAATGCCCTGCGCGCGCAGGTCTGGATCGGTGACCGTGACGGTCGGAGGCGTGTGGATGAGCGGCAGAGTAATGCGATCAACCCCGCTGTCGAGGGCAGCGATCGTGAGATCGACGGCGGCCTCGATATCCACTTTCTGACCAGGCATACCCAGGCCGTCAAAGAGGATGGCACCGGAACTATTGCGCGAGATCGTCACCGCGCCGGCCTCGCGGTCGTACTCGGCGGCAATCAGATTGCGGAGGGACGCAGCGATCGCCGTCCGGTTCCAGCCGACGGCCGATTCGCGCCCGACCCCGGGCGGCAAAGCGCCAGTGCCACTAAGGACTCCGGCCGGCACATCGATGGGGAAACCCTCGTACGTCAGACGCGTCTCTGTCCCCTTCCAACTGGCGGGTGGCGTGATGGTAAAAAGGAAGTGGCGGTCGTGATAGGTCAACGCTGCCTCGGCCCGGGGGGCCACGGACAGACAGAGGAAGATCGCGCCGATGATGGCGACCGGGCGCATCACCCGGGCATTGTGCCAGTGATCTTGCTTAACGAAAGGAAGACGACCGGGAATTTGGCCGCGAGGGAACGGCGGCCTGCTTAAGCTCGTCCAACGCCCGATTCACCAGGGCATCGGCGCGGTGGTTGTCGGCGCGGGGAATGTGCACGAAGACAATATCGGGGAAGCGCAGCGTCAAACCCTTAATCTCGTCGACAAAGGCTTTGAGACTCTGCACCTTTACCTGGTACTGGCCGTTCAATTGGCGCACCACCAGCTCGGAATCGAGGTGGCAGATGAGACGGTTGGGGTGGTACTGCTCGGCCAGCTTGAGGCCCTCAATGAGGGCGCGGTATTCGGCCACGTTATTTGTCTCGATGCCAATGCGGGCGGCGTACTCTTTGAGGATCGAGCCGTGCAGCGGATCCTCGAGCACACAAGCGATGGCCGATTGGCCGGGATTGCCGCGGCTGCCGCCGTCGGTAAAGAGATGCAGGGTGCCACCCACGGCCGGGGGCGACTCCTGGTGTTCGGCGGCCGCGCTGACGCTGGTCGGCTGCAAGTTTTCTACAGCCCTCTCCACGGCTTCCGCCACGAAACGGTCCCGATCGGCCGGAGCCGGGAACAGGAGCGCGAGTCGCCGCTCGAGGGAGGGAGGGAGGCGGGCCACCAAGGAGAGTATAGTCGTCGGCGCGCCGAGCGGAAGTCTCACTCGATCATCTCGTCGCCGCGCTCAATGAGGGCCGGTAGATTGGTGAGCGCTGCGACGGCGGCATCGAGTTGAGGATCGCGCTTGGCAATGAAATCCTCGGTCGTCCGTTCCACTACCAAGTCGGGGACAATCTTATCAGTGCCGATATCGCGCCCTTTCGGCGTCAGCCAGCGGGCGGTCGTTACCTTTAAGCTACTACCGTCGCTCAGGTCGATCACGTCCTGAACGGTCCCCTTGCCGTAGGTCTTCACACCCACCACCGTCGCTCGGCCGTGGTCTTGGAGAGCGCCCGCCAGGATCTCCGCGGCGCTCGCCGACGCTTGATTGACGAGCACCACCAGGGGCAGATCGGGTGCGAGTGGCGGCGACTTAGTGTCGTGCTCATCGCGCTCACCGTCGCGCCGCTGCACGCTCACCACCAAGCTGCCCTCGGGCAAGAAGAACGCAGCGATCTCGGTGGCTCCCTCCAGATAGCCGCCGCCGTTCCCCCGCTCATCGATCACAAGGCCCATCACGTTCTGAGAGAGGAGTGCGCCGAGGGCGTCGGCAAATTCGGGCGTGGTGGCGTCGCCAAACTGGTTTAAGGTGATGACGCCCACCGGACCAGCGGAAGTCGAACGAACGGCCGATTCGACGCTGGGAATATGGATATCGCCACGCACGATCGGCAGGGGCGAGGCCTCGCTGAGGACGCCACGTTGGATCATGAGCGTGACGGTCGTCCCCTTGGGGCCACGAATGGCGTGCACTACTTCACTGAGTGTCATCCCTTCGACGGTCTTGCCATCCACGGCCGTAATGACATCTTCGGGGAGCAAACCGGCCTTCTCCGCCGGCGAGCCACGCAGCGGCGCCACCACCACGATCTGGCCGTCCGCTAGGTCAAGCTCGGCGCCAATGCCCTGCAACTGGCCGACGAGGGTGCTGCGGAAATCGACATTCTGTTCCGGAGTCATGAAGACGGTGTAGGGGTCCTTCAAGCTATCCACGAGGCCAGCGATGGCACCGTAGACCAGCGGCTGCACCTGGAGCTTATCGGGCTCGATGTACGTACCGGCGAGAGTCTCCCAGGCTGTCCAAAAAAGCGACAGATCGACCGACTCCGCCAGGGCCTCAGCGCCCGATCGCGACGAATCGCCCGCCATCCATTGGCCGCCCGGGGTGGGCGGCGTCGAACCGCGCCCGATCTGCCAACCGAGGAGCAAGGCGAGGGCGATGATGGCGACAAAAGCGACCGGATGCTTGGCGATGTTCATAGCGGAGACTGGTAGAATGAGGATATGCCTGCCGCGAAAAAACAGCCAGTAAAGCACCCCGGAACAACCACCCCCATCAGCGCCGGCATGTTTGTTTCGGAGATCATTGGCGTGCTGCCCGAAGCCGGTCCGCTGCTCGGCGAGTACGGGCTCCATTGTTTTAGCTGTTCCCAAAACGACCGCGAAACACTGGCCGACGGCTGCGCCAGCCACGGCTTCGGCGAAGAGGAAGTAGCCGCCCTGGTGACAGAGCTCAACACCCTGCACGCCAATCGCCCCCCGCGCCCACAGACACTCATACTCACCCTCGCAGCCGCAAAAGCGCTCAATGAGGTGATGGCCGGTGAAGGCAAGGCGGGCCAAATCCTCGTCGTGGGCGTAGATGAGAGCGGCAGCTTCTGCTTGGAATTCGCCGAAAAAACCCCGCTGGGGGCCAAAATCTTCACGCACCGCGAGGTGCCGGCAGTGACGGTGGCTGCGCTCCCGGAGACGCTGGAGCGGATCGGCGGGGCCACCATCGATTGCCGCGACGGACGCTTTAAGCTCGACCTACCCGAAGCGCTGGCCACGCCGACCTGCGGCTGCAACGGCGGCCGCTGCTCGTGCGCCGACCGGTCATAAAAGAGAATCACTTTTCGTCGTGATCAATCTCCAGGGCCAATACCGACGAATGCGTATCCAGATCATGGTGAGTCCGCCCATCGCCGCCATGCCCCCAGCGAACATGTAGATGTCGGGTATGAACCAAAAAGCGATGACAGCCGAAACCAGGGCGGTGAATACTGCCCCCTGTATCCACCGCGTACAGACCGCCGCCGCATCAATCACACCAAGACTACGTCCAATTGCTCGAATCATCCTTTCTCGGTGCTTCACGAGCGAAGGATCACTATAAATGAGACCGTCCGACTGAGACTCTTCTCGCTCTAAAAACCGGCGGATGTGCTGAACATCAGGCATGCACAGGAGAGTTGAAACTCTCCTTGTAGTACTTCCGGATGCTATCTTGGGGAATCACGATGTCCGGTACTCCCTTCTGATAGACAGAAACCCAAGGGGCGTGCTTATGTGTCATGTTCACCAGCTCAGAGGCGGAGTATTTACCAAACAGATCCCATACCACCTGCAAGAACTTCTCCACCTCCGGGTTATCGCAGCTCCCAAGACTGGGATCAATGAGCTCATTCTGTCCGTCCTTGAAAGCGTGGTACACGGCCGGCACCACCGGACCTAAGGACCAGGCCTGAATCTCCTCCCCAAAGAGCGGCTGATCGAATAACGCCAGGTGTGTCGCCTGGGCGAAATAGAGCATCTTCTGGAGCTTTAGATTGGTAATACCTTCTGTCACAGGCTGACCGGACTCGTCCTCTCCGATCACCTTAGAGTTTGCGATCTGGATAAAGCAGTGAGCCACATCGATCGCCTTTTGAGGCGTGCTCACTTGCTGAATAGCGGTGGGAGTCATGCTCAAACCATAAGATACGGACCTGAAAATGTCGATGAGATCGAAGACTTTTGATGTGAGCTGTTGAGAAGTTTTACTGAGACGCTAGAGCGGTAATCGGTTCTATAGGACCATGGAACACCCTCAAGACTTCCGCCCAAAGTCGTCTTGAAGACGGACGATATCACTCTCGTCGCTAGGCATGGTCGGGTCGGTGTGCTGCCAGATCTCGGCCACCAGGCCCCAGCCCTCCCCTCCTATAAGACGGTGGCGTTCACCCTGGGCCAAACGCACCACGCTCTCGGGCAGCGGTTGTACCTCGCCCGGCGCGTCGGTCGCGCTTGAGGCCAGCGCCGGATCGCCGGCGACTGCGCGCCAAAGCTCGGCCCGACGGTGGTGATACTGCCAAGAGAGACGCTTGCCCGGGGCCACCACCAGCAACTTCGGGCTCAGCTTGCCCTCGCCTGGAGATACACCGGCGAAGAAGCGCGCCGCGAAGGCCGGCGCCTGGGTCTCAGCGATGACGAAGAACCCGCCCCAGGGGCGGGTCTCGTCTTTGGCGATGACGGTGAATCCTTCCTGAGCCGCGAACGCGGCGACGGCGCCGAGTACCTCGGCCTTATCGGCCGCACCGAAGGGCGCGAGATCCAACATGGCTCAGTAGTCGAACAGCTCGGTCTCGGCGAAGAAACGCTTCACTTCCTTCTTAGCCGTCTCAGGCGTATCGGAAGCGTGGGCGATGTTGAGCATTTGAGTGGTGCCGTAGTCGGCGCGGATGGTACCGGGGGCAGCCTGGCGGCTGTCGGTGACGCCGAGCATCTCGCGCACCTTGGCGACGATGTCGTGGCCTTCGAGCACGAGGCCGATCACAGGCTTGGAACCCATAAACTCCTCGACTTCGGGGTAGAAGGGCTTCTCGGCGATGTGGGCGTAGTGCTCCTTCAATAATTCAGGGTGGAGATGGAGCATCTTGCAGCCGCGAATGGTGAAGCCGGCCTCTTCGAAGCGGGCGAGAACCTTGCCGCAGACGCGGTTGGTGACGGCATCGGGCTTAAGGAGAATGAGAGTGCGTTCCATAGGAGTGGGTGGGCGGAAAGTTGGCCCTATAGTACGTCAAAAACGACCCTGCGACCAGTCACCCCTGGACAGGCCCGGGCTAGAGCCTGAGAGTGGGTCCGTGCCCCCCGAAACCGAGCCCCTGCCGTCCCTCCCCGATCGCCGCCGCCTCTGGCTGACGGCCGCCCTCTTTGCCCTCGTAGCGCTCGGCGCCTACGGCCAGAGCTTAGGGAACGGCTTCGTGCGCTGGGATGACGGCCTGCTGATCATCGAGAACCCCATCGTCCATCAGGTCGGCCCCTGGTCGTTCTTCAAGGCCTTCAGCACCTACGATCCCGAGCTCTACATCCCGCTGACGTTCTTAAGCTATCAGCTCGACTGGCAGATCGGCGGCGGCGCGCCGTGGATCTTCCACGCGATGAACCTGCTGCTGCACCTCGCCAGCGCTTGGGTCATCGCCGTCATCGCCTTCCTGTTCTCGCGCCGCTGGTGGGCGGGCGTATTCGTCGGCCTCATCTTCTTAGCCCACCCACTCAATACCGAAGCCGTGGCCTGGGCCAGCGGGCGCAAGGACGTGCTCTCCACCATCTTCTGGCTACTGGCGCTGCTCTGGTACCTGCGCTTCCGCGACGGTGAAGACAAGAAATACTACTGGAGCGTCGCCGCCTTCGCGCTCGGCCTGATGGCTAAGGCCAGCGTCATCGGCCTGCCGCTTGTGCTGCTCATCGTCGATTGGGCGCGCGGCCGCAAGCTCGACCGGCAAGCATGGCTCGAGAAGATCCCCTACTTCGCCCTCTCGCTCGTCTTTGGCGTTATCGCCATCTTCGGTAAGGCCGAGATCACGCGCTCGTCAACGCTCATAGAAAAGATCACGATGGCCGGCAAGAGCATCGGCTTCTATCTGCAGCAACTCGTCTGGCCGCACGCCCTCTCGCCGCTCTACCCCTACCGCAATCCGGTCACGCTGACTTCGCCCGACTTCTGGGTGCCCTGGCTGCTCGTGCTCGGCATCTCGCTGGCCGCCGTGGGACTCCTCAAAAAGAGCCGCCTGCCGCTGGCGGCCTGGCTCATCTTCTTGATCGGCGTCGGCCCGACGCTCATCAACTTCGCCAAGGGTGGCGAGATCTACTTCGCCTCCGACCGCTACGCCTATCTCGGCCTTATCGGTCTCCTGTTCGCTCTCGCCGCTGGTCTGGCCCAGCTCATTCCTGGGCACGAGGACGAGGCCCTGCCGCAGGGACGCTGGCGCTCTTCCACGATGGCGCTGGGCGGCGTGATCATCCTGTTACTCGCTGGACTCTCCTTCCAGCAGGCCAAAGTTTGGGGAGACACCAAAAGCCTATTCACGCAGGTGATCACCTACTACAGCGCCGCCGCCGACGTGGCCCACACGAACATTGGCGTGGAGCTGAGCTTGAGTGGCAATAACGCCGCCGCCATCCCCGAGTTCCAGAAGGCCCTAGCCATCCGCGAGACAGCCAAGCCGTGGGGAGCCCTCGGCGACATTGCCCGTCGTGAGCGCCGCTTCAGCGACGCCCATCACGCCTTCGCCAAGGCCCTGGTCCTCGAACCAAAGAACCCCGAGGCCCACCTGGGCCTGGCGCTCCTCCTGCACGACGAAGGTCGCTATGAGGAATCGGAACAGGAGTTCAAGACAGCGCTCACGATCGATTTCGACACCGTGCCGGGGCTCGTGAACTACGCCTCGCTCCTGCTCAAGCTCGGCCGGCCGGCGGAGATGGTACCGGTGCTGAAGCGCGCCATCGCCATCAACCCACACCGCAGCGAAGCCTACTACAACCTCGGCGTGGCCTACGGCGCGCTCGGCCAACTGGAGGATGCAGCCGAGGCCTACAAAGCCTCGCTCCGGCTCGATCCCGTCGATATCCCCGGCCACCTCAATTTAGCCGCCGTTTTGAACGCCCTGGGCGACACGCCGGGCGCCATCCGCGCGCTCACGATCGTGCTGCGCCTCGACCCTCAAAACGTGACGGCCAACTCTGCATTGCGTCAATTAAGCAAATAAGGCTGCATTTCAGTACTTGCTTTTTAATAAGTACTATGTTTTAATATAACAAGAAAGCGAGCGCACTTTTGTACCACCGGCACTGTTGCTGATGGAGAGTGATTTTCTCGCATGACCAGGAGTAGAGATGAAAAATCGATACGTATACGTCATCCTGACGTATAAGTACCATGCAAGTTGTATCCATGCGGATACAAAAAACGTGGTATTAGTCCGCCCCTGCAACGGGGTCAAGGACACCTGGACGTTACCAGGTGGAAAACTAGAAATGGGCATGAGCCCCTTGGAGGGAGCGAAAAGCTTCCTAAAGAAACAAAAGGTGGAATATGACACCACCGACTTGGTAGAAATACCAAGCGAAAGCGAAAACGTCCACGTCTTTACAGCGGCAATCAAGGCCGCGTGCGTTTGTCACCCGGAAGAACACCGCGGACAACCGTGCCGCCACCGCGGATTTTCGTTGAAGGAACTCAAAGACGGTGATTTTCAAGAGGTAATGTGGAACCGGCACATCCTCAAAAATTTGGTCACTGAAATTGTCATTGAAGGGCACGAGATCTGCCCCTACATGAAACCAATCTTGGCGACTTGGGTCGCCCCCCACCCCTAAGCTCTCAGCCCCTCCACCGCGGAGGGGCTTTTTTATGCGATCAATTTTTCCAGCCCGGCCTTGTCCTCGCTCTTGCCGATCACCGCCAAGCGCAAATGCTCCGGCGCGAAGATCTTCTTGGCGAGCCCATTCATCTGCTCGAGCGTGACGGCATCCACACATGTCATGTACTCCGCGATGGAGCGGACCTTGGGGTAGAGCAGCTGCTGGCGACCGAAGAAGTGGCCAAGCTCCTCGCTATCTTCGAAACCAAGTGTCATACGCCCCTTGAGGTACTCCTTGGCGCGGGTGAGTTCGTCTTGGTCGAAGCCGTCCTTGGCGCAGAGCTCGTACTCGTGGCGGATGAGGGAGATGGCCTCATGCAGGCGCGACTGGTCGATACCCGCGCGTGTCGAGACGGCGCCAGCATCCAAGTAGCTATCCACCTCAGTCTGGATGTAGTAGCACATGCCCTTGGCCTCACGAATGCGGAGAAACATGCGCGAGCTCATGTTGCCGCCGAGCGCGATCGCCAGGAGTTTCTGCGCAAATTGCTCGTCGCTGAGCGACGGCACGCCCGGCACGCCAAGCACCAAGTGCGCCTGCTCCGTCGGCTTACTGCGCAGGAAGACACGCTCGGGGTTATACGTCGTAAAGGGCTCGAACTCCTTCCCCTTCTTGCCGCCGAGCGTGCCGAAGTACTTTTCGGCGAGTGCCTCGGCCTGGGCCGGTTCCACTTTGCCCGCAAAAACGACCACGCAGTTATCCGGCGTGTAGAGACGATCTTTGTGGGTCTGAAAGTCCTGCTGCGTGACGCTCATGATCACCTCCTCGCGGCCGATCGTGTCCCAACCGAGCGGGTGGTTGCCGAGCAGGAGCTCTTCAAAATCCCAGCCGGCACGGTACATGGGGGTGTCTTGGTACATGCGCTCTTCCTCGATGATCACGCCGCGCTCTTTATCGATCTCAGCCTTGGGGAAGGTGGCTTTGAGGAGCATGTCAGAAAGCACGTCGCAGGCCAGTTCGGTGTGGGCGGCCGCCGCCTTCACGTAGTAGCCGGCGTACTCCTTGCCGGTGAAGGCGTTGAAGTCGGCACCCACGGCCTCCAGAGCCACGGATACATCGCGCGTGGTGCGGTACTTCTCGCCACCCTTGAAGAACATGTGTTCCAAGAAGTGACTAATACCGCGCTGCTCGTGCGTCTCGTAGCGCGAGCCCGCGCCGGCGAAGACGATGACAGTGACAGCTTCGGTACCAGCCACCGGGGCGGTGAGAACAGGCAGGCCCGAGGCAAGACGCTTAAGAGTGTGCATGGAGTGGGAGTGAAGCGAAAAGAGGCGAAAAAAGCGGCCAGAAGTTGAGGATGATAAGAACAACAAAGAGGGCCCCCGCCGTGCAACCGATGAACCAGCCAAGCCCCCGCGAACTGGCCCCGTCGGCCAGGCTCCGGTGGAGCGCAATCGCCCCGAGCAGCAGACCTGCCCCCACTAGGGGGAGGTCAACAACCCTCAGCCAAAACGCCGGCCAGGGGATGAACATCTCGTTTCTTAGGCAAAGGAACGCCAAGAAGGCGCTCAGCCCGAGCGGGTAGAAGACAAGGGCGGCGATGACGGAGAGATGGCGCGTCACGAGATCAGTGTAGCGGATGACCGCCGATCACCGCTCGCGCTGAACCGTCAGCTGGCCGCGGCCGGTGCTGCGACGGCGCGCAATGACCTTGCGGCCATTTTTGGTCGCCATACGGGAACGAAACCCGTGTTTGCGAAGCCGGCGGCGCCACTTCAGTTTTCCAAGCATAGTGCCGGAGCAAAGTACCGATCCAGGAAGAAGGCGTCAAGGAAGAATGACATCGCCCGCAGCTCACCCTTTACGCTTAAAGACGAACCCGTGCAGGAAGATGTAATTTACGCCCAGGAGTACACAAATCGCACCGGCCTTGGCCAAGAACTCAGGCAATCCTGCCTGGATGAAGAGCAGCGAAAGCACGTAATTGAGGCAGGCCGACGTGCCGTAGACCAGCAGAAACTTCCATGCTTCCGATTGAGCCTTGGTATCGTGGCGGCGGAAGGTGAAGTACTTGTTGGCCAGGAAGACGGTCGCCAGGGCTAAGGCCCCGGAGAGTAGGAGAGCCATTTCCGGCGGCCAGCCGAAATAGCGGGTGCCCAGCAGCAGGGTGCCAAAATCGACCGTGGCACCGAGCCCGCCACTGAGGAGGAAGCGCATAAAGACGGGCGCGTGCCGACGAGCACGGGCATGGAGATGGTGGACGGACACGCGGCCGATGATACGGTGGAAAGCGCCTTCGCGCATCCCGCTTCTTGCCCTAGAATCGGCCTATGTCCATCAAGGAGAAGCAGATCTGTGTCGTCGGCCTGGGCTACGTGGGCCTGCCGCTGGCAGCCGCTCTCGCTCGCGCCGGTTTTACCGTGAGCGGCTACGACATCCAAGCCATTCGCATCGAGGAATTACAGCGAGGTTACGACCGCACCAATGAGCTGGATAAAGCCCGCTTGGACGCCGTCACCATCGCCTACTCCACCGACCCGGCCGTCATCGACTCCGCCGACATCGTCATCGTCACCGTCCCGACGCCCATCGACACCAAGAACAACCCCGATCTCACGCCCGTCACCTCGTCGATGGCGACCATCGGCCAGCATCTCAAGCAGGGGGCAGTCGTGGTACTCGAATCCACCGTCTACCCCGGCGTGATGGAAGAGATGTGTGGACCGATTCTCGAGAAGGAATCTGGCCTCCAATGCGGCGTCGATTTCTTCTTGGGCTATTCGCCCGAGCGCATCAACCCCGGCGACAAGGAGCACACGGTCGACAAGATCGCCAAGGTGGTGGGCGCCCAGGACGAGAAAACACTGGCGCTGCTCACAGAGTTATACGGCCACGTCACGAGCGGCGGCATCCACCAGGCGCCGTCCATCAAGGTGGCCGAAATGGCCAAGGCGATCGAGAACGCCCAGCGCGACCTGAATATCGCCTACATCAACGAGGTCGCCCTCCTCTGTCACCACCTTGGCATCCGCACCAAAGACGTGCTCGACGCCGCCGGCACCAAGTGGAACTTCCTCAAGTTCCAGCCGGGCCTCGTGGGTGGCCACTGCATCGGTGTGGATCCCTATTACTTGGTGGAGAAGGCCAAGCAACTCGGTATTGAGACGCAGGTCATCAGCGCCGGCCGCCGCGTGAACGACGCCATGCCGCGGCTGGTGGTGGAGACAGTGCTCAAGGCGCTCGGTGAAATAAGCGGCCAACGCCCGCGCGTGCTGGTGCTGGGTCTGACTTTTAAAGAAAACATCCCCGACCTGCGCAACAGCAAGTCGTTCGACGTCGTCAGAGCGCTCGAGGAAGCCGGCGCGCTGGTGGAAGTGCACGATCCACACCACCCGCCCGAGACGCTCAATAAGCATAATCTCACCGCCGCTAATTTGGATAAGGGCCAGTACGATGCCGTGCTCTTCTTGGTGCCACACGAGGACTATACGAAATTCTCGACCGCCGACTGGCACCAGCTCGTGAAACCAAACGGCGTCCTCTACGACCTCAAGGCGCTCCTGAATCCAAACGAGATCGAGGCGGAGGGCCGGAAGCATCTCTCGCTTTAAGCCGGCTTGCGGGCCGCCAAAAAGTAGCCCGAGGAGAGAATCTGGTCGACCGTCACGGTGTGACGGATATCGCCGTATTCGCGCGTAAGCACGCCCCGGCCGAGCAGGAAGAGCTGAGCCAGCAGAAACCAACCGGCCTTGAAGGGCCGCCAGCCGAGCGTGTCGCACTGAAAGCCAATCCGCTGACAGAGCACGGCCATGGTTTCGACGGTGGACGCCTCGGCTTGCAGCTCCTCGATCTCAAACTCACGAAAGAGATGGCGCAGACCGTAGGGCGTGAAACGGTAGTAGTCGCCCGGCGCGTCGTGCACGGGAAAAGCAAAGCGCGTGGTGACGAGCAAGCGACCGCCCGGCTTGAGGACGCGGTGCATCTCGGCCACGGCTTGAGCGGGGGTGTGCAGGTGCTCGAGCACTTCGCTGCACACGACCACCTCGTAGGAGGCGGAGGGGATGACGGAGAGGTGGTGAGCATCGGCGACGATATCCACCTTCACGCCGGGCCGAGGCGCCACGTCGAGCGTCGTCCGGTTGGGGAAGAACTCACCGTACACATCACTCCCGCAGCCAATATCCAACACCGGCCGATTGGTGGCGTGGCGCCGGAGGAAAGCCTCGATGCGGGGACGAGTGATTTTGCGCAGCACCAGAGGAGCATATCCGATGACCGAGACGCCGTGTATAGTCGGCCCCGTCCGTCGACGCCTGCCTTCCTATCATGCCCCGCCCGCCCATTCACCGAATTTTTGCTATCTGGCAGCACTGTATCCGAGCGCTGCGTTCGCGCTTCTGGCGGCTTCTTCTCCGCGGCAGCAAACGGCTAAAAGTATTTGGACCGATCTGGATCCACCACCCCGAGAACGTCTCCCTGGGCGACGACTGCACGCTCAACCACTGGTGTGTGCTCAACGCCCGCGCGCCGCTTACCATCGGCCACCGCGTACGCATCTCGGCCGGCGCAATGATCACGACTGCCGGTTTGGAAACGACAATCAATCCTGAGTCCGTCCGTCAGCATCACACGGCAGCAATCATGATTGGCGATGATGTCTGGATCGGCGCGGGCGCCATTGTGCTGCCCGGCGTTACCATCGGCGCACGGACCGTGGTGGGCGCGGGCGCGGTGGTCGCGCGAGATCTGCCACCCGATGTGGTGGCGGTCGGCATGCCAGCGGCCCCGCTGCCGAAGAAGGCATAGTCGGCCCCCGGCGCACTGTGGGATACTGGCGAGGATGCAGCCTCGTCGCCCCAGTGCCGGCTTGTTCTACCGCCGTTTGCTTGCGCTTTGGGATGTCGTCGGCCGTCGGCTCAAAATCGACGTGCGCTACTTCGCCAAGACTTCAACCATTCTCACGCTGCACTACGCCCTCTCGGTGCTCAGTGGACTGGTGACGGGCTACTTGGTGGCGCGCCTGCTACCGCCGGAGGCCTACGGCGGCTACCGCTTTAGTCTCTCGGTCGCGGGCATAGTCAGCCTGCTCACGCTCCCCTCGCTCGAGACGGCCATCGCCCGTGAGGTGGCCAACCGCCAGCGCGACGCCGCCGTGCGCTTCACACTCATGAATAACGCCTGGCTGTGCCTGGCGGGCGCATTGGTACTACTCGGGCTGGTGCCGGTGCTGGGCCTGTGGTGGAACCAAGAGCGCCTCGGTTCACTCTTTATCGTGATAGCGCTCTTATTTCTGCCGCTGCAGCTGGGAGCCACGTTCTTTAGCGGCATTGTTACGGGCACGGGGAACTTCCGCTTCGCCCTGCACGTGAAGATGTTTGCGACGGCGCTGGTGGTCTGCCTGCTGCCGGCTGTCCTGACAGTCACGCATTCACTGCCCATTATCTACGCCGTCGCCGTGGGCGTGCCGGGCTTGGTGGTGGCCAGCGCCCTGGCCCTGCAGCTGCGACGCTTCCCTTCGCGTGAGCGCTCGTGGCGCGTGCTGCGCTATGGCGGACTCTTAAGCCTCAACACCATCCCCGTCTCCATTGCCTCGCAACTCGATAGTTTCGTGATCGCGGGACTCTTCGGCTTAAAACAGCTCGCGCTCTTTCAGGTGTCTATCCTGGTGCCCGAGCAAATCAAAGCGTGGTTCAAGTCGCTGCTGCCGGCGTCGTTCTCGCGCCTAGCCACCATGGATGACTCGCGCCAAAACCGCCGTCGGGTGCTCAAAGTCACCGCCGCCCTCACCCTCGGGGTCACGGTCGGCGTGGCTGGCTACGTCCTGCTCGCGCCGTGGCTCTGCGCCTGGCTTTTCCCCAACTATACCCTGACCGACGTGGTCTGGCTCAGCCGCCTCTCGGCCGTCACGCTCGTGGCCATTCCGTCGCTGCTGGTCTCGCAATATCTTGAGGCGCACGGCAGGCTCCGCGCCCTGCAGATCGCCAACTGGGGATCGATGACGCTGTTTGTGGCCACCCTCCTCGTCCTCACGCCGCTGCTCGGCCTGATGGGCGCCGTCCTCGCCCGGGCCACCATGCGCCTCACCTTCGCCCTACTCTGCATCCTGGCCCTCGCCCTGGGTGTCACCGCGGCAAAACCCGCTTCCCCCCACTAAGCCTATGCGTCTCCTCGTCACTGGCACTGGCGGCTTCATTGGGCGACGCCTCGCCCAAGCGCTCCGTGCCCAAGGGCACGACGTTCTCGGTGTTGACCGTCTGCCGCTCAATACGAGCGACCGCGAGGCCGACGTCAGTGAGCCGGAATTTTGGAACACGCTCGGCGGCGGTTTCGACGCCGTCCTGCACCAGGCCGCCTGCACCGACACGACCGTCAGCGACCGGGCCTTGATGTTCCGCCACAATCTCGAGGCCTTCCAGCACCTGCTCACCTGGGCGAAGAGATACGGCCCCGCCGTGGTCTATGCCTCTTCCGCTGCTACCTACGGAGCCGCACCATCGCCGCAGTGCATCGGCGCACACGAGCAACCGCTCAATGTGTACGGCGAATCAAAGCTGGCGATGGACGAGCTGACGCGGGCCAAGATCGCCGCCGGCGGGCCGCTCAAGATCGTGGGGCTCCGGTACTTCAACGTCTACGGACCCGGTGAAGAGAAAAAGGCACACATGGCCAGCATGGTGAAGCGCCTCGCTCTGCAGATGCGCGCCGGGAAGCGCCCCCAGATCTTCCGCGATGGCGAACAGGCGCGCGACCAGGTATTCGTCGACGACGTCGTACAGGCCAACCTCCTGGCACTGGCCGCTCCTCAAACCGCCAGCGGCATCTACAACGTCGGCACCGGCTCGCCCACGAGCTTCAACCGCATTGTGCAGGAGCTGAACGCCGCGCTCGGCACCAGGCTCGAACCGGAGTACATCGAGAACCCTTACGCGTTTTTCCAGGCCCACACCCAAGCCGATATCACCACCACCACGGCGCAGCTGGGGTACCGTCCCGCCTTTGATATCCATGCCGGCGTCACCGCCTACGCCGCCGAAGACGCACTCTGAGCGAGTAGCCCCTCGACGGCTGCCCAGGCGTCGGCTTCGCTCGTCTCGCGGATGGAGCGGAGTTTATCGGGCGTGCCCGTGCGCGGCGTGCGCGACACAAACACCCACGGCTCTGAGCCCGCGGGCGGCAGGATGTGCCTCACGCGCGGGCCGGGCGGCGGCACCTGCTCCTCGGGCGCGATCGGACCGATGAGGATGGCCAGCGGGCAGCCGACGCCGTACGCAATGTACATCGGGCCGGTATCGGCCGAGACGAACAGCGCCGCCTTGGTACAGAGTGCACCCACTTCAGCCAGGCTCAGGCCAGCGGCGATGTGCACCCCAGTGGCATCAGCAGCCAGGAGGCGGAGCTCGGCCGCGGCGGCTGGGTCTTGGGTGAGAATCACCACCTTCAAGCCGTGGGCGACGATGGTATTGATGAGGGTGGCGAACTTCGGCAACGGCCACTGCTTCACGGGGTTGCCCGTGAGCGGCGCCAGGCAGACGAAACGACCGGGCGTGAGGCTTTCCGCTTGCAGCCAACGATCAACCAAAGCCGCCGCGGCTGGCGGCACGGTGATATCGATCCCGTACGGGACAGGCGCCGTCCCCATGGCCGCCAGGAGCGCCATGTAGTGCGCATGGGTGCTGGTGCGGATGTGGTAGGGGAGGTTGACGGTATTTACCCAGACCAGCGCCCGCACGATCAGGCCATGATGGACCGACGAGGTGTTGAGGCGCCGTGGCGCCAGCGACCAGAGTCCAACCATGCCTGTAAAGGAGGTCGGCATGCAGCCGATCACGGCGCCGTAGCGCTGCCTTCGGAAGGTCCGAAGCAGTGCCCAGCGGTTCAGTGTATCAAAGGCAAAGACGCGGGCGACGTGCGGGTTATCGCGCAGGGCCTCGTGCGTGCGGGCGATACAGAGAACGTGAACCTCGGTTACGCGCGGATCCTGCGCCAACGCCCGCACCATGGCGGTGGTACACAGCACATCGCCAAGTTTGCCGGGCTGGATGACAAGCACCGGGAAGCGGGCTGCGCGGGCCCGGAAACGACAAAGGAGCCACAGTAGCGGCAGGCAGAGCGCGGTGAGGAGAGTCCAACGGATAGTGCGCACGATTACGTGGGGAGGCCGCGCTGGCGGAGGATTTCGGTGGTGGAGCCAAGCTCTGGGCGAACAGGGATGAGGACCAGCTCGGCGCCGATCTCGCGGACGGTCGGGGCCTCAATGCAATCGGGGCCGTAGGTAGCGGCGTTGGCGTGGACGTGCGGGCGAATGAGCGGCAACCAGGGGATGGGCGTGTCGTCCTCGAAGATAAAGGCCAGATCGGCGTGCGCGGCCACCTTGGCCACACGCACGTCCTGCGGTTCAATGGGTCGATTGGGGCCCTTATAGCGTTTCACAGAGGCGTCGCTGTTCACGCCGGCGATGAGCACGTCGCCGTGCGTACGCGCGGCCGCGAGGAGAAACTCATGGCCAGAGTGAAGCAGGTCGAAGCTGCCGTTGGTGGTGACCACGCGCTTGCCGGCCAGCCGCATCTCGGTCGCAGCGGCAACAACTTCGGTGAGGGTGGCGACGCGGCCCATGGGTTAGCGGGGAGAACGGAGTTCGCGTGACGAAACGGTCGCCGTGCCCGCCTTCTCCACCACCACCGCCGCCGCGCGTGAAGCCAAGCTGGCGGCAATAGGTAGGGGCAACCCGGCGCCAAGCGAGAGGGCCATCACCGCCGCCACCGTATCGCCCGCCCCGGAGACATCCACCACGCCCGTGGCGAGCGCCGGGAAAAAAACCGGCTCGCTCCCCTTTTCAAAAAGCGCCATGCCGTCGCCGCCCAACGTGACGAGGACTGCGCCACCGGTGGCGCGCTGCAGGCGTCGGCCCAGCTCGGCTGTGGGTACAGCGTCATGAGCCAGACATTGGGCTTCGGCGAGGTTCGGCGTGAGGAGCGTGGCGCCCGCGACCGCGCGCAGGTACGAGGCCGAGCGGGGTTTAGGATCACAGAGCACGGGCAAGCGATATTTCACCGCCAGACGGATGCAGCCTTGGAGCATCTCCGGTGAGAAGACTCCCTTGGCATAATCGGACAGCAGCAGAGCCTTGTGCCTCGGCAGCTCTTTGGCGATACGAGCGAGGAGAGATCGGGCCGTGGCCGGCGAGACGGGGTCGATATGCTCATAATCCAAGCGCACGAGCTGGTGGCCCAGATTGCCGATGATGCGCTGCTTCTCGGTGGTGGGACGACCACGCTCATGAAGCGTCTTGTCGGCGACGCCGGCTTGGGTGAGTAGGACCTGCACGCGCCGGCCGGCGCTCTCGTTGCCCACCGTGCCGATCAGCGTGGCTTGGCCGCCGAGCGCAGTGATAGCACGCGCAGCGTTGGCAGCGCCGCCGAGCACGTGGCGCGTCCGTTCGTGGAGCACGACGGGGATGGGCGCCTCGGGCGAGATGCGGTGCACTGTGCCTTCGAGATAGGTATCGAGCATGACGTCGCCCACCACCAACACCGAAACGCCAGCCAGGCTGCCTAATGGATCCAACGGCGGGAGTGGGAGCTTTTTCATGCGGCAGGCTTGCGGGCAGCGACGTAATAGCCGGAGGCGAGGATACCTTCTTCTGCCACCGAATAGCGGCCGTCGCTGTACTCCGATGTCAGCACCCAACCGAGGTGACGCGTCACCGCGGCCAGCGCAAACCAAAAGAGTTTGAAGGGCTTCAGCCAGAGCGTCTTGCACTGGAAACCCAGGCGCTGATAGATGATCGCCAGCGTCTCCATGGTGTTGGCTTCGGCCGAGAGTTCGACAATCTCAAAATCCTGGAGCAGGTGTCGCAGGCCGTACTTGGTGTAGCGGTAGTAATCCACCGGCGAACCGTGCAGCGGAAAAATGAAGCGTGTCGTGAGCAGCAGCAGGCCGCCGGGTTTGAGAATGCGCCGGAGTTCGGCGATGGCCAGGTGCGGCGTGTGCAGGTGCTCAAGCACCTCGGTAAAGAGAACCACTTCATAGGTGTGATTGGGGATGGCGGAGAGGTTGTGGGCATCGGCAACGATATCGATGTGCGTGCCAGGACGCACCTCCACGTCGGTCGTTACTTGGTTGGGGAAATATTCGTGAAAAGTGGTCTTACCCGCCCCGACGTTGAGCGCCAGGCGGCGATCGGCGTAGCGGGCCATAAAAGCATGCTGGCGGGGGCTAGTCATGCTGCTCATGAGCCCGACACGCTGGAGAGCACCAGTGATGCCATTCAAGACGCGATTGGAGAGGGAAGTCATACCCGGAGTGTAGCGTTGAGCCGTTGGCGGGGGGAGGCTTCTGGTATTGTTCCCAGGCATGGCTGAAACCACCCGCGACTTCCTCCGGCGCATCCAGGATACGATCCACGGCGACACACTCGACCTCGGCGCCGGCAGCGGCAAGTACCGCGAGATCATCGCCGCCCGCGCCTCGAGCTACAAAGCGATGGACGGCGATCCCGGTCCCAACATCGACGTGGTGGGCGACGTCCACGCCCTCCCCTTTGCCGCCGCCTCGTTCGATACCATCGTCTCCACCCAAGTGATGGAGCACGTAAAAGAGCCCTGGCGAATGGTGGAAGAGATCGCGCGCGTGCTGCGCCCCGGCGGCGTCTGCATCGTCACGGCGCCGTTCATGCTGCAGTTCCACGCCGACCCGTCCGACTACTACCGCTACAGTACCGAGGGCGCGCGGCATCTCTGCGCGCGCGCGGGGCTCGAGGTGCTCGAAACCGGCAAGATCGGCGGCTGGCCCGCCGTGCTGGCCGAAGCTATCCGTTTCACCTGGCTCAATCCTTACGCGGGGCGGAAATATGGCTTCGTCCGCCGGAACCTCGTGCGCCTGGCCCATCGCCTCCTCCTGTCGATCGATCACGTCTCGCCCAAGAGCGCCATCTACGCCACGACCGCCGTCATCGCCCGAAAACCCGCCTGAATGGATCCCGTCCTCGCCCCGCCCGGCACGCCTTTTGGGGTCATCACCGACCCCCTGGTCGTGCACGACCAGAAGCTCGCGGAGTACTACCTGGACCGGCTCTTGAAGCGCCCAGACCTAGTGGGGAAATTTCGCTGTCCCCCCAACCTCTGCCTCATGACATGGAGCAACTACGCGGAGAAGTCACTAGCCGAGCGGGGCTTTGAGGCACTCGGTATCCAGACCTACGTCGTACTGGGACGCGAGGTGAAGACTTGGACGCACGATCTCAAAATCTCACTCACGCTCGAGTACCTCAAGAGCGGCCAATGCACCGCCGACATCATCTGCTGGATGGACGCGCGCGACGCTGTGCTGTTAGCCGATCCGGCGCGACTGCTCACGGCCTTTGAGAGCTTCCAGACGGACATCCTCTTTAGCTCCACCGATTGGATCGCCGCCGATCTTCTGCCTGCCCAACACTTCGCCCGCTCGGTGGCGCCGGCCGGCTGCCCGACTCCGTTCCTGTGTGCGGGCGTGCTCATGGCCAAGCGCCAGGCCCTCACCGACCTGCTTGAGAAGACCATGCCCCTCATCGGCCAAGGAATCAGTGCCGTCACGCCCACCTGCGACCAAGCGATCTTCAACGTGCTTCAGCGCGACTTACGCCCCACGATTGCCATCGACTACTGGCAGCACTTTGCACTCCGCGCCGCCATCAACGAGCCCTACCTCCTGGCCGGCGATCCCCCGGCGGACCGCCGCTGGTTGCATGAGCAGTGGTGGTGGCAGGCGCTGGCCGCGGCCAAACAGGCACTCATCAAGCTGCCCGCCATCTTCCAGCGCGGCCACACGCCCTGGACGCGCGCCGCCGCGCGCTGGGCGGTCAGCCGCCGCCTGCGACGCATCGTCGTCCTCGGCCGCGAACGGGGTGAGTTCCAGCGGGCCATCCGCTGCCTCCGTCAAACGCCCTGGTTCGCTTGAACGACCACATGCCGGTACGATAAAGGCATGTGGAAAACCGCCCAGCGGCTTCTCCAGATGCCATTCCTGCGCGAGGCGGCCATTTTGCAGACGGGCATGTGGTTCACCACCGTCCTGCAGGCAGCCGTGGGCATCATCACCGCCCGCCTCCTGGGCGTGGAGCAGTACGGATTGTTCGCGCTCGTGCTGACGGCGGTCACGACCATCGGCGCCCTCACCAATGTGGGTCAAAGCTTCAGCACGCTCACACTGCTGGCCGAGGGCTACACCCGCCAGTCGCGGGCAGAGGTGGACCGCGCCCTGGCCCACTACATGCAGTGCTGCTGTTATTGGATGCTGCCACTCACCATCGGCGGTGGCATCGTGACGCTCTTCTTCCCCGTGAGCGCCACCACGCAGTGGTGGATCATCCTCGGCCTGCTCACCCTGCCGCCCGCCATCATCACCGACCTGATGTCGATCATCTTTCAGGGTACACGGCGCATCAAGACGCTGGCGCAAATGGAGAGCGTCTTCGCGGTCGCTGATGTCGTCTTCCCGCTGGCTGCCCTGTGCATCTCGCCCACCGTCACAGCCCTGCTCTGCGGACGACTCATCTCCGCCTTTGTCCGGGCCGGCATCGCGCTCCTGTTCTGGCAGCGAAACCTCCAAGACGATCCGCACCTGCCTGGTTTGGCCATCCGCCGCTGGCTGTTCCAGACGCCCTTCCAGCGCGAGGCGCTCAAGCTCTCGGGCTGGATTGCTGCCGACGTGCAAGTGGACCGCATCTTCCGCCAGCTCCCCTACTACTTACTCGGCCTCGCCGGTCTGCCCGCCGCCGTGGGCCAGTTCCGAGCCCTGATGTCGTACATCGACCTTTCGAACACCCTGTCGGGCTCGGCCGGCCGGCTACTAGGCAGCGTCTTGCCCAGCCTGTATGTGAAGGACGAGAAGGCCTTCGAGAAATCTTTCTGGAAAGCGAACCTCATGAATCTGCTCCTGACCGGGAGCATCCTCCTCGTACTCCTCGCCTTCGGGAACTCCGCCTTCACCTTTATCTACGGTCCGGAGTTCGCGGTCCCGCCCGTCGCCTTCCTGCTCTTGGTACCCCTCGCCCTCAACGGCATCACCGTCGGGTTCGGCACCTACTACCGCGTGCACCGCGCCTTGCCGCTCGTCATTTGGGGACAGGCCGTCTCGGCCGTGGCCAGCCTGAGCGCCTGGTTCCTCTTCCGCGACACGCTCTCGCCGCTGGTAGATACCCTCTTGGCCTACGCCGTGGCCAATCTGGTCTCCAAGCTCTGCCACGCCGTCAACTTCACCATCGTCAAACGACGAGTGGCCCGAGCGAAGGCCTAAACCAAGGCTTATCCGGGTGTATAGTGCTCTCCCATGCGCCTCCTTCTGCCGGTCCACGCCTTCGCGGACGGACCCCGTAGCGGCCTGCACACTGTCATCTGGAACACCGCCAGAGAACTCGCCAGGCGCGGGCACGAGGTGCACGTGGTGGCAACGTACGTGGAGCTGAGCGGGGAGACGCCGGCGAGCCTACGCGCCCAGGGCATCCACCTGCACCACGTGGCGCAGTTCAACATGCATAACCTGAGCAAGCCGCTAGCGCTGCGCTGCTTCCTCACGACACTCTGGCTCCGCTGCCGAATGCGCTTCGATTGGATCTACATCATCGACACCGCCCGCACGCCCTTCAGTACGTTTAAGCTGGGCGCCCGCCTCGCCACTCGCGCGCTCGCGCCAGACACGCCCGAGATCCGCACCCTGTTTGAAACCGGCGATTGGGCCTACGACCGCGAGCGGAAAGACGAGGAAGAAGGCTGGGAACGGCGCCCGAAGCCACTCTGGTACCGCGCCTTCTCCGCCCTGGCCGACCGCTGGTTTGCCGTCACCGGCAACGACTCGCACCTCAAGAACGTCGACCTCCTCTTTTGCCAAGGTGAAGACACCCTCGCCTACTGGCGCGCGCGCTTCACCGTCCCCATGATCGCGCTCCCCAACGGTGTGGAAGCCACGCTCTTCGACGGTACCCACCCGCGACCGCGCGAGCCGGGACGCTTCGTGTTTCTGTTCACGGGCCGGCTCGGCCGCCGTAAGGGACTCTTCCGTCTCCTGACGGTGTTCGGCCGTCTGCGCCAGGGCCGCGACGACATTGAGCTCTGGATTGTCGGCAAGGGTTCCAAAGCGCTCACTAAAGAGGTGACTGAAGCAGCCGCCCTCGATCCCGCACACATCCGCCTCTTCGGCGAGCTGCCGCGCCGCGAGGTACCCAGCGTCATGCTTGCCTGCGACGCACTCGTAGACCCGATGATCTATCAGGGCTGGTCGTCGGTGGCGATGGAAGCGCAGTACTGCGGCAAGCCCGTGGTCGTCTCGCGGTTCGGCGGTTCGAAGGATTACGTCGTCGACGGCCAGACGGGCTTCGTCATCGATCCACGCGACGAGGGCGCCCTCGAGGGCGCCATGCGCGCGCTCGCCGACGATCCCAAGCGCGCCTCACTCTTGGGCGCGGCCGGCCGCCAGCGCATCCGCGACCGATTCCTCTGGAAGCACGCGGGCGATATCCTGGAGCAAGCGTTCCTCCAACCACGCGCATGATCTTCACCACCTCCTGGGACGACGGCTACACCAAAGACCGCGAGTTGGCGGCGCTCTTACAAAAATACGGCGCCAAGGGCACGTTCTACGTCTGCCCGGCAGTCCAGCACGGTCAGGCCATGCTCTCGGCGGAGGACCTGCGTGCGCTCGACAACGACGGCTTTGAGATCGGCTCGCACACCATCAACCACCCGCGCCTCACCACCAAGACCGACGCCGAAGTGCGAGCAGAACTGAACGAGAGCAAGGCCCGAATCGAGCACGTCCTCGGGCACGAGTGCGCCATGTTCTGCTATCCAAAAGGCGACCACGACCCGCGCGTTGTCCGTCTGGCCGCCGAAGCGGGCTACCGCGGCGCCCGCACCGTCGAACAGTTGCGGTTCGACGCCGGCACGGACGCTTTCCGACTGCCCACGAGCCTACACGTCTACTCCTTTCCTTGGCGTCCTAAGTACCACCGCTGGTGGCACTTCCTCGATGTCCTGGGGCCGCTCCGTGTAAAGCGCGCCCGTCTGAAGACGCTCGGCGCCCCGCTCTCGGCCCAGACATCGTGGCTCGGATTAGCCAAGTTCCTCTTTACGCACGCCCACCAGACCAACCAGCCCATCTTCCACCTTTGGGGCCACAGCGAGGAAGTGGCGCGTCTCGGGCTTTGGGACGATCTCGATGAGTTCCTCGCTTTCGCGGTCGCGCATCCGGGACTGGAACACCAGACGAACGGCGAACTGGTAGCCACGTCTTTCCCGGTTCAACCATGAAGATCGTCATCGCCAACGACGATCCCCTCGCCGCCCCGAGCAGCGTCTCGATTGTGGCCGGCCACCTCACCGCTGAATACCGCCGCCGCGGGCACGAGGTGCACATCCTCACGAGCCACCGCCGCCGCGAGAACCCCGGCGTCATCCGCACCGCCACTGTCACGAGCTTGCCGGTAGAGCTCCGCGCCTCGCTCCGGCACTACGGCGCTATTTGGCAGCCGGGGTTGAACCGCCTCATCCAGACTGAGCTCGCGCACCTGGCGCCGGACGCCGTCCACGCCCATAACCTCCACCGCTGGCTCGGCTACGGCCTGCTCGACGCCGCCCGGGCGCTCACGCCGCGCGTGGTCCTAACGACACACGATGTCTTCTCGTTCGCCTGCGCCCGGCTGGCGACGCCGCGCTATCTTCAGGCCCTCGACGCCCACCTGACGCCGCTTGATCATCTGCGCGCCGTCGGTCCCGAGTGGAATCCGTTCCGCAACGCCGCCATTCGCCGCATACTCGCCCGCGCGGCCACAGTCGTCAGCCCGAGCCGCGCCTTGGCCGAGGCCCTTAAGCAGAACGGTATCCATCCGGCCGCCGTGATCCCAAACGGCGTCGACGCCGCTGCCTGGACGTGCAGCCCTGCCGACGTGATCGCTGCCCGTGCCCGCTTCGGATCGACCGACCGCCCCACCATTCTCTTTGCCGGCCGCCTGAGCACCGATAAGGGCAGCGGTCCGCTTCTGGCGGCGCTCAGACACCTACGCCAAGACTTCCCCGCCATCCTCCTGCTCGTGGTGGGCGAAGAACGACGCTGGCAGCGTCTGGTAGCCGAAGCCGGCGCCGGCGATCTGCTCGAAAACATCCGCAGCCTGGGCTGGATGGCGCACGCCGAAATCCGCGCCGCCTTCGCCGCCTCCGACGTGGTGGCGGTGCCGTCGCTGTGCCTGGATGTTTTTCCCTCGGTGAACCTGGAAGCAATGGCCGCTGGCAAGCCTGTGGTCGGTACCTGCTTTGGCGGCACGCCCGAGATTGTGGCGGACGGCCAAACCGGCTTTATTGTCGATCCGCGTGATGTCCCGCGCCTGGCTGGAGCGCTCGGCAAGCTACTCCGCGATCCTACCTTGGCCATGAATATGGGCGCGGCCGGCCGCGCTCGTGTGCAAAAAGAATTGAATCTTCATCTGCAGGCAGAGCGTTATCTCACGCTGCTCACGGCTTGAGCGGGCTTACGGTAAAGCACGTACGGCTTCACCTCTTCGTAACCTTCGGCCGCCACGCGCTCGCGCACGGCTTTTAAGCCGGGTGTGACATGGAAGAGTTCGGGGCGGTGATCTTTGATCTGCGTGAGCATGAATCCACCGGGGTTTAACGACGCATGGAAAGCGTTGAAGTACGTGACGGGATCATGCAGATGTTCGAAGACCTCGGTGACGACGTAGGCGTCCACGGGCGGCAGCTCTGGCAGCGGACGCTCACGCGTGCTGTCGATCAGGGTGACGCGCACTCCTAGCTTTCCGGAGAGATGGGCCAAAAAATCTTTACGCATCGTCGGAATATCGACGAGCAGCAGGTGCGGCGCACATCCCCGCTTTTGAAGTGCTTCGGCCAGCGCGATCGAATGCTGTGCCAGGCCGCAACCAAAATCGAGGATCACCGGCTCGCGTTTGGCGGCTAAACCAAGCACCAGCGGATGATCAGCGGCCCAGACGGTTTCCGGATACGAGAGGTAGCGCAGGAAATACAGCGGCGCTGAGAATTGGTACGCCTCGAAGACTTCCTTCGGATCGTCATTAAAGAAGACACTGTAGATCTTATTCGAAAGCGTGAGGAAGGCGCGAAAGAAGACGCCACGATGGCCGCCTCGCAGTGACTCCCACGACTGGCGGTAGCGCTGTCTCCGGATCAATCCCTAAACGGACGGCATTCCACTCACAAAAGGCCTCCTGCCAGCGATTCATCGTCGTCAGTCGTTGGGAGCCGCGCACCCACTCCACCGCGTACTGTGAATACGGAATGCGGTTGAGGATGCTAACAACAATCTTCTTGATCATCACCTGTAGGATAACAGGTCTCAGCGGGCCATCGAGAGGAGGAGGACCGTCACCAGCCGCGGCAGGCTGTGGTGCAGCACGACGGTCTTCCGCAGTTCAGCGGAGAGGGCCTCGCGCTCGGGCTCAGTAAGCGTCAGGAGGGCCGTCGCCTTGGCGGCCAGGGTCGCGGCCGTGGCCCGGCCGCTCTCGGGCAGTACGGTCGCGGCGGCCTCCGACGTCGAAACAATGGGGCAACCCGCGGCCATCGCCTCGAGCACGGCTTTATCCAGGCCACCTTGGCAGGCGTGGAGTGAGAGACTGGCGCGGGCGAGGATAGCCGGCAATTCTGTATGCGGGAGAAAGCCAATCTCGAGGCGATCAGCCACCTGAGTGGCAGCGGCAGTCGCGAGCACACGCTGTTTCTCGTGCTGATCCGACACGGTGAAGGCGTCGCCGACGATGCGCAAACGGAGTGAGCCGGGCAAAGCCGCGAATGTCTCGACGATGAGCGGGAAGTGCTTCACGGGCGTGACGCGCCCCACCGCCACCACCAACCCGGCCTCGCGGGTGCCGCCGGGCGCAAACTGCGTGGTGTCGATGCCGTGGCCGACCACTTCTTGCTTGGCCGACACCCAGGGCATGCCCTCGGCCGTCGCCGAGAAGATGCGACGCACAATCATCTCGGCCAACCGGAGCATGCGTCCGCCGCGGCGCACTTCGTACCAGAGGAAAACGCGCTTACCGAGCAGCGCCCAGACGGGCGCACCAAGCACGACCCACACCGGCGTCATGTGCACGAGCACGGCGTCGTAGTCGCCGCGCCGGGCGATGATGAGACGCCAGAAACGAAGAATCTGCGCGGCGCGGCCGAGTCCCAGCTCTTTGCCGAGCGATTCCAAGCGGACGCCTACGGGCAGGGCGGTACGGCCGACCTGCTGGGCCAACACCGTCAGGACGGTACCTTGTACCAAAAACTCCTCGAGCCAACGGTGGAAGAACCCGAGCACAGGGTGATCGAGGTCAACAGCCTGCGTGACAATGAGGAGCTTCATCGAGCGAGAGATGTGAGGAAGTCGGCGTAGGCAGCGATGCCTTTGGTGTACTCAAAACGTTCGGCGGTACGGCGGCCGGCCCGACCCATCGCGGTGGCGCGGGCGGGCTCGGCCAGGAGCGGCCGGATCGCAGCCACAAGTGACGCGGGTGTACCAGCCACAAAGACACCATTCTCGCCGTCGCGAACAACCTCAGGCGCAATCCCCACGCGGGTAGTCACCACCGGTAGTCCGCAGGCCATGGCTTCGAGGAGAACCCGCGGGCCACCTTCACTGAGAGAGTTCATCACAAAAACGCGAGCCGAGGCGAGGGCCGCGGCCAACTCGGTCGGGCCCGGCAACCAACCGGCGAATGTCACGCGATCGGAAACACCGAGCGTCGCTGCCGTGGTCTGCGCCCGGGCCCGCTCCGGCCCGTCGCCGATGATGAGCAACGTCACGGCCGGCAGTTCGACGAGAGCAGTGATCACGTTGATCAACCCTTTGTTCGGCACTAGGCGGCCGCAAAAGACGAGGTCGTAACGGGCGGGTGAGTTCGCAGACTGAAGTGTGTCGAGCCGAAGATACAAGGAAGAGACCAGGGCGATTTTTTCCGCCGGCACGCCGAGCGTGATCAGGCGCTCGCGAACGCCGCTGTTCACCACGCGCACGCGGTCGGCGAACGACACGGCCACGGGGATGAGGCGGTTGAAGTAACGGAGGACGCGCTCCTTCCAATCGGCGGCGACGGGTTCGCCCACCAAATGGTGGATCTCACTGCTGGCCGGCAGGCCCGTGGCCCGCTTGAGCCAGCGCGCACCGAGACCGTTATAAAACGGCGGGTACTCGTGGACCGTCATGGCGGCGTGACCGTGCGCGGCCACAAGCTTCGTGCCCTTAGACAGGATCCAGCGGGGCTGCAGCAGGAGCGGCCACGGCGAGGGATGGAGGAAGACATTGCCGAAGACCTCGCGCACCGTGCCGCTGCTCCGCGGGCAGAGGACATCGATACGTTCGAAATACCGAGAGAGCCCCTCGAGTGTCTGCCAGAAAGCACCCTGCTTGCCGGCCACCAACGATCGATCGCCGCTGATCATCAGGAGCTTCATTGGAGCTGGGCGAAAAGAGCGAGGTGATCATCGGCAATATGCGACCAGGGGCGCGGCACGGGTGGTAGCGCGGCGGCAGCGGCCAGCCCGGCGTACTCCGCCAAGGCGCGCCGGATGGCAGCGGCAATCTTGACGGGGGTGCGCAGGGAGGCCAGCGCCATGCCGACCGTCAGGCGTGAGCTCAGGCCCGTTTCGGCTGTAAGCAAAACTGGCAAACCAGCGGCGCGCGCCTCCAGGGCGGCATTGGGGCTGATGTCCGTCAACGACGGGATGACGAGGAGGTCGTGTGCGGCGAAGAGCGTTGCCTTCTCCTCGCCGTGCGCCGGCGGGCGAATGGTGACACGGGCGGCGAGCGGCGGGTGCGCGGCCAGCACGGCCCGCAGCGCGCCCTCATCGGGGCCTTCGCCCACGACCGTCAGCGTGCAATCCGGCAATTGTACGAGCGCACGGAGCAGCGCCGGCAGATTCTTAAAGGGCACAAAGCGCCCGAAGCTAAGCAAGCGCGCCGGCTGGTGGAGCTCATGACGAATGGGGGTGCCGGCCGGCAGGGCGTTCTCGATCACGCTCGCCGGGGGCAGGCCCGCGTACGCCTTTTCATAGAGACTGCGTTGGTAGTCGGTGGAGAAGATGAGGTGATCAAAGCGCCGCAACACCGGACCGAGCAGGCGGGCCGTCGGCGAGAGCGAGGCGAGCCAGGTCGGGAGCGCGTGCGGATAGCCCCGGTCGGTCGCGCGCTCCCAAGGGAAATCGCCGCCGAGACGCAGGAGCAGCTTCGGCCCCCGCAGGCGGGCAAGAATAAGCGGGATGCCAGCACTCACCGCCGAGAAGGCCTCCACTATATCGGCCCCGGCCGAGGCTTCGCGGAGCGCCAACGCATAGCGCTTCCAGCGCCGAGCCGGGCCGCCACCCTTGGGCACATACCAGACGCGAAACATGCCGCCCGAGGGGCGGGCCGCGCCGTAGGTCACGACTGCCACCTGGTGGCCGCGCGCGGCAAGGTCCGCCGCCAAGTGGGCGACGTAGGTGGCCGGGCCGCCGATGTCCGGGGGAAAGATCCCCGTCGCCAGGACGATTTTCACCGCCTTATTCTAGCGCCAAAACCGCCGTCCGTCGCCAGAAAACGGCTGCTATACTCTAGAGCGCCCATGGACCTCTCAATCGTCATCCTTCATTGCGATACCCCCCAGGACGTGGAGATGTGCCTGCGCTCCATGCAACGGGCACGGCTGCCGCGCGAGACGGAGATCTTGGTAATTAACAACCGACCGCACGGCAAGCGGGGCACAGTTCCGGCCGACGCCTGGGCAGGATTGCCCGTGCGCTTCATCGACACCGAAGTGGATGGCTACATCTACGGCAACAACCTCGGCTACGAACTGGCGACCGGCCGCATTGTCGGCACCATGAACGCCGATATCACCATCGAACCCGACACCTTTGAGCGCCTCATCGCCCACCTCGATCACCATCCCGACGTGGGCATTGTGGCGCCGCGCCTGTTCTTCCCCAGTGGCCGCGAGCAAGACAGTGCCCGGCGCTTTCCCTCCATCACCGAAATGCTCAACCGCCGCCTGCGTGGCCGTGAGCACCCCCGCCCAATTTTCAACGACCAGGGTTACGCCCCCGTCGACTGGGTGACGGGCGCATTCTTCTTTATGACACGGCGCTGCCTGAGAGCCACTGATGGCCACGACCGGCGTTTCCATCTTTTTATGTCCGATGTTGCCATTTGCCGCGAGGCCTGGCGGCTCGGCTTTAAGGTGCACCAATTGCGCGACTGCCGCGCCACCCACCACGAAGCCCGTCTCTCCGGCGGCAATCTCCTAAAAATGCTCAAGAAACGCACGGGGCGTATCCACATTAAAGATAGTCTCAAATACTTCGTGCACTACGGCCCCCGACCGTTGCCGCCGCACTCGCCCTCAGCCCGCGCATGACGCCTACTGTCTCCGTGCTGGTGCCGCTCTACAAGACGAACCCCGTCTATTTGCAGCAAGCCCTGCAGAGTCTGCTCGCTCAGACGTTCTCGGATTGGGAGTGCATCCTCGTGCACCAGCCGTCGCCCGGTTTTCCGGAGCCAAGCGGCAAGGCCCTGCCCGATCCCCGCTTTCGGATCGTCACGAGCACCGCCACGAACATCGGCGGCAACTGGAACGCCTGCCTGCCCCAGGCCACGGGCGAGTTCGTGCAGTTTCTCTTCCAAGACGATTTCTGGGACGCCGCCTACCTGCACACGATGGTCACCGCCCTGCAGGCCAACCCCCAAGCGGGCTTCGCCTCCGCCCGCCGCCGCTACCGCTACGAAGGCGAAATCCCCAACCGCGCCTGGTACGAAGAGGTCCTCTCGGCTCAGGCCGACATCGCCAGCGGACAGTACGACGGACACGAGTTCTTGGTCCGCTGGCTCAACCGCGATCTTCGTCCCAACCTGATTGGCGAGCCGATCTTCACGCTTCTGCGCC
The DNA here is from genome assembly GCA_964640945.1 of uncultured Candidatus Peribacteria bacterium. GTDB lineage: Bacteria > Patescibacteriota > Gracilibacteria > Peribacterales > Peribacteraceae > JAGOUB01. The sequence goes on along the minus strand of CAZXIV010000007.1, from coordinate 9,432 downwards.
AAAGCACCGTGGCGGCCGTCGGCCCTTTCGATGCGAGCTACTTCCAGTTGATCGACAGCGAGTACTGGATCCGCTGCCTCCAAAAAACGGACTGGCTGTTTGTGGGCGAGACGCTCGGCACCTTCCGCGTCCACGATGAGGGCACGAGTGCCCAAAACGAGCGCGAAGGCAAAGGCCTCTTCGAACGCCTACGCCTCATCGAACGTCTAGCCCACTCGCGCCAACCGTCCGTCCGCGCCGCCGCCAAGCGATCGCTGGGACGCTCACTGCAATCGATGGCCGAGCGCCTCGTCCGCCGCCGCCGCGCCGGCGGAGCGGTGAAAATATCCGGCAGTGGCCAGCTGCCACTGCTCGCGTTCCGCCACCCATTTCTGACTCTGCGCGCGCTCTGGACGGTCGCGGAAAAAACCCTTTCTTAAGCCAAAAGAACGGCGGTGGACGGACGTCCGTTCACCGTGCCAGCATCTCGCGCCAGAGGGCGGCGTAGCGACGCGCAATGTCGTCCCAGTCGTAGGCGGCAGCGTTCTGACGGCCGGCGTCGCCCAAGGTCTTTCGGAGTCCGGGATCATTCGCCAACCGGACCAGCGCCGCGCTGGCGGCGGGCACGTCATCCACGGCGACAAGGACACCGGAGCAATCGGCCAGCAGAATGTCCGGAATGCCGCCGGTGCGGGTACCAAGCACCGCGCAGCCGCTGGCCTGCGCTTCTAGAAACACATTGCCCAGCGCCTCGCTGCGCGAAAGTCCCGCGAAGATCTCCGCCTCGGCGAACTCGCGTAGAATCTCAGCGTGCGTCTGGCGGCCAGTAAAGGTCACCGCGCCCGCCAGCCCGAGTTCGCCGGCCAGGGACTCTAGGCTGGTCCGCTGGCTGCCATCGCCGGCGATGCGCAGATGCCACTCGGGCATGTGCTCCCGGGCAGCGGCAAAGGCATGAAGGAGCGTATCTACCCCCTTCATAGGCTCCAGGCGGCCGGCAAAGAGCAGGCGGCCGGGCACTTTAGGATGAGCCGCCAGCGCCGTCGCGATAGCCACCCGGTCGATGCCGTTTGGAATGAGCACGGCGTCCGGGCGGCCAAAACGCTTCGCCCGCTCCTGCAGGACGGTACTAATGACGGCGATGCGATAGGCCGCCACGTGCATGGCGCCCACCAGCAATGTGGTGTTGGTACTCTGGCAGGTGAGGAGGCGCGGCGTCTTGCGGAAACACCACGAGCAGACGACGAGCGCCAGGCCGGCGTACGACTCGAGCACGGCGTGAATGAGGCCGGGCTTCAGCCGGGCGACGGCGAGCGGGGCGAGGAGCGGGAAGAGCCATTTATCAAACCCGCAACCGAGCCCCACGCGGACGACGGCCACGCCATCGAGCGTATCGGTCGGAGGCAGACTCCGACGCAAACGCGCGGTGATGATCGTGATCTCAAAGTCTCCCTGGAGACGCGCGGCCACTTCTTCGACGCACGCCTCGGCGCCGCTGCGGAACGGACGAAGGAAAGCCGAGAGGATAACAACGCGGTCAGACACCGCTCCAGCCTAGCAGAGCCGCGAGCGCGACCGTATGCTCGGTGTATGGAGACAAAACAGGTCGACCGGGAAGCGTACGAATTCAGCCGCTATAGCAGCAGCGGGCGCTTCGTGAGCTATTACCACCAGCTCCGCTGCCTGCTGGCGCTCCGCCCCCGCTCGGTGTTGGAAGCGGGTGTCGGCGACGGCGTCATTGGCGATTACCTGCGCCGTAATACCACCGTGGCCTACCAGAGCCTCGATATCGCCGCCGACCTCCGCCCCGACGTGATGGGATCGGTCCTCGCCATTCCTCTGCCCGACCGGTCGGTTGATATCGCCTGCGCCTTTGAAGTACTCGAGCACCTACCCTTCGATCATTTCGAGCGGGCCGTGCGCGAGCTGGCCCGGGTGGCACGCACGCACGTTCTACTCAGCCTTCCCCATTACGGACCGGCGTTCACCTTCTCCCTCAAGCTGCCCCTCCTTCCCAAGCTGACACTCGCCTTTAAGGTCCCCCATCCTCTCGTGCACACGTTCGACGGTCAGCACTACTGGGAGATTGGCAAACGCGGCTACCCACCCCGCCGCCTCCGCGCCATCCTCCAAACTATTGGCGACATTGAAGAAGAGTTCATCCCCTTCGAGAGCCAGTACCATCACTTCTTCGTGTTGAAAATCAGGGCCTGATCGCCTCGTCGAACAACGCCTGATACTTCTGCCCGACCACGTCCCACGCAAACTCCCGCTCAATCTTCGCCCGGGCAGCGTGGCCCAATGCGGCTCGCTTGGCGGAATCTTCCGTCAGGCGCCGGACATGTGCCTGCAGGGCGGCACGATCGCCGGCCGGAAAGAGCAGTCCCGTCACACCGTTGTCGATTAGATAACGATTGCCACCGACTTCGCTAGCGACACAGGCGCAACCGCTGGCCATCGCTTCCATGAGAGCATTGCTCAAGCCTTCGCTGTAGCTGGGGAGGACGAATATCTTCGTCGTCGCCAATAGTTTTGGAATATCATCGACCAAGCCCAAGAAGCTGACATCAGACTGATACGCTGCCACCAGCGGATCGCCGTCGCGGTAGAAACCAGCCACTTGGATCTTCAGGGATGGATACTGTCTGGTAAGCGGAGCGACTGCGGCCAGAAAATCATCAACACCCTTCACCGATTCCAACCGCCCAACATAGGTGACGACGATCTTCTCCGCCTCGGCGGAGAACGATTCTTCAGGGGGCCAGACATAATAATCCAACGGCTGGCCGTAGTCTTTCGGATCGATGCCCGGCGGAATGACACGAGATTTTCCGGCGATGTGCAGGCGCTTGAGTAGGCGTTCGGGCTGCGGATGAAAGAACACGACGCGCTCCGCCGAAAGCAACACCAACCAACCCATCGTCCAGGCGCCGGTCGCCATGATCCAACCCACGACACGACTCCGAGGCCACCACGTCATGCCGACGAGCGCGTCTGTGAGAAGCGTCACACGGTGACCGAGGAGCCGCAACCACGGCAAGCAGAACGACGTCCAGAAGAGAACCTTATTACAGATGATGAGGTCGGGCTTCTCCTCGCGGATCAGCCGCCGGACCAGCCCGCCGAACCCGAAGCAGATGCCGAAATTGAGGGGATCAGGCAAGAAGAGGTCTTTTTTAAAGTGAATGGTGAGTGTCGGGCTGACGATTTCCGTCCGCGTCTGGCTACCCATGCAGACGGCCACTACGCGGTAACCGAGCTGCTGCCACAATTTCGCCAACTTCACCGAGCTCACCATCCAACGGTGCGGCTCGCGCCAGTAGGGACTGATGAGGAGGATGGTACGCATCGCGTCAGCGGGGAGCACCGTCGCCTGGGCGTCCGAGAGCGGCGTCCTTGAGGGCCATCTCGCGCACCAGGCGGGCTTGGCGCTGCGACAGCTCCTCGATGCGCACCGTCAGTTGAAAGACGATAAAGAAGAGGATACCGATCGCCGTCACGATCACGGCATTCTCTTGGTTTTGAATACCCGTCACGAAACTCAAATACGACAGGAGCGACGGCACGAGCGCGATGGTGGCGATGCCGCCCCAGAAGAGCGTCCAGAGGATGGCTTCCCACAAACCCTTCTTGCCCTTGATAGCCAAACTGAGGGCATAGCTCAGAGCGAGCAGCGCCAGGATGGGGACGATGATCTGATAGGGAGTGAGCGACATAATCAACGCATAAAGGAACGAAGCAAAATCCGCGCGGCGGTCTTGAGGCCGTTGGCGAACGACTGACCCTTGGCCATGGTGTACTCCGAGTAGACCACCTTCGCCGGCACCTCCACGAACGTCCAGTGCTTGCGGGCCACCTCGCGTACGATTTCGGTGCAGAACTCAAAGCCCGTCATTTGCAGCTGGATACCGCTCACTGCCTTGGGACCAAAGGCCTTAAGCCCACACTGGCTGTCGGCCACCCAGAGTCCCGTTGCAACGTAGGTGATCAGGTTGCCGATGGCATTAGCTAGACGGCGAACGGCGGGAATGCTGTTGTCGCGACCGAAACGGTTGGCAAAGGCGACATCGGCTTCACCGCGCTCGAGCGGCGCCAAGAAGGCCGGAATATCGCTGCCGAAGTGCTGGCCATCGGCGTCGAGTGTCACCACCACTTGCGCGCCGAGCCGCCGAGCCGCCTCAATACCCGTCATGGTGGCACCGCCGGGACCCAGGTTTTGGGTGTGGCTCACCACCAGCGCGCCGGCTGCAGCCGACACCGCGGCGGTGTCGTCGCGCGAGCCGTCGTCGATCACAATCACCCTGTCGACGAACGGCAGCGTTTGGGTGATGACCGCAGCAATCCGAGTAGCCTCGTTGAGTGCAGGAATAACGGCGATGACAGGCGAGAGCTTGGTCATGGAATGATAAAGTACGAAATGCCGGCGGCCGGGTCGACCACGGCAGCCTGCACGCCCGAGGCGGGATTGGCCACATAGTTGAGGAAGCGCTGTACCTTCTGGTGGAGCGTGCCATTGGGATCTTGCTCGATGCTGGCAGTGTTGAGATCGAAAATCAGGCCATTGAAGCCGTAGGCTTTCAGGCGGGCCGTGATGAGCGCCGGATCATTCTCCTGGGCAATGCAGCTAAAGAAATCGAGCTGATTGTCGCCATTGGGCACGAGCTCCGGATTGCGCGGGATGAAGTACGGAATAAACGTCCCCATGCGCAATGTGTAGGGGCGATCGGGCACTTGTTTGGCGCGGGCCACCACCGCGGCCGCCACTTGCTGGTAGTGCGGAATAGTCTGGGCGTAGACCACGTCGGCATTCACCTTGCCAATCACAAACTCCAGCGATCCGGCCTGCATCTCAAACTGCCACATGCGGAAGCCGAGCGATGTCAGGAGGGAGATCGTGACGAAGACACCCATCAGGGCGCGTGAGCGGCGGTCGGGCGCCTCGCGCAGCAACGCCTCCACCAGCAGAGCGACGCCAATAAACATGCCGAGTCCGTACCAGAGCACACCGTTGGCGAGAAGCACCCAGAGTCCCGTTTGCATCGCCGTGAGCATAAAGAGCCAGCGCAGGCGTCGGTTGGTTCGGAGCCAGAACGCCGGCATCAAGAGCACGAGTGGCAAAAACAGGAGCAGCGCACTGGTGGTGACGTAGTAGCCGCCATTGTCGATATTCATGACAATGCGCCACGGGAGAAGTAGATAGTGCGACGGGCCGCTGGCCGAACCCCAGTAGCGGTCCAGTTCCTCGGCCGTGCCGGTGTTTGTGCAGGCGGGGTGATTCTCATCAAGCGCGAGCGCCGGCGGCAGCGTTTTTACCACGCGGGTGGTGGAGACGGAGTCGGGCTTCAGACTGATACTCGGTGACAAACGGTCCTCGGGAGCGAATAAGAAGCTTGGCGGCCACTGCTCGTTGTAGATGTTGTTATGGATCACCCAGGGCAAGATGACCGCAAGAATCGCGATGAGAAAGAGTCCGGCTTCCGTAAAAGCGGGACGGGCGACGGCGGGGCGACGGCGGATAGCAAAGATAAAACTGAGCCCGGCCAGCACCAGGCCACCGAGAATGAGAGCCCGCGTGGGCAGCGCGATATCCGTGCCGACGAAGCGACTCAGCACTGCCGACGCCTTGAGCGTGCCCTGGGCCATAAAGGCCGAGAGCATGACGAACGCTGATCCAAGCATCGCCGGCCAACCAAGCCACACGCCCGCCATGACAAAGAGCAAGCCAAAGATCGACATCGCGGTAGTGACTTTGAAGCCGAAGGCAAAGCCAATAAAGATGCCACCAAGCAGCGCCCAACGCCGACGATCGGCGCGGTCATGGCCCTCCTCATGGTCGGGGAAGAGCAGCGAGAAGACGGCGACAAAGGCAATAACCGTCATCAGGAACACGGCGTTATCAATCTTCATGTCGGCAAACGAGAAGTGACCGACCATAGGCAGCAGCGCGTAGAAGAGAGCCGCCAGCAGGCCGCCACGCCCAAGCACGAAGCGCCCGGCCACCCCCAAGCTCAGTACGGCCAGCACGCCGGCCAGCCAGTTTAAGAGCATCGAAGTCACGGCGCCGAAGATCGAACTCGGACCGAAGACCCAAAACCCGAGTGAGGTGATGTACTCCCATTGGAACGACGCCATCTTCGGAATGAAGTGGCCGTACTCCACGAGTAGATGCGGGCGATTTAAGTAACTACCAAGATCATCCCAGCCAATGGGAAAAGGCCGGATCACCGCCAGGAAATTAACAGCAAAGAGCGTGATCAGCGCCCAACCGGCGATGAGCTGCCAGCCGCCCCAAGCCGCCGGCAGGACCAAGCGGACGCCACGCAGGCGCCGCCATAGATCAATCACTTGCCGATAGCAGGCAAGGGGGATGCCCAGAAGCAAGATAATGCCCGTGGCCCGGTAGATCAGACCGAAGACGGCCAGGAACCACAACACCGTCACCATGCCGGCCACACCCAGGCCGAGCGCCAGGAGCAGCTCACGGTCGAAGGGCAGGTGTCGCGGTTGAAGTTTTAGTAGCGGCAGCAGGGCCAGGCCGAGCAGCAGGAAGTCGAGCGCCACCAGCAGAATAAAGAGGAAGGCCGGGAGCACGAGCGTGAAAAACGACTGCTGGATGCAGCTCGTTTTTAGATTGTAGACGGGCGGATCGATGGTGCCGGGCACCGGTGACAGGCAGCCGCGAAGCTGGAGATCGTTAAAGGAGACGCGGAGGATCTGGAGCGTCTCGCTGTCCACACGTTGGGAGTAATAGTTGGAATTCGGATCCACAAGCCACTTGAGCGGCGCGCCCCGGCCGGGGTCGGCGCCGGCCAGCGAGGAAAACAACACCCAGATGGCGGCAAGCAGGAGCGGCACGAGTGTCCACACCCGAATGGCGGGAGACTCAGACCGTTCGGCACGGACCATGCGGAAAATAAGCCAGCCGCCGATACCCAGGACGCTGACGACGATATACATCAAAAAAGGCGCGAGCCGTTCGAACGTAAAGAGCAACGACGGCAGGAAGGCATGAAGCCCCTGGCAGAAGGTGTCTCCATCGTAGCAAGCGCTTAAGACGTCCTGCACGCGGTTATCTTCCGGGCTGGCGGGGAGAAGGTGACCAAAATGCTCTTTGATACCCGCGTACATGATAAATACGTACCCACCCCACAGGAGCAGAAGGGCGAAGAAGGCGAGAGCGAGGTTTTTGGCGGTCTGAGAGGAGATCATCTGGTGGCAGGAAGACGAGTGTCCAGCGTACCATACGGGACCATGCCCTTCGATCCCAATCCCCTTCGCCAGCAATTCGCGTATTTCGGCCAACCAAAGGCGCTAATCTACCTCGATAGCGCCGCCACTACCCAGAAGCCGGCCGCCGTCCTGGACGCCATCCGATCGTTTTATGAAAGCGAAAACGGCAGCGGCCACCGCGGCCTCCACCCCCTGGCCGAAGCCGCCACGGCACGCTTCGAAGAGGCCCGCACCACTGTGGCGAGATTTCTCAACGCCCCCTCCCCCGCCTCAGTCATCTTCACCAAGAGCGCGACCGAATCCCTCAACCTCGTCGCCCGGTGCTTGAGCGCCAGCTGGCGGGCCGGTGACGCCGTTGTTATCAGTACCCTTGAGCACCACAGCAACATCATCCCCTGGCAGCAACTGCAGGCGGCGATGAGCCTCGACATCCGCTGGATTCCCGCCAACGACGCCGGCCAGCTGGACCTGGCGGCGCTGGACGCCGCCCTCGCCGATGGCCGGGTGCGCCTGGTGAGCGTCACCGCCCAGAGCAACGTCCTCGGCGTCCGGCCCGACCTACCCAGCATCGTCGCCCGCGCCCGGGCCGCCGGCGCGCTCGTGTGCATCGACGCCGCGCAAGCCATCGCCCACGGCGAGATCGACGTGCAGGCGCTCGACTGTGACTTTTTGGCGTTCTCCAGCCATAAGATTTTTGGTCCCACCGGTATCGGCGTGCTTTGGAGCCGGCCGGAAATACTCGCCAAGTTGCCGCCCTTCCTGGGCGGCGGCGGCATGGTACAAGCGGTGACAGAAGAGGGTTTCATCCCCGCCGATCCGCCCCAACGCTTCGAGGCGGGCACGCTTGCTATCGGCGAAGCCGTCGGTTTGGCGGCCGCCATCCATTGGCTGCAAACACTGCCGCGCGCCGAAGTGGCTGCGCATGAGCACACCCTGCTCGCCCGCGCGCACGCACTCGCCGACATCCCCGGCGTCCGTGTTCTCGGCCCGGCAGATCCCGCCCTTCGCCACGGCTGCCTCAGCTTCACGATTGCCAACCTCCACCCCCACGACCTCACCGACATGCTCGGCGAACGCGGCTTCTGTTTGCGCTCGGGCCATCTTTGCGCGCAGCCACTCCACACCCGCCTCGGCCTCGCCGCCTCGTCGCGACTGTCGGTCGCACCCTACAACACCCTGTCGGAAATCGACGCCCTAGTCGCTGCCGTGGACGAGATTGTGACCGATTGGAATCGCCGCCTCACCCGCTGATATGGACCTCTACGCCGACAACATTCTCGACCACTACCGCTCCCCCCGCGCCAAGCAGGCGCTCGCCGACGCAACCGCCGTCCGGCACGAGACAAACGCCAGCTGCGGGGATGCACTCGCGCTCTCACTCACACTGAAACATGGCCGCATCACCGCGCTCGGCTGGGACGGCCAAGGCTGCGCCATCAGCCAGGCAGGCATGTCGATCCTCGGCGAGACGCTCGTGGGCAAAACGACGACCGAAGCCGCCGCCCTGACCAGCCAGGAGATGCTCGCACTCCTCGGCGTGCCGATTGGGCCACGCCGTCTTAAGTGCGGGTTGCTCGCGCTCCATACGCTCAAAAACACTCTGCGCGCGGCCGAGGGAAAAGAGCCGCAAGGTTGGACCGAGACACTGGCCACGACGGATTGACCGGCCAGGGGCGCCACCAGCGCACGGGCCGCGGCGGCGTTTGGAGTCCGTCGAATCGTTCCGCGGCCACCTTTTCATCGACTAATTCCTCAACCAACCCCTCCGCCTGCGGTCCGATTTCCCGGCGGAAGACCCCCTTTCTCCTGATGAGAATGAGGCCAACTGAGCTTGTGGGAGAGCACAGGGCCTTTTACACTGGCGTCCCGCAGGCCCTGCGGAGGTTTGGCATCATCGTTCCTCAAATGTCCTAGCGCAGTGCCTCGCTCTGCGCGAGCAGAGCGTCCATCATCAGAAGCACTGTGCTCCAGACGATTCGATCTTTTGTTTCATCCCACATCAGCCGTCCTAGCTCAGTGGTAGAGCACGTCCATGGTAAGGACGGGGTCACGGGTTCAATCCCCGTGGACGGCTCCATTTCACCGTGCAGGCCATCGAGATCTTTTTACGGTGAAAGCCATTGCATCCGCCTAAGGAAGGCGCAACGATAGCCGTCCGCTCCTTGATGACCGCCCTCGGCCCTGCGCCGGGGGAGGAACGTCCGGGCACCAACCTTCGCTTCGTGC
>CAZXIV010000006.1:0-50496 GCA_964640945.1 uncultured Candidatus Peribacteria bacterium | reverse complement strand
GGGCGAAAGGCTTGGCTCGCAGTCCCTTAGGGAGGTACTTTTTGTCGCGCACAAAAAGTACCAATTCGTAGGTTGGCACCTACTAGGAGAAAAGATTTTTATCGCACTGACAAAAAGTGGAAACCAATCAGTGGGCACCTGCCTCAAGACGAGGATTTTTGGTATGCATGAACAGACTCAGGTAGTCTTTGGTCCATGTCTTTCCCGCACCTCCAGAAGACCGATCCGGCCGTGTTCGCCGCCCTGCAGGGCGAGATGGCTCGTCAACGCGATGGGCTCGAATTAATCGCGTCGGAGAATTATGTGTCTGAGGCCGTGCTGGAGGCGCTTGGCACCGTGTTTACGAATAAGTATTCCGAAGGCTATCCCGGTCGTCGCTATTACGCCGGCCAGCAGTTCACCGACCAGGTAGAACAGCTCGCCATCGACCGGGCCAAGGCCCTCTTCGGCTCCGACCACGCCAACGTGCAGCCGCTCTCGGGTGCGGCCGCCAACATCGCCACCTACTTCGCCTGGCTGGAGCCGGGCGACACCGTCCTCGGTATGGACTTGAGCCACGGTGGCCACCTCACGCACGGCAGCCCGGTGACGTACATGAGCAAGCTCTACAAGTTCGTGCGTTACGGCATCGCCGATATCGCTACCGGCCGCATCGATTATGAAGCGCTCCGCGAGACGGCTAAAAAGGAACGCCCGAAGATCATTCTCGCCGGCTTCTCGGCCTACCCGCGTCAGCTCGATTTCGCCGCCATCAAGTCGATCGCCGACGAGGTGGGGGCGGTGGCGATGGCCGACATGGCCCACATCGCCGGCCTCATCGCCGGCAAGGCCCTTCGGAATCCCTTGGACGACGGTTTTCAGATCATGACGACAACCACGCATAAGACGCTCCGCGGCCCGCGCGGCGCAATGATTTTGAGCAAGGGCACGGTGGGAAATCCCCTCAAGGCGCCCGAGAAGACCATCGCGAACCTGCCGACGCTCATCGACCGCAGCGTCTTCCCTGGCTTCCAGGGCGGGCCGCACATGCACCAAACGGCGGCTATCGCCGTGGCGTTGCTCGAGGCCAGCCAGCCTGCTTTCCAGACCTACGCGCAGCAAGTCATTAAGAACGCCAAGCAACTCGCCGAGTCGCTTCTTGAGAAAGGCTGCACGCTCGTGACCGGCGGCACCGACAACCACCTGATGGTCGTCGACTGTATGACCTCGTGGGGCATCGACGGCTCGGAGTCGGATAAGGTCCTCGATCTCGTCGGCATCACCGCCAGCAAGAGCACCATTCCAGATGATCCGCTCCCGCCCTATAAGCCGAGCGGCCTTCGCATCGGCACGCCGGCCATCACCACCCGCGGCATGAAAGAAGGCGAGATGAAGACGCTCGCCGGCTTCATCAGCAAGGCCATCCAAAAGAGGGGAGACGAAGCGGCCCTCAAGCAAATTCACGCCCAGGTGACGGAGTTTTGCCAGCCATTCCCAGTGCCGGGGATTGCAGTGAAGGATTGATCTTGCTGCGAAAAACATGTCACCCCGAGCGGAGCCGAGGGGCGACGTGTTTTTGATATACTGTACGTTGATGCCACCAAATTCCTACTATCTCTACATTCTACTCTGCAGTGATGGCAGTTATTACACTGGTCTAACGAATAATTATGAATCTAGGTTAGATCAACATCAAACCGGATGGGATCCAAAGTCCTACACCCACGATCGTCGGCCAGTGCAATTGGTTCATGTAGAAATTTTCACCGATGTGTGTGAGGCAGTTTCGCGCGAGAAACAGATCAAACGCTGGAGTAGAAAGAAAAAGAAGGCATTGATAGCTGGAGATGAAAATCTCCTTCATGTATCGGCGGAGTGTCGGAATGAATCGCATCACGGTCATCGTTAAGATCTGTTCGATGTCATGGTTCGGCTCCGCTCACCATGACATCGAGCCCAAAACCCTTAAAAATCCCCTCATTAGCCCTAAGCCATCTTTGAACACTTTTCGTATACAACACCATCTTCTTGGCTTCCACTCAACCCCCATTCCTTGTCTCTTCCAACCCATCAACGTACAGTGGCGTGATTTGTTCGGAGTCGGAACCCAGAACAAGTCACACACAAACATTCTCAAACACACAGAGGGAAGAAGCACACACGGACACGGGGTAGGGCCCTACCCCGCAGACCAACACACACAGAGAAGAAGAACCCGCCCCTTCACACCACCCATCAATACGTAGAGAGGACCGTGGTCATGCATCGCAAACGTTCCTCCCGGCCACACATCAGCAAACCACCTTTGCAACACCCCTGGGTCTAGCGACCGTCCTTGCTCCCAGCGTGGCCACAGTCCTCTCTGCTCCGCAATACCGTTCGAAAAATTGAGGTTTCCTTTCGAGCGAACTCCCTTCCTCCCCAGTGTCTCTCTCGAGTCTTCACGGACTCTTGCAGCAGGCCGGTCCGGGGACTTCGTCGGGTCACGAGGAGAAACAAGAGACCAGAGCGCGGCAGAGAACTGAGGGACACCTCCCCTCCGCCCCTTTCCGTTTAAAGGCCCAGCGACTGCAAACGTCACTGTCGCCTCAGGAGAGACGGCAAACAAACACAAAAAGGCCACGAGAGTGGTCTTTTTGTTTTATATTGGTGTTTTTAGTACTGTTGACAAAAAATTTTATTATACCAATAATAATAAATAGATGGTTCACACACTTCGCGATTCGTCATAGCTTCAAGAGACTTCGAAGGTTGAAGCGGTTTCTTAGAGCTATGACGAAAGGAAATGTTCCTAACGCTGGCACACAATCAAGTTCTTATTTGGAGAGACGACGATGGGTAATAGTTTACGTACGAGAGATCTCATCAGAGTGCTGGAAATATTGGAGCAACAAGGCATCACAGCACGGCGTTTGGGCGAGATCGTTGCCAGTGGCACCCTTGAAGATTTGTGCGATCCGGATGCGGCTCTCGGCAACCGTGATGCACTTCGTGCGGCTTTGCAGCTTACGCCGCTGCTCGTGGAACCCTTGAGTGTCACTCTGCCCGCTGGTCGTACGATCTCGAGCCTGATCGACGCTGGTCACTACCACCTGGTGACCGATGGCATCACTCAATCATTTACGGTCAGTGATGATGGCGTTCGCCAGTTCGAAGCTAAGCTTTTCGAATTCTTTGAGGGGTACAACTCCCTTCAGGAGATTCAAAGGGTCATCGAAAGAGAATCATGGCCCTCGGAGCCTGTTTGGAGACCGGCACGGATCGAGCATCTTTTGGCTTTTGGCGCAAAGTATCCTCATGCGCAACTCCAGTATCCCGTGGTCGCGATTGGTTCCTCGACACCGCTTCAAAGGTACAACTATGTGCCGGTGCTCAAGCGCGGTGACTCGGGGCGCGTCATCGATTCCATAGAATCAAGCGGTCGTTGGCCTGGCTTCTATCGTTTCCTTGCTGTTCGCGAAGTACCTGTATAAAACACAGCCCTGACAAAACTTTCAGACCCCCACGCACAGAGCGAGGGGGCTTCTTTCTATGGCATAGGTGTATGTATGTACACCACATCTATTTTTCCAGGATGAGACGTTTTTGGCATGCAATCATAGGAATCTTGGTCTCGACAGGAGCATTGACCGAAGGGTGTACGTGCGTACACTTAGGTCCATGACCCCCAGCATCCTCCTCTCCCCCATGAGCGTCACGATTGACTGCAGCCAGTGGGCGACGTCCACCTTTGACGCCCGCAGTACCGAGCTGGTCGAGTGGCTCGCTAAGCAGCCGCGCGCCCGCCGTATGTCTGTCACCCTGCCCGCCCGGCAGGATCTCCGTCCGCTCCGCTCGCGCATCCAGTCTCTTGGGTGCCGCGTTACCGTCCGCTCCGCATGCTGCCCTTCTTGATGATCGCTTTTGGCCTACTCATGCCCTTCGTCCTGTACACTCAGGTCGATGCCTATCAACCCCGCCCGTATCCTGTACCGCGACGATTACCTTATCGCCGTCCACAAGCTGCCCGAAGAGCTCGTGGTCCGTGGGCGCGGTGAGGTCGGCAAGCTTCCGCTCCTCGACTTCCTCCGGAAGGACGAACCGGGCGTGCGCCCCATCCACCGCCTCGACTTTGAGACCTCGGGTGTCATCTTCTTCGCGCGTACCAAGGCCACGTTGGAGGCGGTCATCCAAAGTAAATTCGCCGGTTGGACCAAGGTCTACCGCGCGATTGTCGCGGGCAAAATGCTCACCAGTGCCGGCGTTATCAAGGCCAAGCTCGCCGGTCACGAAGCGGGCCAGTTATTGGAGGCCGAGACGAGCTACCAGGTGGTGCAGAAGTTCGACGACTGCACCGACGTGGAGGCCCGCTTCGTGAAGGGCCGCCACCACCAGGTTCGTCGCCACTTCGCTTCCATCCAGCACCCCTTGGCGCTCGATCCACTCTACGGCGATAAGAAGCGCAACGTCTCCTTTACCAAAAAATACGGCTTCCGGCGCTTTTTCCTCCATGCACTCCGCGTCGAATTGCCACATCCTATCACCGGCGAAAGGCTCGTCGTTACATCGCCGTTGCCGGCCGCGTATCTGGAGGCGATCGCCCGTTTCCAGCGGGGCGGGGAGCGCCTACCGAAGAAGCGCGGAGCTCGCTAAGCTGCCCTCATGCGCGTCCTCTCTGGCATCCAGCCGTCCGGCAGACTTCATCTCGGTAATTATTTTGGATATGTTCTTCCAAATATTGAGTGGCAGGCGAAGGCTGAGGCGGGTTACATCATGATTGCTGATCTTCATGCTCTCACGAGTGTTCAAGATACTTTTCACTTTCGGAGCTTTAATAAGGACATGCTCCTCGATCTGTTGGCGTGTGGTTTTGATCCTGCTAAGACGACGATCTTCCGCCAATCAGATGTGCCAGAGCATCCTGAGTTGATGTGGATCCTCTCCACTCTGACGCCAATGGGTCTGCTTGAGCGGGCGGTTTCCTATAAAGATAAAGTAGAGAAGGGGATTGCCGCGAATGTGGGTTTATTTACATATCCCGTGCTTCAGGCAGCAGACATTCTTCTCTATGACATCGACAAAGTTCCAGTTGGAAAGGACCAAAAGCAGCATTTGGAAATGAGTCGTGATATCGCTATTAAATTTAATCACACCTATGGTCCTGGGACGTTAGTGGTCCCCGAAGGAGTTATTCGTGAAGAGGTTGCAGTGGTGCCGGGCGTCGATGGTCAGAAAATGAGCAAGAGCTACAATAATTTTATTCCGCTATTCGCCGACGAAGCTCTGACAAAAAAAATAGTTATGGGCATCGTGACGGACAGTCGTGGTATGAATGATCCGAAGGATCCTGATACCTGTGTTGTTTTCCAGATTCATAAGCTCTTTCTATCTGAGGATGAGCAGGCAGCTTTGGCTAACGAATACCGAAATGGTTTGCCCTATGGTGAGGCAAAGAAGCGCTTGTGGCAGACCTATCTAGATGCAGTTTCTCCTCTTCGTCTGAAGCGTGCATCACTAGAAAATAAGCCGAAGGAGGTCGAGGCGATTGCAATGGAGGGTGCTAAGAAGGCTAGTACAGTTGCGAGGGCCACCATGGAGCGCGTCCGTTCTGCTGTCGGACTCCGCTAAACGATTATGTCGGCCGAACGCCTTATTCTCGGTTCTGCCAGCCCCGGTCGGGCGATGATCCTCCGGCGCTTGGGACTGCCCTTCGAGGTGGTACCGAGCACCGTGGATGAGTCGGCCTGCGACGAGGGAGTGCCTTCGCGCCGCGCTCAGTTGCTCGCCAAATTGAAGGCGCTCGATGTCGCCGCCCGTCACCCCGAGGCGACCGTCATTGGCTGTGACTCAGTGGTGGAGACGGCTGGTGGCGAACTCCTGGAAAAACCGACCGATGGGGAAGACGCCAAGCGCATGCTCCGGCTCCTGAGTGGCCACCAGGCGCACTGTCACTCGGGCATCTGCGTGGTGCGCGGCGACAAAGCGGTGCTGGGCCTCTGCACGACGGCTGTCACCTTCGCGCCGCTCAACGAACAGATGATCAACTGGTGGATTGCGCAGGGCGGCTGGGCCGGTTGCGCGGGTGCGTTCCAAATCGAAGGCCGCTGCCAGCTGCTCATCAGCAAGATTGAAGGCGACTTCACGAGCGTGGTGGGCCTGCCGGTCTACGTGCTCGGTACACTCTTAAAAGAGGTGGACTATCCGCTCTGGGATAGCGCCAGCTGGCCCGCGGCGATGGCTTAAAGCCGTGGCAAACGGTAGCGCTTGAGGTCGCGGACGCAGGCTTTGTAGTCCGGGCAAGCTTCGCCGACGTGCGACCAGAAATGCGCGTCGTGCCCCGGCACCAGGCAGTGGGCCAATTCGTGGATAATGACGTAGCGGAGTAGGCGCTCGGGCAGAAAGAGCAGGGCGGTATTAAGCATCACGACGCCGCGACTGCTGCAGCTTCCCCACTGTGACGAGGCGATGCCGAGACGCACCGAGCGCACGGGTACCTGGAAGGTCTGGCGGTTGATCTCGCGGACGAGGGCCTCCAGACGGGGGAGTTCTTGGCGGCTGAGTCCCGCCCAGAGCAGGCGGTGGAAGGGCTGGGTGCGAAGCGTGGGGCCGACGGTCACAGTCCAGGCGTCGCCGTCCGTGTGGAGGCGGGTGCGGGTGCCGGGGCGCAGACTGATGGTGAGGGTGCGGCCGCTTTCGAGGTGGACTGTCTCATCGCTGTGTCCCTGGAGCAGGCGGCCAAAGGGGTGCACGACCGTCTTTTGCTGCTCGCGCGCGAGAACGACGGCCATACGCTTGAGTAAATAATCGATGTGTCGGGCTTCTTCGCGCTTACTGAGGTTTCTCGCTAAACGAATAATGATGGTGTCATTCACGATCACGGCACGGGAGTGCTTATTCCGCGTATGTTCGACCTGGTGGCGGAGGCGAGAGGGGGCCATCAATGCTTCAGTGTACGCTCGTCTCCAGGCCGGTGCAGCTGGCTAACTGGGCTAAACCATCGTGGAGTAGCGTCCGAGCGGCGGCGTTGTCGCTTGCAGGCACGCTCTCCTGCAAGGTGGCGGCCGCCTGGTTGAGACAGTCGCGCTGTGCTGTCACCTCTTCGTCGACTGGTGCATCTTCGGCGGCTGCGGGTGCCAAGATAGCGACAGCCCAGGTCGTCCATTGCCAAGCCAGGTCGGCGCGCAGTCGGGTGAATGTCAACCAGCGCGGCGCGACGTATTTTTGGATGAAGCGTTGGCGGGCTTTCTGCAGATCGGCCTCGGAGGCGTAAATTCGGTTCTCAAGGCCGTCCACGAGGGCGTCGATGGCGTCGCTCTCGGCGGCGATGGTCTGGAGGGCGTCTTGGCGCAGGCTGTCGTTCAGTCCGACCAGTCGGGCGAGGGTATCGGTCATCACCTTGAGCTCGGCCTGTTTCGTCAGGAGATCATCCTCGAAACAGTCGGCGAGCACAGTGAAGCGCGTGGTGATGCTCGTTTTGCGCAGGCGCGTGCGGCAGGTGGCGCGGGCGTCCAGCCGGCGCTCGCTGATGCGTAAAAGTGCCGCTTCCGTCTCGGCCGCAAAGAGTCCCTCGCCAATCGGTTCGGCGGGAGCAGTGACGGCCTGGTTCGGTACGCTCTCGCCACTGGCCGCCGTCGCGGTGACGGGCAACAGTAGGAGGGCGAGGGCGAGGAGGGTGGAGCGGGACATTGGTCCCATCCTATCACGCGCCGAGCTGACGTTCGCGTTCCACGTAATCGAGGACAGTGTCGACGTAGGCGGCGTGGCTCCAAGCGAGCGGGCTCACCGAGAGCGGTGCGCCCGTGGTTGGGTGGAGCTGCTCGGGTAGGAGGCCGGCGGGGCTGGCGGCCTTGAGCACCCAATCCAGGCCGCTTTTGGCTGCCAGCAGCGCCGCGGGCGTCTGGGCGCGGGCAATCTTCCACTGCGTCATCCAGAGCGTGGTGATGATCCAGGGGTTGCCCGGTATTTCGACACTGGGCGGCACCACCGTGTGGTAGGTGTCGTGGCTGTAGCGCGCCAGGCCGCCGACCGACGTCTGGACCGTGAGGGCCTTCTCCATCTGCTCCATGGTGGAGACGACGCGCGGGTCGTCGGTGGGCAGCACGCCGAGACGCCAGACCATGGCCATCGAGGCGTCGATGGTGCGGTCGCGTTCGGTGGTCTCGCCGTTCTGGCGCTTGATTTTCTTCAAGAAGCGGCCGGTCTCCTCGTCGTAGAGGTGGAAGAGCAGCGCTTGGCGCATCTTGTCAGCCGCCGCTTGGTAGTCCTGCGAGTGGTGCGAGTGGCCGAGGATCTGCGCGATCTGGGCAGCCGCGTGTAGGCCGGCGATGGTGGTAGCCGTGGTATAGGTGAAAATGCCTTTGTGCTCCTCCCAGGGGTCGTAGCTCAGGAGCGGCAGGCCGGTCTCTTCTTCGCGGAAGGCGCAGAGGAAGGCAGCCGCCTTTTTTACGAAGCGCTCGTACATGCTCTGTAAAAATTCGAAGTCCTGCGTCTGCTGGAAGTGGTGCCAGAGGGCGACGATGGGTAGAGCCGTCTCATCCTCTTGGATGGGCAGCTGGGCCTTGCCGTCGCGGTACCAGGGGTGCCAGGTGGAGCCGAGCGAGCCGTCGGGGTTGAATTTATGCAGCAGGTAGCCGTCGGGCATTTGCACGCGGGCGCAGAAATCGAAGAAGCGGCGCGTCACTTCGCCGTAGCCGGCGCGGTCGAGAGCCAGGCTAATGAGCGAGCCGTCGCGCGGCCAAACGTAGGTGTAGGTGTCGCGGTTGAAGGCCATGATGTCGCTGTCGGCCGCAGCCACGATGCCGCCGCGGTCATCGGCGTGGGTGCGCAGAATGAGGAGACTGCGTTTGAAGAGGTTGACGTGCTCCGAGGGCAGGCCGCCGAAGTCGCGGTGGGTCTTATGGACCCAGCTCTTCCAGTAATTACTCGTGTTGCGCTGCAGGCGCTCGGGCGTGTCCTCCATCACTTTCTCGTGGAGGGCTACCACGTCCTGGAGCGACTGCCCCAGGCACAGCCAGACGACGACCTCGGTCTCCTCTTTGTCGTTCACCACGGCGTCGACGCTCACGCACGAGTCGACCGAGCCTTGGACGACGGCGTTTTCCGAAAGGATGCCGTCCTCGGCGTCGCGCCAGGTGCCTTCCAACCCCTGGTAGTTGCTCTTGCCCACGGCGAAGCTCGAGATGCCGCAGCGCCTGAGCTTCTGCAGGCTATGGAGCACCGAGTCGGTCGTGTCGTTCTGGGCGCCGGTTCGGCAGAACGGGGGCTTGCTCGAGGTTCCGCCGATCAGGAAGTAGCGTGTCTGGCGGTAGTGGATGACGGTGTTGCTGTGCGGCTCGTAGAAGGCGGTATCCTTCTGCTTGTCGCCGTAAATGTGGAAGTCGTGGTGGGTGAAGACCTTCACCGTCCGCTCGCCGGGCGTCATCGACTTGAGGAAAAAGCGGCGGATGAGGATGTCGTGCACGGGGTGGACGCAATCTTCCACGCGCACCTTCAGGTCGAGCTGTTGGTGGGCCATCTCCGATTCGCTCGTGAGCGTTTCGGCGCGGTAGGCCGGGCGAATCTGCCAGGCCGGGTCTGTCACCCAGGCGAAGCCGCGGTCCTGCACATGGAAGCCGAGGCGGTGGGCGTTGCCGAAGGTGGTGTGATCCTCCAAGCCCACATAGGGGTAGTAGAGGTCGCGGAGCTGCAAGCGATCGTCGAAGGTCGCGAGCATCCGGCCGTTACCAAGAACGAGAGCGCGGGGCATATCAGCGGGTAGGGGAGGAAGCGAGGCGGGCGCGCAGATCGTGGAGCGCGTGGCTGAAGCGGCGGTAGGCTTCGTACGGCGAGTCGTAGGGACTGAAGTACTTGTGCACGTCGCCGTCGGCCCAGTACTTGGTACACATGTAGTAGAGATGGTCGGATGTCTGCAGGCGGCGCCAGGCGGTGATCAAGCCGGTGTCCTCGCTCTGCAGGACGGCCGCCTCGAGGGCGTAGAGGTCCTGCAGGGCCGAGAGTTGGACAGCGTTGCCCTGCCAGGCCGAGAGGTCACGTTCGGTATCGGCCCAGGAGGTGACGGCGTGCGCGTCGTAGATCGTGCTCTCGCCCTTCCAGTCCTTGAGCGACTGCGAAGGTGTGACGGTGGCGATGCCTGCGGCCTGGAGCGCGCGCGGCAAGTCGGCTAGAAAGTCGAAGATGCCGGAGTCGGCCCACTGGTGCTCGCCGAAGGTCTCGTAGTCCATGAAGAGATTGACGCTGTGGCCGGGGCAGTCCTTCACCCAGCCAGCGAACGTCTCGGTGGAGAGGGGATGGCTCTGCCAATTGCGATCCGAGAAGCGGAAGGCGATGTCGTCGCTCAGACGGTAGTTTTTCAAGAGAACGCCGAAGCTGCGGCTGGGGAGCTTGCGGCTGCCGCGGGCGGCGGCAAGCAGGCGTTCGATCGGGCGGGACAGGCGGAAGGCGGGCGGGGCCACCGGATCGCCGGCGGGGCGATCGCCGAGCAGGCGGTCGACGCCTTCGGCGAGCATGCCCTTAAAGCCGAGGAGGCGGACCTGGGCGGCGAGCTCGTTTGAGTAGATGAGTTCGGTATTGCGGAAGACTTGCGGCGTCTTGCCGAAGAGCTTCTTGATTTTCTGGCTGTGAGCTTTCACCTGCGCGCAGAACTCGGCGGTAGAGGCCAGCGCGGAAAGAGAGTGGCTATCGGTCTCGGCGAGGAACTCCACCTGGCCCGTCTTGGCCAATTTCTGGAACGACTTGAGCACGTCCTTGCCGTACTCCTTGCACTGGTCCAGGAAGACGCCCGAGAGCGAGAACGAGACGCGGAAGTCGGGGTTTTCCTCCAGTAGGCGCAGGAGCAAGGCATTGCTGGGCAGGTAACACTTGGCCGCCACCTTCCGGAAGATTTCGCGGTTCTTTGCGTCGTCGAAGTACTCGAGGCCAGGTTGGCCGATGTCCGTGATCCGGAGATCGCGGAGGCGGTAGGGCTGGTGGACCTGGAAGTAGAAACAGGCGCGGTTGCTCATAAAAAGTTAGGAACGGAGGAGGGAACGGTAGACGGCCTGGACGGCCTTCGCCTGGTGCTGCCACGAGAGGCGCTGGAGCAGGCGGGGGGCTTCGGTGCGGAGTTGGCGGGCCAGCGGCTCGTCGCGCAGGATGGTGAGGATGCAGTCGGCCATCTTGGTCGTGTCCCAGAAGTCGACCTTGAAGGCGTGCGCGAGCACCTCGCTCACGCCGGACTGTTTGCTGATGACGACGGGCGTGCCCTGGGCCACGGCCTCGAGGGCCACCAGGCCGAAGGGTTCGGAGAGTGACGGCATCACGAAGCAGTCGGCGGCGGCGTACAAGGCGTTGGCCTCGCGCTTGTCCACCTGGCCGGCGAAGACCATGCGGTTGGAGAGTCCGGCCTGGCAGGCGGCCTGCATCAGCTCGCCTTGCATGGGTCCCGAACCGGCCATCACGAACTGCACGTCGTTGCGCTCCGCGGCGATCTGCTTGGCGACGGCGACGAACTGGAGGGGATTTTTCTGCACCGTCAGGCGGCCGAGGAAGAGGACAAGTGGGTGGCGCTTGCCGCCGGCGCGGCTCATGAGCACGGGCTTGGCGCGCGTGGCCTCGGGATCGTGGCCGTTATGGACGACGCTGATCTTCTGGGCAGAGATGCCGTACTCGCGTACGAGCAGATTTTTCGTGTAGTCGCTGACGGCGATGATGCGGTCGGCGGCCAAGAAACCCTGGCGTTCCAGGTCGAAGATCCACGGGTCGGGATAGCCGTCGGTGCGATCGAGCTCGGTGGCGTGGATGTGCGTCACCAACGGCACGCTGCGCTGTTTGGCGGCGGCCGCGCCGGCGCCGTAGGTCATCCAATCGTGGCAGTGGACCACGTCGGCTTGGACGTGCTGCGAGGCTTCCACACTAGCGGCGGTGTAGTGCGCCACGGCCGCGCTCAGGTCTGGTCCGTAGAGCGCGTGCGACGGGCCGCTGCGGGCGGCGAAGGCGCGCAGATCGTCATAGGCGCGGAGATTGCTCGCCACCGGCACCACGCTACAGACGTCGGCGGCTGCGGAGATCACATCGCGGTGGGCGGCGTCCTTGGCGCTCACGTGCGGCAAGACGAGCGTGACGTCGATGCCGTTTTTCATCAGTCCGCGCACCAAACCTTCGCACGCTACGCCGAGGCCACCGGAGTGAACCGGAGGGAATTCCCAGCCGAACATGAGGGTCCGCAAGCGCATGGGTGTTGGTATCGATTTGGCACGCGGGCGAAATCTCCTTATTTTAGCATAGAAAAGCCATGAAGACGATGCTCAGACAGATGACAAGTGGGGGTTACTGTTGCTTTTTTACCGATCCATTTCCTAAATAAACATTTTCGGACAGAAGAGATGGTTTTGTCCAGGATGAACGGCCTCGAGTCCGAGTGGCGCTGCTAATCTTTGCCCGTCCGTTTTCCTCATGTTGCCGCTCTTCGTCACCCTCTTTCTGGCCGGAGTTCTCACGATCTTCCTGCCCTGCATCCTGCCGCTCGTGCCGATCATGCTCGGTGTCAGTATGGCCGGGCGTAGCCGCTGGCGGCCGCTCGTGACGGCCGGCGGGATGGTCGTTGGCTTCCTTGGTATTACCTTTTTCCTGCAGATCGTCCTGATGCAGTTTGTGACGGCTGCCTCGCTCATCCAGACGGCAACCTTCGATATTCTTGTGCTCTTCGGCGCCGGCTTCCTGACTGATCGTCGCTGGCTGCAGTGGTTGCTCGGCCTCCTGGGCGCGTGGTTTTTCGTGGCGGACGGCTGGGCCGTGGCGGTGGTGGTACTCGGGCTCAATATCGCGTTACTCGAGAGTGGTGGTGTCATCGCGGCGTGGCTGCAGCAGTTTGGAGCCAATGTCCAAGACGGTGTGCGGAAGACCCAGGGGGACAATCTGGTGACGGCCTTCTGCGTCGGCCTCACGCTTGGTCTCGTCTGGGTGCCGTGTGCTGGTCCAGCGCTCGGTTTTGCACTCGCGCTCGTCCGCGATCAGCCCGGCGTCTGGGCGTTTTTCGCCCTCGCGGCCTATGCCGTTGGCGCGGCGGTGCCGCTCCTCATCATCGGTTACGGCGGCCAGTACGCGGTGCACGGCGCCCGCCGGCTCGGCCGCTATACCGGCCTCATTAAGCGTCTCTCCGGCGTCTTGCTCATCCTGACAGCGCTTGCCCTGCAGTGGAATCTACTCTCGAGCCTCCAGGTCTACCTGGCCGGCACGCGGCCCGCCGAGATCGCCTCCCGTTTGGAGGAAAGCCTCTTTCCCGACCAGGAGCCGGCCTCGGACAGGATCGTCCCCACGGCTGACGGCGCGCTGCCTGATCTCGGTCCGGCGCCGGAATTCGCGAAACTTGGCCCCTGGCATAACGGTTCGGCGCTGAGGCCGTCCGATCTTGAGGGCAAAGTGATCCTCGTCGACTTCTGGACCTACAGCTGCATCAACTGCATCCGGACGCTGCCGTATCTGCAGGGATACTGGGACCGCTTCAAAACCGGGCCGTTCCTGATTGTAGGCGTGCACACGCCGGAGTTCGTCTTTGAGCACGATCCCGAGAATGTCGCGGCTGCCATCGACCGCTACGGCCTCACGTATCCGGTAGCGCAGGATAACGCTTACGGCACCTGGCGGGCCTTTTCCAACCACTACTGGCCGGCCAAATATCTGATCGATGCCAAGGGGCGCATTCGTTACGAGCACTTTGGCGAGGGTGCTTACGAAGAGACAGCCGCCGCCATCGAGTCGCTGCTCCTTGAGGCCGGCTATGCCTTTGATAGCGCCGCCCCGACCGAGGTGGATGACAGTGCCGCTCGCCGTCCGGTCACAACCGAAACGTACCTCGGCATCCGTGGCTGGTCCTCGCTCGTGAATGGCGGCCTTATTCCCACTGAAGAGCCGAGGGACTATGTTGCGCCGGCAAATATTCCTCTCCATGGCGTGGCTCTCGAGGGGCGTTGGCAACTCCAGGCGGATGAGCGTCAGGTGCTTGTGGGCGGCTCGGGCGCCATCATCATCAAGGCGCTGGCCGGCGAAGTAAACCTGGTACTTGGTCCCGAGCGCGAGGGCGCGTCCATCGCGGCCGAAGTGTCGGTGGATGGCTCGGTACCGCGGCCACTGACAATTGATCGCCACGATCTCTACCAGCTCTTTCAAGGCACGTACGGCCAACATGAGGTGCGCCTCACATTCACGGCCGGCAACGTCGCCGCCTACGCCTACACTTTCGGGTCGTGAGCCTGCTATGCTCCGGACATGCGTTTCCTCCCTCCCGCTTGCCTTGCCGTCATCCTGCTCTCCGCGTGCACGATTGTGCCGCCGAAGAAGTCTGGTGACACACTGCCGCCGCCGGTGGTGGAGGACGGCAACATCGTCGTGGTGACGGGCACGCCGCGCGATGTGAGTGAAGACGGCATGAACGCCCCCACCACGGCATCGGCTTCGGTCCTGGTGGTGAATAAAGGGATGGAGGGTGGCTCGGGCATGGTGATGTGGTCCTCATCCGCCTGGTCGGCCGGTGTCGGCCTGACAATGTCGTCGTTATCCTCTTCGTCTTCGGCGCTGCCAGATACGATGGGGAGCGGGGCCGTGCTGGTGGCGTCGGGGGCTGTGATGACGGGCAGCGGGGCAGTGTTCTCGGCGTCCGGCGCCGTGATGGCCGGGAGTGGTGCGATGGTGATTGCTCCCACCTCTTCATCGTCCGTTTCGTCGGCGCCTGCGCTGTCGTCGTCGGTGGCACCTGCCTCATCCTCGATATCCCCACCGGCGTCCTCTGTTAGCCGTGAGATGGTTATCCAGGAGGGCGGCCCGGTGGAAATACCGGCGAATAACGCGGTCCCGGGCGGTGGCGTACAGCCTCGTCGCGTGGCTAATAACCTGGTTATTGCCATTGAAACAGACTACGAGATGGTCCCGCCGGGCGGCATTCTCCAGCTCTCCATCCCGGTTCGTAATTTCTCCGTGTTGGCGGCCGAAGGTTTCTTGGTGGAGGCGCAGGTGCCCGAAGGTGTCACCATCACCGCTGCCGTCTTGGGTGAAATTGACGGCCGATCGGTGCGCTGGCGCTTTAATCAGCTGCTCAAGAACCAAATGTATACGCTGCATTTCGCCGTGCGTGCGCCGCGCAACATCGCCTCACAGACGCTTCTGCCGTTCTCGGCCCGCGTGAGCGGCGGCAACCTGGGTGGGAGTGCGTTAGTGACGACAAACGTTACGATCCAGTCGGATTTACCCCAGACGGGCCTCGACTTGAGCGCCACTCTTCTCCAGGATCATTCGGCTGTCTCCGGAGGCCAAAGGCTCGTCCTCATTGTCGCCGCCCTAACGGCGCTGGCGCTGATGGCCGGCTTACTCACGGCGCGCGTGATCACCTCGCAGCGCGCCTAAAAAAGACCCACTCGGCGACCGGGTGGGCGAAAGGGGAGCGGGCGACAGGGGTGGCCTTGTCAGATGATGTTGGTGTCCCCCAGGGGCCCGAGCGGCTGTTCATCGAAGCTCACGAGCAGGGCCGAGACGATCCGGGCTGTCTTCCCGTCCGACGTCCAGGTTTCTGGCAATTTTTGGCGGCTATGTTCGCCGTCTGCGCGGGGAAACTATGGTTTTTCGTCGCGACATCGTGCTTGTGGGCTTAGACTCAGAGCCATGCGTGTCTTCGCCATCCTCTGCGCCTTCTGTCTCTGGAGTCCGGCCGCCTGGGCGGCAGAGTCTTTCTTGAGCGCCACGGTCGAGGCGGTGCCCACGACGGGATCGATCCCGCAGGGGGCCCAACGGGTAGGAATGCTCACCGTCGCGCTCGCTGCGGACTGCAAAGCCGATGTCACCGTCACGTCACTGGAGGTGACGCACATGGGCCTCGGCAGCGCTCGCGACCTCTCTCGTCTCTATCTACTCGAAGGCAGCCAACGTATCTCCCGCGGCGCGGCTCCGAGCGACAAAGATCCGACGACGCTTCGGCTGAAGGCTTTCACCGTCCCTGCCTGTGGCTCGCGCACGCTCACGGTCGCGGCTGATTTTTCGGCGAGCGCGGCCGCCGCCGGCGAGCACCGTCTCTCACTGGAAGCCGTGGAGGCCTCCGCGCCGGTGACGATCGAGGCCGCGTCCGCTCGCTTGATTCGGGCGACGGTGACGCCAAGCGCCGACACTCCTCAAGTCACCGCCGCATTCTTGCCGGTGCGCACGAGCCAACTCTACGGCGGCAACCGCACCTTGGCCCGCGTCCGGCTCTCGAACGAGGGTGATCACGCCGTTATCGTGACGGCCGTCACCTTCACGAACGACGGCTCCGCGCGTGACGCTGACCTGCAGGATATCGCCCTCTATGCCTCCGACGGTACTCGTCTGTCGGAGGCGGTTGAACAGCTCGAAGGGTCGATCGTCCGGTTGGACATCGATACCGTCTTCCGTCTCGATTCGCGCGACGAAAAAGTTTTGGAACTGCGCGGTGACGTCCGTGCCAGCCGCAAGCGGACGATCGAATTTATCGTCGAGGAGGCATCGGACGTTGAAGCGGCCGCCGCTCGCCGCCGCTGAGTTGTGCACAAGCGAGAAATGCGTAGTCTGTAGGGACATGCTGCACGCCATCGCCGATCTTGTTGTTTCGTGGGCGGAGGCCATTCCTCTGCCGGCCTTCGTGTTCCTTGGCTCGGTTATAGAGGAGGTGATCGCGCCTATTCCGTCGCCGATCATCCTGGCCGTCAGCGGCTCCATCGCGGCGGCTCAAGGTTACGGTTGGCTGGGGATCGCTGGTCTCATCGCCATTGCCTCGGCCGGGAAGACGCTCGGCGGCTGGGTACTGTATATCGTGGGTGACAAGGGCGAACACTTCTTGCTGGGGCGATTTGGACGGGCCATCGGCCTCTCACACCGGGAGGTGGAGCACTTCAGCCACCGCTTCACGGGCGGCTGGAAGGATGATCTCCTGCTTTTTGGCCTGCGGTGCATCCCGATTGTGCCGAGTGCGCCGCTGTCGGTGCTGTGCGGCGTCCTGAAGATCCCCATGCGGACCTATCTGACCGCGACCTTTCTGGGGTCGTACATTCGCAGCGCCATGTTTTTCCTGCTCGGGTACCTTGGCGCCGATACCTACCAATCGCTTCTGAATCACGTGGGGACTGTCGAATCGGCTCTTACCGCCCTGACGGTGGTGGCCATCGCCGCCTTCTTAATCTGGTGCTATTGGCGTCGGCGCCCTTAATAAGTACCCCCGACGTGCGCGCGGGTGGTGGTTTTTACGACTGAGCAAGCGCGAAGGCGCACTCGACCGCTTGGATGGTTTCGGGGTAGGCGGCAATGATGCGCCGGTCGGGGATGCCACCCTCACGGCTGAAGGCCGTGTACATATTGAGCATCGGCGTGCCCGGCCGCATGCGTACGAGGCCCCCTGAAGAGGGATGGAGTCGAATCGTCGCGATGGCCGCCGCCGGCAGTCTGGTCCAGTAGAACGTCGCCTCCCGCTCCGGCACGTCGGTCTGGACGGTGATGAGGTGTTGAGGAGGCGAGGCGGCCAAATGTCGCACAAAGTCTGGGCCCAGCTCCTGGTCCGCCTCGCGGAGCATCGTTTGTTCCCTATCCCCTTGGTCCTCTGGCTCAACGCCGCCTAAGCAGGTCACTTGGCACCCGCCGGGGTAGCTTTCCCATCGGTTTTGCTCGTAGTCCCAGTCGCCTCGCTTTTGTAAGAGGGCGAAGCGTCCGGTTTCATCTTCTGATAAGACAAGTAAGCCGGCGACAAAACGCTTTGTCATCGTTGCTCCAGTGTAGGCGTAGCTGTGAGGCGGGTGAAAGGTTGTCGAAAAGTGTGCAAAATGACTTGTGATTTTTCTCTGTCAAACAGCGGAGAAGGTGCAGATATAGCCTCTTTTTCCTTCGATTTCAACTAGGCACTGCGGTCGAATCTCCCTAGAATCTCGTCGTTCCGTTCCCTCTTTCTTTGTCATGGACCACGGCGATGTCATCCTTCGGTTCGACGAGGTGTCGTTCCACTACGAGAACCACAAGCAGATCCTCGAGCAGGCGAGTTTCTCCGTGCGCGAGAACGCCAAGCTGACGATCATGGGTCAGAACGGCGCCGGCAAGAGCACGATCTTCAAACTCATGACGCGCGAGATGAAGCCTCAAGAGGGTCAGATCCACCAGCAGCGCGGCACCACGATCGGCATCGCCAAGCAGGTGATTCCGCATGCCGACATGGAGAAGACTGTGGAAGAATTCTTCTCGGACGCTTTCCCCGAGACGCCCGGCGACATCGAGCGCCGCATTACGACCGTGCTCAACACCGTCAACCTGCACGCCCCGCTCGATAAACACATCAAAGCTTTCTCCGGCGGCCAGAAGGCCCGCCTCCTCTTGGCGTTCGCGCTCATCCAAGAGCCAGATATCCTTCTTCTCGATGAGCCGACGAACAACCTTGATCAGGCCGGAATCGACCATTTGGTCGGTTTCCTCGTCATGTACGAGAAGACCTGCATCGTCATCTCCCACGACGCTTCCTTCTTGAACAGCTTCACGGATGGCGTGCTCTATTTGGACGCGCACACGCATAAGGTGGAGCAGCACGTCGGCGGCTACGACGAGGTGGTGCAGCGCATCGCCGACCAGATCGAGGCGGAGCAGCGCCAGAACGCGCGGATGGAGAAGGCGATCATCGATCAGAAGGAGAAGATCAACTTCTTCTCGCACAAGGGAGGCAAGATGCGCAAGCTCGCCAGTAAAATGCGCGACGCGGTGGAGGAAGCTGAAGAAAATAAGGTCGACGTTCGCCGCGAGGATAAGACCATCCCGGCTTTCACCATCGAAGCCCAGCCGTTCTCGCTGCCGCTCGTGAAGATCAGTTCGCTCACCGTGATGGTGGGCCACAAACCCACGAAGAAAAAGGTTGAGATGACCATCCGCCGTCGTGATCGCATCCTCATCACCGGCCCGAACGGCATCGGCAAGACGACGCTGCTGGAGTCGATGGCCAACGGCAAGGAGAAGGGCGCTGTTATCACTGATGACGTGAACATCGGCTACTACCGCCAGGATTTCTCTGGCTTGCCGCTCGATCAGACCGTGTACGAGGTGCTCGAAGAGGCGATGGAGAAGCCTAATAACCAGCTCGTCTTCGAAACGGCGGCGCGCTTTCTGCTGCCGGGCGAGAAGGTGAAGGCCAAGGTGGCGTCGCTCTCCGAAGGTCAGAAAGGTCTGCTCTGCTTCGCGCGTTTCACCCTCCTTAAACCCAGTCTGTTGATCCTCGATGAGCCGACAAACCACATCAACTTCCGTCACCTGCCCGTGATCGCCGAGGCGCTCAACGAGTACGAGGGCGGCATGATTCTCGTGAGCCACGACCAAGAATTCGTCTCCAAAGTGACGATGACTGAGGAGCTGGACCTGGGAGCGCTTTGACGACTAGCGACGGCTCTGACTCTGACCTAGGATCATCGCATGAAATACCTGATTTGGTTGGCGGAAGCGGCCGCGTTCATCGTTGGGGTGGCCGTAATGACGGTCGTTTTTTCTGTATGGCCGCTGCTCTGCTGGAATGGCTGCGATCCACTCGTGACGTATACATTCCTGCCGCTCGCCTGGTTGTATCAACCCATCTTCAGCTCGTACGACGTGGTGATGTATTGGGACACGAACGGAGATGGCCTGCGCCACTTCATGCTCGTTCTCCACGCGGTGACCTTTCTCTCCCTGTTGACCCTCATCATCGGCGTCTCCCTGCGTCGTTGGAAAGATCCGATTGTCCTATTGGCTGCGGTCTTTCTCATTCTCCAGCTGGTGACCATTGGGGCCGCGCGCGCCGTCGTCCGTTCGGACGCCTTTCATCATCTCTCGCTGGAAAATAAGTATGGCCTAACATTGAATGAAGCGGCTGCAGCGTGCAGTCTCGACCGCAGCCAGAGTTATGAGCAATGTCTCACCGACCAGGCATCGGCGGCGGCTTCTGCCGAAGAGGGGATCGCGCTTTGTCGGCTTGTAGAACCGCGATCAGTGCAGGGCTGCTTACAGGCTCTGGCTGTCCGGCGGGGCGAGCCGGAACTGTGCGATCTGGCCACCGATTGGCTCAATGAGCGGACGAACGAAGAGTGTCGCAGCCTCGCGGCCGAATTTCCCGGCCTGACGACAGTACCAGTGGTTGGGGAGTACTGCGCCGCGTTTAGCTTCGTGGTCGATCGTATTCGGTGCTTCGGCGTGGCGGCCGCCAAGTTCAAAGATCCGAGCCTGTGCGATCGGTCTATCCCGGCGATCGGGGGGATTCGTGAAAACTGTTTGAGTGTCATGAACGACCCCGATTGGCGTAGTCGTTGGTTCTAGCGCTTGGTTTTCTTTGTGCCGAGTTTTGCGGCTGCGCGGTAAAACACCGTAAAGACGGTGATGAGCACGCCAATGTCGTCTAATTGCCCGAGTAGCGGCAAGAGATCGGGCACCAGGTCGAGGGGGCTCAAACCGTAGAGCAGGCCGCCAAGCACGAGCAGCTTGGTCCACAAAGGAACGCGTCGGTCGAAGAAGGCGTGCCAGAGGAGCCGAATCTTGGCGAAGAATGAAACCATCAGGATGAGCGGCGGCGCCAGGTAGCGCCCTCGATACCTTCCAGGCGGGGCGAGTCTTGTCGGGGGCCGTCGAGGTGGGGAGGATAGTTGTTCTGTTTTTGGGGCGACAGTCCGCGTACCAAAAGCGTGCCGACCGTTCCGATCATCAGGACGGCGACGATGGCGATGAGGATTTTCTCAGGCAGGGTCTTGGCGGCAAAGTGGCGGCGGAAGCTCATAGACCAAGGCTACCCCAGGGGGCTAGCGTCGTCGAAATAATTCCTGGCAACTACGTCCAGACGCGGACGCATCTTTTCCTTCTTTCTGCTATACTCCACGTGTCTCCTTCCTCTCTGACTGATGATGCCAATCATTCTCGTACTCATCGTTATCGTGATGATCGCCGTGTTCATCTCGTCCCAGCCGAAAACATTCCGGGTCGAGCGCTCGGTCACCGTGGCCGCGCCAGCCGCTGCCGCCTTTGCCCTCGTGAATGATTTCCACCAGTGGCCGGCCTGGTCGCCTTGGGAGAAGGTAGATCCCAACACCAAGCGTACCTACGGTGGCTCACCCACGGGCGTTGGTGCCACCTACGCCTGGGAGGGGAATCGGAAAGTCGGCTCCGGCCGCATGGAAATTACTGAGAGTCGCCCCAATGAGCTCGTGCGTCTGACAATCGAGTTTATCGTGCCGATGAAAGCGAAGAATACGATCGATTTTACCTTTAAGCAGGAGGGTGATCAGACGGTGATCACCCAGGCCATGTATGGCGACTGCAACTTCATGGCCAAAGCCATGCATCTTGTTATGAGCATGGATAAGATGGTCGGCAAGCCGTTTGAACAAGGATTGGCCGATATCAAGAACATCGCTGAGGAAGGCCGTGTAGCCGTTCCTCCCTCTGTTCAGCAATGAGCCCTGCCACTGTCTCCGGCAACGAATTTACCATTACTTGTTTGGTCAACGCGCCTCGCGAGCTGGTCTGGCGGGCCTGGACCGAGCCTGATCATGTCGAAAAGTGGTGGGGCCCGAATGGCTTTACCGTGACTACGAAAGAAATCGATATCCGTGAAGGTGGTACCTGGCGTTTCACGATGCACGGACCCGATGGTCGCGACTATCCGAACCACATCGTCTTCACCGAGATTGTGCCGATGGAGCGCATTGCTCACGATCACGGTGCCGATGATGGCAAGGTGCATTTCAAAGCCGTTATCACATTTGAGGCGCAGGCTGAAAAAACACTGGTGACGATGCGCGGCACTTTCCCGACGGCCGAAGAGCTCCAGATCGTCGCCAAAGAACACGGCGCCCTCGAGGGTGGCGAGCAGACCCTGGCGAAGATGGATGCGTACGTACAGACGCTGTAATTTTACCTTTCTATTAATTTCTTTCCCACCTACCTATGTCCTACGTCGACGGATTCCTCATTCGCATGCCGAAGAAGAACCTTCCCGCCTACAAGAAGATGGCTACCTTTGGAAAGAAGTTGTGGATGAAGCATGGCGCGCTCCAATACATCGAGGCGCTGGAGGATGACCTCACGCCCCCGGGCGTCGTTACGACCTTTACGAAAGTGGCCAAGGCCAAGCCGGACCAGGTCGTGCTCTTCTCGTTCATCGTCTACAAGAACCGGGCCCACCGCGACCGCGTGAATAAGAAGGTGATGGCCGATCCCGCCATGAACGATCCGAAGCAGAAGAACCAGCCGATGCCCTTTGAGATGAAGGACATGGCGTATGGTGGCTTCAAGGCAATCGTCGAGGCCTGATTACTCGCCCTGGCCAGTCAGTATCACCGGGTCGAGGCCCTCATGCGCGACCGTCAGCGAGATCATTCCGCTGGCGGTCGACGAGATCTGTACCGAAAGACGGAGGTACATTGTCGTGTTTCTGGGTAGGGGGAGATCGCTGCCACTCCGCAGGACGGCCAGATTGGATTCGGTCCAGTTATCGGTTGAGGTCCAAGTGTCGACTACCTCTTGGCAGGCACTATCCTTGCAGATTTCCAGTTCGGGGTTCGTCCAGCGCGTGCCCCCGACCGAGAAGGCCTCACGATTGAGGAGTATGTCGTTGGTGGCCGGCGCGGTGATGGAGTAGGTATAGACGATGTTTCTCGCCCAATTACGCAGTGTTTTTACAGGAAGCGGTTCCAGTTGATAGACCGCGCCGGCCAGGGGTGATTCCAGGCTGGAGATCATCTCGGCCATCTCGCCGCGGGTGATGGTTTTCGACACAGCGCCGATGGTGGCGGGTATAGCCTGGCGGGCACGCAGGTAATCGACGTAGCGCTCGTACCAGGGGTCACTCTCGGCCGGGACACTCTCTTCCGGGTGTTGCGCGAGGTGCGCTAGCACGATGATTTTGGCGGCTTCGGCGAAGTTAATGGCATCCGCAGGCTGAAATGTCTGGTCGGGATAACCGCCAATCAGGCCTTCTGAATAGGCCTGGCACAGGAAGGGGGTATACCATTGCTGGCTCGGGACATCGCGAAAGGGGAGGGAGGCGCGACAAGCGTTGATCCGCTCTTGTCCGAAGGTGGAGAGGGCGAGCATCTTCGTAAACTCGGCGCGGTTGATAAAGTCATCGGGCCGGAAGGTGCCGTCGCCGTAGCCCGTCACGATGCCGCGCTCCTGCACAAAACGAATGGCAGCGGCTTGAGGATGATCCGTGGGAACGTCGGAGAAGGACCAGGGCGACCCCCACGACACCGTATCGGAATAGATTTCGCCGCACTGCGCCAACGTGTCTACCCCGCCTCGGCAGGGCTCCAGCGTGATGAGCTGGTCGCCGGTGGTGTTCTCGAAGAGTTGCGAGGTATCGATGACCAAACCATTCTCACCGTCTACATACTGGGTGAACATACTGTAGTCGTAGCCTTGCCCGTGCCCCTGGCGGCTGATGCGGACGAAGCCTTTATCGACCGTTTCAGACAACGTCACCCGCAGTGACTCCAGGCCCGGTCCCCAGATGGCGCTCTTCACGTATAGTTCGGCGGCCTGAGCAGGTGTCGCCAGTGACAGGGAGAGGAGGCCAGAGAGAAGAAAGGCGGAGCGGCGCATAACTAAGGAGGGGAAGATGGGTTCATCCGGGAGAACGGACGAGACTCTAGAAGCGTACAACTATTCGTCACTATCCGCTCCTCGTACCTTGGAGATATTTGGCATTTCGTGCTCATTGATCGAAGCGAAGAGCTGTTGATGGATGGCGTCGGCCACGGCGCGATTGGCCGCGATGAGGATGGGTTCGGGCTGGCGTCGATCGTAGCGTTCGCCCCGTAGATTCCAAAAGACGCCGCCGGCTTCCTCCACGATCGCCTGGGGCGCGGCTGTGTCCCAGGGGCCCTGCTTGAGCTGGGCGGGATTATTGTCGTGAATGACGGCGCCGAGTCGGCGTTCGCCGTCGAAAAGCTGCATCGCCAGAGCCGAATGAGGGACGGGCGTGGTGACTAACCGGGCGCCGCCGGCCGAGCGCAGGCGCTGCCGGAGCGTGGCGAAGGCTGGCGTCTCGTAGGCGGCGTCGCCGTAGTGGTTCATCTCCACCCAGGCTTCCGAGAGTGTGGCGGGAGCGTGGTGCGCCCGTAGGGGCCGGCCGTTTTTAAAGGCGCCGCGCCCCGTGAGGGCATAGAACCAATCACCCGTTAGAGGGAGGTGGATGAGGCCCAGTTTGAGGACATCGTCGACCTCGAGAGCGATCATCACGGCGGGGATATCGGCACCCGCGCGGAAGAGAAAGGCCGCGGTGCCGTCGAGCGGGTCCACGATCCAGGTCCGGCTGGCGCCCGCAGCATCCGGTTGGAGCTCCTCCGAAATGAGAGCGTCGTTCGGAAAATTACCCCTGATCAAACTGGTGATCATCTGATCAGCCTCTTCATCCACCGCCGACACCAGATCACCCACCCCTTTCTCGCGAATCTCCGTCGGTCGGTTGTAGCTGTCTCGGATGATCGTGCCGGCGGCTGCGGCGGCTTCGGCCGCTAGGCGCAGGTCGGGGTCACCCAACGTGAGGAGATGAGGCGGGAGAGTCGTCATGAGAAGAACAGCTCAGCGCGCCGTGGTGGCAATTGTTTCGGCGATCGACCGACCGACTGCCAGCGACGAGCGGGTGGGCGAGAAGACCGTCACCTTGAAACCTTCGGCGGTCTTGGGGAAATTTACCTGGAAATGATGGGTGGGCGGGTTGGTCCGACCGTCATACTCAAACACGTTCGAACCCTCGTACCAGGGAGCGTAGCTGGGGAAGTTCTGGCGTTCGGTATCGTCGAGGGTGGCGTAGTTCACGAGGCCTTCGTTATAGATGCCAATGGTGGCGGCGGCCTGCTCGGCTCCGCAATACCTGGACCAGTCCAGACGACGGTATTTGACTTGGCACTCCTTCACGGCGACGGCCGCTTGGGGGTCATAGAGCCAGGCAACGACACCGATATTACGTTCGGCGGTGTTCGACCGCTGTAAGAGCCAGTTTGCGGGATATTGGAAAGTGATGCTGGCGTAGACATCCTTATACGTGGTGCTCCCTGGCGCGAAGCAAGCGGTGAGGGTGAGGAATGCCAGGAAGAGGGGGGCGAGGCGCTTCATAGATCCAGGCTAGCAGGGCGGTTGACGGTGTACCATATGCCTATGGCGACACAGACAGCCGTCATCGGGCAATTGGTGGGGCAGCTCCGAGGTGCTGGTGCCGTGCGCAGTCGCAAGTTGTTTGGGGAGTACGCTCTCTACCTCGATGACAAAGTCGTGGCCCTTGTCTGCGACGACCAATTATTCGTCAAACCGACCGAAGTCGGCCGGGACTTTATTGGCCGCGTCGAGGAGGCGCCCCCCTACCCAGGTTCGAAGCCTTTCTTCTGGATTGACGAAGGCAAGTGGGAGGATGCGTCCTGGCTTTGCGAGCTGATACGCCTGACGGCAGCGGCGTTACCCCTCCTTAAGCCGAAGAAGCGGAAGTAACCAGCGCCCTCAGTGATTCTCGGCGTACGTCTTAAAGTTGTCGAGAATCGCCTGCCAGCCCTGGCGTTGCATCTCGGCGGGGTTTTCGCTCTCCGGATCGAAGTGTTCGGTCACGATGGTCTCATCCCCCTTCGCTTCAAATAGAACCTGGACCTGGCGGCCATCGTCTAGGTCGTAGGCGATCTCTTTCTCGGCCACGACTTTGCTGTAGGTGCCGCCGAAATCGAAGCCCATACTGCCGTCCTTAGCCTCCATTCGACTGCTGAACGTGCCCCCTTCGCGGAGGTCGTTCTCCGCGCGCGGCGTGTGCCAATCGGGCGAGGCGTTATTCCACTGCGTGATGTGCCCGGGGTTGGTCCAATATTCCCAAACCTTGTCGATGGTGGCGACGACGACGGTCTTGACGGTGATCGGTTGGCTGATGACCATGGCGGGGTGGGAAGGGGACCGGGGCAAGTAACTGTGGATAATACCGGTTTCTGTAGACCGTATCAATTATCATGCCGATGGAGTGGTATGGGGTTGAGGTTGGTTGGACTCGATACGCCGCCGCTTAGCGGCGGTGACTGGTAACGATTACACTCTTTCCTCCCATAGGTTAGTACTGTCTTCCGGTTTCTCCTCTCCGTTGATGTTTTGGGCACTTATTCGGAAATAGGCCCGCCCTGCTCTCTTTTAATCATGTAGATCACCTGCTGCTCTCCGAATCGTTCGAGGGTAGAGTCCAGTATCATTCCTACGAGTAGGCACGTTCCATCTTCAGCTGGGGCCGTAGGAACGGATTTGACGGATTTTGGTCAAATACATAATTATATGTTTTGATGATATAAATAAAGGTCTATGCTGAAGCCATGATCTTTTCGCTCGCCGTACTTTAATCTAATGCAGAGAGGGAGACATGCAGCAGCCAAGAATTCTATTAATCGAAGACGAACGCGGTCTGGTCCAGAGTGTCACTTGGCACCTTCATCGAGAAGGATTCGATGTGACCGCCGCCTTCGACGGTCAGGAAGGGTTTCAACAGGCCTGCACGCTCCTGCCGGACCTTATCCTCCTTGACCTCATGCTGCCAACGATGGATGGGCTAGAAGTGTGCCGTAAACTGCGCGCTGGTGAGACCACCAAGTGGGTTCCCATCATTATGATCACGGCCAGGTCCGATGAAACTGACCAGGTCGTTGGGTATTCCATGGGCGCTGACGATTACGTCACGAAGCCCTTTAGCAACAAAGTCCTCGTGCAGCGCATCAAGGCGGTTCTCCGTCGCGTCAACAGAGGCACTGAATCGAATGACGACGTCATCGAACATCTGGGCGTGTGTGTCGATCGCGTCCGTCACAAGATCACGGTGGATAAGCGGGAGTTGGTCCTCACTCCGACGGAGTTCCGTCTCCTGGAAATGCTGATTCGTCAGCCGGGTCGGGCCTTCACTCGCATTCAAATCATGAGTGGCATGAGCGGCGAAGGCGCCATCGTTCTCGAGCGGACAGTCGATGTGCACGTGAAGACCTTGCGGCAGAAAATGGAGGACGATGATGACGATCCCCAGTACATCCAAACTATCCGAGGCGTAGGGTATCGCTTCAAAGGAGACCGTTGATACGGTCACGAGCAGTGCAACCGAGAGGACGACGGCGTCCTCTCTTTTTATTCTGGGAGCTTATTCGGAACTGAGGCTTACAGCGAGGATTCCTCCGCTTCCGCGATCAACTTTTCCAATTCATTGGGGTCTTCTCGGGCTGAACCCTGCCTGATCAGCAGAGTGCCCAGGCCGAACATATTTTCTTCGGCCAAATATTTGTGGGCTTGGCTGGCGAAGTATTCTAAGGCGACCCTAATCGGTCCAGCTGGTGCTAGGTCTGGAAGCGATAGGATTTTTTCGGCTTTTTTGCGTAGCACGTCATGATACTTGTCTAGATCTTGTTCCACTTCTAAGGCGAGGCCGGCCTCGGCATCTAATTGGTGGATTTCGGCGCTGATCGTTTTGAGGGTGGCGATACTCATAGGAGTCAAGCTTACTCTTAGTGCTTATCGGGAACTAATCTCGTTTGTCCACTTTTGACCATGTAGATCACCTGCTGCTCTCCGAATCGTTCGAGGGTAGAGTCCAGTGTCATTCCTAAGCGCTTCAATAGCTTGATCGAAGGCTCGTTCTTCGCCTGCGTTTCGGAGATGACAGCTTCCAGTTTTACCTCATCAAAAGCGTAATGCAGGACGCGGCGGCTCAAGTTGTACTCCAGAATGCAGGTACATATAATCTGATTATTCCTCCCCTTTAAATTTGAAAAAATCTTCATCGCCGATGGCAAAGGTCAGCGAAGAGAACACTATGATCCGTCCGACCTGTATCGAGGGTTTGGACACTATTTTGAATGGGGGATTCCCGATGGGGTCAGTCGTCCTACTCGCGGGACATGCCGGATCGGGGAAAACCGTTCTCTCTCAACAGTAGCTGTTTGAAGGCTGGAATAAGCTCCAAGAAGTTGGCATTTACATTTCCATAACCGAGCCGGTTAAGAAATCCATTAAAAACATGCGGCAGTTCAGTTTTTTTGCTGACAAGACGCTTGCGGATAAGAAGATCATATTCAGTGATTTAAGCGGTATAATGACGTCATTGAAGGTAGAGGAACATGCCCGTATCACACGCAATGATGCAGATGCGATCATCGAGGCCATCTGCGCAATGGTTGTGGATAGCGATGCAAAACGCGTCGTCTTCGATTCACTGACTGCGATTCTCTATCGATTGGAAGATAAGGATCTCATTCGTTATTTCATGTTCAAGCTGGGTACGGCTCTCTCATACTTGGATGCCACGGTTCTGCTCGTGAGTGAAGTGCCGACGGATGGATATTCAGTTTTTGGCGTGGAGGAATTCATTGCTGACGGCATCATTAATCTTACGAACGTCATGGGTGAGCAATCGATGATCCGGCGTCTCTCGGTGGTCAAGATGCGGGGGGTGGATTTCCGTACCGGAGCTGTGGGTTTCGATATTACGAAGGATGGAATCGTTGTGTATCCGAAAATTCCCATCGACCGGAGCATTATGGCGGTGGAATATTCCATGCGTAGAAAAACGGGCGTAGCCGGGCTCGACCTCATGGTCGACGGCGGATATCCCGAAGGGCATACGATTCTTATCGGAGGAAATACCGGAGCGGGCAAATCGACATTTGGACTGCAGTTCTTGGTGCAGGGCATCGAGGATGGCGAACCAGCCGTTTTCGTTGCCGTCGAGGAATCAGTACCGCAGATCAAGAGAAATGCGCTTGCGCATGGCTGGGATCTGGATGCGTATGAAAAAGACGGAAAGCTGATTTTTCTTAATCCCAGCGTTATTGATCTCAACCCTGACAAACTTCTTTTCGACATCATAAACGCTGTGAATGCGATCGGCGCAAAAAGGGTAAATATTGATTCTATTTCCTCACTCGAAACAGCATCGCTCGATAGTGATTCTATTCGCCAGTTCCTGTTGCAGTTGACAATGTTCTTCAAAATGAAGGGCATTCTTTGCACCATGATGTATCTGACGACAGAAGCCTTTGGTGCGGCGAGCGGGCAATTGCTAGGCGGCACGCAATCCAGTGAACTGCGTTTGAGTTCCATTGTCGACGGCATCCTTTTGCTACGCTATGTGGAGAGGGAACAAAGCGTGAAAACACTGATTACGGTTTTGAAAATGAGAGGCAGCGTCCATAGTCGTGATATCCATGAATACACCATCGCCACGGGGGGCGTGACGATCGGGGGAAGGTTTAAGGCTTGAGCTCACATTTCTGGTGCATAGGATGTTGAATATATGGATACAGTAGTTGTATTTCCGTTTAGGGGTACAAAAAGAAATGGTTAATCAAAGCTATGAATTCTCTGGAGCTCCTTATGGGAGTTAATAAGGAACCAATTCTCTATCAATTAGGACCCATGTGGCTCTAAGGACGGCAAAATAGCACCTTCCTGAAGATAACTTTTAAACCACTGCATCACCACCTGCATCACGTCCCTTCTATGCTCCCGGATTGCATGGTCGCCCCCTTCGAATATCATAGTCCTAAATGGAATATGCTCCCGGATGAATGCCTTGGATAAATCCAAAGTATCCAAAGGAGATACGCGCCAATCAGCACTGCCATGCATTAAAAGAATTGGCGTTGTCTTTGGGATTTTTTTGACCCAACGAAGTGCAGAGCGTGAGCGTATATCTTTTAACCCACCACCAAAACACTTTTCAAAAACATTCCCCATTTCTGGTCGAAGTTTCTTCATTCGGCTTAAGTCTGCCATACCACCTACAGTAGCTGCCGCCTTGATCCAGGGGCACTTCTTAAGTGCCAGAAAGGTCATCATACCACCTCGGCTTTCTCCAAACATACCGATATGTTCAATATCAGCATGCGGATGAGCCTTGATCACCTCATACAATGCCAAGACATCATCAAGGTCTCTGCCACCGAATTCATCCACTCCATCACTTCCTTCACCACCTCTGTACTGCGAAGCGAATACAATAAAATTTTGCCGGGCTAAAGGCGCAAGAATATTCATTATTTGCTTATCCCCAATAGAACCAAATTTATTGTTGCCGCCCCGATTATAAATAACAACAGACGTTTTTTCCTCAAGGGAAATCGGTTCAACAAGAATATTCGCCACGCGGACATTACCGACTAGATGTGTAAATTTTCTAATTTGTACGCCCTCCACTCCATCAATCTTCATTTCAGATACATCCATGTCTTGCCGAAGATGCTGGAGCCAGTGTTGCATGTGAGAAAAAAAGACGTCCTACCTTGCGATAGGACGTCTGGATTGTAGCACGAACGGCCGGAATTTGTCGCTTACGCGTCGCCGCCGCTATTGCAGTCGCCCTGGCCGCAGTCGTTACTGCAGTTTCCGTCACCGCCGCCATCGTTGCAGCTGGCGCTGCTGGCGACTTCGTTCAGGAACGGCTTGTGATGAATGAAGCGGCCGAAGGCTTCTTCGCAGTACTGGGCGTACAGGAAGGTGTGGAGGATGAAGCAGTGCCAGACTTCATCGACCTCGTGTGTCGGACTGACCGGTTCTTCGGTCTCGGCGCAACGCTGGAGGAACTCGGAGAGTTCGTCGAAGCGCTGTTCGGCCTGCTCGTGTGTCAGATCGTGCTTCTTTGCGAAATAGTGCTGGACCCGTTGAGGAACAGCGACCAACGCTGCATTCATGGGAGCTCCTATGCTGTAAAAGTGTGAAACCACTCACTGGTAGATCCAGGGAGGACTATTAGAATATATTGGAGTTTTTTCTATGTCAAATATAATTTACGTTGAGCTCCTTATGGGAGCTTATCCGGAACTAATTCATCATTATTTCCAAGATTAATTTCTTCGCTTCTTTGGGAACGATATTGAGGCTTTTTGCCTCTTTTTGATCTACTAATACGACTTCTGAAAAGTTATCGGGCGTTGATTCTTTAATGGCTTTATCCATTCCCGAACCAATCTCTCCTGAAATATGCTGACATTCGAAGAATTTTTGAATTGAATGTATGTCATCAACATCCTTTGCAACTTCAAGAACAAGGTGGCCAACACTGATTGTAATACCAACCTCCTCCTGGAGTTCTCTCACTAAAGCATTTTGAAGAGACTCACCTTTTTCGACGCCACCTCCTGGAGTCACCCAGTATTCTTTTCCTCTCCATTTTCGGTGAATCAAAATAAGCTTGGAATCTTTCGTTAAAATAATCGCCCGTGCGCTCGTACGTTCCATGATTGAATCCTACCTTAAATACAATTTTGGAGCTCCTTATGGGAGCTTATCCGGAACTGATGTCGGCAGGACAATGGCCAGCTACGAATACTTACTGCCTTATGTTGGGTGGCAGCCCAACTTTATCTCTCTCCACACATTCTTTGGCGAACACCCCTTCTTTTCTTCCGGCTGCGAAGATGCTCTCTATTTTGAGCGAAAGTTCCAATACCATTAGACGGATGGCACCTGCCTGTTCCGTCGAAGTTCCTTCCAGAAGTTTTGCTTCGACTGTCCGTACCATCCGTTCTCCTTCAGTCAGAGCTTGCTTTCCTTCGGGAGTGAGGGCGATTTGAGCGGTAAGGGGTAGTCTCATATGTATTTTTTACGTTAAATATTATATTCTGTCAAAATTAGAGGTTGGAAGTGTATGGAGCTCCTTCTGGGAGCTTATTCGGAACTAATAAAACGCGTCACTCTTTCAAAGCGTTATATCGTCTGCCTCTAAAGATGAGAAAAATTGATCAACCCAGGGTGAGATAAGAATGGTTCGCATCCCGAGGAGTTTGGCGGGAAATAGGTCGCTGATGATGTTATCTCCCACCATAACAGCAGTGCTTGGTTCTACTTTGGCATAAGCGCAAATGGTCAGCAGGTTAGTCATTGATGGTTTTGCCTCAGGCAGCATGTCTCGCCCCCAAAATTTATATTGGATATCTTTTGTAGATTCTCGCTGTAGCCGTTCCCATTCTGTAGAGCTTAATGACGAGTAAATCGCGATGGGGATACCTTTTTTAGAAATTCTTTCCATGAGCGATTGTGCTGATGAATTGATGTGATTTTGCTGTCTGAAGTGCTCCGCCAATTTATTTTGTAGGTGCCTATGTTTCTCAGGGAGAGACAGTCGGATGTGCTCTTCAAGGCCCGCAGACTTGGCCTCTTCGTAATTTCTCTCAAGAGCGACCAAAAAATGATTAATTTCTAAATCAGTTAGTCCCAATTGACGGCAAGCTTCCGTTTGAAACATAGGATGTGTATCCAAAACGCCATTTACGTCGAATATAAACATCTCTGGTTGCCCGGTTATTGCTAATTTGCGCATATGTTGTAAAAATACTATTATGTCTCGCTGAAGTCTATATGAATCATACCTTCTACTTCTGCAGGCATGGTGAGCATAAGGAGGGCACTGAGCTTCTTACGGAGCGAGGTGAACTGGAAATGAGGGAACTCTCGGCTCGTTTAAATCTATCCCCTGAGCAGACCATTATTCGCCATTGGAATGCTGTTCGTGCGAAAATTAGCTGTATCCTTCTTACCTGTCCTCATCTTTCAAGTAAGGCGATTGATGGTCATCAATTAGAAGCTCCTCAGCTCACTATGCAACCGCATCTCTCTTATGCAGCATCGGACGATCCCGCCTTCAATGAAGCGCTCGCTGCTGCTGTTCAAAAGAAGCGTGTGCTGCGTTTTTTACTTCTTGAGTCGGATCGATTTGCCGACAGCGCTCAGAGTACAGCTAAGCATTTGAGCCAGACTGTTTTTAATGCTCTGCAATCCAGGGAAGCTGAGTCTGATTTTGAGGCTTCTCTTATTTGCCTTCGCGAGTACTTTACGCCTGTTTTCTTAGGGAGATTATTGAGGTTTGCTGAAGGTGAAAAGGCGATGGAAGAGTACCTAGAGTGGTACGAGAAAGAGATTGAATACAAAGATGAAGGTAGGAAATATGTTCTTTCTGCTGAGCGACACACTGATGATTTAGGAGAACATTTTCATTTTTCGGATTCTGCAGGAGTTAATTTAACTCTGCCGAATACAGCATTTTCTCTTGAGGCTCTAAACGGGCAAGTGCCAAGAAGGATCGGGTCCTACGTTTTACCCTCTCGAAATACTGATAAAGGCCGCGAGCTGGCCTTACTGGATTATGGTGATGGGCTCGGGTGTATTGGCGGGGGCATCCATGAGGCTAAAGAGACTCCTTGGGATGGCTTACAGCGTGAAGTTCATGAAGAGCTGGGGATGTGTTTTCATAAGAAATTACCCCGGCATCCGCGATGTCATGCTTTCGGTGATTCAAATCTAACGCATATTCAGCATTATTTTTATGCAGAAGGAGATGTAATCGGAGATCTAAAATTCCAAGAGAAGGGTGCCAAAATTGTTTGGGTGCCGATTGCTGGTCTGGCTGAAAATGAACGCATTCCGTATCCCGACTATCGGAAATATCTCACGAAAGTACTCAATGAGATTTATGAGGCATGATTTTGCCGTCATTATTCCTGCGTACAATGAGGAAAAGACCATCGGGGGATGTATTGAGGCAGTATTTAAAGCTGCCAGTGAAGCATTGCGATCGGGATATATCCTTAACGCCGTCCATATCTGCATAAACGGTTGCACGGATAACACTGTCTCGATTGTTGAGGCAGCCGCTAAAAAAAATCCCAAAATCAACATCATCAAGTTGGAAAAGAAGGGATATAGACATGCTCTAAATGCACTCATCACGACGGTGAATCAAAACGATCAGGGCAAAATCATTAAAATCGATGCAGATTGTCGACCAATGCCCGATGCATTTACCATCATGTTGAGGCAGCTAGATGCTGACAGCCAGCTGGCCATTGTTGGAGGCCACCCACTTCCTATGATGCCAAATTCGCGCTGGAAGAGGGTTTTAACCCATGTCTTCCATTGCAGAGCGATGTTTCCCATGAGTGAGGTCAGCGTCCAGCCTGTTGAACATCTGCATGACTTCCATGAGCTCTACTTCGACGAGATTTTTCATGAGTGGGAGAAGCGATCGAAAATCTATTTTCACGGTCGGATCTGGTGCGCTCGTTCTTGCGCGAATCTGCTACTGCCGGAGCAAGCGATTGGGGACGATACTTGGATTTGCGCAGGCCAATATACGGCTAGTCGTACAACGGTTATTCGCGTCCGTTATGATGCAATATGCGAATTTGCACCCTATTACAGCTTTACTCATCACTGGAAAGCATACCTGCGAGTTTCATCCGATTTAAAATGCATGCTTCGATGCAATGAGTTTGCTCATTATGTTCACCTGAGCCGAACGAAGTTCGATTGGCGCTATATCCTTAGCCTGAGCTTTTACTGGAGGATGATTTTTATTTTGTATGCCGCGTTAAATTTTATTGAGCAGCTGTCATATCGATTTGTGCAATATTCGGATGCTCATTGGACATACTCTTCCAAGAAATGCGCATCTTAATTCACCAACCACGGGCGAGTTATTATGTTGGCGGTGGAGAAGTGGTACCACTTGCTCA
Organism: uncultured Candidatus Peribacteria bacterium; assembly: GCA_964640945.1. GTDB lineage: Bacteria > Patescibacteriota > Gracilibacteria > Peribacterales > Peribacteraceae > JAGOUB01. The sequence continues at coordinate 16,072 of CAZXIV010000006.1, read as the reverse complement.
CGCTCGTTTTCTGGCTAAAAGAGGACATAAAGTCACGCTCCTTACTCAGGAATGCAAAAGCCCATCCGTGATTTTTCAGGAGTTTCTGCAGGATAATCCGGCGGTGCGCGTGGAGTTCATCCGCGTACCGGATTCAGCTGCAAAAAAATATTCAAAAATCCAACCTGGTACGGATTGGCTGCGGTGGAATGCGGAGTCTGCTGCCTTCGGACTGGCAGCTGTCCCATTCTATGAAAAGTCATGGAAAAAATATGATGTGGCAGCAACGCACATGTCTACGGATTCGCTTTGGATTCCCACCAGACTAACAAACGTTCTCCACCTACACGGAGTTCCTCCTGAGTGGACGGATTCAATCCGCTTGGCAGTATTAAGGCCTGACGGCTTCTGTGCTCATAGTGCGAGTATTGCCTCCGCTTGGCGGGAAAGCCTTACTTTGAAAAACGTTCGAATGACTAGAAATGGTATCGATACGCGTGTTTTCACGCCAGATCCTAAGGAAGAGAGGAAGATCGATCTCCTATTTGTGGGCAGATTACTGCCACATAAAGGGATTATGGAAATGCTGAACGCTGCGAGCGCTGAAATGAATGTATGCGTAGTAGGTAGTGGGCCACTTGCTCCAACTGTTCGTGAGTTTATGAGTAAACATGCTCATTGGCGCTTACTTAGTAATGTTGGGACCGAAGAGTTGGCATCACTTTATCGAAGTGCCAAAATTTTCTGCTGCCCGTCATTAGAGCGAGAGGGGATTTTAACCACAATGTTAGAAGCTGCGGCCTCTGGCTGTGCAATCATAACTACAGATGCCTGTGGCATGGTGGATTTTGCCGTGGACCAGAAAACAGCTTTTCTCGTTCAAAATAGCGATATAAAAGGCCTTAGAATCGCCATTCATCGATTGTTGGGCGATGCCAGGCTTCTGGCGACTCTTCAGAGAAATGCCTATCAGGCAATTCAGCGCTCTTGGTCTTGGGAGAAAAGGATCATCGAGGTCGAGGCTGCTTATTCCCATTTCCTTTCCAAGCGATGAGCAGTCTTTCTATCCAAAGCCACGGCAGCGAACTGGCTGTGCAACCCAGTGAGCATGATTTTGTGCGTGATTGCTTAAAGAGCCCCTTCCTCCCGCAATTCATCCCCGATGCCGAGGTTTCGTCGTCTCAACACCCCGATGGTGCTTTATCTTGGGTTGCCGGTGCGAGACATGACTTTATTTGCACCCAGAGCGAGCGTGAGTGGCTTCTGACGACACCTGCTGAGCAGCGGTGCGTCTCTGATGTTGTAGTGGCTTCAGGCTATATTCTTGAATTCCTACGTCAGAAAAACCATAAGTACTCATTACACGGGACTGCCGTGGCAAACGAAGGATTAGGGATTGGTCTTATTGGTGGCATATCAGGTATTGGTAAAACGAGTACGGCTCTGTCATTGGCCAAAAGAGGTTGGAAGTTATTGGCTGATGAAAAATTCCTTATCGAGGATGGGAATGTAGTTGGGGGTGTACGTGAGCTTTCTCCAAATCGTAAGTGGCAGCCGCATCTAGAAGAGCCTATTTCTTCCTGTACCGAGATGACACGTACTCGGCTGCAAGCCTTGGTCATTCCTCTTGTGACGGACGGAAAGCCTCATGTGGCGATCTATAAAGAATCCAAGAGGCTCTGGGTGTTGTATGAGGAGGCTAGTCGCGACGTTCGATTAGTGAATGGTCTCTACGATAATTATGCCAAGCCGTTCCCATCTCTGGATACTCAGGCTTTAGCCGAACAGAGGCTAAAGGATATGCAGTCCTTAGCGAAAAATTTGGCCATCCTCTTAATTCGTGGCTCCGCTGATAGCATCGCAGATACCGTCAACATGATGGTAGGAACGGAGTCTGAAGAAGAAATGACTCTAGCCCTCAAAGATACAATGCCAGTTGAGTTATTGGATTGAGCGACAGCTCCTTGTGTGAGCTTATTCAGAAAGGGGCTGATTCGCGATCTTTATCCCCGACTTTACTTCGACTTTTTTCTTGTATATATTCCCCATAGGGTATATACTCTATGCGTGTTCTCTATTGTCCTTCAGCGGCAGATCCCGGCTCTCTGGCGGCGTTGATGGAGCAACTTTCGGATCAAGGCCTGACTCCGATCCTAGGAAGAATTCGCTACATCGCTGAGCTCAATGGCCACCCACAGCCGCCCTATGCCAAACCATTAAGGAACGTTGATGGTTCTCTCTGTGAGCTGCGTAGTCCCTATGGCGATGACTTACTCAGAATTTATTACTTCGTAGACCAGGAACGGCAGGCATTGATTCTTCTGAACTGCATTATTAAGCCGGACGGTCGTGATCATCCCTCGAAGTATCGTGGCACTGCTGGTAAACGTCTTGAGAAAGAGATCAATGATTCCATCGCACTCGCGCTCCTCCTCAAGCAAGCATATCCTTCCAACCAGTCCACCTATGAGCTCCTCCCTCACTAATCGGCTTTCAGCTCTCGTTGAAACAAACGAGTACAAAGATGCAGCTTCTCATCAGAGGAGAATGATTCTTTTGGGCGAGAAAATTTATGGTCGTAGAAAAGACTTGGGTTTATCTCAAGGGGAGCTAGCTACTAATGCCAATTCTACGCAGAGAATCGTGAGTCAGCTTGAAAATGCTGCTTACACTCCCTCAACAGGAATTGGAGAGGATTTATACGACAAGCTTTCTGCCGCCCTTCATATCGATAGAGATTATCTTTTTTCTGAAAAAATTGATCGTAGAACTTTCGAGCTATTTGCATATATTGGGAAAAAATTGAATTGGAAATGGGACATCATGCAATTCATGAAATTGCCGTATTTCATCGATTTAAAATCGACCGAAGTGTTTGGGTTTCAAATATCTAATCTTGCTTATATTAGATATGAATATGGCCCCTTTGATAAAAAGATCTACAGCTATAGAGCTTTATTTGAAGATAAAAAATATGATGTGGAATTTTCATATATTAAAGATTTTTTGAATGTTATTGATGACACATTGGCCTCTCTTCCTATTAAGGATGGAGATAAATTAAAAAAACAGTCGTATCAAACAGCTCCAATGAAGAGATTGGCAGCTACATCGGGCGGGAAAGAGGGCTGGAAGCGAAAGTTAATCTTAAAGTAATTTATTTTTTGCCTAACTTTTATGAATGTAGATGTTCGTTTTAAAAAACTAATTTCAAATTTATGTTTAACAGACGCTCAAAAAGACGACGGGCAAACGAAGCATAGCGGTGTGAGGAAGTGTTTAAATTTGCATTATTATAATTCATCTTCTGAAACCTCTAATAGTCTTCTAGTTGGATCTTGGGGGAAATTTACTCGTATTCGGCCTCCTCGTGATATCGATGTAATGTTCATTCTGCCCTTTTCTACTTATCAACGTTATGAATCTCGCCCAGGCAATAAGCAGTCACAGCTTCTGCAAGAGGTTAAGGGCGTTTTGAGTAGTACCTATACGGTCACTAACATGAGTGCAGATGGGCAAATTGTTTTAGTTCCCTTTGCATCTTATGCGATAGAGGTAGTTCCTGCCTTCCTCATGAATGGTAATTATTGGATATGTGATACAAATAACGGGGGAAGGTATAAAACCACTGATCCAGATGCTGAACGGGCAAAAATTTCTGCATCAAAAGCTATTGCAGGTGCTAATACTGTTCATCTTATTCAGATGCTTAAACGTTGGCAGGAAGTTTGTAATGTTCCACTTAAATCTTTTTGGCTAGAACTACTAGCTATAGAATTTCTAGAAAATTGGGAATATCGTGCAAAATCAGAACTTTACTATGATTGGATGATGCGAGATTTCTTTAAATGGCTATCCCTAAAAGGGGGACATTACATATTTGCGCCTGGCACATATGAAATTATGAATTTAGGAAATTCCTGGGTTACCAAGGCAGAATCAGCATATTCTCGAGCATTGAATGCAATTGAAAACGAGTCTGGAGGTTATACCTATCTCGCAGGAGACGAATGGCAGAAGATATTCGGTGATTTTATTCCCCTCGGATAATTATGAATACAGATATCTCATATGAGTTAGCAAAAGAATGCATGAGAAGGTCTGAAAGTTGTTTATATACATCAACTTCTCTGTTTAGTTGGCTCAGATTTCTTCGTTGGATGAAAATTTTATTTGCAGGAGTCCCGTTAATTTGTGGCTCTATTGCTGGCTGGCATATTTTGGTCAATTCTCAGAGTCCAAAAGTGCAGTATTTGATTGCCATTTGTTCATTCTTGGCCGGTTTAATGCCGTCGATTTATTTAGCTCTTAAGCTCGATGATCATCTAGATGATTGTAAGAGACTGGCAGGCGAATTTAAAAATTTGCAGGATGCATATAGACAGGTTGCGCTTGTTTCTCGTCATAAGCCTTTTGACGCTTTTGAAGCGGAGACAAAAAAATTAAATGAGCGACTAGAAAATGCGCGCAAGGAAAGTGTCACACCTCCTGAGTTTTTCTTTAAACGTGCTCAGAAAAAGGTGAAATCCGGTGACTATTCTTTCGACCTCGATCAGCAAGAGGTTAAAAGTTAAGTAAGTGAGATGGCGCCACGCTAAGCCCCTTCGCTATCTTTTCGAGGGAGATCAGTGTGGGATTCTTTGGTTCCTGACTTTCCAGATTTTGAAGATATTTAATGCTAATTCCGGCCTTTCGGGCCAGTTCTTCCTGTGTCATTCCCGCGTCAGTGCGCAGCTTTCGTAGCCGATGCGAGAACAGAATGCGTATATCCTTCGCCATCGCCTCTAGTTTTTGCTTCGCACCCTCTATTGAACACCATCTATAGAGGGTGTATAATAATAGATATGAAACAAACCTCTTTCACACAATCGGACGTGTATTCCCCGCAGGAGAACGTTCGTGTTGTGGAACATATCGTCGAAGTACCTCACACTGTCACGATTGAGCGCACGAGTAAGGCCTACAAAATTTGGATGCTCGGTGGTTGGTTGCTGCTTGTTCTTGGTGGGGTCTTAGCTGCTATCTCCGTAATAAATACACAGTGGCCATCGTTCTGGGTTGGCATTGGAGGAATGGCATTCGGCATTGCCGTAAACCTTGCTGCTCACTTGCTAGCTTGGTGGAATAATGGTTAATCGAGAGGAAAAATAGCCTGGGAGTGGGATAAACCTTGTGTTTTGGAGTTTCTGCATACGATGAAGATAGATGCTCCATACAGGCGATTTTTCTACGGCTTCATCTCTGTTGCATGCGCGTGAGCCAAGCGCTGTGCAGGTTCTCACGTTCATTCACTACTACCAGCAGTATTACGGCTGTCAGCTCCAAGCAGATGAGGCGAGGAAGAAGCTTGAAACTTTTCTGCGATGGCTCGACGCCGCTCGCGCGGCGCGGCGCAAGACTGCGCCGGAGCGAGCGAGCGTCATTGACAGCTCGTCACCCGAAGCTGGAGAGCAGGCGTCAGGGCATGGGGGATTAAACCCATGCCCTAAGAGGACGAATATCCAACCTTCGTATTAGTCCTTCTCATCGCTATTTTATTTCGAACTTTATCTTTCATTCACTTTCTAATTGTTCAAATTATTTGAATTATTATTACACAACTTCGTCCATGCAGTATTTCCTCTACGCTCGCAAATCCACCGACGATAAAGCGCGTCAGATCCAGTCGATTAACGACCAGGTCTCCGTGCTGTCCCGTCTGGCCTCTGAGCGTTCTTTGGACGTTATCGACACAATCACTGATGAGAAGTCTGCGAAAGCTCCTGGGCGTCTTGGATTCGATTCTATGCTTCGTCGGATTCAGGGTAGGGAAGCGTCTGGTGTTATCTGTTGGGACATTGACCGTCTCACAAGAAACCCGAAGGATAGCGGTGATCTGATGTGGTTACTTCAACAGGGTGTCATTCGTCATATCGTGACTCCGTATCGCACGTTCGATCAGCACGATAGTTCCATCATGCTCTCAGTCGAAACAGGTCGATCTACCGACTATGTGCGAAAGCTTAGTATCGATGTGAAGCGTGGCATGACAAGCAAGCTTGAAAGGGGATGGATGGCTTGTCGCGCCCCCATCGGTTATCGCAATGAAACGGAAGCCTTAAAGGGTCAGAAGCGTATCTTGCCCGATCCTCAGACATTCGATGCTTTGCGCTCATTGTGGAAGCGTTTGTTACATGACCAATGCTCGACGATGCAGCTCTATCGAGTCATGCAGAGCGACTATCCGGTGTATCGCAATGGCAGGGTGTTAGCCTTCTCGACCTTTCACCGGATATTCCAGAACCCTTTCTATTGCGGCAAGTTCCATTGGAAAGATGAACTCATTCAAGGGGCGCATGAACCGATGATCACTCAAGCTGAATTTGATCAGGCCCAGGTGTACTTAGAAAATGGTGCTGACGAACGCCAGCGAACCTTAGTCTTTCCTTTAAGGGGTGCTTTTCACTGTGGAACGTGTGGAGCCTTTATTACTGCCGAACGGAAAACAAAGGGTGGCAGGGATTACGACTATTACCGCTGCGGACATCGTAAGCGTGAAGTTCCGTGTCATGAGAAGCCTCTCGCTGCTTCGTCCATCTACGAGCAACTCTTCGAGGAACTCGATCAGGTCAGTATCCCTAAAGAAATCATCCAGTTTGGCATGAAGGTCCTCGAAGAAATGGATGCTGATAGCGAGGTGTCTGCGGGAGAGAAACAGTTCACAGAAGCCATGGAAGCTCTTAAACGTAGGATTCGAACCATTGAAGAGAACATCGTGGAAGAAAAGGACGGCGATATACGCGTTCTCATGAAGGCCAAGCTGTCTGAGCTTCGGACAGAACTTCGAAGCACTGAGGGGGCCTTTGCCGGGGCACAGGAGGCACGTCTCTCACGTCATCAGACCATCCGTGACAGTCTCGATCTCATCATGCGTTCAAAGATGATCCTTGAAGATGGCTCACCCGAAGATCAGCTGAGGGTTCTTCGCGGCCTCGGTTCGAACTGGAAACTTTCTGATAAGAAACTGCACTACGAGCCACATTTTGTTCCATTGGCTCTCAGAAGGGTGAAGGTGAAGCATGCAAAAGAATTAGCTCGGTTCGAACCGACGGGAAGTCTCTTGGAAACTGCACAAAGTCTGCGTTGTGAGTTGGCTACTACTGTATGGAGCGGGTAGCGGGAATCGAACCCGCGTCACCAGTTTGGAAAACTGGGGTAATAGCCATTATACGATACCCGCTTCGTGAAAGAGATCGTTGAGGACTGGCCTAAGGATAGGGCAAAGGGCCGCCTGGTTGAAGGTGTTTTAGAGCTGGGCCAATCGCTCTGGGTCCGGTTTCCGCCAGGGGTGACAGCCGAGGATGCGAATCAAGCTTCGCCAACCGCCACGGAGTAAGCCGTCGGTGCGGATATGGATCATGGCGTACGCCGAGCAAGTGGGGTGTTGCGGGCAAACGCCGTACGGAAAGAATACCGCCATCAGCCCGTGGTCGGGCGAAAGTGTGCGTTGGTAGACCCAGATCAGGCCGAGGGCGGCCCGGGAGGGCAAGGCCAGGAGATGGCGCAAGTAGACCAGCATGTGCTATACCAGTTTAGCGCTTCCCGCCCCTCCCTATGGACACAATTTCCACCACCCAGCTGATCGTCCTCACTTATGCGGCTGTTGGCCTCATGCTGGTGGTGGCGCTTTACCACGTGATCGTCATCCTGGTGGACCTACGCAAGATCGTCCGCAAAGCAGTGCATGTGAGCGAGCACATCGAATCCACCGTCATTCAGCCACTCTCCTGGATGGAGCAGGGGATTGGTATCATCACGGCCATGCTCGGCGCCAAGACGCACGTCAGCTCCCATGGCGAGACCGACGAAGAGGACGAGCACAAGAAGGCGCCCAAGCATCACAAGAAGGACTAAGGCTTAGATTGACTGGCGATCGATGAAGACACGGATGAATAGGCGTTTTACGGTCTCGAGCGAGGCGGTAAGCAATTCGACGATCATCCCGTTTAAGCGATGGATCTTGGCGTAGATTTGGGTGAGCTCAAAGGCAGCGCCGGGGCGGGAGGCTTTTGTCAGCGCCTTGGCCTGGTTTCGGAGCGCGGTCACCTCGTGCTGGATGTGCTGCGTGAGCGCTTGCTGCATGAGGGTCGGTTCGGGGATGGCAGCGATCGCTTCCTCGCGGGCCGTGGTGGCTGTGCTTTGGCCGTTGCCAGCTTGCGCTTGGTCGCCGCCGCTCGTACTCCAATCCCCAGACGCGTCGCCCTGCTTTTCGGACACGCGGCCAACCTGGGCAATAACCGCGAGAAGATTCTCGAGTTGCTTGGGCTGCGTGACGATAACCGCTTTCGTATTCGCGGGCGTTTCGAGAGTGGGGGCCTGGTCTGGAGTTTGGTTGATCAAACACCTCCATTATCCGCCTTTTAAGGCAAATTAGCAAGTCCCAGAGCCACTTTTGACTGCTATGGTGCGAGGGTCTTTCCCCCTGTCTATGACCCCCGAACGCACCATTTTCCACAAGATCCTGGCCAAGGAGATCCCGGCGGACGTGGTCTACGAAGACGACGCAGTGGTGGCTTTCAAGGATATCCACCCTAAGGCCAAGACTCATCTGCTCTTCATCCCGAAGCACTTCCTCGCTTCCATTGCCGATGTGACGTCAGAGACGGCACACATCCCCGGCCTACTCATCCTGAAGGCCCAGGCGTTCGCCAAACAAAAGGGGATCGACGGCTACCGCTTGTCGTTCAATGTCGGTAAGGGCGGCGGACAGGAGGTGTTCTATATCCACCTGCACTTCCTGAGTGAGAGTTCACTCCCGGAGTAAGGCCGCCAAGCGCGCGTCATCAAGCTCATCAAAGGCGCTGATGTGTAGGTCCGCGCCAGCCATCTCCTGCCAGTCTTGGTTTTGCGGGTGGAAGGCGATGACAGTCATGCCGGCGGTCTTGGCTGAGGCGGCGCCGGCGTCCGTATCTTCGATAGCCAGGCAGTCGATGGGTAGGCAGGCGATTTTCTCGGCGGCTTTGAGGTACACGTCGGGCTCGGGCTTGCTGTGGGCCACTTCTTCACTGGTCGTGATCTGGCCGAAGCGGTGGCGCAGATCCAGGCGGCTCATCGCCGTTTCAATCCATTGCAAATGACCCGCGGATGCGACCGATGGCGGCGCTACCAATGGTCGTAGGCGGTCCAGTAGGGCGGTTACACCCACGGTCGGTGCGGCCGCGTGGTGGTAGACGTAATGGGCGAAGCGATGAATGCGGGTATCGAACTCCAGGGGTGAGATCGTCATGCCAAACTGCTCGCTTAAAATCTTGTAGCAGCCGGCGTTGTTATGGCCCTTGAGCAGCGGCGCGTGGGCGCGCGTCCAGCCCGGCACGATCTGCCCAATGTACTCGGTGCTGCCCTGGTCCCAGTGGTATTGGCTGTCCACCACCACGCCGTCGAAGTCGAAGATAACTGCTTTCATCTGCGTTCGAGCCTAACGAAAAGACGGACCGCTTCCAAGGAGGCGATCCGTCTGTCGGAGGTGTCGGTGGTTTACTCCTTGTCTGCCTTCTTGGCTTTGGGAGCCTTTTTCGGCTTCTCTTCACCCTCGCCGTCGTCGGCCTTCTTGGCCTTCTTCGGTTTCTCCTCGCCTTCGTCCTTGGCTTCGGCTGACTCTTCCTTGGCATCCTCGTTGGCCTTGGCGGCTGCCTCTTCTTCCTCGCGTTCCTTCTGGAGCAGGGCAAGCGTCTCCTTGTCGATCGGCTTCAAAGCCTTGATCGAGAGGCCGATGCGGCGCTCGTCGACGTCGATGTTGATGACCTGGGCCTCCAGCTTCTGACCGATCGTGAGCACTTCGGAGGGGTCGCTCACCTTCTGGTGGGCGAGCTCGGAGAGATGCACGAGACCGTTGATGTCCTTCTCCAAGCGGAGGAAGGCGCCGTAGTCGGCAAAGCGGACAACCGTGCCCGAGACCTTCTTGCCCACCGGGTAGCGCTCGGCCACCTCTTCCCACGGGTCCTTGGTGAGTTGCTTCATGGAGAGCGAGAGTTTGTCGCCGTCGACGCCGATGACCTTCACGGTCACGCGGTCGCCCACCTCGGCGTGCTCGGACGGATTCTTGACGTGGCCCCAGGCGATCTCGGAGATGTGCACCAGGCCCTCCAGGCCGTCGAAGGTGACGAACAGTCCGAACTTCACGATGCCGCTGATCACACCTTCCTTCACGTCGCCCATCTTGAGGTGTTCGAGGGCCTTGGCGCGCTCTTCGGCCATAGCGTCGCGCTCGGAGACGACGATCTTGCCGGCTTCTTCATCCATCGTGACGATCTTGACGGTGAAGGTGTGGCCGATGAACTTCTTGAGGCGGTTGATGATCTCGCCAGCGTCGGAGTTGCCCACGCGCGGGTAGTTAACGGGGGAGAGCTGCGAAACGGGGAGGAAGGCGCGGATGCCGTCGATGTTGGCGATGAGGCCGCCCTTATTGGCTTCCTGAGCCGTAAACTTCATTGTCTGCTCGGCGGCGACCATGTCGTGGAAGCGGTCCCAAGCCTTCTTTTGGCTGGCCATGCGTAGCGACATGATGACCAGGCCTTCGTCGCTCTCCTCTTCAAGCACGAGGGCGGCAACTTGGTCGCCTTCCTTAAGATCTTTGAACGTGTTGAACGAGTCGCGGAGTTCGCGGCCCGAGATGATGCCCGTGGCGACGCCGCGGAGATCGATGAGGATCTTGTTCTTACCGCGGAAGACGACGGTGCCTTCCACGAGTTCGCCCGGCTCCGCGCGGAAGACGGCGGGGGACGACTTCATGAGCTCAGCCATCGGGCTGTTGTCCACGGGGATGACGGTTTTGGCCATATGAAACAGGGGTGCAAGAGGAGGAAGTAAAGGGAGTCCGGCGCCCTTGCACGAGCGGCGTCCGAACAGAATGGTTCTATTCTACGGAGTAGGCGAGAGGTGTCAATTCTTTATGCCCTTCTGCGTCCTTTCCCTTGAGTTCTCAGTCACTTTCCTTTATAAAGTGATTACTATGACACTCATCCCCGCCCTGGAGTGGCGCTACGCCACCAAAGCTTTCGACCCGACGAAGAAGATCCCCGACGCCGATCTTGGCGAGCTTCTGGAGGCCCTGCGCCTGGCGCCGTCTTCGTACGGCCTGCAGCCTTGGCACTTCATCGTTGTCACCAACCCCGAACTTCGCCAGAAGCTTAGCGGCCACGCCTGGAACCAGGCTCAGATCACCGACGCCTCGCACCTCATTGTCCTCTGCGCGCGCCGCACACTCACGCCCGAGTATGTGGAAGAGTATCTTGCTTCCATGGCCGCGCAACGCGGCGTCTCGGTGGAGTCGCTCGCTGGTTTCCGCGACATGCTCATGAATACGGTTTCCGGACGCACTGAGGATGGCCTTAAGGAGTGGTCGGCTCGCCAGGTCTACATCGCGCTCGGTTTCCTGTTAGCGGCTGCCGCCGAGAAGCAGATCGATAGCTGCCCGATGGAAGGCTTCGATGCGGCCGGCTTCGAGATGGAGCTGGGTCTTAAGGACACGCCCTGGCACCCGGTAGTGCTCTGCCCGGTGGGCTACCGCCTGCCCGACGACAAGCATGCCCACACGAAGAAGGTCCGCTTTCCGGCGGAGACCGTTATCGAGTGGCGCTAAACGTTCTCAGAGCGTCGTCTTATCGTCGTTCATCAGCCCTAAGTCCTGCGGGATCTTCTGCTCCTGCGAGGTTTTGGGGTTGTAGATCTGGTAGAAGAGCTCGAGCAGGTCGCGCGTGTTTAAACGGCGGGTGTGCAGACCGATGTTATTGAGGCCGGTGGCCACCAGGTCGACGCGCTCGCCGAGCTGCTTGCTGTAAGTGAGAAATTCGCGCGCGCGCGAGGCGGCTTTGGCGGCGGTGTCGTCGGGGCTGATCCACTCGAAGAACTGTTCCAGGAGAGTTTTGCGGCGGACGGCTCGGTCGAGCGGCACCACCACGTAGAAGCGTTTCTGCATGATGTCGGCCACGTCGAGCATGCGCTCGATGAAGCGCACGTAGGCTTCGGTCTGCTCGGCCAGGCGCTCGTTCTTCTGCTTGTTGCCGAGGTCGCGCAGGTGCACCAGGTACTCGTCCACGTTGGTGCGCGTGGAGCGCATCACGATCTGCAGCGGGAAGGTGATGGTGTTCACGAAGGCGGCGTAACCGGCGATGATGGCCTGCTGTTCCACTTCGCTCTTCAGGTTGAAGTTCAAGGCTTCAACGGCGATGATCGCGCGGAGCCCGCCGTTCTTGAGGGCGACCGTGTCGCCGCGGATCTCCGCCACGGGCAGGAAGCGCTGGGTGGAAGCACCCGGCTTGCGGTGACGTTGTTTGACGGTGGAGGGGGTGGATTCGGTCATGTGGCGGAGAGGTCGCGGAGAATGGGAGCGGCGGACGGGGGAGTGCTGAGGAGAGAGGAGCGGGCGCGCCCGGGCTCGAGGGCGCTGGCAATGGGGATGGAGGCTGGTTCGGCGGAGGCTGAGACGGGCAAAGCGGTGGCCGGCGAACGGTCGAGGACGGCGCTCAGGTCGGCGAAGTTTGTGGCAGGCATCGGCGGGGCGGCCTTCTTCTCCGGTTCCGGCATGGCCGTCTTGATGTTTACGGAGATGCCCGTGCGCGGTTCGAAGGTGCGGATTCTCGGTTTATTCAGTCTCTCGAAGGTGAGCAGGATGAGGCGCACGATACTGAGGTCATTGACCGTAACGAAGGCCAAGATGATCGAGAGCACGCCGGGGATCCAAAGGACAATGGTGATGATGAGGCCAGGATTACCGCCGGCGGCCTTCTGAGCCATGATGTAGAGCACGTAGCTCAAGCCTCCGCCGAGCGCGACGGTCAGGATCTGGCGCAGCGTCAGGGGGCCGACAATGCGGTCCTCGATGTAGACGTTCTGCGGGATCTTGACGGGGTCGATGGGCATATCTGGATAGTATAGCACAAAATAGGCCTGGGGAGAATCCCGCTTTTCCGCTTGGGATAGCTGTGTTCTGCTCGAATTTCACACTACCCAGCCGGTCATCAACTTCCCTTTAAAAAAGGGGATCAAGGCGAGGCGCAGCGACAGCCTTTAGCGTCGGTTCGGATGGGTTCGAAAAAGCCTGGTTCGAGTGTGACAACGGTGAGTAGGCCGCTCTGGTCGGCCTGCCAACAGGCCCCCTATCCGTTGGGGGCCTGTTTGTCGACCGGTGCCAGCGTGTTAGGCGGTGACCTCTTCACTTTCTACCTCTTCCGCCAGCGCTTTCTCGGCGCTCTCACTGCGGTTGAAGGTGAGGCGGTCGCCCTCGCCGACATCGATGGCGATGGTGTCGCCCGGGGCGAACATGCCCTTCAAGATCTGCTCCGCGATCTCATCTTCCAACTTCTCCTGAATGACGCGGCGCACGGGGCGCGCGCCGTACTCCGGATCGAAGCCGCTGATGGCGAGCTGCGAGACAGCCTTGGCTGAGACTTTCAGCTGGTAGCCTTGGCCCTTCAGGCGGGCGCGGAAGGCGTCGAGGTGGATCTTCACGATCTTCTGGATGTGCGCCTGCGTGAGGGCGTTGAAGACGATGATGTGGTCGATGCGGTTTAAGAACTCGGGGCGCATGTGTTCCTTCAACTCGGCGAGCACTTCGTCGCGGCGCTGCTCGTACTCCTTCTCCTCGGTGGCGGCGGCCACGTCGTCGGTCTTGAAGCCGATCTTGGCGGCCTGCTGCGTCAGTTTCTTGGCGCCGACATTGCTCGTCATGACGATCACGGTATTGCGGAAGTCGACCTGCTTGCCTTGGCCGTCAGTAAGGACGCCGTCCTCTAAAATCTGGAGTAAGAGGTTGAAGAACTCGGGGTGGGCCTTCTCGATTTCGTCGAACAGCACCACGGAGTAGGGCTTGCGGCGTACGGCCTCGGTGAGCTGGCCGCCCTCTTCGTAGCCCACGTAGCCGGCGGTGGTGCCGGTCAGACGGGAGACGTTGTGGCGCTCCATGAACTCGGACATGTCGATCTTGATGAGGGCGTCCTCCTTGGCGTAGACCTCGCGGGCGAGGGTGCGCACGAGTTCGGTCTTGCCGACGCCGGTGGGGCCCAGGAAAAGGAATGAGCCGATGGGGCGCTTGGTGTCGCCGATGCCCACGCGGCTGCGGCGGACGGCGCGGGCCACCTTCTTGATGGCGTCGTCCTGGCCGATGACGGACTGCTTGAGAACCAACTCCAGGTTGGCGAGACGCTTCACCTCGGACTTGAGGAGCTTGGTGACGGGCACGCCGGTCATGCGGGCGACCACGGCGGCGATGTCGTCCTCGGTGATGGAGATGGGGGAGCGGGCGTCGCCGTCGGCGCTCTTGAGGAGGGCGTCACGCTTCTCCTTGAGGGCCTGCTGCTCCTGCTTGAGCTTAAGCGCCTGGTGGTACTTCTGGTCGTGGACGGCCGACTGCTGCTTGACCGTCAATTTTTCGAGCTTGGCCTCCAGGGCCTTGAGCTCGGGTACGGAGTCGGTGCGCGACAGGCTCTTGCCGGCGGAGGCCTCGTCGAGGACGTCGATGGCCTTATCGGGCAGGTAGCGCTCGGTGATGTAGCGCGAGCTCAGCTGCACAGCGGCGGCCAAGGCACTGTCGTCGATGGTGAGGTGGTGGAAAGTTTCAAACGAGGAGCGAATGCCCTTCAAGATCTTGAGAGCGTCCTCTTGGGAGGGCTCCTCGGCCATGACGGTCTGGAAGCGGCGCTCCAGGGCGCGGTCCTTCTCGATGGTGCGGTACTCGTCGAGGGTGGTGGCGCCGATCACTTGGATGGTGCTGCGGCTCAAGGCGGGCTTAAGGATGTTGGCGGCGTCGAGGGAACCCTCGGCGGCGCCGGCACCCACGACCGTGTGGAGCTCGTCGATGAAGAGGATGATCTGCTTCTCGCTTTGGGTGGCTTCCTTGATGATGTCTTCGAAGCGCTGCTCGAACTCGCCGCGGTACTTGGTGCCGGCCACGAGCGAGCCCATATTCAGGATGAGCACGCGCTTGTCGCGCAGGGGGGCGGGGACCGAGCCGGCGACGATGCGCTGGGCCAGGCCTTCGACGATGGCGGTTTTGCCGACGCCGGGCTCGCCGATGATCACGGGGTTGTTCTTCGTCTTACGCGAGAGGATGTGGATAATGCGCTCGATTTCCGTATCGCGGCCGATGATGGGGTCGAGCTTCTTCTCACGGGCTTTGGCCACGAGGTCATCCGTAAAGTAATCGAGGGCCGGGGTCTTGCTGTTCTGGTCGCCGCGGCGGCGCTTGAGGCCTTCGGGTTCGGGAGCCGGGGTGCCACTCTGGGAGCCGGCAATGGCGCCCTGGAGACCTTGAAAGAAGGCTTCGAGCGACTGCTCAACATTACGGTTTTGGCCCCGGAAACTGTTGATCTGGCCAAACATCTCCTCGACGTGGGCCTTCAGATCGTCGGGCTCCACCTGCATGTTCTCGAGGATGAGCGTGGCAGCGTTCTTGCCGGTGGAGACGAGCGAGTAGAGGAGGTGCTCCGTGCCGACGTTGGCATGGCGGAACTTGTGAGCCGTGGTGACGGCCTGTTCGATGACGGTGTGCAGGAAAACCGAGAGGCCGTGCTTCACGTGCTTGCCTTCGATGTTGCTGGTCTTGCTGGCCTTGAGCAGGATACGCACATTCTCCAGCGTGACGCCGGCCCCGGTGAAGAGTGAGAAACCGAGCGACTTCGGGATCGACAGGAGTCCGAGCAGTAAATGCTCGGTACCGATGTAGGCGCTCTGCATGGTCTTCGCCTCTTGCTCGGCGATTTGCAGCGCGAGCTTGGCGTTGGGGGTGAAGCGGTCGAACGGGTGCATAGATCTAATAGGGTAGAGGCTGGTCGGCCGAAGCTCCGAGGAGCGGAGGCCGATTATCACTCTATTAAGGTGAGTGATAAGACGTCAATGGCGTCAGAGAATAATAGCGGACTTTTTTGGTTTCGTTGAGTGCGGAGAAGGAGAAGAAGTGGTGTAGCTAGCGGAAAAGTAAATGTGGTTTTACTTTTGGGGGTGGTCAATAGAGTGATCATTGGGTTCATGGATGATTTGGTCTTTCTCCGGGTAGGTGCAGACGAATTTCCACTTTTTGTCAGCGCGACAAAAAGTGGAGCAAAAAACGCTGCGCGCCGGG
>CAZXIV010000005.1:0-51561 GCA_964640945.1 uncultured Candidatus Peribacteria bacterium | reverse complement strand
GGGCCGGTGTGGTCTTGCAGCGTCAGGAACGTGACCTTGCCCATTTCGCGCATCAGCATCACACGGCCGGCAACGTTCATCACTTGGCCCTCCTTTTCGTCTCGGGCCTGGGCCGAGGTGTGCGTGCGATCAAACTTGGCGGCGTAGGGGATAGCTCCTTGAGCGCGGAGTTTGGCGGCCTTGGCGTGACGGATTTCATCCATGGCCACTAGCCTACCGAAATCGGAGCGCGCCTGCATCACGACAAAAACAGACCGGCCCGGAGGGAGCCGATTCCGGCCGGTGTCCGTCGTCGCAGTCGACACCACTCTGTCTGTTCATCCCAGGCAATCGTTTGGCACCTGTGCGTCTGCGGGAATCCGCGGCCATCGCTCTATAACCTCGGTTGGTAGCGTGTTTTAATCGTGTATTCGTGGGCTCTATATCATCCCTGGCCTAAAAAGCTTTGGACAGAAAACCGGCGACCATGAGGTCGCCGGCGGGGTGTTGTTGGAGGCGTGACGGGGTCACGCCAGGATGGCTTCTCGTTGGACGAGCTGGATCCGGGGGTGGAACAGCACGCATTTCATGTCCGTGCGTTGCAGGATATGCCGCTGCGGCACGAGGTATTCCTCTTGCTCATTGAGGCAGAGGCGGATGTCGCCGGACAGCCATGACCAGTCGATATGATGCCAATAGAGGGTGCCGATGTCGCAGACCCCGTTGTAGATCACCAGGTCGCCGATCGTTAGGGTGACACGTGCGGTCGGCTCGCGCCGGGGCGAGAAAAAGGACATGAACACCGTGCTATGCTGTCGCCAGCCACTGCTGTGGTCGAGATCGTGCCAGCAGCTGTGCGCCACCGCGATGAGTAGCGGGTGCTTCGGTGTGAGCGTGGCAGCTTCCTGAAGTAGCTGGTCGAGGTGTTGGGCGCCGAAGGCAGGGGGTTGGTTGTTACCAGTCTTCTGTCCCGTCAGCTGGAGGATCATGCGATATCTCCGTCAGAGAGGTTGAAAGGGCTGATGCCGCATCCGAGCGGCAGGGAAAGTATGAGCCCCAGGCACGCGGCGCGCGGCACCGGGTGGCTGAGGCTCACAAGCGAAGCCGATCCTATCGAAGAACAACTGCTACGCTCTATGGCTGTCGGCCTTGCCAGTCAAGGGTCTTAGAGGCCGCTCTCGCCGCGGTGACTACTCAGCTGACCACTGGTCTTGCCGAGAAAAACCTGATGTGGAGTTTTTTTGTTGACTCCCCTGATCATTCTGGGTACATTGCCGCGCACTTCGGTGGAAACGGTCTTTGGACTGCTTCCCGCCGTTGGCGCACGTTCGAGATCGGCGTCAGCTCAAGCTGACAACCCGATCCAGATGAACCTCCCGCCCCCTATGCCCCTCGGTCTCATCACCAAGAAAGTCGGCATGTCCCGCGTCTTCCTCGCCAATGGTGAGGCAGTGCCGGTGACGTACCTCCAAGTCGAACCCAATACGGTCGTCCGCCTCAAGACGAAGGCGAAGGACGGCTATGACGCTGTCGTGCTCGGCACGGGCGCCAAGGAGTGGAAGAGCCGCAAGGGCAAGACCAACGTTCGCTATCAGGAAATGCACGAGTGGATGGTCGATTCGCTCGAGGGTATGGAGGCCGGCAAGAAGCTGGCCGCCGAGATCGTGCCGCTCGAATCCAACGTCACCATCCAGGGCGTCACCAAAGGAAAGGGTTTCCAGGGTGTCGTCCGCCGCCACGGTTTCCACGGCGGCCCCTTCTCGCACGGTTCCCACTTCAAGCGCGAGCCGGGTTCCGTCGGTATGCGCACCGATCCGGGCCGTATCTTTAAGGGCACGCGCATGGCCGGCCGCATGGGCGGCGACACAATGACCTTCAAGCACCGCGCGATTGTGGCTTCAGACGCTCAAAAAGGCGTTTTGGCCGTGAAGGGACCGGTCCCCGGACCGAACGGCGCGACTGTTCTGCTCACTCTCGAATCCGCCGCCTGATTATGACGATCGACCTCTTTTCCGCCGCCGGCACCAAGACGAAGAGCCTCCACCTGCCGGAGACGTTGTTCACGGGTGATATCAACACCGGCCTGGTCCACCAGTTTCTCCTCCTCCAGCAGTCTAACCGCCGCCACCCCATCGCCCACGCCAAGACCCGCGGCGAAGTGGCCGGTTCCACTAAGAAGCTCTTCCAGCAGAAGCACACGGGCAACGCCCGCCGCGGTCCCATTCGCTCCCCTGTCATGAAGGGAGGTGGTAAGGCCTTCGGTCCGAATCGTTTCCAGAATTATGAACTCAAGATGCCCAAGGCGATGCGCCACGCGGCTATCCGTTCGTGTCTCTCTATGCAGGCGAAGGAAGGCACCATTCTCGCCCTCGAAGGCTTCGGAAACGATCACAAGACCAAAATCCTCGCCGCCCTCCTTAAAAAGCTCCCCCTCAAGTCGGACCGCCGCGTCCTGATTGTTTGGGGCGAGAAGAGCGAAGCCCTCGTCCGTTCGGCCCGTAACTTGCCGTCCGTCGAGACCCTCTCTGCCGCCTACCTCAACCCCGAAGACGTTCTCAAGGCTACGGCCATCGTCTTCCTGGAAGATGCCTTCGCCATTGCTGACCAGATCTTCGGCAAGAAGAAGACGGAGAAGGAATTTATCGCCGCCGAACCTGCTCCTGAAAAGGCCCCCGCCAAGCCCAAGAAGGCGCCCGCTAAGAAGCCGGTCGCCAAGAAAGCTTCCCCTAAGAAAGCCTAATTATGGAACTCAACCGCATCATCCTCGGCCCGGTCATGACAGAGAAATCGGAGCGTGAGAAAGCGGCCCGCATCGTCACGGTTCGTGTCGACGCGGCTGCCACCAAAGTTGATATCAAATCGGCTCTCAAGCGTTTCTTCGGCATCACGGCCGACTCCGTCCGCATCCAGCGCGTGGGCAGTAAGCTCCGCAGTCTGGGCGCCGGCAAGTCGCTCACCCGCCGCCACGCTTGGAAGAAGGCCACGATCACGCTCAGTGCGAAGAGCCCGACCCTCGATCTTGCCGAATTCCAAGCCAACTAAACTCGCTTTTATGCCTATCCGCCCCGTCAAAGCCAACCACGCCGGCCGCCGGAACATGTCCCTCGCGGACTTCACCGGTCTTAGCAAAAAGGCGCCTGAAAAGCGCCTGACGGTGGGTAAGTCGCGCATCAGCGGTCGTAACAACCTTGGCCGCGTGACCGTCCGCCACCGTGGCGGCGGCCACAAGCGCCTGCTGCGCTTGGTAGACTTCCGTCAGAATGATAAGGCCGGTATTCCGGGCACGATCATGGCCCTCGAGTACGACCCTAACCGCTCCGCTCGCCTCGCCCTCGTGAACTACGCCGACGGTGAGAAGCGCTACATCATCGCCCCCGAAGGCCTCCAGGTTGGCGATCAGATTGTGGCCGGTCCCCGCACCAAGGTGAAGACGGGCAACCGCATGGAGATGCAGCACATCCCGGTGGGTTATAAGATCTGCAACCTCGAACTCCAGGCCGGTCGCGGCGGCGCTATCGTCCGCTCGGCGGGTACCTCTGCCACTCTCATCGGTATTGACGGCGACCACGTCCTCGTCCAGCTGCCCTCGAGCGAAGTCCGCAAGATCCGCAAGGAGTGCATGGCCACGATTGGCACTGTCTCGAACCCCGACCACAACCTCGTGACCTACGGCAAGGCTGGACGCCGCCGCTGGCTCGGCAAGAAGCCGGAAGTGCTCGGTAAGTCCATGAACGCCGTCGATCACCCGCACGGCGGTGGTGAGGGCCACAGCCCAATCGGTCTCAAAGCTCCGAAGACTCCCTGGGGAAAGAAGGCGCTCGGCGTGAAAACGCGCCGGCCCACCCGCTACAGCGACGCTCTTATTATCCGCCGCCGCATTAAGAAGAAGCGCAAGTAAACCCCTCTCTCACCTCTTATGACACGCTCTCTCAAGAAAGGCCCGTACATCGATTCCCGACTCTTCGGGAAGGTGATGAAGATGGTGGAGAAAAGCGAGAAGAAGATTCTCAAGACGTGGTCGCGCGACTGCACCATCCCCCCGGAATTCGTTGGCTTTACCTTCGCTGTTCATAACGGCAAGGAGTTCCTCCCGGTCTACGTGACGGAACAGATGGTCGGCCACAAGCTTGGCGAATTCTCCTTTACGACCAAGTTCCGCACTCACGGAGGCAAGATGGCCGACGCTGAAGCTGCTGGTAAGGCTGCCTCGGGCACGCCCGCTCCTGCTCCCACTGGCGCTCCCGCCGCTAAGTCCTAATCCTCGATCCTCCTCTCTCACCCATGCGCGCCTTCCTCAACTCGGCCCGGATCGCCCCCAAGAAAGCCAACCTCGTGGCGACGATGGTGCGCGGTATGTCCGTGGCTGACGCCATCCACCTCCTCAATCGCACGCACAAGAAGGCTGCTCGCCTCCTGGAGAAGCTCCTGGCCTCCGCCGCGGCGAACGCTAGCCACAACTTTAAGCAGGATGCCAGCCAGCTCGTGATTCGCACAATCGTGGTCAACCAGGGCCAGGGTCTCCGGCGCGGCATGCCGATGGCTCGTGGTCGCACCCGCCCCTATACCTGCTTCCTAAGCCACATTGAAGTCACCCTCGGGTATGCTGGCGACGCTCCAGTCACGGGCAAGAAGAAGGCTCCGAAGACCGCTGCTGCCGCCGATATGCCCAAGGCCGCCCCGAAGAAGCCGGCCGCCAAGAAGTCGGCGCCCAAGACCTCCACCCCTTCCGCCTAACCCCTCTCGTTTCTCTCTCTTATGGGTCAGAAAGTGAACCCCAACGGCCTTCGCATCGGTATCACGCACATGTGGCCGAGCACCTGGTTCGCGCGTGGACAGCGCTTCCGTGACTTCCTGCTCCAGGACGTCGCCATCAAGCGTCATATCACGGGCAAGAGCAAGGAAGCGGGTATCAGCAAGATCGAGATCGAGCGCGGCAAGCGCACACGCGTATCCATCTTCACGAGCAAGCCCGGTGTGATGATCGGCAAGCAGGGCGCCGCCAAGGACGATCTGGAGAAGGAGCTCACGAAAAAGTTCGGTGGCAACTACGAGATCGACATCCAGGAGGTGCGCACCCCCGACGCCGACGCCGATATTATCGCTGAGACCATCCAGGGCCAGATCGAGCGCCGCATGCCCTACCGCCGCGCTTGCAAGATGGCGATCGAGAAGGGGATGTCGGTGGGGGCGCTGGGTATCAAGATCTCCGTCGCCGGTCGCCTTAACGGCGCCGAAATCGCCCGCAGCGACATGTTTAAAGAAGGCAACATCCCCCTGCAGACTCTCCGCGCCGACGTCGTCTTCGCGAAGCGCCACGCTATCACGAAGTACGGCACCATCGGTGTCTGCGTCTGGGTCTACAAGGGAATGGTGTTTAAGAAAGTGCAGCAGGTTCAGACCGCGACGCTCACCAACGCTTCCTCCGATTCTGCGGCTCACGCCTGATCTCCCCCTTTTATGCTCGAACCCAAGCGTCTCGCCCATCGTCGTCAACACCGCCGTCGCGGTGCCTTCGGTGGCACGGCGACCTCCGGTCACGAATTGGCCTTCGGCGCCTACGGCCTTAAGGCTATAACCGGCGGCGAGCTGACGGCCCGCCAGATCGAAGCGGCCCGCAAAGTGATTGCCCGTTCGACGGCTCGCGCCGGCAAGACGTGGATCCGCGTTTTCCCCCACACACCTGTTACCAAGAAAGCCGCCGAGGTGCCGATGGGCGCCGGTAAAGGTTCGCTCGAGTACTACTGCGCCATCATCCAGCGGGGCACCATCCTCTTCGAAATGGATGGCGTGTCTGAGGCCATCGCGCGCGAGGCTCTGGAGCAGGCCAGCTACAAGCTCCCCTTTAAAACGAAGATCGTCACCCGCCTTTCCGCCTAATTTATGTCGACCCACGCTTCCTACACCGAAATCCTGAAGATGATGCCCGACGAGATCGGCCGCGAGCTGACCGAACGTCAGCTGTCGGTGGCCAAGCAGCGCCTCCTGGTGCAGTTGGGCAGCCAAAAGAACACTGCCAGCTTCCGCAACGACCGCCGCCAGGTAGCTCGCCTCCAGACCGCTCTCAGCCAAAAGAAGCAGGCGCCGGCACAGGTTGAGGCTCCGAAGAAAACGGCCAAGAAGGTATTGAAGAAAACCGATTCTGACTCTACTCTGGCCGCCCCCGCCTCCGCATGAAGACTCTCCAGGGAACCGTAACAGCGGCCAAGATGACTCAAACCGTGACTGTCACGGTGCACCGTCTGCTGTTCCACCCCAAGTACAAGAAGCGCTTCCGCATCAGCAAGAAGTTCCTGGCCGATACGGCCAAGGTGCAGCCGCTGGTTGGCGACCTGGTGGAGATCACGGAATGCCGCCCCCTCAGCAAGCGCAAGCACTTCATTGTTACCTCCATCATTAAGAAGGCCACTCAGGTTTCGGAGATGAAAGACGAAGCCGTGGTTGCCGCTCTGCTCAACACCGCTCCCGAAGAGAAGACCTCCGCCCCCCACGCATGATCCAGCTCACAACCTACCTCACGGTAGCCGACAACACCGGCGCGAAGCAGGCGATGTGCATCCACGTGTTGGGTGGCAGCGCCCGCCGTTACGCCCGCATCGGCGACGTGATCGTGGTGGCTATCAAGGAGGCCGAGCCCCGCGGCACGGTGAAGAAGAAGACCGTCGAGCGCGCCGTGGTAGTCCGCACCAAGACGATGACCCGCCGCAAAGATGGTTCCGGAGTGGCTTTCGACGATAACGCCTGCGTGATCATCCAGGAGGACGGTATGCCCAAGGGCACGCGCGTCTTCGGACCGGTCGCCCGCGAGCTCCGCGCCAAGGGCTACCAGAAGATCATCTCCCTCGCTCCCGAAGTTCTATGAAGCTCCACACTGGGGACACCGTCCTCGTGATCACCGGCAAGGATAAGGGCAAGACCGGCCAAGTCACGAAGGTGCTCACCGAGAAGAACCACGTCGTGGTCCAGGGCCTCAACATGCGCGTCCGCCACATCAAGAAGACGGCCCAGGGTCCCGGCTCCAAGATTCGCTTCGAAGCCAGCCTCGACGCCTCCAAGGTGATGCTCCTCGACCCTAAGTCTGGCAAGCCCACCCGCATTGGTTACCAGATTGACGCCAAGACCGGCAAGAAGGTCCGGATTGCCCTCGTCAGCGGCGCGCCGATCGTCGGCGCGGCCAAAGCGAAGGCCCTCAAGAAGTCCGCCGCCAAGGCAGGCGAGGCCGCCGAGGCCGCCCCCAAGACCGAAGTTGCCGCCAATCTTCCCGCCAAGCGCGCCTTCTGGAAGCGTGGCGACTCGACGCCCGCCAAGGATGGCACCGCGGCCACCGACGGCGAGTCTTCGGCTGCTGGCTCCGCTGCCGCTGATGCCGAAATGAAGCACACTCCTATCGTTCGCCGCGCTGGTCGCGGCAAGTAACCCCCTATGTCGTACTCCACCCTCCACGATCGGCTCCGCGGTCCCATCGCCAAGGCTCTCAAGGAAGAGCTTGGTGTGACCAACGTCAACGCTCTCCCGCGCCTGCAGAAGGTGGTGGTGAACGTCGGCATCAATCGCGAGAAAATGGAAGGCAAAGAGATCCTCCAGTACATCGCCGAGTCGCTCGGCAAGATTACGGGCCAGAAGCCCGTCATGCGCGAGTCCCGCCTGGCCATCTCCAACTTTAAGATCCGCAAGGGCCTCGTCGTCGGCGCCATGGTAACGCTGCGCGGCAAGCGCATGGAGGAGTTCCTCGACCGCCTCATCAGCTACGTCCTGCCCCGCATCCGCGACTTCCGCGGCATCCCCGCCAAGTTTGACGGCCACGGCAACTACGCGCTCGGCCTCAAGGAGCATGAAGTCTTCCCCGAGATCTCCGAAATTGACGTGCTAAAGTCCTTCGGTATGCAGATCCAGGTGACGACGAGCGCCAAGACGGACGCCGAAGCGAAAGCACTTTTGAAGCAGATTGGCTTCCCCTTCCGCGCTGGCCGCGCTACCGTTTCCGCCGCCTGATCACTTTATGACGCGCACCTCTCTCATCGTCAGCCAGAAGCGCAAGCAAGAGGCCTTCGACAAGGCCAAGGCCGCGGGTAAGAAGCCGTTCCGCCCCACCCAGGTCTACAACCGTTGCAAGCTCTGCTCCCGCCGCCACGGCTACCTCCGCTTCTTCTCGATCTGCCGCTGCTGCTTCAAGGAATTGGCCAGCAACGGAGAGATCCCTGGCGTTACGAAGTCTTCCTGGTAATCCACCCATGACCTACGTCACTGACCCCATCGGCGATCTCCTTACCCGGATGCGGAACGCCCAAGCCGCCCGCCGCGACACCTGCCGCATCCCGCACTCCAAGATGAAGCTGGCGCTCTGCGAGCTCCTCAAGCGCGAGGGTTGGCTCAAGGACGTCCAGGTTTCCGGCGAGTCGCCAAAGCTTCAGATCGACGTCACCTTCCTCGAGAGCAAGCGCCGCCTGGTGCTCACCCGCATGAGCAAGCCCGGCCGCCGCGTCTACACCTCCATCGCCGATCTCAAGCCGATTCTCCGCGGTTTCGGCCAGGCCATCCTCACGACGAGCCAGGGCCTGGTGACCGATAAGGAAGCCAAAGAGAAGAAGCTCGGCGGCGAATACCTCTGCACCGTCTCCTAACTATGTCTCGCATTGGACGCAAACCAGTGGCAATCCCGACCGGCGTCACCGTGACGGTGACGGGCGCGAAGGTGAGTGTAAAGGGCGCCAAGGGCGAACTCTCCTACGAGCACCTGCCGTTTATCAAAGTCGAGGTGAAGGACAACGAAGTCGTCATCGACCGCAACGTCGACAACAAGCAGGCCCGCGAGCGCCACGGTCTGACGCGCGCCCTCATCCAGAACATGGTGACGGGTGTGACGGACGGCTACGAGAAGAAGCTTGAAGTGATTGGTGTCGGTTTCAAGACGGCCATCAAGGGGCAGGCCCTGACGCTCAACTTGGGCTTCAGCCACCCCGTGGAGTTTGCCATCCCGCAGGGCGTCACGATTGCCCAGGACGAGAAGAATAAGAACCTCCTGATCATCAAGGGCATCGACCGCCAGCTGGTGGGTCAGACCGCTTCCGATATCCGTGCCTTGAAGCCCCCGGAGCCCTATAAGGGCAAGGGCATCCGCTACGTCGACGAGCATGTCCGCCGCAAGGTGGGTAAGGCCGCGACGGCCAAGGCCGCCTAATCCGCCCCTCTCTATGGTTAAAGTTACCGACCACCGGCTCTCCCGCAAGAAGCGCATCCGCGCCCGCCTCGCCGGCACGCCCGCGCGCCCGCGCCTGACGGTCTACCGTTCCCTCACGCAGATTACCGCCCAGATCGTCGATGATTCCACGAGTAAGACGCTGGTCGCCGCCTCCACCAAGTCGGTGAAGGGTAAGCCCAACCTCGACGGTGCCAAGAAGCTCGGTGCCGCCCTGGCCGAAAAGGCCAAGGCCGCCGGTATCACCGCCGTGGTGTTCGATCGCAACGCCTACAAGTACCACGGGCGCGTCAAAGCGCTCGCCGACGCCGCCCGCGAAGGCGGTCTCCAATTCTGATTCCATGACTGCTAAGACTACCAATTCTGATCGGCAAGGTGGTGGACGTCGCGGTGGCCGCGACCGCGAACCAAAGGAATTCGCCGAGACAACCCTCTCCCTCGACCGCGTCACGCGCGTCGTGAAGGGTGGTCGCCGCATGCGCTTCCGCGCCGTGGTGGTGGTTGGTAACCGCAAGGGCAAGGTGGGACTCGGTACGGGCAAGGCGAACGAAGTCATGATTGCCGTGCAGAAGGCCACCAAGGACGCCAAGCGCCGCATGATCCGCGTACCTCTCGTGAAGGGCACCATCCCCCACGAAATCGCCACCAAGCATAAGTCCGCCAAGATCCGCCTCCTCCCCGCTAGCGAAGGCACGGGTGTGATTGCCGGTGGCGCGCTCCGCGTGATTCTCGAGCACGCCGGCGTGAAGAACGTGCTGAGCAAGCGCTTCGGCACCAAGAACAAGCTCGTGAACGCCCAGGCCACGATCAAGGTCTTGAAGACGCTCCGTCTTTCGGCCCGCCCTGGCCTGCCCGAGGTCTACGCCGAGGAAGTGTCTCCCGACGTTGCCGCGGCCGCCAAGGATAAGATCCAGGTGACCGAGATGACCCGCGCGGAGGCCAAGGCGCAGAACGACATCTCGCGCCGTGCCAACGCCGACGATTTGTTGAAGGAGCCTAAATAAGGCTCTGTTGGTTTGGACGAGAGATGACTGCTTGTTTTGTCATGACACGGAGAAAACCCCTGGCACTCCTGGCCAGGGGGGATGAATTACACGGGCGTTTGGCATAAGATCCGCTCAATGGTGCTTCGCACCCCATCGAGCTCGTTTTCGGGATCCACTAGCTCCATAGACACGCGTTTCTCGCGAAAGTTTAATGTCAGCACGATGCGGTCGTCCGGGTGTAGTTCCCAGCTGCCCCAAGGGGCCATCGCGATCTCAACGACACCATCCTCCCGATGTTCGACGAAGAGAAACTGTGTGGGATTTTGATAGTGCACAGACCACAAGAACGTCGGATGTCTGGAGATTTTCTCCCGCCTCTCAGGTACCCGATAACTGAACTCTCTCAACTGAGAGAGTAATCTTTTTTTATACTGCTCCATCCTGATCCATAGGCTAAAAAGGTATAATAGGACGCTGGCGCCCATTGCTAAAAACAGGTACAAAACGCTTTCTACGTTCCATTCGGGCATTGTTGCCTCCGGTAAGGGCTGGCCTTTGAAAAAAAGTTCTTTATATTTTATAACACATATTTAAAATATAAACAATGAAAAACCCCTGACCTTCCGGCCAGGGGTGGGTTTTTCGGACAGGCGTGGTGCACCACCATGATCATCCGGGTCATGGGCTGAGCCTCGACCCCTTTTTGCTCCCGTCGGGCCGGAGGAGGCCACTCTGATCCGCCCTCCGCTATGCCCTTATGACGCCCGCCTGAGGCAGTTACTTCTCCTCGATACCGATGAAGACTTGTACCCAGTAGCGACCCACCCGACCGACGCCGATGGTCGTCACGTCCTCATCGAGGATGTTTTTGTGGTGCTCGGGAGAAGCGATCCAATCGTCCACGACATCGGCGGCTTCCAGTTGGCCGACGGCGATGTTCTCAGCGGCCGTGAGCGTGAGGCGGCAGGTGCCGCAGGCCGAGAGCGCTTTGAAGTAGACGGAGTTCTTCAGGCGGTCCTGAAAATCGAGCCCTTCGGGCGTTTCGTGGTTGAAATACCCTTGGGTATCCATATCGCGCGCGAAGCCCTGGGCGAAGGCGTTGAGACCCTCGTCGTCGGTGAGGCGGCTCAGGCCGTACTTGGCGCGCTCGGTATTGGTGAGCGCCACCACTTGCCGGAGGGTGCGGCTCAGCTGCCGGCCAGCGGCGGCCTTCTCGTAGCCGGCCAGCTGGCGCAACGCGACGCGAGCCGTGCGGCTGGCCACTGGTTTGGCAGAAGACACACTACTGGCCGAGGACGAGGACGACGTGTCTCGTGGGCTATGGAAAGGCAGAGGAAAGCCGGAGTCGAGATTGAGCGGCACCACCCTGGCTACACTCACACTGGGCGTGAGCATGGTGATACACAGTGCGACCGAGACAATCATTGAACGTTTCATAGTGAGATCATACATTCATCGTCGTGATCAGGAATCATGACAATGCCTTTTTGCGAGCCGAATCTGGTGCGGCGGTCAGCCGAGGGGTTGGTTCCTTGAGCGTGAGTGTTCCACATCCGCCCAGAACGCATCTTTTGCCTTAAGGCCGCGGTCCTGGCTTCATCCGCCCCTGTGCAGGGGTGCGCCTGTTCTTTTCGGTAGCACTCTGATTCTTGTCTATTTCCTCTCTCTCGCCGGTTATGCGTCACATTCTTCTTGGGCAACATCAGGCTGATGGGCAGGTAGCCCCATCTCCTGTGCAGGCATTCACTCCTCATCAGGAGAATGGGATCCAGGACGCTCAATCTTTCTCTCGATGGGTCATTGAACGGTATCAAGAGCGAGTCGCAGGCGTATGTCTGCAGTATCCCCAAATTCAACATATCAGCCTCCTAGGCTCCTTTGGACGTCAGGACGCCACCGTGGACAGTGATATGGATCCCTGGATCATCTGTGATAACGGCTTAGATTTGGGGCAAATGGCCAATATTTCCCGGGCTGAATGGTCCATTCGCCAATCTATGGCCGATGACTACCAGCTCTCTCATCTGGCGAGACACCGGGCGAGCCTCTTCTCTTTGACTGAGGCCACGTTCTATCGCCGCGCCTTTTTGGTCCGCGTGGAGATACCCCGTCGTCGTGGAGAACACCATGTGGTTGCCCAACCAGGGGGTGCCCTGACGGATAGTGATTTTTCTGCCCGTGAGCTGTGTATCGATACCGTTGTGAGTATCGACGAATTCGCCACGCAATTACGCACGGCCATACAGGCTGGTCCGTCGGAAATCGGGCGGCAGAAAAAATGGAGTCGACGGATTCTTCAAGAATTACACGTTCTCGATACGGGTGGCTTGGAACCCATTATTCCTGAACAACGTGCCGGGCACATCCTGGATGCCCTCTCTTGTGCAGAGACATATCTTCAAACGGCAGGCAGCAAGCTAGATGCATTGGCACTTTCTCGACGCATCTTGGCCCATAAGCTGATGTGGAATGTGGAGAAAGTGCGCTGGGAGCTATTTCAAAGCCTAGCCAACGAAGCGCACTTTCATCACTGGCGTCAGGCGCAAGGGGTGTTTTTCGGCTTTCCCCCAGTGGAGATTGAGGCCTTAGCCCAGAGGATTCAGGCCTGTCTTGGTGGCGATAACGCCCATCGTGATTTGGATGAGCACATCGCATTATT
This sequence comes from uncultured Candidatus Peribacteria bacterium, assembly GCA_964640945.1. Classification (GTDB taxonomy): domain Bacteria; phylum Patescibacteriota; class Gracilibacteria; order Peribacterales; family Peribacteraceae; genus JAGOUB01. Next base: position 38,744 of record CAZXIV010000005.1, on the reverse strand, counting down.
GACTATCGATCATTGTTCTATGGACCAGATCCATGCGTTTCATGCGGTGTGGCAGGACTGGCTGCATACCCATGCTCACCTGCTCCTGGCGCGTGAGTAGTGAGCATGACGGCTGGCGACCAAGGTTCGGGGGTGGAGTTAGCGGGGGATTGTCATGAGGAACCTCTCGGTCTGGTCATCGCCCAGCTCTAATAAGGGATTCTCGATCCCACGGCCCGGGCCATGGAAATCCGATCCGCCTGTCGGCAGTAGATTGAGTGTTTGGGCAAATTCAAGAAAGCGCATTTTCTGTGCCTCGCTATGTTGCGGATAGAATACTTCCAGTCCATCAAGTCCCGCGTCGACCATGGTGGATAGCATAGTGGTGAAGGTGGCCGTGGACTCCGGGGAGTCATCGCGGAGAAAGCGTGTGCCAGGATGGGCGAATGCCACCAGAAGATTGGATTCGTGCATCATACGAATTACCTCAACCGCTTCGGGGAGGAAATCCCCATCGCTGACGGAAAAGAGATCACCGTGTTCTTTGCTGTATTGGAGGGCTTCTCTGGGCGAAGAGAGCTGTAGGAGTGCGGCCAAGCCGGCCGCCAGGTCGTAGTTGTATATCGGAGGGGGCAGTCCGAGAGCGCGCAATTCTGTGAGTGGCGGCAGCGGGAGTCCGGCTGCGATGATCTTGGCGTGGATCTGTTCGGAGCGTCTTTGATAGCCGGCGACGATGGTGTTCAAGCATGTTCGCAGTTCGGCGGTCGGTCGGGGGGTAAGAGAATAGCCGAGCAAATGGATCGCCCGATCTTGAATGGAGGCGGAGATTTCAATGCCGGGAATCCAACGGTGACCATATGCATCTGTCATTTCCTCCATGAGGGTGAACGTATGATGATCGGCGACGCTAAGGACGCTTTTCAGTGGGGCATCTTTCAGTAGGTGACACAACTGCTCAAGCGTGTAGAGACCATCTGATTGGCACGTATGAAGGTGGAGATCGGCACTCATAAGAAGATAGTGGGTATACTACCAAAGGATGTCAGGCAGAGTGTGTCGCATTTTTTCTTCACAGTCCTTGGCTGATAAAAAACCGCCTATGGTTCATACTGAAACAGCCCTTTTTTAAGCCAAAAATCCTCTTCATGAGGTGCTGATCTTTTTGTCCGCTGGAAACGGTTCTACGCGTCGATGGAACGTCCGAGGAAATATCGGGATTCTTGCCGGATTATCTCCCCATTCCTTCTATAGACATCTTCCAAGTCGGCGCGGCCAAACTGACGTCCGGTGCGGCGATCGTTGCCCTAGAGAAATACCACGTCATCTTGCTGCGCGGTCGTTCATTTCTTACCTTCCTCTGGAAATTTGAGCGGAACCTGGACGAAGAAAGTAGTCCCCTTACCCTCCTCAGACTCGAACCAAATCTTGCCATCTTGCCCCTCTATAGCACCCTTGGCGACGTAGAGGCCGAAGCCGTTGCCATCGATGGCGTTGCGGACGTTAGAGGCGCGGAATTGCTTACCGAAGATCTTGCCGTGGTCAGCCTTGGGGATGCCAACGCCGGTATCTTTCACCGTGATCGACATAAGGTTCTTCTCGTCGACGATGACGGTAAACCAGACGTTGCCATTGGCAGGCGTGTACTTCACTGCGTTGGTAAGGAGATTCTCCACCGTCATGCGGGTCAGGCGCTTATCCAGTAAGGCGACGGGTAATTTCTCGGGCAGCGATGTAATGAAATGTACTGGCTTCTCTTTCGCCTTTGGTTCAATAACATTGAGGATCTCATGGAAAAACTCCTGCACATCAAGTGGTTGGACATCGACACGCATCTTGCCGAGTTGAATGCGCGACACGTCAAGGATCATGCTCACCAAATCAGAGAGATCCTCAGTGATGGATTGCATACTCTTCATGTCGGTTTTTTGACTCTCATTGAGGTTTTTTGAGTCATCCAGCAGTGTTTCCAGATACCACTTAATGGCGGTGACCGGCGCGGCAAGTTGGTGGCTGACAATGCTTAAGAGTTCATCTTTTTGACGATCCAGCTCAGCAAACATTTGCACGCGCTTATTCCATATAGAGATCAACGCTGTAGCTAAAACCACAATGGCAAGTGTTAAAAATAGAATGAATAAGATAAATGGATAGAGCGTTTGACGTGTAACAGTCAAGAATTCACCAGCCTTAATATCGGTACCTAAAACAGCCACAGTTTTTCCATTCCCATCCTTAATTGGTGCATAGCCTGTAAGTACTTCACCATATGCATCCGAATACAACTCTTCATTTGTTAAGGCTTGGCTATATGCCGCGAAAGCTTCGGCAGGTGGTGAGGGATATTCCTGCCCTGGCCATTGCAGCTGGTCTGCACCGTCAGGTTCTACTACACCATCGCCATTGGCATCAACATCGTTTTTAGGGTTATTATCAGTATTTGCATATGGATTCAACGATTCGGCATCCGCGATAAACTCCATTTGCTCAGGATCAGACGCTTTCTTTCTAAAAATATACATGAAAACGATATTCTCATTACTATCTTTAGCTGCCTTTAGCTGCCTTACAACTCTTTGCCATTCTGACTTTTTCCAATCATCTTGTTCACGTAGAACTGCTAAATCTTGGTAGGAAATATTTGAAGCCTGTGTAATACCAATAGACAGTAGCCGCTGTCTTAAGTTATCGGTTAGAAGGTTGACTGTGTGTTCATAAAGCAGCCATGAAAAGGTGGCAGTCACAATAATTGCCAAAAGAACAACGGCACCCCCAAATACCACTAACTTCTGAGAATCGTTACGGCTAGACAATTTCTCCATAGGCGAAGAATACTCTTAAACCTCCAATAATTTCAAAGCTTGCCCCCTATCTATTTCCATTAGAAAATTGGCTAATCTTGGTCCTGTATCTTTATTTAGAAGAAGACGATAGACGTGTTGAAAAAATTCCAATTGGTATCCTTTGTTTATTTCAGCTGTTGCAGTGTCTCTCTTTGGAATTTCGTAGAGCTTTTTTCGCATATCCTCAACTTCTACAAGGTTACCATTCTGCAAAGCATCGCTAAGCTTACATATATCATGTACGTTTTTTATCGTTAGTTGTGCAATATATTGATAATTTGGCTCTTCGAGAAGAGTAAAAAGTCTAGCTTCGGGAATTTCAATAAATCGAATATGGGGATTATTAATAATATCCGCTGTATCAATGTATTTCTTGCCCGCTAAATTATTTAAAATTTCTTGCTCATTTGCGTGCTTTTGTCCTGAAAATTTTTGCAAATCTTTTTCAATTATTTGCCAGTTACTTCGGTCTTTAATTAAGGAAACATTATTTAACATAGGCATAACAACACATTCAAAAATATCCCTCTGAGGGAGGGTGGGCTTACATATAATATGTCCATTTATGCACAAATTTGAGGCCCCATAGCCATATCCACCATATGGTTGTGTACCTCGCTCTTGGCCCAAGGCATGTAAATGTGTATTTCTTAATATTGAAACTTCGTCGTGGATTTTCTTTCCGTCATAGAGCAGATGAACCAAGTTATCTACATACTCACTTCGGCCATATAACGTTACGTACATGGCATTTCTTGCATAGTGTGTATTTTCAAAGTATTGCTGCAACCTATTATCTTCTGCGTAGCTTTGAATGAAAATAATGGGAGCGAATACTTCCTCAAAATTTCCGCCAAATTCAAGCGGCTTACAGATAATTGTTGGCTCAACAATAGAAATTTTTGTATGAACTACTCCAGGTGTACTTGGATCTAGCCAATCAATATTTTTTGTCAGAATAGTTTGAATTCGGATTAAATCCTCTGGATCACTAATTGGTCCCACTCGGCATCCACGATCTCTATAATTGCCCGTACGTACCTTTTTTAACCCTATCTTTATTTTCGATAAAAATTCGTCGTAGTTTTTCTTTAATACGAGAATAGAGTTAGGATTCGCACAATCTTGTCCTTGATTATAAAGCTGTAAATTTAAAGTGGCTTCGACAGCATTATCAATATCAGCGCCATCAGCCAAGACAACGGGATTATGGCCAGATCCATTGGTTATGAAGAGGGTGCGTTTATCAAATGCAAGTCTTAACTTTTCAGCATGAGCAGGTACGCCAGTAAAAATAACCACTTCTGTTATGGGCCAAGAGTCCTCATTCCTTTCGTTGTATAAAATCGCAGTTCTTTCTTTTAAAAATGCGAATCGTTCTAATTTTGATACCAATACATTAGGGAAAAATTCTTTTATTTTTAATATATCCAAAAGATTTTGTAAAAAAAATCGCATACTTTTTGGTATGCGGAAATGCACACTGCTCGCCATCAATGAAGGTATTAGCACAAAACATGTTAATGCATACAACGGTTGATTTCTGGGTAAAAAAGCTGTGATTTGTCCTATTCTCATTTCGAAGAATGTCTTATTTTCTCTGATATTTTTTAATAAATCTAAAGTTCTTTGTTTTTCATCTTCGACTACTTCGAAACTTTCATAATTTAATAAAATATTTATTATCTCCTCTGAGTTTTTTTCAATTTCATACGCAAAATTTAAACATAGCTCTTCGACTTCTGAAAAATTAACCGGAGTATATGGCTTAAATTGCATCATTGACGTTATTTAAAAGTTTTAAAGACATTGTTAAAACATTACAGGTCAATAGACTAGCTGTAGAAGTATATTATTTATAATTGCCAAGTGGCCAAAACGCAAAAAGTGAACTTAAAAATGTTTTAACAGAAAAATTTTCCTTTGCAAGTTTGATAGTTCTTCATCTGCTGCATCCCCCAGAATAGCGATTAAATCTTCATTCCTCGTAAATATTGGAGCGTTGGCAGAATAAAATGCCCCGATTTACTATCGAGGGCTTTTCGTGGACCCAGGGCGTACTTAGTATTTTCTGCCTCAATATGTCTCCTTCCCCTGCCACATAGGTTTTTTCTGGTAGGCTACATTTGTCAGCTTCATCAAATGTGCCATTAAGATTAAATCAATTCTCTGTGTTTAATTCATTCGAATCTATGAAATTTATTAAGATCTTAATAAGTATGTGTAGGCAATAATTTAAATTTAAAATTTACTAAGAATGCAAATGTAATAAAGATCAATGAAAAGAAAATAATAAACCAAAAACCTCCAATGAAAGTTGCATTTACAGCTCTAGTGAACTCACTAGTCCAAACGTCAATAGCCAATAATGCTATAACTTTATTATCAGAATTAAGAATTGGGGCATAGGCTGTGTAAAAACTTCCCCACTGATCCTCCAAAGGTATTTTGTTCACAACAGCGGTCGATGGCACAGATTTATTTAACTCATCACCCTCAACTGACACATATTTGCGACCCGGCAGAGCATATTCATCGGCTTCAGATAACTGACCATCATTATTAAAATCGACGGGCTTAGTGGGATGATCTCCATCCGCCTCTGCAATGAACTCATATTCTCCAACCTCCAATGTTGGTCTTAATAAGTAAGCGTATACTACATTTGCACTAGAGTCTTTTCTAAATTCCCTAAGAATTTGGACAATTTTATTATATTCAGGACGATCCATATCTTGAGTGGTCCTAATATTTTCTATATCCGCCACATCAAATAATTTAGCACCAACGCTGACGGAAGAGAGCATTTTCTCTCTCATTCTTTGCAGTGTTAAAGATGAATAATTTACATACACTAGGCCTGATAAAAGTAAGCCACTTAAGAGAGCCATTGTAAAACTGGCAACATTTGCGGGCTTCAGAAAAAAAGACCTAAAATTAGATAGCAACTGAGTCTGATTTTTAATGTAAAATTTTTCCTTATCTTTAAGGGATTCACCGGTTTTTGTAGATAAAGTCTTTTCATGGGCTATTTGCCATAACAAATCAAAGGCAGTTTTCTCATACTGCGCCTGCTCCGGGAATCGCACAAAACATGCCCGTTTTATTTCAGGCTGAAAGCAAGCGACGACATCATCGGCAATGATCTTTTCACAAGGAATGGCGCATTCATCCGCGGGTAGTAAGAGTGTTTCGCGGAATTCATAAGGGTCTCGATTCTGGAATGCCTTTCCTAATTCTCTTTCATGCGTCAGAACCCGGCAGAAAATGCCCCGTTCCTTGCGCACTCGAAAGAGTCGTACGCGCATCTGCCAAAGCGGATCATCCTGCTCTTTTCCTTGTAAGGTGACGTATTGCCGCCAATGTTTGCCATGCTCGAGGAGGGCGAAATACGCACGCTCCATCCCCTCATCACCCTCAAAATATTTCATTTCCGGCCTCGATTGTTCATTTTCCATCGAGGCGACGAACGATTCGAACGTTTGGTATTTCCGCAGGAGGAGCTCGCGCTGATGCAGCGTTTCATCGTGCAGCCACTGTAGGACATTCTGGAGCGACTTCAGGACGAATTTAGGATTGTCGTTGACCTGCTCCCGGACGACAATGCTCTTCTTCATCAGTTTCTTCATCGCCTGGTCTAGCACGCCGGTGCTCTTGCCGGTCTTCTGGGCGAGAATGCGCAAGGTTGTCGGCTGTCCGCCCAGCAGGTGCTGAATGAGGACGATTTCGGTCGGCGAGCAGCCGGCTTCGGTCAGGGAATGCTCGATGGCGGAGGGTAAAGGGTTCATCAAATCAGGCACGCTACCGACCGCGTTCTCTTTTGTACAGTTGAGTAGACAGATCGCTGTCACTATTCGCTGCTGATTGCACTCGATACAGAATGAACGGAGCCCTTCAGTAAGGGCTAAAGTCGAGGTATTGAATCGCCCATTCGGGAGCCTTATTGGCCGTTCTTTCCTGGAGTGGAACAGGGGCACATCGCCTCACGATTGGCGCATCTTCCTCGCCCCCTCCATAAACGCCTTCCACAACGGTGCTGCAGCGTTTAATCCATCCGCTTCCGTGATCATGGGCGAGTGATCGGCGTTGCCCACCCACACGCCCACTACGAGGTCGTCGGTGTAGCCGAGGGTCCAGACGTTATTCACGCCGTACTTCGTGCAGTTGCCTAAGAGATTACGTCGGAAACAGAGGTTACTCGTGCCGGTTTTAGCCGCGTTCTTGGCCCCAGGAATGGTGAGTATATCGCGCCAGTAGCCTTCGGGTCGCATGGAGGCATCGCGCAGGATGCTATCCACCGCCGCTGCGGCCGCGGTGGGGATGGCTTGTACGGGCGCGCCGGGCAAAAGCCCCAGACGCTGGGTGCCGGCGTTATCAACAATACGTTGGATGGCGCCGGTATCGAGGACTTGGCCGCTACTAGCGATCGTGGCGTAGGCGTTGGTCAGCTCCAGGAGCGGCGTCTCGGCCGAGCCGATGGCGAGCGGCCAGCCGTAGGCGAACGTGGGATCATCCACTTGGGCCGCGCGTGCCTTGGTAAGCGGGGTGGAGGCGCCGGCCGCGGCTGCTAGCTGAAGCAAGGGCTCTTCGCCGCCGCCCAGGAAGAATGCGCGGATGGCCGGGATGTTACGGGAGAGAACAAGAGCTTTACGCACTGTCATCCAGCCGGCAAACCAGCCCTCGTAGTTCTTCGGTTGGGCAGAGCCGATCTTGAGTGGCAGGTCCGCGATGAACGACTTGGGCGTGTATTTCGTCTTGGCGAAGAGGTTGGCGTACACCAGCGGCTTAAAGCTGGAGCCCGGCTGGCGTGGTGCCCTGGCCATGTCGATGTTGCCGGACTCCTCTTGATCGAAGTAGTCGGCGTTGCCCACATAGGCCAGCACCTCGCGTGTCTTCCGGTCGAGCGCGACCAGGGCAACGTTCTTAGCTTTGTAGAGCGTCTCCAGTCGCTTATGTTTCTCGGCCACGATTTTCTCGGCCAGAGCCTGCAGCGCGGGGTCCAGGGTGGTAGTGACGCGCAGTCCTGCGGCCGACCACTCGCGCCGGCGGTCGCCTTGGTCCATCAGGCGGTCGAGCTGCTCGCGCACCCAGAAGACGAAGTGCGGTGCCTGGATGGCGATGGGCTTCGGGGTGGCGAAGGCCAGTGTCTCAAATTCGGCTTGGGCCGCCAGGCGCTGCTCGGCCGTGATGTCGCCGCGCTCAGTCATCGCGGCCAGCACTAAGTCGGCTCGACCGGCCACCAGCACGTCGCCGCTGGCCGTTTTGATGCGGCGGGGGAGGATACCCATGGCCACCTGGTCACGCGGTACGTCGCCGAGCGGGAGTGTGCCCACTTGGATGGCGTCCAGAGCGGAGGCGTCGACCGAGGTGCGCAGGTGGGGGCCATAGGGATCGAAGTAGCTGGGGCGCTGGGGCAGCGAGGCCAGTACTGCGGTTTGGGCGAGGGTGAGGTCCTTCGCGCGGACACTGAAGTACGTTTGGGCGGCCTGCTCTAGGCCATAGGCCCGGTTGCCGAAGCCGATGCGATTCACATAAAGCGTCAGGATAGCCTCGCGGTCGAGCGCCTGCTCGAGCCGGCAGGCAATGGCAATCTCGCGGAGCTTGCGCTGCACGGTCTTATTCGGCTGCAGGTAGAGGCTCCGGACGAGCTGTTGCGTAATGGTCGAGGCGCCCTCCAGCGGTTGTCCGCTTACGATATTGCGCCAGGCGGCGCGGATGATGCCCTCCACATCGATGCAGCCGGGTCGCGTGAAGAAGCGCTGGTCCTCAATGGCGATGATGGCGCTCGTAAAAAGCGGCGGGATCTCCTGAGCCTGGAGCGAGGTGCGGTCCTGGTCCTGCGTCACGCGGTAGAGCTCGTGCCCCTCGCGGTCGAGAATGCGGATGCTCTGGGTGAGATCGAGGCGGACGTTCTCGGTGCTCGGCAGGTCCTTGAGCGCGTCGCCAATCCACAGATTAAACACTTGCCCGCCGATGAGGGCGGCGGACATGATCGCGCCGGTCACAACGGTGGCGAGCCGTGAAGACGACATAGTGCTTTATTCTACAAGAAAATGTGTTTTTGTCTATTATTCCTCCCGCACCGTCCCGTTGATCGCCTTGAATACTTTCTCAACCGTTACATCGTCCAACCCGCGCTCGGCGCCCTCTTCAATCCACCACTCCAGGTCGGAGGTTTCCGTGGTGTCCTCGTCCTGATCATCCACATCCTCTGCCACGGATTCGCCCAATTCCATCCGTTCGGAGAGCAGGTCGAGGATCTGCCGGTCAATGTGCTGCAGGCGCTGGTTGGGCGTCACGGGCCGTATTTTTCCGACACTCGGGTCCGCGCGCAATGGCGGGAACTTGCGGTCAGCTCCTCAGTGTGGCGTCGTCTGCGCTCGGTGCCGTCCGAGGCCGAAGTGCCGGACAGCGGGTGGGATGATGGCGCCGGGTTGCTCCGGAATGCGAGGGACGACGCGTCGGCAGCTGGAGAAGACGTGCTCCGGTTCCAGAAAGACAATGTACGCCGGAATGAGAATGAGGAACCACCAAATGCCGAGTAAGAGTGCGATGAGAATGTGGAAGATCGTGCCGAGCGCAAAGAACAGCCACTGCCATCGTGGTACCCAGAGTCCTACGGGAAGCCAAAATTCGAGCGCCATCGTCAGGAAGGTTAGGCGGTCGTAAAAGGAGGCGGGTAGATCGAACCTCAGGAGCCAGCGGGCGAGTGGCGTACCCCACATGCCCATGAGCGACTGGGAGAGAATGTCGCCGGTCTGCCAGGCGGGTAGGACCATCTTCTGCCAACCCACGCCGAGGTAGGTGGCGGCGATCTGGAGCGCGATGAGACGCTGGGGCAGCACGGTTGCCGATCTCCACGCGAGCAGCGAGCCGTCACGCCACCACTGGCGCACCGAGAGCGCGCGGTCGGCACCGCTGAAGGCGAGGATGAACAGGAGGAACGGCAGCAGCCGGTCGTACGAGGTGGGGAAGAGATGCAGGGAGATGAGCCAGTAGTAGGCGTAGAGCGTGGTACCGATGAGCGCCGCCGGTCGCATGGCCAGACCAATCGTGAAGAGGAAGAGGCAAGCTATGAAGGCGAGGTAGATCGCCAAGGCCGCCCAAAGAGCGGGTGGTGACGAAAGTAGTTGAAAGGCCATGGGCCAGGTGCCGTCGGGCCAGGCTAGCCAGAGGCCGCGGTCGGAGAACAGCGCTCCCACCTGGGGCGCCTTGAGGCCCCAGTAGAAGAGTAAAAAGAGCCCGAGGCCGATCCGGAGGATGGCTTGAATGTGGGGCGGCGCCTCGCGAAAGGCCCAGTGCTCGATGCTGGCGCGGGTGGGGAGGAACCTCATACGGCGCGGGCCAGGAACGTGCGGTCGATCGAGCCTGGCAGACGCTCGGTCTCGAAGCCGAAGATCGACAGCGGCCACTGCTCCCAGAAGAGTTCGATACTGCGGACCTCGGGTGAGTCGGTGCGCTCAAAGCCGAGTATCTGCGCGGCGATATTCGCGTACTGCGAGGCGAGCACGGCGGGAGCGGTGGGGTCGTTGCGCCAATGTGTGAAGGGCACATACTGGCGGATGAACATCTCCGGATCGCCCATGGGGTAGTAGCGCTTCAGGTCCAAAGGTCGGCGACTGCCGTCTTCGAGAACGGCTTCCGCCGCCATGGCAAAATTGTAGGGTGTGGTGCTCTGGTAGGGCGCCATCATCCCGTAGCTGAGCGCAATCATGCGCCAGGGCAAAAGACTGACGCGCGTCATCGTGTACACGAACGCGGCCGCCGTCACGACCAGGAACCCGACGAGAATCGTCCACTGGCAGGCGCGTGTCGTCATGGGGCCGATTGTATACCAAGACAGTCTCACGACCGCAGCTGGCGGAGGTGCGCGGCCACCGTCCGTGGCCGAATAATGAGGCTGGCGGCGACACCGATAACGAGCAGCCAGGTGGCGGTCGCGCCGAGCGTCACGGGATCGCCGGCCAGTTGTCCCTGCTTTGCGGCCAGTCCCCAGAGGCCGGCGACCAGCGAGGCAAAGAGCAGCGCTCCTTTTAGCTTGCCGCTGATGAGGCCGCTCACGGAGTCATCCTGGGTGATGAGATAGCTCCGGAATGCGTTGACGACGACCTCGCGCATGATGAGCGCCTCCAGGAGCCAGAGCGGATACATGCCCGCAAAGGTCAGGAAGACGATGTATCCCAAAAAAACGAGCTTGTCCGCGACCGCGTCGAGCAGGCCGCCGAGCGTCGTGACTTGCCCCCAGGCGCGGGCCAACTGCCCGTCGACGACGTCGGTCACGACGCAGACGAGCAAGATGCCGGCGGCCACGAGAATATTGCCCGGGAGTGCCTCCCAAAAGAGGACAGCCGTCCCGATGGGTGCCAGGAGGAGGCGGGCGAGGGTGAGGAGAGTGGGGAGATTCATCAGGCGAATGTGAAGGCAATGGGCAGGTGGTCGGAGAAGCGGACATCCCGCAAGACGCGGAATTCTTCCAATTGAATATCCGGGGAATGGAGGAAGAGATCAAGCGCCTGGCGGGGGGCGTACGTGGGGAAGGTTAGGTCGGTCGGCAGGTTCGCCAGCTTCAGGCCGGTCTTCTTGAGGAGCGGATCGAGCTCCACCGGTCCGGCGAAGGTGTTGAAGTCGCCGCAGATGATTGTGCGGGTGTGCGAACCCGCGATCTCGGCCAAGGTGGAGAACTGCCGGCGGCGCACGGGACGGCGGAGGGAGAAATGGCTGACGAAAAGCTTAAGTCCATCCTCGAACTGCAGCTCCACCAGCAGGCGCTTAAAGCCGCGCGGGAAGTAATGGTTGGTATCCTTGAAAGGAGTTTTAGAGAAGATAGCGTGGCACTGCTTGTCAAAGTACGGCAGCTTCCGGACAGGCTGGCCGGGGCGATACTTCGTCGGCAGCGCGGAATAGGGATAGCGCTCCTGCATCGCTTTCACGAGAGGTGAATCGCGGTCCACCTCCACAAACACACAGACATCCGGCGATTCCTCGTCGACCATCTTGAGGATCTTGGGGATGACGGCGCTCTTGTGGCGGCCCGGCGTGAAGTGCCGGTGCGTCTCAAGCACGTAGCGCGCCGGCGAGCCGTCGGCTCCCGTGCAACGAGCGATGTTCTGGAAGAGGATGCGCTGCGACGCCATGGGAGAAGTATGCCAGAAAGGGCCTCTGGCAGATGAGGGTTTAGTCCGCTTCCGCTAGACTGCTTGTATGGATCGCGCCAAGGCCGCCCACCGCATTGAGAAACTCAAAGCCGAGATCTGGGCGGCGAATCAGGCATACTTTTTGGAGAATAAGAACCTGGTCTCCGAAGAGGTGCGCGATGCTCTTAAACAAGAACTGAAAGAACTCGAGACTGCCTTTCCCGATCTCATCACGCCGGATTCGCCAACCCAGCGCATCGGCATTCCGCTCGATGGCCGTCTGCCCAAGGTGACCCACCTCACCCGTAAAGAGTCGCTCACAGATGCCTTTAGCTTGGCTGATCTGGAGGATTGGGTGGTGCAGATGGGCCGTTTCCTCGGCCGTGAAACGATGACCTTTCCGCTGATCGTCGAGCTGAAGATCGATGGCCTCAATATCTCGCTCGGTTACATGCGCCAGTCGGTCAGCACCAAGGCCGCGACCTACGCCTACGACCGTGCCGTCACGCGTGGCAATGGCGTGGTGGGCGAGGACGTCACGCACACCGTGAAGACGATCGAATCGCTCCCGCTCATGTTCGACATCAAGGGCCCCTTTGTGAGCGAGCCGCCGGCCTTCATCGAAATCTCCGGCGAGGTCTATATGCCGAAAGCCGCGCTTAAGAAAGTAAACGCCGCCCTCGCCGCCGACGACCAGTTCGCCAACCCCCGCAACGCCGCTGCCGGCACGGTGCGCCAGCTCGATCCCTCGGCCGCCGCCGAGCGGGATCTGCGAATGTTCTGTTACAACCTCGACGCGACGGCCATGGCAGCGTTGGGCTTTGCCTCACAAAAAGAGCTTTTGGACGCCTTCCGTACGATGGGCATCCCGGTTGAGCCGCACGCCAAAATAGTGCCCTCGGTGGTTGCTGCCGATGCCTGGTTGCAAGCCCTTCGGAAAACGCGTGATGATCTTCCCTTCGATATCGACGGCCTCGTGATCAAGGTGAACGACGTCCTGCTGCAACGAGACCTCGGCTCGACGGCGAAGGCCCCGCGCTGGGCCCGCGCCTACAAGTTCCCGGCCGACCAGAAGCCCGCCGTAGTGGAAGACATCTTGCTCCAGGTGGGGCGCACCGGCGCTATCACGCCCGTGGCCATCCTCTCGCCGGTCTCGCTGGCCGGCACCACCGTCACGCGCGCCTCGCTCCATAACGCCGATGAAGTAGAACGGCTCGATGTCCGCATCGGCGATACGGTCGTGGTCCAGAAAGCGGGCGACATCATCCCGGAGGTGATGGAGGTCTTGAAGGATTTGCGCCCATCGCACACGAAGCCCTTCCGGATGCCAAAAAACTGCCCGAGCTGCGGCACCGAACTGGTCCGCCCCGAGGGCGAGGCGGTACACCGCTGCCCTAATCCAAAGTGCGGCGCCGTCCGCCAGGAGCGTCTCGAGCACTTCGTTTCGCGCACGGCTTTCAACGTCGAAGGTCTCGGTAAAGAGACGATCGACGTCCTTCTTGAGCGCGGTCTGGTCGGCGATCCGGCCGATCTCTTCTCACTCACCCAGAGCGAACTGCTCGCCTTGCCCCTCTTTAAGGAAAAGAAAACCGAGAAGGTTCTCGTGCAATTGGAACAGGCCAAGCGCCAGCCTCTCGACCGCTTCCTCTTCGCGCTCGGCATCCGCCATGTCGGACGCGAGACGGCCGAAGCTCTCGCGCGTGGCCTGCCCTGGCCCGTGCGCACGCTGAAGAAGAGCGAGGCGAAGGCTGTGGTAGGCCAAGTTTCGCTCTTCAACCTCGGCGAGAGCGACGTGAAAGCCGAAGAGATTCAGGCCATCGCCGTCAGCGACGTGCTACAGACGCTGTCCGATCTCGATGAGGCACGCCTCTCGGCGATCGACGGCATCGGCGGCGTGGTGGCGCACTCCGTCATCGACTGGATCGCTGATCCGGAGAACCGTCACTTCATGGAGAAGCTCGATCAGGCCGGCGTGGTCTGCTTGCAGCGCGAAGGCGGACATGTGCCGCAGTCGCTCGGCGGGAAGATCTTTGTCCTCACGGGCACGCTGCCCACGCTCGGCCGAGAGCAAGCCAAAGCCATGATCAAGGAGCGTGGCGGCAAGGTGAGCTCGGCCGTGAGCAAGAAGACCGACTACGTGGTGGCCGGCGATGAGGCCGGCAGTAAACTCGACGACGCCCAGAAGCTCGGCGTGACTGTCATCGACGAGGAGGCTTTCCTGGCGCTCATTGCCTGAGTGTCAGAGTAGTTCCCGGAGTACCGTTTCGAATTCGTCGCGGCTGAGCGGTACGGGATCGGTCTGTTCCTCGGGCGGCACGTAACTTTCTTGGACGATGAGCGGCAGTGCCGCCTCGGTAACGCCCACATCGCGGAGTCGGGTAGCGGCGCCGAGCGACTGCAGGAATGACGTCATCCGGTCCGCAGCTTCGTCGGGTGTCTTGGCATCTAAAGCGTCTAAAACCGTTTGGATAGACTCTTTAGAACGTTTTCCGAAGGCTCGCGTGAAACCGGGCAACGTCAGTGCGCAGGCTGCCCCGTGGGGCAGGCCAAAGTGTGTCGAGAGCGGATAGGATACTTTGTGCGGCGCGCCCGTGCGCGAGTTGGAGACGGCGAAGCCGCAGTGGAGTGACGCCAAGCAGAGACGCTCGCGCAGCGCTGGGTCCAACGGGTCGCGTACTACGGCCGGCAAGGCGGAGAGCAGTTCGCGGATGGCGGCGGCGGCGAACACATCGGAGATTGGATTCTTCCGTTTGGACCATAAGCTCTCCACCGATGCCGAGAGAATATCGAGCGCCGTGCCCACCGTTGCCTGGGGCGAGAGTGTGATCGTCAGTTCAGGATCGATGATGGCGAGGGCGGGGTACATGCGCGGGTCACTGAAGCTCTTGCGACGGCCGGCGTAATTGCCTTCCGTGTTCGTGATGACCGACCATACGGTCATTTCGGAGGCAGTGCCGGTGGTAGTAGGAACAGCGATAAACGGCAGTCCGTCGCGCTCCATCAGCCGACCCTGCTGGTACTCAGCGAGCGTACCCTGGTTCTTGGCCAGGATGGCGACGGCCTTGGCTAGGTCGAGCACGCTGCCGCCGCCGATGCCAATGACCACGTCGGGCCGGCATTCCTTCTCACGCGCCTGCGCGGCTTTAAGCGTCTCGGCCGTGGGGCCAGCCTCCACTTCGTCGAAGAGGAAGATGTCGTACGTCTCGAGTACTTTCAAGACGCGGTCGATGTTGCCCTGGCGGCGCAAGTGGTTCTTGCCCGTAATCAGTAGCAGGCTCCGTGCCTTTGGAAACGTGCTCGCCAAGAGCGCGGGCAGTCGCCCGATTGCCTCGTTGCCGAACACAAGCCGGGTGGGCAGGAAGTACTCGATCGTCATCCGCGTGTCTCGGGAGAGGGTGTTAGAAGGAGGCGACCATGGCGATAGAAGAGCTTGCTCATGCCGACCAGGCCGACGCTCAAGGCAAGTAGGAGTAGGGTCAGACTGAGAGTGGAAAGAGGGCTAACCCAAGCGGTGGGAAGGGCGCCGGCGCGGGCGACGAGCAGGGCCATGGCGGCGATAGTGCCCAGGCACTGGAGTAGGGCCTTAAGTTTCCCTTCCAGTGGCGCGATGGCGATGTGCACGTGTTGGATGGCGGCGAACGATTTGAACTCACTGGAGATGAAATCGCGGAAGCAGTGGGCGAGCGCTAACCAGAAGGGCACGGCGCCGGCGGCGGCGAGGCTGAGGAGAGTTAGGTTGATGAGGAGTTTGTCGGCGAGCGGATCGAGGAAGATGCCGAGTCGCGTGATGAGGTTGAAACGCCGGGCGATCATGCCGTCGGCGATGTCACTGAGCACCGCCACGATAAACAACAGGAGCGTGACGATGCGCATCGCCGGCTGGTCAAAGCTCACGACCATAAGCGGGACGACAGGCGCCAGGAGCAGACGGCCGAAGGCGAGCGTATTGGGCAGGTTCATGGGGTTCACCGTAGAGGCCGGGCTCGGCTCCGGCAACCGTATTTCAGCGCCGGATGGTGTTTTCAAGCATGCGTATGAATCTGAGCGGCCAAGCCGCTCGTTGCCCGCCAATAGTGTCCGAAAATGGCTGCACGAGAATGCGGACGGGGATGCCCGCGGCCGCCGCGCCGGCCAGGTCCATGCCCACGCGGTCGCCGATCATGGCGGCCTGGCTGGCAGGCAATGACTGCTCTTTGAGGATACGTTTGAAGGGGGTGGCCGCCGGCTTATCGGGCCGCTCATTCACGCTCACGACCAAGTCGCCGATGGCGGCGATGATCTCGGCCCGGCGGCTCGCTTTGCAGTTGGAGGCGATCGCCAAGCGGAAATCGGTCTTCAGGCGCCTGAGCAGCGCGAGTGTCTCGGGCGAGAACACGTCGTAATGCGCCGTGAGCGTGTCGTCCACGTCGAAGATGAGGAGATCGATCCCGCGAGACTTGAGGGTGGCGAAGTCGATCCTGAAGACGCTCTCGAAGCGCGCCGTGGCGATCGGGAGCTTCGGCCAGGAGACCAAAAAGCGGAGGTAAGCCGGCACGTTCATAGGTTTGGTTCGGGGTGGCTGCCGTCGCGCAGGCTGTGGTCATTGAAGACCTGGAGGTTTCGTTTCAGGAGCGGCCAGCCGTTTGGCAATGTGAAGAATTGGAGCTGTCCTGAAAGGAAAATGAAGGGCGAGAGTAGGTGATAAAACCCGCCGCCCATCGCTTCTGAGCGGCCGCTGCGCAGCGCCTCGAAGAGTCCCAATTCCTGGGGTACCACCGTCAGGGCCGAACCAATGAGCCAAGGGACGTGGGCGTCGCTGCCGCCGATCACCGGCTTCTTCAATTGGGCAGCTAAAGCCACGGCGCGGCGGTTCATGCGCGGGGACATCATCGCGTTTACCGTCTCGATGAGGTCCATGCGCTCGAGGAGGTCGGCGCGCACCGCTCCCGAATCGACCACGCCCGCCAGGCCCATGCGCGACGGCGCGTAGGGATGTGGCGCCGAGAGGAGGCAGCGGTAGGGCTTGGCGCCGTCGATGATTTCCCGGGCGGTGAGGTCGGGGATGAAGCTGTAGATCCCCCGACGCTTGGGCTCTACGACGCGTCGGTAGTAGTCGAGCAGGTCGTCGGCTGTCTCAAAGTAGACCATGATGTCCACGCCGCTGCCGGCCTTTACCTCGATAGCGGGGATCACCTCCACGCCATCGGCGCGCTCCATCGCTTCGACCGCGCCGCGAATCTCGTTATGATCCGTCACCGCGATGCCGATTCCCTTACGCTTTGCGATGGCTAAAAGACGCGTTACCGGTGTGAATGCATCCAGCGAGTGCTGCGTATGCAAGTGGAGATCGTAGGCCCGGGTCGGGGGAGTAGTCTTAGTCATGCGGAGGCCGGCACTATAGCGCTTTTAGGCTTTTTTTGGCTCTCCCCTTTGAACGGCGGGCAAGCGCGAAGTCCGTCGCCGCGACGGCACCGATGGTGCCAAGCCACCCGAGAATCGTCACAAAACCGAGCCAACCCGTGCGTGCGTCCGTTTCGCGGAGCGAGCGGCCGACGGCGACGAAGCCGTCCTGCTGGCCCCGGTAGCGATCGACCACCAAGGCAATCCGGATGTCAGGCTCAGGCTGCCAGGTGAGCCGCTGTTGCCCAGAGGCCACTACGTCCGCCAAGACACCTGCCGGCAGCTTGGGCAGCTGGCCATCCAGGCGGGCGGAGGAGGCGATGGGCACGCCGCCGGCATCGTAGATGCTGATAAACGGTGAGAGACTGCGTTCGATCTCCGTTTCCAGGCCGGGCATGAGTGTGCGCGGCTCGACGCCCATCGCCAGAGCCGCCGCCGCGTCTTCTACGATTTGGACCTGTGGGTCATTCGCGGCCAGGCGTAAGGCCTGCTGAGCGGCCACGAAAGCGGTCAGACAGAGGCCGGCGGCCAAGACGGCCGGTAGAAGTAGGCGGCAGAGGGGTTGAGGGAGGGTCATGGCGCCATTCTAGCACCCGCACGCTAAAAAGCCGGCTCCGGCCGGAAAAGTCTTGATGGTGCCCAGGAGAGGACTTGAACCTCCATGGGATTGCTCCCACTAGCCCCTCAAGCTAGCGCGTCTGCCATTTCGCCACCTGGGCACCGGAAAACCGAGAAAGATCGACGAGGGACTTGGAGTATAGCGGGGCGACAGGTAGCGGCAATAGCCGGATTAGGCCTTATCGCCCTCTTCTTCGAAGTCTGTGGGCTCATCTTTCTCGGTCGGGACCTTGATGTCCGAGGCCTTCTTTTTACCATCAAACACGGCCACGAACTCTTCGAGCGACAGGTTTTCTTTCTTCAGGAGCAGCTCGGCCAGCTCGTCGAGCTTGCCTTTGTGCTTACGAACAAGAGCCTTAGCGCGTTCGAATTGCTCCGTGAGTGTCTTCTGCACGAAGGTATCGATGCGCATCGCCACTTGCTCGGAGTAGTTGCGGGTTTGGGAGGGGTCGACGCCGAGCGCGGCCGATCCCTGGCGCTCGCCGTAAGCCACCGTCCCGAGCGTCTCGTCGCCCATGCCGTAGCGCGTGGCCATGTTGCGGGCGATGGCCGTGGCGCGCTCGAGGTCGTTGCTGGCGCCGGTCGTGATTTCTTTGAAGACGATCTCCTCCGCCGCGCGGCCGCCGAGCAGCCCGCAGATCTCATCCAGGAATTTGCTGCGGCTGGTGGTGTAGTTGTCCTCCTTGGGCAGGAACCAAGTGACGCCCAGAGCCGAGCCGCGCGAGACGACCGAGATCTTATGGAGCGGGTCGCTCTCGGGGCAGAGATGGCCCACGATGGCGTGGCCGAGCTCGTGGTAGGCGGTGATCTCTTTCTCTTTCTGGGAGAGCTTGCGTGAGCGGCGCTCGGCGCCGATGGTCACTTTCTCGAGCGCGTCGACAATGTCATTCTGGCCGACGGAGCCGCGGCCGCGCTTAGCGGCAAAGATGGCCGCCTCGTTCATCACATTCTCCAGATCGGCGCCGGTGAGACCGACGCTCTGGCGGGCGATGGGGCGGAGGCTCACGCCGCGCGTCATCTTCTTGCCGCGGCAGTGCACTTTCAAAATCTGCTCGCGGGCTTCCAAATCTGGCTTATCAAGGAAGACGTGGCGGTCAAAGCGGCCCGGGCGCAGGAGGGCCGCGTCCAGCACGTCGGGGCGGTTGGTGGCCGCCATCACGATTACGTTGGTGCCCTGTTCAAAGCCGTCCATCTCGGTGAGGATCTGGTTTAAGGTCTGCTCGCGCTCATCGTGGCCGCCACCGAAGCCGGCCCCGCCGCGCTGGCGGCCGACGGCGTCGATCTCGTCGATGAAGATGATGCAGGGGGAGTTTCGCTTGGCGCGAACGAACAGGTCGCGCACGCGCGAGGCGCCCACGCCCACGAACATTTCCACGAACTCTGAGCCCGCGATGGAGAAGAACGGCACGCCCGCCTCGCCGGCGACAGCGCGCGCCATCAGTGTCTTACCGGTGCCGGGGGGACCCACGAGCAGGACGCCCTTCGGGATCTTGGCGCCTAGGTCGATATATTTTTTGGGATTGCGCAGGAAATCGACGACTTCCACTAACTCTTCCTTGGCTTCAGCCGCGCCGGCCACATCTTTAAAGCGCGTGCGAACTTGCTTGGCATCGGCCACGCGAGCCTTCGATTTGCCGAACGACATCGCCGTATTTTGGCTCCGGGAAATGCCACGGAAGATCCAGAGGATACCCACGATCACGAGTACAAGCATGATGAGGTCCGGCAGGATCTGCAGGATCATGTTGCTCGCCTCACGGTTCTGAACCTCCACAATGGTCGTGTTTTTCGGGTCGTTCCAACCGAGCTGACTCACGGTGTCGAGCATCTCTTTGTACGACGATAAGACCGCGCCCGTATGGCTAACGGCGTAGACGGTGTTGTCGCGCACTACGATCTTCTGAAAGACCCCCTGCTGGTACCCGAGCGTCATCTGGCTGAGCGGCACCTCGGTGGCGTCGGCAAATTCATCCTTCAGCAGTCCCTCGGGATTGGCCACGTAAACCACCGCCAAGGCTACAAGCCCGAAGATAAGTAGGCTACTCAGGAGCCACTGTTGGCGGTTTTGCTTCGGCGGACGGGGGGGCATGTCCATGGGGATGCGGTCGGGAAACGATGGTACGTGCCAGAGTCTACACCGGCCCAGCCGCTCACGGCAGTGAAATAATGGCCGAACCGCCCGGCGGTATAACCGTCAGCACGGAGCCCTGGAGGAAGCGGACTTCGGCCCCCTCCGCTCGTACCGTCACCGCCCCCGCACCGCGACGGCTTAGCGAGAGTACCGGCACGCGCGGTGCCGTATCGGTCACCACTTCCGGCAGAACCGGCTGGCGGGGCACGGCTAAACGCCCGGCGGCCCAACTGCCAATTCCGACCGCAATCGTCAGACAGCTCCAGATGATGGCCAGCCGCACAGTCATCGTTTTAGAGTCTGAGGGTCCAACCCAGGCCTACGCCCTGATCGGCTACCCAGCCGGCCGGCACCTCGAGCGCGTACTGGGCGGGGCCGGCGGACGGATAGGTGTGGCAGGGTTCGTGGGTGCAGGGGGTCATGGTTGTGGCCGAGACGAAGTGGCCGTCGGTGCCGAAGAAGATGATATCAAGGGGGATCAGCGTGTTCTTCATCCAAAAACTGAGCGGCTCCTCCTTTGCAAAGAGAAACAACATGCCGTCGCCGTCGGCCAGAGCGGTGCGGCCCATCAAGCCGATATCGCGCGTGCGGTCCGTTTGGGCGATCTCGGCGTTCACCGTGAGGATCGCGCCGTCGGGCGCCGTGAGAGTGACGGCCTGGGTGGGCAGCTGGAGCTGGACGGGGATATCGAGGTTGGTGACGGAAGAAGTGGTTGCCATACAAGCGCTAAGGAAGAGAACGGCCGGTACTAGGAGAGCGCGGCGCATCAAGAACGGAGGGCGGCTACGGCCGCTGCCCGGTCGGCCGCCCGGACGACGAAGCTGCCGGCAACCAGGATGTTGGCGCCCGCGGCGCGCGCGAGCTTGCCCGTCTCGGCGTTGATGCCGCCGTCCACTTGGATGTGTAGATCGGGGTGGGCGGCGCGCAGCTCCGTCACCTTGGCCAAGGCCTCAGGCTGAAACTTTTGGCCACCAAAGCCGGGCTCGACTGTCATCACCAGCGCCAGGTCGACTTCGTCGATCACATCGGCGATAGCCGCGACGGGCGTGGCGGGCCTGATGGCAATGCCAGCGAGGGCGCCACCGTCTTTAATGGCTGCAATGAGCGCTTTCCGAGCGACTGTGTCTGGTACGGCCTCAGCGTGAAAAGAGACGGAGCCGATCGTCAGTCCTTTCTCCTTCAGCGTGAAAAAGTCCGGTACGCGCTCAGCGGGATTCTGGACCATTAAGTGGATATCGAGCGGGAGTGACGTTTTGAGGCACTGCACCACTGGTACGCCGAAGCTCAGATTCTTGACGAAATTTCCGTCCATGACGTCTACCTGGATCCAGTCGGCGCCGGCCTCCGCCAGGCCATCTATGGCCTCTTGCAGGTGGCCGAAGTCGGCTGCCAGGATCGACGGGGCGATGAGTAACGGGGGAGGTGCCATGCGGTCCATGCTACCTCCGCTCGGCTCGCTTCTGCCAGTCGGCCAGTCGTCAGCGTACAGACTGGCTGCTTCTGGTCACCTGCACACCTGTTTCCAGCCGTTCCGGCGCACCATAGAACGACGAGGGAAGAACACCTCGTTCGTTACTTCGGGCGGTCTTCGGCATTCTCCAAGTCCGCGATGCGCTGAGCATGGCGTCCGCCTTCGAAGGGCGTGGCCAAGAAGACGTCGACCATCTCTTTGGCCAGGGTGAGGTTCGTCAAACGTCCGCCCAGGCTCATCACGTTGGCGTCGTTATGCGCGCGCGCGAGTCGGGCCGTCTCCACCGAGTAGCAGAGTGCGGCGCGGATGCCGGTCACCTTATTGGCAGCCATGGCTTCGCCGTTGCCGCTACCGCCCAGCACGATGCCGGGGATGCCGTCTTGTAACACAACCGCGCAGCCCGCACGGATGATGGCCGGGTAATCCACGGGTTCGGTGCTGTGTGTGCCCACGTCAATGACTTCGTAGCCCTTGCTAAGGACATAGGCCTTCAGCTCTTCCTTTAAGGGGAAGCCGGCGTGGTCGGAAGCGAGGACGAGGCGGTTGGTTGTCATCATAACTGGATGGTACACCCGTTCTCTCCCAGGGGCTGAACCGGCGGGGGTAACGGGGCTTGCTTGTCTAAGAGAGGTATCGGCTCCTTCCTCAGGTCCATGTGTGCTCAGTTCTGGTCCGTCACCGTGAGGCGCGTGTCCTCCTCAAACATGGCGAGTATCTGCGGCAGCATCTCGTCGAACAGTGCCAGGGCGCGTTCGTAGCGGGCCAGGCGCTCGGCTCGGTCGGCGGCCGATTCGTCGTGGTACTTCTCCTTGAGGGTCGGGGCGACGGCGTGCGTCAGGTCCGGTTCGATTTCGGCCATGACGGCGTCGAAGATCCACATGTTCTGCTGCTC
Organism: uncultured Candidatus Peribacteria bacterium; assembly: GCA_964640945.1. GTDB lineage: Bacteria > Patescibacteriota > Gracilibacteria > Peribacterales > Peribacteraceae > JAGOUB01. The sequence goes on along the minus strand of CAZXIV010000005.1, from coordinate 16,300 downwards.
GCCGGCCACGGTGGGGAAGGGGATGTTTTGCGTCATCAAAGGCTGGGAAGCGTGGTGGTAGTCGCGCGGCCACGGCCGCTGCGGTAAAAGGTGGGAATCATGCCGGGGCGATTGGTGAACAAGCGCTGGACCGTCTCGCCGGCGAGCAGTGAGGCTTGTCCGTAGGCCACGCCCTGGCGGATATAGCGCGAAAGGATGGCGTCGAAGAACGACACGCCCTCCTCGCCGAGCATCATCACCGCGGTCGGTGTCCGGCTGTTGCTCTGCGTATTTACCGTCACGCGAGGGACACGGTCGGTCACTGTCGGGTCGTGGAAATGGTCGGCCGAAATACCACCGCCGTAGCAAGAGTTGATATTGATGTAGAAGCGCATGGTGCGAAACTCGCGTGTCAGCGCCGCCACCTCGGAACTCTGCATATAAACGCTGCCGCCGCCCGGCAAATGGAAGACCATTCGTCCGTCGGGCGTGCCGTGCGGCACAAGGTAGAGGTAGGTGTAGCGCACGCCCTGACTTTCGAGTTGCTGGAGCTGCTGCCGCAGCATGCCGATAGGGTCTTGATTGGCGGCTTGGACCGCCCGTGGACCGACGACAAACTGGTAGCCCGCGCGGTTCATAAGACCCGGGAACGAGTTCATGTAAGGCACTTCCCACGGCTCGACCCCGTCGTAGAGGCCCACGTAGCCGATCGGTTCGTTACGCGGCAAATCAAAGGTGCTCATGCCGGCCGGATCGCGCTCGCGGTTATTGATGACGCGGCTCTGGTTTGGCTGCATCAGGCTAACGTTGAAGAGGCGCAGGCGCGCGTTCAAGCGCTCGTCCATCTGGGTCAGCCAGGCCTCTTGCGGAGCGCCGGGCGGCGACAGGCGTGCGGCCATAGTGGGTCGGCGGGCCAATTGGGACGTGTTCCCTTGGCTGCCACGGCGCCGCGGTTGGGGTGCATTGGCACGCAAGTTCATCTGCGCACGCACGAACGGCTGGACGCGGTTGAGGGCGTAGGGCGAGGCCGGCTGCCCCGGACGCAGACCGGGCAGGGAGTTAAGCCGTGTGCCGATCGTGTTCTGGCGCTGCTGCCGGAAGGCGGGGTAGTGAGGCAGGCCCGGGACGACAGCGGGGGATTGGCGCTGGCGGAGGGTCGACCGCACTACCTGCGAAGCACCGGGGACAGGCTCTAATTCTTGGAGACGCTGGTGCACCGCTTGCTGTCGAGTTAAGCCGTTTTGGAGAGCGTCCAATGGCCGATCTTTTATTGCATCCGGAGGAGTGCGTTTAGCGTTGTCACTGCCCGCCGTGGCCGGTTGATCGGGCTGCTCATAATTGCCGATGAGTCGGTGTTCCGTCCCGAGGCGCGGCGGACGGCCGAAGCGGAGCATGGGTGTGGGTGTCAGGGTTTCTCTTTAGTATACCTTTTTTGGCTTAAATCCGCAATTCTCGCCCTACTATGGCTGTTGTGTTACCATCTCGGTCGATGACTGCCACTCACCTCATTGCTGCTAACTGGAAGATGAATCCTCCGCCTGCCGGTTTCGACGGTCCGGAGTCGCCGTATCGTCCTCAAGCGGGCGTCGATGTGCTGGTCTGCCCCATGACGGTCGATCTTCGCCGCCTCACCGCTGCGGGTGTGGCGTGTGCTGCCCAGGCCGCTCGCCCCGAAGCGACAGGCGCCTTTACGGGCGATCTTTCCATTGCCGCTGCCAAAGACGCCGGCGCTCTCTTTGTGCTTTGCGGTCACAGCGAACGTCGCCAGCATCATGCCGAGAGTGACGAGGCGGTCTTGGCCCAAGCGGAAGCCGCGCTCGCGGCCGGTCTAATGCCCATCGTCTGCGTGGGCGAGAAGGACGGCCAGTCGCGTGAGGAGGTCTTGAAGCGGCAATTGGCCGGCCTCACCGACAATACCCGCGTCGTCATCGCCTACGAGCCCATTTGGGCCATCGGCACCGGCAAAGCCGCCGCGCCGGCCGATGCCCAGGCGGCGGCTCTTATCATCCGTCAGGCGATAGGACTACGGCAGCCGCGTATCCTCTACGGTGGCTCAGTGACGGCCGAGAATGCGGGCGCCTACCTGGCCGAAGCGGATATCGGCGGCCTGCTCATCGGCGGCGCGTCCCTCAAGCCGGCCGAATTTTCGGCCATTGTTTCGATTGCCAAGGCCCAGGCGAAGTGAGACGGTGGGGGGTGTTCCCCCCACTTATGCTCGGATTCCTCCCCGTCGCCGTCTTTATCATCCTGCTACTGCTTGCCTGGATTCGTCAGGTGGACCAGTACGAGCGCGGGATCGTCTTTACCATGGGTAAATACAGCCAGACCTGGGGGCCCGGTTGGCACATCCTCGTCCCAATCTTTCAGCGCTTGGTGAAGGTCGACATTCGCGTGCGGGCTGTCGACGTGCCCGACCAAGAGGCGATCACCAAAGATAACATCCCAATCCGCATCAACGCCGTCATCTATTACCACGTCAGCGATGCGGCCAAGGCGGTGATCGAGGTGGAGAATTACATTGAGGCCGTCAACCAGATGGCTCAGACCACCATGCGTAACGCCGTCGGTGAGGTGAAGCTCGACCAGCTCCTCTCCAATAAGCAGCAGGTGAGCGAAAACATTAAGCTGCACATCGATAAGACCTCCGAACAGTGGGGTATCGACGTCCAGTCCGTCGAACTCAAGGACATCATGTTGCCCGATAGCCTCAAGCGCACGCTGGCTAAGGTGGCCGAGGCTGAGCGTGAAAAGCAGGCGGTGATCATCAACTCCGAAGGTGAATTGGGGGCGGCGGCCAACGTTGCCAAGGCCGCGGAGATGCTCGCGGCCACACCCGGAGCGCTCCACCTGCGTACGCTTCAGAGTATTAACGACATCAGCTCCGATGAGAGTAATACCACCGTCTGGATGGTGCCGGTCGAGGCGCTGCGTGCCCTCGAGTCCATCACCACTCACCTGAAGAAGTGATCAGGGCCGCGGCCAGAGTGATTCCTTCAGTTCGACCAGTGTGGCTAGCAGGTAGGCCTGGCCTACCAGGCTGATCAGGATACGTACCAGCCCCCAGGCCAGTCCCATCTCCGTGAGACCGCTCAATTGCGCCAGTCGAAGTGCTATCACCATCAGACCGCCCGCTGTCAGAAGCGTGAGGGTGATGGTGCCCCACCGTAGGCGCGTAGCCTGCGCGCTGTGCTCAATTGCGTGCTCGGGCGTAAGGTGCGATTGCAGCATGAAGACGGGCGCCAACACTAAGCGTGGCCCCCGGACGATCAGGCGGATGATCGCCACGCCCCAGAGCGTGAGGACAGTGGCCTGAAAGCCACTCTCATTGATGAAGAGTGTGAGTGTGCCCACGGCCGCCGCCGCGATCCACGTGTGCCAGGCCAAGAAGCCACCGATGCAGGCGGTGCGTGCCATATCTCGGTGCAAGCGGCGTAGAACAGCCAGACCATTGGTGCCGCGGCTGAGGACCGCCAGCGTAAAACTGACGTACGCCAGCCAAAGCACGCCACTGGTTGCCAGCCGAATACTCGCTTCTATTTGCGAGCGCGGCTCGCCAGCGGTGTTCTGCAGCAGCAGATGCGCCATCATTGCCAGCGCCAATCCGGCGACCACGCTCGGCCAATAACGCTTCAACCGCCGCGCGGCGCGCATGAGAATGGTAAAGACGGCGGCGGGACGGCTACTCATGACGGTGGGCATCGTACCTCGATCGTCAGTGTTTGGCGACGCTCAGGTGCGTACCCACTGTCCGCCGCCTGTGTTTCGGGCGGCACCGGCGAGTTCGAGCATCGTCAGCGTGGCGCTGACGGCACCGGTTGCCAGCCCCGTCGCCTGCACGAGGTCGTCGATCGGTTGTGGGACGGAGTGCAGCGCCTCGAGGAGAGCTGCTTCCGCCGGCGATGATGGTTCGTAGGTTGAGCGGGTGTTTTTGGGCACAAGGGCCCCGACCGCCGCCGGAACATCCTCGGGGCGGATGATCGCCCGGGCCTGGCCGTTGCCGATCAACTCTAGGCAGCCGGCTGCGCGCGGGTCGAACATCTGGCCGGGTGCGGCCAGCACTTCGCGCCCCTCATCGAGGGCGAATTGGGCGGTATGCAGCGCCCCGCTTTTAAGAGGGGCTTCCATCACGGCTGTTCCCAACGCCAAACCGGCGATAATGCGGTTCCGGGCGACAAATTGGTGGTCCCCGACGGGTGTGTCGAATGCGTACTCGCTCACGATCGCGCCGCCTCTCGCGATAATTTCCCCCCGGAGCGCCACGTGTTCGCTGGGAAAGGTGATGTGTAGGCCGTGCCCCAGGACGGCGATGTGGAGTCCGTGTTCGCGGAGTGTCTCGCGCGCCACCTCGCCGTCGACGCCTTCGGCCAGGCCGCTGACCGTCACCAGTCCTGCCTGCACGCAGGCGGCGGTGCACTCCTGGGCGGCGCGCTTACCGTAGGGGCTGAAGCGGCGCGTGCCTACCAAGGCCATGCTCGGCTGGCTTAAAAGGGGGATGGAGCCCTGGACGTAGAGGAAAATCGGCGGGTCGGCCGTCTGGCGCAGGCGCTCGGGATAGGCGTCATCCTCAAGGAAGAGCAGTGTCGTATGCGTGACGGCAAGCTGTTGCTCATAGCGGTCGATATCGAACTCCGCCAAGCGCGTGAGTGCCGTGCGCATGCCTTCTTCGCGGCAGCCGATGGCGAGGAGCATCTCGGCATCGAGGGCCAACAAGGCCTCGTCGAGGTTACGATAACGTGCGAGTACGCGGTCGTAACGCTTCTTATTGAGGAGATTGAGCCAGGACCAGGCGAGAGCAGCAGCGCGGTTCACGTCCTCACTCTAGCGCATCGCCGGAGGTGGACGCCCCTCGCGCGATCAATCCTGCCTAAGGCTTAGTGGTTGGCGGTTCCGGCGGTTCTCCTATCTGTGAGAACGGCAAAAAAAGAGGAGAGCGTATAAGCGCTCTCCTCCGAGCACATTCCTTGCCCCGGGCAAGGACAGCTCTAATCCAAGGGCGTCACCTCCCCTGAACTGCCGCAAATGTAGCACATAGAACCCTTGCGCCTAGCTCCAAAGCGCGTAAGAATGCCCGGGCGGTCAAAGGAAACGGACTGCCGTCAGTTTTCTTCGTCACGATCGTCGCTGTCGCTCCGTCGCCGCCGAGCGTCATAAAAAAAGCCTCTGCTCGGCGGATATCAGATCTTTCTTCCCATCATCAGGATATTTGCCGCTTTAGCTCAGTGGTAGAGCATCGGTATCGTAAACCGAGGGTCCGGGGTTCAAATCCCCGAAGCGGCTCCATCTATCAATACCCCATTGCTTCCAATTCTTTAAGGTGCGGTGCCAAGTCTGGATGTTGAGGGATAGATTTTCTGTTGATCAATTCTGGGACAGACATCATGGGATTGTTCTTTCTTTCCTCATGTAACTGCTTCCATGAAGCCAAAATTTCCGGATAGCGCTGCTCTAGAATACGTAAAAACCGAATCATGGTCGGAAGATAAACTTTGTTTTTTGCAATATTCTGCAGCTCCATACTTTTATGACTCTTGTAGTCGACTGTACCAAAATCACGCGCCGAAAGACCAATCCGTAACTGCATAATCTGATCGGCCATGCGACAACTCTGCTCGTGTTTGAGGTGAAAATCGAGCACGGAAAATCCTTGCGCCGGATCATAGAAAAAGTTTGATGGCTTGGGATCAATGATGATTCCTTTCTGGTTAAGTTCTTTGACGGTTTCTATCAGCTGAATGATGTGCTCATCCGGATACACGGATTGTTCGTCGGGCTTGATGGACGTGACGTCCCTGCCCGGCAACAGTTCCATAATTGTCACATTGTCCGCAAACGAATAGCAGACAAGCTGGGCCGTGTGAGGCACCCCTTTTGCCAATTGGAGAGCCTTGCGCTCAAAGTTCTGCTGCGTCACGCTTTCAGAAAACTTGGCAGCATACGTCTTGCCCTCTACCGTTATGCGATACGCTGACCCCCGGCTGCCGGAACCTAAATATTCCGGCAACTCTTTGCCGTTTCCCGGGCCTATTTTCTGTTTCAGCTCAGCGATTACCGCATGAAATTTCTCAGCATACAGTTTGTGATTCTCTGCGAGAGATGAGGGATCTTGGTGGGTATTGCTCCGCAGAAAATGACTATATGTACGGCGGTGCGCCTCTACCAGTTCCGCTACCTCCTCAGGTGGATCCTCCAAATGATCGACCTGTGCAAGCTGGCGTGAATGCTTCAGTATCTTTTCTTGCTCAGGCGAAAACTCTTTTAGTTGGTTGTCTGCAAACTGTTCAATTTGTGCCTGCAGTTCTTCCGCTGTTTTTTACGCATATCGGTTATTTATTGTATTATAACATATTTTACATACTCTGGAAATAGTGGCGTGAAAGTTCTCACTTCCTTCATGAGACGGCTCCACCCGTCTACGCTCCTGCGGGAGCTTCGCCGAGGTTCGGCGGAATTAGAAAATTGAGCTCTAAAAGAAAGACCCGCGTGCGAACACTCGGGTCTTCGACGCTGTGATAATCACAACATCATTGGTTTTTTGATGGGCGTACCATTTACGCGGTTTCAATACATTCAGTTGCCCATGCTTCGATGAGCTTAGACATCGAACCGGGCTGATAACGCCCAACCTTTGACTGTTGTAGGCCGATCGTCATCAGTTCGTTACGCAGTAACATTTGTCCGTCCCATCGGACTCGTACGAAGGGTGCTTCGTAGTTGAGCACGAGGAGTGACACCGAAGAATCTCCGAGAGGAACGCGCGCCGACCACTCGAGCGGATCGATCAGAGGCATCTCTAGGTCTGAGTCGACGAACGCTCCCGATTCAACACAGACGAACAAGTTCAATCCCTGGAGTTTCTGATCGGCTGCCGCCATGTGAGCGAAGGCAATAATCTCTTCCTGGGAAAGGGTCGGCTTGAGAAGCGATCCGTAAGGACTCACTTGAGGCGAGACGAGCATTTGATCAACACCGAGGGCGTGCACCTGGCGAGCGATTGTAAGGACGGACGAAGCGTTGCGGTCGTTCAAGACGGTGTTCACACATAGGTGTGCACAGCCGCCTTGTTCTCGCAGGAGTAGTCCGTTTTTCAGAGCCGCGTCTCCTGCTCCGTCCGTTCGCAGGCCAGTGAAAGGAGTGTCATCGACGGAAATGATGAGTGCCCCGATGGGCAATTCACGGAATCGAGGGATTGCCTCAGACAGACCGTAGCCCGAGGTGATCACGTTGAAGGTGAGCGGTCGCTCGTCGGGTCTTCGATTGTGGTATCTGTCGAGTAGGTCGAATAGAATGTTCGGCGAAGCCAGGGGTTCCATTCCGGGTACTCCAAAGTGCCGAATAGAGTTCCCACAGTCCAGGATCTCCTGGAACATTTCACCGATTTCATCGGGACGTAGTAGTAGCTCTTTTGGCGCTTTGCGTGCCTGTAGTACACATCGATCGCCGCATGCCTTTGGTCCTGAAAAAGGACAGAAGGCATTGATCTCGATAGATACGTGGCTGCCCACCGGACGATGAGATCTCATCTCATCATTTTCAAATACATTCTCGAGGCCAGCTCCCATGGTATTCCTTCAGGTTAAAGTAGAGTTTTGCGGTACGCCGCTGCTATCAAAAAACTAGATGCATTCTAGGTGATACGAAGAAGGATTCAAAGATGGACGGCAGAAATTTGTAGTAATGGAGCCTTTAAAGACCTTTCGAAAATGCGAATGTTTGAACCAGTACCTAGTTCGCCAAGCGTTGTCACCCTGAGCGGAGTCGAAGGGCGACAACGCGTGTCATGGTTCGGCTCCCCTCACCATGACGCGCTTTCCTGGCTCTGAGGGGATGGACGAATGCTCCGGCATTCAAATCCCCGAAGCGGTTCCAGCATTTGACAAAATATAATATTTAAGTTTAAATTAAAGTAACTGTCAGCATCTGAACAGTCCTCCGTCAGAGAGGCTATCTGATACTCGATCATTGAAAGGATTGTCACATGACGACAAAACTCGCTGTTACCGACGACATCTTGGGAAAATTCAGCCGATGCACCCATGAACTGCAGCAATGCATTTTGGAAGGCACTCTCGATCCAAATTTTGTGCTACAAAGCCTAAAAAAGATCATCGAGGGGCAATCAGCCTGCCTCTCGATCGAGACATGGCCGATGACATTTAGTGCCCGATCCTACACTGTTGATGTCGATCGTAAACGCTCGCCGGCAATACAAGCGAACACGAGCGGTGTCTTCAGGAAGGTCGACGAACTGGCTGGATTTGATCCCCCCAAGAGAGGTAAAAAAACTGTCAAACTGTCGCTCGTCCAGATTCATCAGAGCTGCAAAATAAGTGTCTTAAAGCGATATATTGCTGGCGCAGGATACGACGTCGCCGATCTTTACGAAACTCTGGCATTCGCACGCGCAGCTGACATCCTGCAAATCCGGGGCAGGGAGATGTTCATCTACTGTGTCGGTACAATTGATACGAGTCAGAGTTGGGAGAGGTGTGTCTGCCTCCGATCCACATCGCTGGCGGCCTATGAGGCCGGATGGTATCTAAATATTTTTAGTGAGAGGATCGAGGTAAACAGCGATAATCGTTATGTCCTCGTAAAAAAGAAAACGGCATAAACGAACCATCAGGTGCTGAGAAAACATTCAACCCGCTGCAAGCAGCGGGTTATTCTATTGCCAAAGCCCTTATTTAAGAGGTTTAAATTGGTACCAGATACGTTCCGGCTCTTCCCCTATTAAAGGGCCGGGCGGGGGATCGTCGGCCGGCTGATTGAAACAATGGCATTTTTCCACTATAATAAAGAGAAAACCAAATTTCTCATGTTTCTTCGTTTAGGAAGTCTGCTGATCGGCGTTGAACGTCGTCTGCTCCAGCAGCATCTGAGTGCGGGGGCGATGCAACCGGAGTCCGTTCCTCCTGCTGGGGAAAGACAAACATTCACACCGGCACAACATGCTCAGGCCAGGTTGGGTCAGATTCTGCGTCACACGCAAAATGTGGCCGCTCGACCGGCGATCATGCGACACCATGCCCTGCGTCAGCAGAGTAACGGACGTTCACGCCTTGGGCTTTCTCGTCGGCCTGAAAACACCCAGCGGATAGGGGCCGATCGAGCTCAGACAACGAGGGTGCAGAAGAGCCCTGCCGCCGGAACCCGGCCGTCGATACGTCCCTCGTCTGGTCCGCCTCCATCACGCCCTCCTCGTCGCGTCGTGAGACAGGCTGACCCTGTGGTGCGCCTCCAAAACCCTCCGGTTCAACCCGGGCCGGCGGCGATTTCGCAATCTCCTGCAGCCACGTCTCGTGTGCCGGCTGTGCCTCCTTCTGGGCGCAGAGCCGCTTTGCCGGCGCCCGATCTGCCCGCTTCCACGGGCTCACTGCCGGCGTCGCCGTCGCACCGTTCGCCTCCCAGCCGTCTGCCTGCTGCTATGCCTACCCCGCTCAGTCCGCGGCCGTCGGTGGGGCCTCCCCTTGCCATCACCCCAGCCTCGCCTCGCCCGACGGCACCCATCGAAATCACGCTGGAGAATGCGAAATTTACCCCCGTTCTGCCCACGGCTGAATCCAAAGCGTTTTTGCAGACCCGCCTCGATTGGGTGAAGGAAGAGGAGCGACGGGAGACGATTGGAGGTGCTGCCTGGCGGAAGGTGCCGAGGGAGGAGAGGCGGCCATTTCTTGATGGCCAAATCAACATGGACGACAAAAGCGGCCTTAAACTCCTCAAGTACGATTCGCCGCAGGATGGCTATACGTACGGCCTTGAAGTCCAGGACGGAACGACTGTTCAACAGTGGTATCTGACCGAATTTTTCCATCGTTACAAAAATGAAGCGCCGGTTATTTTCATCAACCGGGCCGATCCGCTGATGCAGATGTCCATGGAGTGGGACGAATTTTGCACCAAACTGCAGGAGGAGCCGGCGGCCATTGTGAAAGTTCTCCAAATCGGCGTGACGCGTCGCGCTAGCGAGCAGGCCGATGCCGCAAAAATGCATGATTTTGACCTGCCGAAGAACCAGAAAATTTTGTACACGGGCGTCTACTCTCCGACGGAAACGGAAAGTCGCGAGCATACGAGTTATTTCGGGCCCATGCTCAGTGATTTGGGTTATTCCATCGTCGGGAACGGTCGTGATGTGATTCCGGCCACCAGCGATCTGTTGGCGGTCTTGGAAGCCCGTTTTGACGCAGCCTTGGCCGAGGGCGTGCGCAATCACGTACTCCACCTCTCAGCCCATGGTAATCAGCAGGAGATTGTCCTCACAACCAAAGATAATCAGCGGCTTAGGATCACTCCAGTGCAGTTGCTTGAACTTTTAAAAAAGCCGAAATTTCAGGAATGCTCTTTCCTTGTAAATCTAGAGGGCTGCAAAAGTTCAGGTTTTCAGAGCGGGGCGATGGCCGATCTCTTGCGCGTGAGCAGCCCAGCCGGCCGCATTCGCATTATCACGCAGTCAAAACAAGAGATTGTGAATGTACCATTCTATAATTTCTGCCTGATTCATTTCCTCAAGTCAGGTCTGCCTTTTGGCCAGGCGCACCTGGCCGCGGACAAACTCGTGAAGACGCATTACCCCGGCCTTGATGCCGGTGTCTTCAGTTCGGGCCAGGCCGGCGGTCTGGAAACGGCGCGTCACGATGAAAATGGCGGAATGGACACCGGCAGAAGCGTCGTCTAAGCGGCTACCAGCGGTTCTTGACCTGTCTACCACTCATACAGACACGCTTCTCTACCCGAGAAGGGTAGCGCTTGCTGAACTTCGCAACTCGCCCCGCTCTGTCCTCACGCGGAGTAGACTGCGGATTTAGCGCTTGCTGAACTGCGGAGCGCGGCGGGCGCCGTGCAGACCGGGCTTCTTGCGCTCCTTCACGCGGCTATCGCGGCGGATAAAGCCGGCGCGCTTCAGTTCGGAGCGGAGTTCGGGGTTGAGCAAGAGGAGGGCGCGCGAGAGGCCGTGGCGCACGGCGTCGCTCTGCGACACCTTGCCGCCGCCGATCACGCGGATCTCGAGGTCGACGTTCTTCTCTAAACCAGCCAGCACGAGCGGAGCCAGGGCGTTCTCGGGCTGCAGGCCCACAAAGTAGCCCTTCATCGGTTCGTCATTGACCGTAAACGTACCGTTGCCGTCCTGGAAGAGGCGGATGCTGGCGATCGCGGTCTTCCGCTTGCCGGTGGCGTTGATATAGGAACGTGCGGCCATAAATTACAGAGAGAGGGGAGTAGGTTGCTGCGCGGCGTACGGGTGCTGGGCGTCGGTGAAGATGTGCAGGCGCTTCAAGAGCGTCGTGCGCATGCGGTTGAGGGGCATCATGCCCTTCACAGCGCGGTGGATGACCTGCTCAGGATCCTTCAAGAGCATGTCTTCGAGTGAGACGGTCTTGAGGCCGCCCGGGTGGCCGGTGTGGCGGTGGTACACCTTGCGGAGGCCCTTCTTGGGCGGGAGGGTGATCTTGCCGGCATTGAGGACGATCACATGGTCGCCACACACCTGGTGGGGCGAGAACGTGGCCTTATCCTTGCCGAGCAGGGAACAGGCGATCTTCACGGCCATGCGGCCGAGGTTCTGGCCTTCAGCATCGATGACGCGCCAGTCGGACTGCGGGTTGACGGGGATAGTGGAGGTCTTCATGGCGATTAGGCGGCAGAGGGAGCAGAGACATCGCTATCGATGAGCGAGAGATCAACCAGCGAGGCACCGTCACCCTTGCGGGCACCGACGGGGACCAGGCGGGTATAGCCCGAGCCACGCTTGCTGTAGCGGTCCTTGAGGACTTCCATCACCTTGCGGCAGGCGTTCTCGTGCGTGACTAAGGCTTGAATGGCGCGGATGGCCAGCTGGGTGGACTTCGTCTTGGAGATCGTGATGACGTGCTCCACGATCGGCTGGATCACCTTGGCGCGCTTCTTGGTGGTGCGGATGTTTTCGTACAAGAGCAGCGACGTCACGAGGTTCCGCTCCGTCATGCGACGGTGCTGGGGTTTTCCACTGAGCCGGAGGCGGTTCTTGCGGTGCTGCATGGGAGCGAGAAGATACGGGGGAGAATGGCTATTGGCAAGGCTTATTCCTCACTTTCGCTGCCGAGGGCCAAGCCGCGAGTGGCGAGGGTGGCCTTCACCTCGTCGAGGGCCTTGGCGCCAAATCCGCGGAAGTTTGAAAGGATGGATTCGGTGCACTTCGTGAGCTGCTCGATGGAGCCGACGCCGGCGTTGATGAGGGCGTTTAAGGTGCGGGGCGAGAGGTTTAAGATCTCGATCGGGGTGTAGCTCTCCTTGGTGGGACTGCCGCCGCCGCTCACCTCCTCGGCCGCTGGGACCGTGGCGCGCGAGAAATCGGCCATAAACTCGGGCTCAACCGTCTTCTTATCGCTGCCGAAGTAGCCGAAGTAGCTCTGGAGCAATTGGCTCGCGAACTGCATGGCCTCTTCGGCCGTAAGGGAGCCGTTCGTCTGCACTTCGATGACGAGTTTTTCCAAGTTCGTGCGCTGGCCGACGCGGGCCGCTTGCACCTCGTAGTGGACCTTCTCCACCGGGCTGAAGATGGAATCGATGTGCATCAGGCCGGACTCGTGCTGCTTGCGGTTGCGCTCGACGGCCGTCTCGTAGCCGACGCCCTTCTCGACGGTCATTTCGGCCTCGAGGGCGCCGCCCTTCTCGATCGTCATCAGGACGAGATCGGGGCTCATGAGCTCGATACCGGTGGGGAGCTCGAGATCCTTGGCCGTGACGACCTTGGGTCCCTTCACCGATAGGCGGATCGTTTCGATATCTTTGCTGTGCTTCTTCAGCTTGAGCTGCTTGAGGTTGAGCATGATGTCCATCACGGATTCCTTCACGCCCTTGATGGCGGAGTATTCGTGCTGGATACCGCGCACGCGGAGCGAGGTGACGGCGGCGCCGGGCAAACTGGAGAGCAGGGTGCGACGGAGCGAGTTGCCCAGCGTGATGCCGTAGCCCGGGGGCAGAGGCGAGATGGAGAAGACTTTGTGAGAAGAGTCCCCTTTTGCGCCGGAGGCTGCCGAGAAGACGGGCAAACCGATTTCTTCCTGGATGATATGCATAAGACGTGAGGAGGAAGGGGGTGGGAGGGAGGGTGTGGGGACGCGGGGTTTAGTTGCGCGAGTAGAACTCGATCACTTGGCGCATATCGACGGCTTGCTCGGCGTCCTCGGGGCCGGGAACGGCCAGGACCTCAAAGCTGCGGGCGGCTGGATTGGCCTTCATCCACTTAGGAGCGGTGTGCTTGGCTTGGTTCTCGACGATGCCCGTCATGAGGGTGCCCTCCTTGTTCTTTTGGCGGATGGTGATGACCTGGCCCGGCTTCACGCGGAAGGAGGGGACAGTCACGCGCACGCCATCGACCTGGAACAGGCCGTGGCCGGCAAACTGGCGGGCCTGGAGGCGCGTCATGGCAAAGCCGGCGCGGTAAATGGCGTTGTCGAGGCGCTGTTCGAGCAGGCGCTTCATCTGGTCGCCGGTTTGGCCCTGGGCCGTGGCGGCCTCGATGTACAGGCGGCGGAACTGCGACTCGGACAGACCGTAGATGTCGCGGGCGCGCTGCTTCTCCATAAGCTGTTTGCTGTATTCCGACGGGCGGGCCGCGCGGAACTTGGCGTTCTTGCCCGGGCCGAACGGCTTCTTCTGCATGATGCGGTCGTATTTGTCGCTGCCATACAGGTTCATTCCGAGGCGGCGGCACTTGCGAGCTTTGGGTCCGTTGTACTTCATAGGTGGATGAGACTAAGGATGAGAATGGAGGGGCGAGGGGGGATCAGACGCGGCGGCGGCGCGAGCGGCGGCAACCGCCGTGGGCGATGGGCGTTACGTCGATGATGGCGTCGAGGTTGAGTCCGGCGGCCTGAAGGCCGCGGATGGCTTGCTCGCGTCCGGGGCCAATGCCCTTCATCTCCACCTGGAGTGATTCCACGCCGTAGACGGTCACCTTCATGGCGGCGTTCTCGGCGGCCACCTTGGCGGCGTAGGGCGTCGACTTGCGCGTGCCCTCGAAACCCGAGGAGCCGGAGCTGCTCCAAGCCAGGACGTTGCCGTCCATGTCTGTAATCGTGACGATCGTGTTGTTCTCGCCGGCCTTGATGCAGGCGCGGGCCTTCTTCACCAGGCGCTTCACCTTGCGGCGCTTCTTCGGGGCCGCGGCAGCCTCGCCATCGAGCGCAGCCGTCGCAGCCGCCGTGGCGGCAGCCGAAGCGGCTTCGGGAGTAAGGGCGGCCGGGGTCTTTTTCTCGGGGGTGTCCATAGGAGAGGTGAGGCGGAAGCGAGGGGGAGGCGGATCAGGTCTTGGTCAGCGTCGTACGGCCGGACAGTCCCGTCTTCTTTTTGCCGCGCTTGGTGCGGGCGTTGCGGCGGCTGGTCTGGCCGCGGGACGGGAGCTTTTTCTTGTGGCGGTGTCCGCGCCAGGAACCAATATCCTGGAGGCGCTTAAGTTCCACGCCGGTGCGGCGCGTGAGTTCACCTTCAACCGTTTCCTTCTCGATGCGGCCGCGGAGGCGGGCCTCCTGCTCTTCATTTAAGTCACTGGCCTTCATCAGCGGGTCGAGCTCCAACTCGCGCACAATGCGCTGGGAGAGGCTCGGGCCAATGCCCTTGATCGCACGGAGTGCGAAGGGAAGACGCTTTTCGGGGAGAATGACACCGGAGATACGGACCATAAGAGTGGAAGAGAGGCGGATGAGGTGAGGATCAGCCCTGGCGCTGATTATGCTTGGGAGTGACCTTACAACGCACTTGCAAGACTGGCTTCAAGGCTTTGCGGCGACCATGGCGGCCCTGACATCCCTTGCCACTTCGGCGGCGGATGATCTGACAGTTCTTGCAGATGACTTTGATGGAAGCGCGGACCTTCATGGAAGAGGGGGTTTAGCGGCGGCGGGGAGGAGGAGTAGAGCTGGAGGGGGGCGGCAGGGTCACGGTTCCGTCGGCGTTGATCACCTGGTCGGAACGGAAACGATACGTAATGCGTCCTTTTTGCAGATCGTATGGCGTCATTTCCACCCGAACCTTGTCGCCCGGCAGGATGTGCACGCGGTTGACGCGCATCCGTCCGGCCAGATGGCAGAGGAGTTGGTGGTCCTTGGCCTGCGGACTCAGGATCTTCACCTGGAACGTGGCGTTGGGAAACGTCTCTACGACCATGCCGATGAGTTCAATGACGTCTTTTGCCACAGGGCCAGACGAGCGGGGAACAGGAGAGTGGCGCTCGTAAAAAGCCGCGGTATCCTATCTAGCCGCGAGCGCAACGACAAGAAGAATTACCGTTTTTGCGCATACGCGTCTGATTTGAACTTGCAAAATATTGAAATTATTTTATAAAATATTTTAGGCTAAAATCTCACACCCATGCGACGTGATGTGCACGGTGTGTTCGCTGTGCGTGGCGAGGGCGCCGTCGCTAGTGCAAATGGTCCAGCCGTCGCCCTCTTCGCGGATGCCATTGGTCCCCGCCGTGACGATGGGTTCGATGGCGATCACGGCGCCCTCGGGGATGACGGGCCCCGTGCCGGCTTTGCCGAAGTTGGGGACGTCGGGAAACTGGTGGATCTCGCTGCCGAGCCCATGGCCCGTGAGCGCGCGGACGATGGTGAAGCCCTCCGCTTCCACCACCTGCTGGATGACAGCGGACAGATCGCCAATGCGCAGACCTGAGCGGGCGGTCTGCACGGCCGCGGCGAGAGCCTTCTCCGCACTCTGGATCAAGCGGGTCGCCTGGGGGGTGATGGCCCCGACGCCGACGGTATCGCAGGCGTCGGTGATGAGACCATTCAAGCGCACGCCGCCGTCGAGCGAGATGATGTCGCCGTCCTGAAGTACGCGGGGGCCGGGAATGGCGTGGACACACTGTTCGTTCACAGACAGGCAGAACGTGGCTGGATAGCCGTGGTAGCCCTGAAAGGCCGGTTCGGCGCCGTGGTCGCGGATGAACGTTTCGGCCAGACGGTCGAGTTCGCCAGTGGTGATGCCGGCTCGTACTTCACCCTTCAGCATCTCGATGCAGCCACGTAAAATCTTGCCGCCGCGGCGGAGCGCGGCCAGCTCTTCGGCCGAAAATTGCTGGAAGCGGCTCATGTGGCCAAGGTCGCGGCGACCAGTCGAGCGAAGACGTCGTCGGTCGAGCCGAGGCCGTCGACCACCGTCAGGTTACCGGCGGTGCGGTAGTGTTCGACGACGCGCATGGTCGTGTCGGTAAAGATGCCGATGCGGCGCTCGATGTACTCAAGGTGTAGGTCGTCCAAGCGTCCAAATTCATTGGCACGCTTCTTGAGGCGCTCAATGGCCGTCTCTTTGGGGATCGAAAGCTGGATGCATTGGAAAT
>CAZXIV010000004.1:0-62972 GCA_964640945.1 uncultured Candidatus Peribacteria bacterium | reverse complement strand
CTCTACGTCGCCCGCGAGGAGACACAGGGCCGGGCGGAGGAGGACTTGGCGCGACACGTTTTATGCTCCCAGAGACAAGCTCTTGAGCCCGAGTCCGAAGGACGATGGGCGAAAGGCTTGGCTCGCAGTCCCTTAGGGAGGTACTTTTTGTCGCGCACAAAGAAGTACCAAATCGTACGTTGGCACTGGCCAAGAGAAAAGATTTTTATCCCGCAGAAAAAGTGGAACTGACTCAGTGATCAACACTCAACCCCCTCCCCCTTATTCCCTGGGCAACGTGAAGGCAAAGGTGGAGCCGCTGCCCTCAATGCTCTGCATCGTCATCTCGCCGCCCGCGCGCTCGATGATGCCCTTCATGATGAAGAGTGCGAGACCCGAGCCTGAAGGATGGGACTTGCCGGCGTTACTCGCGCGGCCGAACTCGGCGAAGACGCGGTCGAACTCCTTCTTGGGAATACCGATGCCCTGGTCGGTGACAGACACTTCGACATTACGGTCGTGGCAGCCTAAGGAAACAGTGACGGTCGAACCGTTGGGCGAGTAGATGAGAGCATTGTCGATAAGCTCACGCAGCACGGCGCCGATCAGGTGGTGGTCGAACGCGAGGACGATATTCGGGAGCAAGTCGAGCTTGATCGTTTGGCGGCGGCGCTCGGCGCGCGAGGCAAAATCGGCTGCCACCAGGCGGATGGTGCGCGATAGGTCGCCGAGTTCGGGCGAGTAGTCGAGATGCCCCTCGCGCACGCGGTCGGCGCGCTCGAGGTCGTTCACTAAGTGTGTCATAAAGGCGATCCCTTCCTCCATCACGTGAATGTGCTCGGCGATGACATGGTCAGGCACCTCCTTGGCTTCGTGCTCTTTTAGGAGCTCAAGCGACCACTTAAAGGCCGTGAGCGGCGAGCCTAGTTGGTGGAACGTGAGCTGCATGATGCCCGTGCGGATATCGTGCAGGCGCTTGGCCATCTCGGCGTGGCGCTGCGACGCGAGATAGAAGAAGTAAAAGGCAAAGGCCAGGCCCATCAGAATAAAGAGCAGCATCGCCATGGGCGAGAATACTTGCGTGATGAGACGCTGGTAGTCGGAGGCCTCGATATCGATACCGATCACGCCGGCCACCTCGCCGTCCGCGCGCCAGATCGGCGCGTAGCCGGAGATGAACACGCCCCACTGATCCTCAACCACGTCGTCGTCTACGGCCGGACCGACAAAGGCGTCGTCGCGCAGCGCGGGGATAGCGCTGACATCGTAGGGATCACCCGGCCAAGACGGGGCTTCGTCGGCCTGCAGAACGCCGTCGCCATTTTCGTCGAGCACCGCCGTGGGCTTGAGTGAGTCGTTATCAGCGATAAACTCGAGCGTATTGGCGTCACTCGTGCGCCGCATCAGATAGACGTAGCGGGCGTTGGGAATGCTCTCTTTCAAGTCCTCCAGGCGCTGCACAAGAAAGCGCAGGAGCGGAGTGTCCAAGTCTTCGCGACCGCGGATGCGGTCGAGCTCGGCGGCGGTAAACTGGCTGGCGGCGACGGCGGCAGTGGTGCGCAGGTGCGCCTGGATCTCTGACTTCATCAGCTCTTGGCTGTGTTGGAAGAACGCCACGCCGAGCACTACAAACGCGGCGGCCAATCCAAAGGATGGCAGCACGGCGCGTAACGGCAGCCAGAACGACGACTGGGGGCGAAAGAGAGTGATCATGTGTGTTTCCCTCCATTGTAGCAGTTTTACGCCCTCGCGTACAGCGAAGAACCACCCAACATCTTAGCGGCGGCGAATCACCGGGATGGCGCAGACTGCCGTGGTAGCCACGAGGATAAGCGTGGTCCGCAGCGTCCGGCCGGCCGGACCTAGTGCGCCCCACAGCGACCAATCGGAGAGCGCCTGGGGAAAGGCAAGACTAGCCAGGAAGACGGCGCCGCAAACCGTGGCAATGGCAGTGAGTAGCCACTCAGGCTCGGTGGCCGAGCGGCGACGCGGCTCAGTGAGACGGCGAACCACGGGCTCGGAAACCACAATGCAGGCAAGCAGCACCAAGAGCACGATGGTCTGCCCCACCGCGGGACTACGTAGGAAGCCGGCGGCGATGCCGACTGCGAGCGTGCAGGCCACGGCGCGGAAGGCGGCACGGTCACCATTTTCGAGGCGCGGCGCCAGGAGGAGTAGGCGCAGTCCCGCCAAGCTGGCGAGCAGATGCGCTGCCTCGAGCGCGAAGACGGGCAGCGGTTGGAATGAGCGCGGCGCGGGCAACGAGCCGCCGAGCACCAGCAAGGCGCCGCCCGCCGACGCCGTGAGAGCGATGAGTTGCGGGACCAGCTGGTCGGACACGAGCGGAATCTGGCGGAGCGCGGCGCGGAACCAACCCTTCTCGTGAAAAAGTTCGTAGAGTCCGAGCAAGCCCACCGCCAGGAGCAACGGCAGGAGGTTGTACAGAAAACGGAAGAGGACGAGGACACCCAAGATATCGGCGCGCGACGAGGGGTTACTGAGCATCACGAGCATTGTCGTCTCCATCACGCCCAATCCCCCCGGCACTTGGCTGACGTGCCCGACGGTGGTACTGACGAGGTAGGCGGCGACCACGAGCGGCCAAGGCAAGCCGAGCTCCGGCGGGATGAGGCAATAGACCGCAGTCGCCTCCATGAGGATCGTCAGCGAGGCAATGCCGACCTGCATCATTGTCAGCTTGAGACCGGGAACGTCGATCGTCCGTTTGAAGATGTGCACCGAGGCCGGCCCATAGGTGTTAAAGAGCACGTAGCCCATGAGGCTGCCCAGAAAGAGCGCGCCGAGCGAGCGCACCCAGAGCGGGTCGAGCGGGAGCGGAAGGAATGTGGGTGGACTGAAGAGCAGCGTCAGGCCAAGCATGAGCAAACAGCCCAGGATGTACGTCCACATGCCGAAGGCGACGATGGCCGTCACCTGCGCGGCCGAGAGGCCCCACGACGAGTAGAGACGGTAACGCACCGAGCCGCCGGAGATAAGCGGCATGCCGAGCGTGTTGCCGAAGGCATAACCGATAAACGACGCCGGGGCGAGGTGCCAGTACGGGATCGGCCGCTTGATCCAGCGGCAACCGAGCAAATCGTAGACGGTGTTCAGCAGGTAACTGCCGACCACTAAGACGAGCGCCAATAGCACTGAGCCCTGCGGCAGCGACATGAGCGCCTGCATAATGTCGCGCAGGCGGAAATCCTGGAGCATGTGCCGCAGGACCGACAGCGAGACAATGAGGAGCAGGAAACTGATGATCGACGGCGCCCAATCAAGCAGGCGCCGCCCGCTGGAGGAGGGGGCAAAAGACACCCGCAGATTCTACCGTACTTCCGTCGTGCCAGAGCGACGCGGGCTTGATAGACTGGGCGGGTCATGGCCCGGCTTCGCTCTCTCGAGCGAGGGCGGGGCCAGCCCTCCCCCTATGAAAGCCCTCACAACCGATCAAATACGGCAATCATACCTCGAATTCTTTAAAGAAAGGGGCCATGCCGTCATCCCTGGCGCCCCCTTGGTGCCCGAAAACGATCCGACCGTGCTCTTTACGACTGCGGGCATGCATCCGCTCGTTCCCTACTTACTCGGACAGAAACATCCGGCCGGCACCCGTCTGACCGACGTGCAACGGTGCATTCGCACGGCGGACATCGACGAAGTGGGCGATACTTCCCATCTGACGTTGTTCGAGATGCTCGGCAACTGGAGCCTGGGCGACTACTTTAAGGAGGAGGCAATCGCTTGGAGTTTCGAGTTCCTCACGAAAGTCTTGGAAATCCCGCTGGAGAAGCTGGCCGTCACCTGCTTCGACGGCGATAGGCGTTTCCCGGCGCTGCCACGAGACGATGAATCAGCCCTAATCTGGGCCAAAATGGGCCTGCCCAAGGATCGCATCGCCTTCTTGGAAGGCGGCGTGGTTGAGAGCAAGAAAAACTGGTGGGGACCCGCCGGCCAGACCGGCCCCTGCGGTCCCGATACCGAGATGTTCTACTGGGTGGGCCCGAGCGCACTCCCGCCGGCGGGTTCGAACCCGGCCAACGACGACGCCAACTGGCTCGAGATCTGGAATGACGTGTTCCTCCAGTATGACAAACAGGCCGACGGCACGTTTCTGCCGCTTCAGCAGAAGTGCGTGGATACCGGCATGGGCCTGGAACGCGTGGCCAAAGTCCTCCAGGGTGTGGAGAGCGTGTACGACACCGACAAGATGCGTCCGCTCCTCGAAGGTTCCGTGCCTGAGGGCTTCAGCCTGGACGAAACTGATCTCGGCAAGATCGTCACCCGCCACGCGCGCATCATCACCGACCATCTGAAGGCCGCCTCGTTCATGATTGCCGACGGCGTCTTACCGGGCAACGTCGACCAGGGGTACGTGCTTCGCCGCCTTATCCGTCGTGCGATCCGCTCTTTCCGTTGGCTCAACGTGGAGCGCGACGCCGACTTCGACTTGAAGCCCTACTGCTCGCCCTTTGCACTCCAGGTGATCGACCAGTATGCACAGGTGTATCCCCTCCTCTTGGAGCATCGAGAGAAGATTGTCGGCGCCCTCGATAAAGAAGAGGTGCAGTTTAAAAAGACGCTACAGGAAGGGCTGAAGCACCTCTCAAAGGTGATTGAAAAATCCCCAGGCAGCATCGACGGTCAAAGCGCTTTCCACCTCTACGACACCTACGGCTTCCCGATTGAGCTCACCAAAGAGATGGCCGCTGAGCAGAATATCACTGTGGATGAAGAGGGCTTTCAGAAGGCCTTCGCAGCTCATCAGGCCCTAAGCCGCGCCGGCGCCGAGCAGAAGTTTAAAGGCGGCTTGGCCGATAACGGCGCCGAGACGACCAAACTCCACACCGCCACGCACCTCCTCAACGCCGCCCTTAAAAAGGTGCTAAAGGCCGATATTCAGCAGAAAGGAAGTAATATCACGGCCGAGCGCCTCCGCTTCGACTTTAATTACGACGGTAAGATGACGCCTGAGCAAATCGCCGAGGTGGAGCGGCTTGTCAACGAGCAGATTACGGCCGACCTCCCCCTGGCCTACCACCTGACGACGGTCGACGGCGCCAAAGCCGCGGGTGCGGTGGGTGTGTTCGACGACCGCTATGGCAGTGAGGTGAAGGTCTACACCATTGGCGACGGCACCTTCAGCAAAGAGATTTGCGGCGGCCCGCACGTGGCTCGCACGAGCATGCTTGGCAGCTTTAAGATCCAAAAGGAAGAAAGCTCATCGGCCGGCGTGCGGCGCATTAAGGCGGTTGTCTCCGGCGGACCCGCCGAGATTGAGGTGGCCGGCCCCGCCTGATGATGCTTGTCAGCCTATTTTTCTCGGCCGCATTGCTCCTGGCACCATCGGCTCAGGCGGCAGAGGTGCTGAACTGGAATTTTGCGACGCAGGGACTCAGCGCCTGGGAACTGAGTACAGAGGCGCAGGTCAGCCCATTTGCGGACGGCCTCCTCATGACTACGCGCGAAGATACGGTCATGCTCTGGACACTGCCGCCGAGCACACGCCTCGACAGCCTGACACTCCATGCCGAATCCGATCGCCCTACGACGGTGACCGTCATCTGGCACACCGCTGGCGAAGCCCAGAATGTCTATAAGCAATTCCCCATTGAGATCGACGGCGGCACGGGCATGAAGCCCCTCCGTCTGGCGCTGGCCGACCTGCCCGGCTTTGACGACCGTATCGACCGCTTGGGCTTCGGTCTGCCCGCGCTCTCGAGCGTGTACTTCCGGAGCCTCAGCCTCGACCACACCTCGGGCGGCGAAAAGCTGACACTCTGGTGGCAGAGCTTCTGGACTTTCGACACGTTGACGATGCGGAGTATTAACTTCGTCTGGGGACCGCGTCTGGCGGGCAGCCGCGCCGCCCTTGAGACGCTCTATGAGACGGAACCAGCGGGAGGCGTCTCGGCGAATCGTCTCTTCTATGGCGGGCTCATGATCGGCCTGAGCACAGCCTGGTGGCTCTCCCGCACGTCGAAGCGCCGGGGGGCGACGGTCGCCTTGGCAACGATCGCCAGCTGCTGGCTGGCGTACGACCTGCGCATGAGTGCCGAGCTGCTCAACCAAGCCCTCACCGACGGACGCGAATGGGCTTTAGCCGCGCCTGAGGTACGCACGCTTCGTAAAAGTGAGGATGGATTCCACGTCCTAGAAGCATTACCTGGAGCCCTAGGGGAAGAGAAAAAGTATGCACTCATTGCGACCGACGGCTTCTCGCGCCATTTCTTCCGGTACGCCACGTACCCCGCTCTCCCCGTGACCGAAAGCGACGCCCAGCTGGGACTACGTGACTGGGTGGTGTTCCATCGACCCGATGTGACTGTCGTGGATAACCGCCTCATCAATCAGAGCGGCGTGCCGATAACGCCGCCCGGTGAGATCGTGGAGCGCTTCAGCGATAACAGCTTTCTTTTCCGCGTGACGAAGCCATGATGCCCATCGCCGCCTTTTGTATCGGCCTGCTCCTACCCACGCTTACGGGCTACTTGGTGGTGCGCGCTCTCGAGCAACGCGCCGATGTGCTCTCCTGGCCGGAACGCCTCGCCTTTGCCCTGCTAATTGGACCGACGGGCACGCTTTGGCTCACGGCCCTCATCCACCTTGGAACAGGCCTGGCGGTGACACTCTGGCTCTTTCTCGGCGTGCAGCTCGTGCTCTTCGGCGCGAGCCTGGCCTGGGCGCGCAACCGAAAGGTTCGCCTGATTGCCCCTTGGACGGCGCGCATCGATAGTGCTCCACAATGGCTGACTCTAGGGCTCGGCATCATTCTGACAATCAGTATTCTCAAGATTCTCCTCGCCGCTTCGGTGCTGACGCTGCAGATTCCAACGTTCTTTGATGACGCCCGTGACAACTGGAATCTCCGCGCCAAGATTATCGTCGAAACCAGCGCTATCCCCGTGCTCATCCCTGGCGAAGAAACAGCCGGCGGCGGTGTGGCGTCGTATCCCGCCACTCTGCCGCTGTTCAAGGCCTGGCTGGTGCAGTTACACGGCCAGTGGCATGAAGGACTCGTGAACGGCGTCCACCTAACATGGCTCCTCGCCGCTGTCGGCCTGGTGGGCGGAGCCGTCGGGCGTCGGCGCGGCCGGACCTGGGGACTGGCGGCCGCCACCGCCCTGCTTGGACTGCCGCTCCTCGCCATTCATGGGCTCCACGCCTATGCCGATCTCTTCCTGGCCGCGCACGTCGCCGCGGTGCTCATCGCCTTTTTTGAAGCCGACCAGGCCGAGAGTCGGGAATCGTTCCTCGCCTGGGTGGGCCTCGGCATCGCCGTGCTGGTGCTCCTCCCCGGACTCAAGAATGAAGGCCTGGCCGTATTTTTCACTTCGGGGCTGCTCTTGCTCCTGGCGGTCTTAGTCCGGAGCGTGCGCCGCGGCGACAGCTCAACGCGCGCGGCCGGCGGCGTCCTGGGAGCCCTCGGCTTAGCCGCTCTGATCACCACCCTGCCCTGGTTGATCTTCAAGTGGCAGCAGGGCCTCACCTTCGGCAACGCCCACGCCATCGCCGATTCCACCTTCGGCTGGCAGGCCGGCGTGCTCCACGCCGTGCGCTACCACCTGTTCTCAGAGGGGAACTGGCTGCTTTTGCCCGGGCTCGGCGCCGGTTTGCTCATCGCCAGGTTCCGCACGGCGTTCAGCGACCGCTACGTGGTACTGACGGCGGCGTGCTTGTGGATCTTTGGCGCCATGACGGGACTCTTCCTCTTTAACTCCGACCTGGGGCATGAAGCGCTGCGCCAGACGGGCTATGGCCGGGCGATGGTGCAAGTGGCTCTGCCCTGGACGCTACTGATGATGCTGCTCCTGCCCGACCCGCGCGCGGAAGACGAGTGACCCGGTTGCGCGGGAGGGTTCTTCCCATCCTGGTGGCATTCTCTGGATGATCACGCCTGAGGTATCCTTCTTGCCGATGCCTACGTACGCCGCCTTCCTCGGAAACCAACCGCTCCTCAGCCTGAGCGAATTGCACGCGGTGCTGCCCGATATGGAGGATGCCCGGCTGGTCAGCCGCTCGACGGCCATTTTTAAGACCAATCGCCCCATCCCAGCCGACGAACTAAAAACCTGGGGCGGCACCATTCTCTTAGCCGAGGAGATCAGCGCCACAATGCCCCTGAGCGACGTGCCGGGCGCGCTGGCGAAGATTGTCGAAGGCAAAAAAGGCAAGCAGACATTCGCCATTCGCAGCGATGGCGTCGTCCCGGACCTCATTCGCAAACTCTACCGCAGCTGTAAAGAGCGGCTTAAGGCCGACGGCTTCCCCTCGCGCTACGTCGGTACCGAACGCCAGCCGGCCGCCACCGCCCTCTTGCGCGATGCCGGTCTCCTCTCGGGCGAAGGCGGCGTGGAGATCGTGATTATCAAGGACGCCAAGGCGTTTTGGGTAGGCCGCACGATTGCCGCCCAGGACCCCGATGCCTACACCGAGCGCGACATGCACAAGCCCGTGCGCGACACTCGCTCCGGCCTGCTCCCGCCCAAGCTGGCGCAGATGATGCTGAATTTCGGTTGGATGCTCGTGGGCGGCCACTCGCACCAGGGACCGCTTACCGTCTTCGACCCGTTCTGCGGCACCGGCGTGATTCCGCTGGAGATCTTACTTCGGGGCTGGGAAGTGTTGGCGAGCGACTCGTCACAGAAGGCGGTGGATGGTACGGAGACAAACATCGAGTGGCTCCGTAAGACCCGGAAGATCAAAAAGACCGACGCCCCGTCGACCGTCTGGAAGCATGACGCCCGCAAGCCCTTTAAGCTCGCCACCAAGCCCGACGTGGTAGTGAGCGAAACGACGCTCGGCCCGGCCCTGAGCGACCGCTCGACCGCAACCGACGCCAAGAAGTACGCCGCCGAGGCCGACACTCTCGAAACCGAGTTCCTGCAAAACGCCGCCGCCACCCTCCCCGGCGTGCCGCTCGTCGTCACCTGGCCGGTCTGGTACCTCAAGACCGGCGCCGTCCGGCTGGAGAAAACCTGGCAGAAACTCGAAAAGATCGGCTACCGCGCCGTGCCGCCGCCCGGTCTGCCAGCCGCCGAGATGGAACGCCCGACGATTGTGTACCGTCGCGGCGAACAGTTTGTAGGACGCGAGATCGTGCTGCTCACCCCGATCCGCTGAGATGCCACACCGCTGGCTCATCGCGCTCGGCAAGATCGCGCTGGTTCTCTTTCTCTTCTGGCACATGGGCGTGGCGTTGGTATCAGCGGTCCCTGAGCAAACGCCGATCCCGTGGCTTAAAAACCTACGCGGCGAGCTGATACAAATCACGGAAGGGTATGCCTACCGGTCTGGACAATGGCAGGGCTGGTCCATGTTCTCCCAAGGATCGGTCCAGACGATTTTCTCCTATAGCTTCGACGTCTGGAGTCCCGAAGAAAATGACTGGGTCACTGTCCAGGATTTGAGTTTTGAGGCCTTGCCCCTGCTGGAAAAGTCCACCACGACCGGTCTCCTCCGCGCCCTTGCGAAAGAAGACAATTGGCTTTCGCGCGAGCGATACTTGCAGTTGAAATGTCTCGAACTCGGACGACCCCCGCGCGAATGGGTACGGTTGGGCCAGTGGTATTTCAACCAGCCGCTTGATGACGAGAAACCTTTCTCACTCGAAACCTGGGAACAATGGGAGCGCGTGTGGCATGAGTGGCATGATTCCCACTGGACCCGTTGCCCTGATCCCAACACGCCGATGTCCGAGTGGCCCATTCCTCAGGACGGCTCGGCTTGGACCACCCCTGCCGCATGAATCTCTGCCGCTTTGTCCACCGCCTGGCCAGACACATCCATGACGGCTTCTTCGGCCGCACGAGCGCGGTGCCCTTTGGTCTCTTGCGTATCACCTGGGCCATCACGGCCTTCGTGGCAATGGTCCACCACTGGGCGTTTGTGCGCCTGATCTACTCCGACCAGGGTGTCTTTCCGCCGGAGTGGGCGGCTCACTACGCCCGCACCGCGTACCGCTTCACCATCCTGACGTACGTACACGACCCACTGGCGATCCAAGCGCTCTTCGGCCTCCTCCTCTTCAGTCTCGTCTGTATGGCCATCGGCTACTACACCCGCGTTGCAACGATAGCGAGTGTCGTGCTGATCTCGAGCTTCCAAGAGCACAGCTACGCAGTCTTCGCCGGCGGCGACAGCGTCCTCAGGATTATCGGCCTCATCCTCATGATTTCACCTGGTCTGGGCGCACTATCGCTAGACCGCCTCTTTCAACAGGAGCGCGCCTGGCTACAGCACGGCACGTCGCTGCCGCGCCTGACGATGCCACAATGGCCCCGGCTGGCGCTGATTTGGCAGATAGTGGTGCTCTATTTGACGGCTGCCTGGTTTAAACTGCTCGACCCTATGTGGCGTAACGGCAGCGGGATGGTGGCCTCGATGAACCACGCCGAATTCGCGCGCTTCGGCGAGCCAGTGGCCCATTTTTTCGCTTATTTTTCAGTCCCGCTCTCCTGGCTGACCATCAGTTGGCAACTGACTTGGATTGTCTTCCTTATCCCCCTCAGCCTCCGCCGTCGTCTGCCGGCACGATGGCACGGATACCGCCGTTGGATGCTGGCCATCGGCGTCGTCTTTCACCTGATGATCCTTATTCTCCTGGATGCCGGCATCTTTAGCATGGCGATGTTCGCCACCTACTTTGGTGTCCTGGACCAAGACGACTACGACGCCATTCGTGATTGGATCAACCGCCAGTCGAAATGGGAGGGCAAGATCGCCGTGCTGTACGACGGCCACTGTTCGTTCTGCCGACGGACGGTGCTGCCACTCCTGCTTGGCGACTGGCTGCAGCGCCTGGAGCTGGTGGACTTCCATCAAGAAGCAGCTCGCCAGGCCGTCGCACCCGATATCGCCCTCACTTCGCTCGATGAAGCTCTGCACGTACGCCTGCCCGACGGGCGGACAGCCGCGGGCTTCGACGCCCTGCGGCGGCTGGCACCGCACCTGCCCTGGCTCTGGCCGCTCATCCCCCTGTTGTGGATCCCGGGCATCGCCCCGCTGGGCCGTATCGCCTACCGAAAGATCGCTGCAAACCGCTATTGCCTGATTGGCGGCCGCTGCTGACATCACGTCAAAGAGGCGTTGCATTACCCCCCTTGGTTGGTAGACTCGGCTGGCCACAAAAGGTGGCCGTTCTTTCCCTCGTCGAACCCCTATTCGGTAGCTCAGCGCCTAGCCGCGAAGCAGGCGTTCATAAAAAAGAGCTACTCGGGGCCGATCCTTCTTTCAATCATCGTTCCCTATTCCTCGGTAGCTCAGCGGTAGAGCAGGTCGCTGTTAACGACAAGGTCCCTGGTTCGAATCCAGGCCGAGGAGCCAATTCTTTGTTTTGTTGCACTGGACGATACCTTCAAACACACTTTTCAGCTTGTAGTTGAGCTTTTCGCCTTCAACGGAAGCGTTCGCAAATACGAAACGTAACAATTGGTTCTTTTGTTCGGGTTGCGAACGCTCAAAAAGCTCTTTGGCACGTTTTGCCAGTTCCAGTATGTAAGAACACGAAAGTACGAAGGCTTCATCAGCCTCGGAATGACCCTTCAATTCTTCCAAAAATGTTGCCTCTTGCTGCTTACAGACAGTAACCCTTTTGTCGTACTCATCGGACGTAATACGCCCGTCCAATCTGTCGTCGTACATGGTCGCCATGCGTTTTCTGATTTTCTTCAACTCGCCGTTGATACGTTCCACGCTGTCTTCGTAAAACACTTGTTCGTTTTTAAAGAAGTCGTGCAGCTTGGCGCGTAGGTCGTCTACCACTTCGGGCGGAATGGTCAGGTCTGCAAAGATGTCGGCTGCTTGGGCAAGCAAGGTATCTTCCTTCACATGTACTGCGTTGCAATTATGGCAACGCACATAGTTGATGCCCTTGGTCGTGTAGGTTGAAAGATGCCATTCGCACTTCGCGCATGTAATCAGTCGTTTGAAAGCGAAAACCTTGGTGTTGTATTTGAGCGGTGTCTTGCCGTAACTCTCGCGCACTTCTAGGCATTTCAGCCAGAGCCATTTTGGAATGAGCTTTTCATATTTGTGCGGATAGAACTTACCTTTGTAATCCATTTCGCCGTAGTAGAACGGATTTTTGAGGATTTGAGCTTCAAGGTAACTTGTGTACATCGGGCGTTGGCTAGGCGTGTTCGTGGTCAGTCCTATCTTCGGGCTGGCAAGTTCCTTGGCGAGTGCCTTCATGGAATAGCGACCCGTTGCGTACAGTTCAAAAGCCTTTTTTACGAGTGGTGCACGTTCAGGGTCTAGCTCAACCCACGCGCTGCCATCGTCCCTTTCCACGTTCATGTAACCGCATGGGGCTTTGGTCGCCCATTCGCCGTTGCGTATCTTGTGAAGCCAGGTGGTTGCACCGTCTTCCTGCAAGCGGTTGAGGTATTGCTTTGCCAAGAATACCTGCAAGTCCCAATCCTGTATGTCGCGCCCGTAGGAGCTAGCCGTCAGAACAAGACGGTTATAAACGAAGTGCAATTCTTTTCCTTCTTCAACACGCAGGTTGTCCAACAAGACGGCATCGCGGAAATTGCGCGTTGTTCTATCAACGCGGTACGCAAGAATTGCACCGATGTCGGGCTGGCTTTTTACATGGGCAATCAGTTCATCAAATCGTTTTCGTATCTTGTGACCTGCGCTTTCTTGGAATACAAACTCTTTGGTGACTTCCATTCCTTTGTCTTTTGCGTAGGCGCGTAGTGTTTCTAACTGGTTGTCCAAAGACAATCCTTCATCTTCCTGCCGCTTACTGGAAACGCGAGCGAGTATGACTGCTTTCATGGCTTGGCGGGGTACGAGGCTTTGTGCGCTTGCAGGAAGGCTTCTAAATCGTCCTTTCTGATGCGCCAATCCTTGCCGAACTTGTAGGCTTTGAGCCGACCTGCTTTGATAGCGCGATACACCGTCATTTTGCTTATACGGAGCATTTCTGCGACTTCTTCGGTGAGGTAGAACTCATTTTCCATAGTTGACAGTAATTTACACTGAATAACATCATTCAGCCAATACAAAATCTGCTTTTTTGAGTGGAACGAAGGTTTCCAATGCCTTGGTCACATGCTGAAACGGCTTCGCTTTGTTGAGTATGCGGAAGTCCAACCCTTTGATGTCCTTGTAGATGCGTTCCAATGTGCGGGGCGAGAAACGTTTTACGAGGCGGCTGCGGGTCTTGCGGTGTCCCTCGGTGCGTATCATGGCACAGATAGCAACAGCCGCGAGCGAACGCTGCGGCTTCCACTGTGGACGCTGTTTCACAATGAGCGCGAACTGTTGCGACGCATCAAGTTCCTGCAACAAGACGGGAACCAACTGCTCGTAGATGTCATCCCAGTAGTCACGAAGCAGGGCTTGTGACACGCGCTTACTGAACAACGATTGCAATGTGCAGTCGCTTTCAATGCCCACCCTTTCAAACAGAGCCTTCATTTTTTGCTGGCTCTTCAAGCGCAGTTCCAGCCGTAGCACTTCTACGGGTTTGCCTTGCCGCCGTACCGCGTCAAAAATGTTCATTTGCAGGTTACACTCGCGCTCTTCTTTTTCCATCGCCCTATCCGCACTTTTCGTGAGGTCTGCAACTTTGTCGTACAGCACAAACTCGTATGCCTTGGAGTAGTAACGCACTGCCTCGCCTTGATTGCGGAAATCGGTGCGGTTCAAGTCCATGTGCCTGTTCATCTTTATTTTTTCCAAATCGGCAAGAATCATGCTCGCTGTGGTGAAGTCATCAAACATGATGTTCTTTGAGTAATGGACGGCGTGGACGGCTGCTGAACGCAGATTGTCCTGTGTGACGAGTACGCCCATGAGCAAGAGCTGTTTTTTGAGTGCGGCTATAACCGCGTCAAAATGCACATCGTCCAGCTCATCAAAGTTGTTTCCAAAAATCAGCTTCGGCAGCGACAGCTCTATGTGCAGATTGATGCGAAAGCCGCCGTGAGCAACGCGCTTGTAGATGGTAAGGCGTGGACGGTAGATGCCCTGTTTGAGGTCTTCTTTACTAGGGTTGTTGATGGCTTTGAGATACGGCTGTCCGTGGAATGGTAGATAAGGCTGGCGAAGCAAACCCATGGCGTTCGGCTCAAAGCTGTCAGGCTTCGTGACCGAGAACTTGTCGGCTGGGATTTTGAGTAAGACGGTATCAATCATGGTTACAACTTTGGGGCGGTAAAGACGGGGCTTATCAGCCATGCAGTTTTAGGTATTCCTTAAACAGCACCTGCTCTATCGCTTTGGATAGTTCGGGTGTGATGGGATGGAAAATGGTGCGGTCTTCGTTGCCAGCGCGTTTCGTTGGGTACGTCAGACGAAAGCCCGAACCATCCAGCTTCCGGTGAATGGCGATTGAGTTGAGGCGTATGTTCCCGTTGAGAACAACGCTAGCGAAGGCGAGCAGTCCGTTCATCGGCGGCACGGGCGTAATCCGCACTTGTGAAATGTCATAGGTCATCGGCTTGCTGGGAAAGGCGTAGGTCACGGTCAATTTCAATGAGCAACGCGAAAAAACCGACGAGGCTATTACTCGCGTCCGCGTACTCATCGTCGCTCAATGGCTTGTTGAGCAACTTTTCGTATGCCTGTCGTGATGCGTCAGTTACCACTGACGGCACAATAGAAAATAGGCTGCCGCTCAAAGACGGGAACCATTTTAGGCTTTTAAAAGCCATTTCTTCATCTTCCTACAATGAAAAACGGGAGTGATTTAGAGCAGACTCTGCGTCACGCGGGCGGGTACAGTCAGATTGATTGTAGTCGTATCCTTGGCGATTATCGGAAAGCCAAACGCCTTGTTCGCTTTACGATTGATGCCATCAACCGCATTTTTGATTTTATCCTTTTCTGTCACACCGAACGTTGTGCGCTGCTCGCCAAATATATGATTGTATGCATCAATCATTTCAACTTTCTCGCCAATGCTGTACTGAAACATAAAGGCGCAGAGTGATGCTTCATTGCTATCTACTTTTAGTGGACAGACAAAATCGTAGAAGCACACTTTGGCTTGGTCTATTAAGTACGTCAGTGGACTTCGGATGTCGTCCGACAATTCCTTATAAAAACCAATTAGAACTTCCAATTTTGCATCAAGCTCGCGTGTTAGATTGATATACTTTTCAAAACGCCATGACCTACCAAAAGACGCTACTTCTGAATAAAACTCGCCAAATGCGTCCATAAAAGTATGGACAGGCGTGAAGTCCATAAATATGCCTTCCAGTATTTTCTTAGTTTCATCACGCCAATAAGCAAATTGAGCTTCTAATTCTTTCATGCGCCCTTCTGCGATGTCAGAACTAAAACGAGAGCCGCCAACGTATATAGGCTCGGGCAGCATCGTGGTCATCAGTGCTGCGAATTTTTGGTTATTCGGCATTGCCATTTTTAGCCCATTTCCTAGGTCTACCTCAACTTCATTAGGCTGGCTTTCAATCGCCTGCAAGGCCCTTTGTTTTTCTGCTTCGTGTGCGGACTCTTTTGCTTCTATTTCATTTTTTATGTCTTCATCTAACTTATCGTACATTGAATTAAGCAATTGGCGCATGTGTGTACCTGTCTTCACAAGAGCATCTACTGCTTG
Organism: uncultured Candidatus Peribacteria bacterium; assembly: GCA_964640945.1. Lineage (GTDB taxonomy): Bacteria > Patescibacteriota > Gracilibacteria > Peribacterales > Peribacteraceae > JAGOUB01. The sequence continues at coordinate 47,416 of CAZXIV010000004.1, read as the reverse complement.
TACGGCAGATTTTGGTGACACTTTTAGTCGCATTACAACTTTGGGAAAATACGCTATTACCCATATTCTACGCCGCTTTGCAACTAGATGGCAGGCCTAGGAAGGAAACCGCAGCAATTCCCAAAGTTCCATATCAAAAGCACCAGCTAGCTTTTCTAGCGTGATGATGGTGGCGTTCTTTTTCTGTACGCGAGCCTCAAGGACTTGAACGTAGTACAGGCTTAATCCAGCCTTCTGTGCGAGCCTTTCCTGCGTAAGTTCGTGCTTGGCGCGAAGCTGCCGTATACGTTCTGCCAGTTTTATGCGGATGTCCGTATTTTTCACACACTTAATTGTGGTCTGTTTGTGGGTATTGGTTTACAAACCAAGGTTTGTAATCTGAAATGAAGGGTGTAAAGTACCTGGCAATAAAAGAGCCAGCTTGCCCTATTTGAAGCAAGTAAGCCGCCCCTTCCTCCCCTATCGTTATATGACGCGCTCAATGTCGTATCTTTACCTCGCTGCAATCGCAGCTGTATTCACAGTGAGCAACGCACACGCTGACGTTGCCACGACAATGACAAACGAATGGAAATACAATCAGGCTGTTATCGTCACGGGCGATAATATCGATGGCGATGACCCATATTGGAATAAACTGTGCATCGCACCTGCTACGGATAAGACGAACAAAAAATGCTACGACCCAGATGACAGCAACGACGGATTGACGATTGATAAATGGGACAACAACAACCTTTCTTTCTACGCACCCGCTGATATTCCTGTGAACGGCGTAGTCATTCTTCAGCTACGGACAAATGTGCAACACTGTTTTGGTTCGGCTGGATGTAATGACACCACTGAGGATCTTGAGCGTAATATTGGGAGCTACAAGGCTGCACCTTTTGTAACTGACTTAGTTGATATGACAACGGGGCAGAACGTTTTTGAAATGAAGGCAGATACGACCTATAAAGTGAAAGGCTCATTTTTCGGTGACAGCAAAGGCAGCATCTTTCTACAAGTTGCCAGGGGTTCTAATCAGTTAGACTCAAACAACATTTTAGCTTGGTCATACAATGAAATTAGCTTCAAAACGCCTACGGATATTGAGCCTCTTGGGTTCAGCGTTAATAACGGGGTCACTGCAACAAAGTACGATTTACTTTCCGTAACATCATCGTCTTCATCTGCGAAAAGCGCTTCTTCGTCTAAATCGTCTTCATCAGTATCCAACAAGGCAGTTCAAATACAGCTCTTTACCGATGTTAGCAGTGGAAACCCATACAAAGATGCAATCGGGTGGGCAAAGCAGTCGGGCATTTTGCAGGGCTACCCAGATGGCACGTTCAAGCCAGACCAAACAGTAAACCGCGCAGAGTTCCTAAAAATCGTACTAGGCGCGAAGGGCATTAATGTTAGTGATACGACAGGCGATGCGGGTTTCAAGGACTTAGACAATAATGCCTGGTACGCACCCTATATCCGCTATGCCAAAACGCAGGGTTTTATTCAAGGCTACCCAGATGGCACGTTCAAGCCAGACCAAACAGTCAATTTCGCGGAAGCACTTAAAATGGCCTACAGCGCACTCGGTGTCACGACAAGCGACATCGGCGGGAATTGGTATGACCGCTACCTGCAACACGCGAAAGCCAACAACGTGCTGTACACGACCAACGTACAGGTTGATGGTGGCATGAGCCGCAAGGATGTGGTTTGGATTGCCTGGAAGCTGATGACGCACACGGGCGATTGGGAACAGCCTTTAAAGGTTACAAATACAACACCGCCGCCGACCAACAGCGAGGCTGCCCATTTCAGTGACGGAACCTATGTGGTCGGGAATGACATTCAGGCAGGAACATACCGAACCAGAAAGCCAGCAAATGGCTGCTACTACTCGCGTTTGAGTGGCTTCAGCGGTGAATTAGAAGACATCAATTCCAATGAACTGACGAACGCACCATCCATTGTCACAATTGATGTGAGTGACAAAGGCTTCAAATCGTCAGGTTGCGGAACATGGACCCAAGACCTATCTGCAATCACGACGAGTAAAACGTCCTTTGGCGACGGCGTGTTTATCGTAGGAACGGATATTGATGCAGGAACTTATAAGAGTAGTGGCGGTTCAAGCTGTTACTACTCACGTTTGAGTGGTTTCAGCGGTGAATTGGAAGACATTGTTTCTAATGACCTAACCAGCGCATCGGCAATCGTTACGATTGATGCGAGTGACAGTGGGTTCAAGTCATCTGGCTGCGGAACGTGGACAAAGATGCAATAACTGTGTTCTTACGGCAAAATGCACCTTATGGATAAGGTGTTTTTGCTTTCAGTTCACAGCCTATAAATCAGGAAGAAAAGCGGCATGTTATTGCTGACTCGTTTGAATGTTGGAACTTGAAGAAGATGGGCTTCATTGATTTTGTATCTGAATTGAAAACAGCCATTCCATCTGCCAATCAGAACATCACAGACAAGGATTACCTAAACGGATTTGGGAGACGGCACGATGATACAAGACCTGTAATGCCTCAAATATATGAAAAATGCTCTTGGGGATTGCTGCTTCCAACAGTAAGCGACCCACATAGGATTGCAGGGGGCGAAGACCAATACCTGTTCATTCTGAACCTTTTTTCGCCAGCATTTCTACATCCACTCTTTATAGGAACAGAGGCAGGGCTGACAGATAGAAGTTCATTGCTTCCACGTTTTTGGATGGCTGGCATGAGCGGTGATCAAGACCAAGCTGACAAGTTCAAAAATCCAAACTTTCCGAACTTCTACAAAGCAATGTTGAGCCTGGGGCGATTTTTCTATTCAAGCACCGACGATATGGATAAATGGACAAATGAAAACGCAATTCTAGCTATGGCTTGCATCTTGTTTGATGACTTGAAGAAGTACCATTCCAAGTCGCCCTACATGTACCACCGTGAATACCTTGATATGTGTGTCATCCTTGAAACCATGCTAATGCAGCAAAGAGAGCCATTCAATGCGCTCAACATTTCCAATAGGGCTAACGTCCTTCTAGGACAGCGATACCCAGACTCAAAAAGCTGTTTCGCAGAAATATATCATGAACGCAACGGTTTCGTTCATGGCAAAACCTTCAAGGAAATGAAAAGGTATTCAATGGATAATATGTACTCTGACTCAACCATTGCCTACAACGACCACCATTTCAAGCTAACGACAAAAGCCCAAGGCTATTTGCGCCGATTGCTCGCTGCGTATTTGTACGTCTATAAGAGGAAGAAGTCATATCCGCGCCTAGGCAACGCACTGAACCTGAAACTCATCTCAAAGGCGGCTGGCAATCTATATCTACGGAAGCGTGTGAAAGCGAGTAAAAAGCTAAAACCAGACAACCACACGAAAACAAAACTGCGCGAGATTGCCGACGAAATACTTGCTCTAATGCCATAGAAGTTTCTAGGCAGTATGTGGGAATCAGCCACGCCATAAGATGCTCATCAAACTTAGAAGAGCTGGCACGCAGGCGGCAACAATTGTTGCTCCGGCGACCTTCTTATTTTCAAGAAGCAAGGCTTGCTGCATTTTGTATTCAAGAATGGACTTAACCGCAATCGTGAAGGCGCTAGTTGGGTCGCCGTTATTCAATAGAGGAACTAATTTTTCAGGGGGCAGCTCAAGCAATTTTTTAAAATCTTCCGGGAGAACTGTACTCATAAAATAAGGAGGGTAAGAAGTCCTTATTTTCCCTCAAATATTTCGATTTACATAGGAACTACACTTCCTGTTTTAGCCTTCTCAATATTGCTTACATTTAAGCCATCCCTTCCATCCTTGCTGGATTAAGGCGTGGGTCACTGCTCTGCCTCATTTTCAGAATGGCGGACGATAGTATTTCTTCTACAAGACTCGCTCGCCACACAACGCCGATATGACTATCCAAGCCATCTTCTTCAAAATTTTCGCCAATGCGCAGCCTTCCCGAATAAACACCCAAGAACTTGTCGTTCACTCTGCCATTCGTCAAATTGGTCTGGCTGGTTCTGACGCTACCGATGCGCCGCGCAATGACCATAGAGCCAGACATACTTGGTTTCGTTGTGCTGCTAATGAGAAAAGCGGGTAGCCCTTTCCAGTCCACAGCAAAATCAGTCGCCAATGCGCCGTTGACCCAGATTGGCAATAAGCCACCTGCCGACTGCCCGAACGGGTAGCCGATGACCGTTACCTGTTCCGTAGGCAACAAGTCCATATCAGTATCTTTCAGGCTCAAATCTAACTCGTTCGGCGCAATGCCCGTCGGATAGTTGGGAATTGGTAATGCGATGACATCAACTTGGTCAGCATGAGTAGGATGTTCAAACCATTGAGGTGTCTGCGCCGCGTCCAACAGTGGAACGCTGACGATTTTGCAGAAGTCCATGCTCATCATCGCCCTCAATTTGAAATTGAGTTTATTGGGTATTCCCTGTGTCACGCTGCCGACTACGACATGGCGGTTGGTGATAAGGAAGGGTGTGTCCTCGCTTTTCACAACAAAGCCCGTTGCTGTTCCTAACTGTGCTTCATCTCTGAACGGCGCGAGCATGAGGGGTATCAGAGACAAGCCGTCCACACTTATACCGCGTGGCGTTTCTTCGGTGGATTGTCCGTCTGGTGTCATAGACGGGCATAATACCGCTCATCCATTTGAACTGGAACCACGAACCCAGTGAGCTTTATTTCCCTGCCAAGCTCTATGATGTTCTGCGCCCAATCCGTTCGCATACGTTCAAGGATGGGGAGCCATAGACTAAATATTAAAAAATTGATATAATATATGTATGAAATTGGATGAAGAAAAACCCAATAAAACACTGGAAGAGAATAGTCCTTCAAGATCAGAGGCAGGTCAGCAAAAGTTGGATCTCACAAAGAAGGAGATTGAGCTTTTTTCTCGCACTGCCATTCGCGCTATATCTGGGCAGGAAGCAGAGGGGATAGATACCAAGAATGATCGCGAGGTTCTTGAGACTACAATGTTAGCTTCGGTACATGGCTTACCCGAAAAACTCGCCCCTCAACTTGGAACAATCGATCCGGCTCCTTATCTTGCAAAAGCCGAAAAACTCCGCGCCCAAATTACACAAGAAACGGAGCCGAAGAACATTGCTGAACTACAGACGGACATTATTTATCAATACATCGCCATTATCAGCAAAGTCCAGAATGGTGGTGGTGAGGGCTTTACGCCCGCTCTATCTCAAGAAGTAACAGGTATGGACTGCAGCTTAAGCGCTTGGTCACTGAAGGAAAAACTCCAAGGTGTACCGCATTTGCAATTTAAATTTGGTTATCCACCGGGACATGCAATTGGTGTTATTACACTCGCTGATGGTCGAAATCTTTACGTTGATGCTCAAAATGGTTTTGCACGAGAGGTACATTTTCCTGAGACAATTGCCACTCCGGAAACCGGAGCGGCCTATTCTATTGTTGCCGTTCAATCTGGAGAAAAAGTTCTAGGTGAATTACCTAACGGAGAGAAAGTTTCTGTCACCAGAGAAAACGGTTGTGAATATGTTCCCAATTACATGGGAATGAGCAATGAAGGTGTACTGCTCACGACGGGGAATATGTTCATGTTCGCCTTTCCTACCTCTCAAGCGTACTTTTCCAAAACGGGACAAAAATTTCGCGAGAGTATAGGCATTCCTGAAATGCCAACGGCCCTCTATAAGAAGGCTGATCTTGCCCTTCAGAAGTGGAAGAAGGAAGGGGCGAATTCTGAAAAATTTGAGGAATCTGGAAGAGAATCGCTGGGCGATGATTATCAAAAAGTCGTGGACTACGATGCTTTGTGTCAGGATAAATTCCAGAAATTCAAAGCATATGTTGCTCAACATATTGCAAGAGGAAAAACTCTCTACCATGAAGATTTTAAGTACTTGTTAGATGCTTTTGAACGACATCATGCCTGTTGGCAGGATGAACAAAATAACGCGGCAAGAAAAAAGGACGAGGCAGCGGAAGTAGCTGCAATACAGAAAAGTCTTAAAAACTAAGTTTGTGAGATGCGTTTTTTTAGTGCTCGCTACACTGCCGTCAGTTCAGAAGGACCCACATCGGAGAGCCCATACAAAACACATGATGGTGACTTTATGTACCGGATTTTTCCAAGGCGAGAATGATCATCTTCGCCACTTCCGCCCGGTTCACGGGGTCATTCGGTCGGAATTTTCCCGTCGCATCATCTCCGGAGATGATACCCAGGCGTGTAGCCGTTTCGATAGCTCGGAAGAAGAGGTTCGTTCTGCGGACATCGAGATATGACAATGTTTTGGCTTCATCCAGGGGAATACCAAGAGCTTCGAGGAGGGTGTGGATTACCTGGCCGCGTGTGGCCGGGGCATTCTCATCAGGAAGCTGCAGATACACCGTGAGCTTCTGAAGCTTTGCATTAGCGATGTACGGCCCCGCCCACTGCTCGCCCAGCGCCTCTTCAATATTCTGTTTCGTAATGATCGCGGCAACTTTCGCCAGCTGACCGAGCGTGATGGAATCGGCCGGACCGAACCTGCCCCTCGGCTTGCCGAGCTTGTCTTTGTAGCCGGAGAAGATGCCCAGTTCCACCACCTTCTTCACAAATCCACCGAACCAGTCGTCATTCCACACATCTCTGAATACCTGGGTGTCGCCCTGCTTTGTGACCTTCACACGCTCTCGCGCCGGAGTATTCGACTGATCGGAAGACTCTCCCCGGGTCACATTGCGTGTGATACGTCCGCCGCCACCTCCCTGTCCGCCGCCAGACTGTGTTTCAGGTGCGCTGCTCGCGGTAGAGGAAGATGATGCGGGCGCAGACTGCGGAATCTGGCATAGGTAGGCATAGGTAGCTGTGCACGGATAATCATGCCACAAGGTAGAATCTTCCATGAGCGCGCAGTTTTCTTCGGTGTCACCGTTCGGCTGGCCGGAGTACCAATTGTCGTAACCGAGCGAAGATCCATCTACCCACTTGAACGTGCCCTCTTCCTCTGTGTCCGCCAAGCCGATCCACAAGAATTCGACGGCGAAAGGCGTTGCAAAGCTCTGCCTTTCACCAGTGTCGATGATCGCGATCGTGCCGCCTAATTCCTCGCAGGATTCTTGCGAATCTTCCCAGCTCAGACCTCCGTCCGGACTGAAGCTGGCATAGCAGACATCCTCCAAGCGAGCGCTAAACTCGCTGCCCGGCACATCCTGGTAACAGGCCGCCGTGCAGGTACTTTCCTCGTCGCCGGTGCAGTTCCATCCGTCTTCTTCCTCACAGGAAAGGCTACAGCCGTCGCCGGCGGTCGCGTTACCGTCGTCGCAGGCCTCTCCCGATTCCACCGCCCCGTTCCCGCACTCAGGCGCTCCGAAGAACCACCCGACGTTATCACCGCTATCTACGCAGCTGTCGGTGCAATCGATGTCTTCATCGTTGATGTTTACGGACGCCTGAACGTCCAAATAAGAGAGATCCCGCGCGCCTTGCGGATCGATGTACCACGGCACGCCTTCACCATCCGATGAACGGAATTCATAGTGGCCTGCATACCCGTGGAAAGACATGTCGCCCGCGATGGTAAACGTGTCCCCGGCTGAGAAGTACATGGTCCCGAGCGTCTCGTCGGCTAGGGTAAAATCGTAAAACGTCGTGTCCCCGGACAGATGCTGTTCATGTCCCGTGAATTGGATTTCCCCCTCATCCGGGTCGAACTCCCCCCCGTTCATATTCCAGTTTGCATCCAGATTGATCCGGGTCGGCGCTTCCAACAGTCCGCCTCGAAGATTGATGCTCTCGACAGTAAGAGTGGCATCGTCACCCGTTAGCGTGCCACCCTCCATCCAGAGGATTTCGGTGATGGCGAGGTCATTATCGCCTTGGTCCAACACGCCTGAGTTCATAATGAGACTGCGTACTTCTTGATTGTCCGCCAGCGTATAGACGGAGGGCGATTCCATCGACGTGCCGGCGTATTTGCCGCCACGCAGATTCTGGACGCCGTTTTCTGTGAGGGACGCATTATAGAGGCGGAAGTCATCGATGGTTCCGCGGAACGCGGGAAGTGAACATAAGCCGTCTCGCCGGCCTATCTGCAGGTAATCGGCCGAAGAATAAGAGGGCGGCCCAATCGATGCAGTGGCGGATGCCAACTCTCCGTCGACATACATGCTGGCCACTCCGGATTCGTCATCATAGGATACAACGATGTTGTACCACTGGTCCGTGTCGAGCGCGGATGAATGTAAATTCCAGGAATCCGTGAAGAACTGGAGCGTGCCGTCATCCCAGATTTCGAGTGCCCATGAAGGACAATCTGCGGTTCTTGTTTTGCTGTAGATTGCGGCTTTTTCTTCGTGCGAGTCGATGTTGATCCAGATGCTCGTCGTAAAGCTGTCTACCTGCAGATCGTCACTATCATCTACACTCACCTGCTGGTCATCGCCGACAAATTGCATCGAGAATGGATTGTCGAAACTCATTTCGGGGCGACTGGTGGCGTGGAGCACGCCCCCTTCTGCGGAACCATCATGGCCGCTGCGCGTGGCATCGCGGACGTCGCTGCCGTTGCCCTCATCGAATTTCCAGTAACCCACGAGGTTGTTTTCCTTCGGCGGCTCGATAAATGTCTGATCGAACTGCGACGGAAGATCTGTTTCGACGGACTCCAGCGAATCAAACGTAAAGGAATTTCCCTCGCCGTTATCCAGCGTGCCGGAGTTCGCCAGCCATCCCGCGTGGATCGGATAGCTGTTCGCGTTAATCCGGTCGTCCTCGTAAATTCTCAGCCGGCCCGTGACGGTGAGACGATCATGCATCGTCCATTCGCCTCCGTCTTCGTCTGTCTTGAGGTATGCAAACGGCTGTCCGCCGGAGAGAATAATCCCATCTTCCGGATCATCGGCCAGGGTGACGATCGCTCCGCCCCCATCGAATACACCTCCATTATTGATCCATGAATCGCTCACGAAAATGTTATATTCATCCGCTTCGAGCAGACCGGAGTTGATCGTCAGGCTGCCGAGCACAGACAGATGCGCCGACAGCGTGAATTCGTCGGCACTAGTCGCCGGTTGATTGCCCGCCGCGAGGGCGGTGATCGCCTCGATGGGAAGCACGTACTCGTACAGGCGGACCTCATCGAGACTGCCGTTCCAATGGAATTGATAGTCCGATTCGGCACCAATCACGAGTTGCTCCGTGTTTTCGATCTCGCCCATATGATCGCTGAGGTTTGAAGTCGAGGTATTCACCTCCACACCATTGAGATACACATGGGAACTGGCTCCATCGTCGCGATCGACGGTGATGGCCACGTGATTCCACTCCTCAAGAACGAGCGGTTCGTTGGAACGCACCGAGGCCCATTCATCCCCGCCCGTTGCAAAGTACACCCGCGGATAAGACCCACCCTCATCCGACCAGACGCCGAACAGGAAGCCGTACTCCGCCCACGGCTCGTCGCCTGTCCCCTTGCCCATGATGATTTGCGTGTCAGTGTTGTCGGTGCGCACCCACGCACTCACGGTGAAGTCGCGAGTGCCGATATTGAGGCGGCTGTTATCCGACACGATCACCTCATCATCTTCGCCGTCCAGGAACACGCCAGAGGGATTGTAGAATTGCAGATTCTCATTTGCACTTTCTGCGTCTGAAGACGCTCCTTCCACATAGGCGCGGTCATGCTCATACCCGGAAGAGTCGGCTGCCGTTGCCGATTCTCCATCATCGAATTTCCAGTAGCCCAGGAGCCCGTCGTTGATCGTCAGATTGTGATAGTCGTAGCCGGCGACGAATCCACCCTCACCCCAGTTGCGATACATCACCGTACCTTCGGTGGTGGGAATATCGGGGACGGCACCCTCATTACCGGAGAGAATAAGCGTGCCTTCATTGGTAAACGTGCCATTGACGAAAAGCTGATGTCCATTTTGATCGAGCGTGGCTCCTGCCTCGATTGTCAGGTCGTTGATCTCGGGACTGACGGCGTCCAGAACCGGATCATTGGCCGTATCGGCAGGGATCACGACGTTCGTCTCTTCATCCGGAACCACTTCCGTATCCCAGTTCTCCGTATCGTCCCATTCGGTTGAGACTTCTCCCGTCCACGTGACTGTGTTCGGATCATCCTCCTCCGTACACATCGGCTCGGTGACGTTTTCGCCACTGGCGAGATCGGCAATCTCATCCGCCGAGAGAGCGCCGTCATACATGTTCAATTCATCGATCTTTCCGATGAAGGTGTTTCCAAAATCCGATACGCCACCCACAATATTAAAGTCCAGGAAGGGTGCACCCGTGAATGTGCCGTCTTCTTCGCCATCCAGATAGAACGTGGCATCCCCGCCGTCATTCACTAACGCGATATGATGCCATTCTCCCGCAGTAATCAGCGTTTCATTGAGTTCCGATTCTTCATTGCTTGGGTAGCTTATATACCCGCCGGCCTCCTCCGATTCATAGAACAAGGCTGCCACGGGAAATTCACCAATGAGCACTCCTGGGCTCTCAAAAACTTCCGCTGCCGGCTTGATCCACATGGAAATGGTGAATGCATCACTCGTTTCTTTGGAGAGAGAAATGCTTTGTCCCTCCTCTGTGAATTCAATGCTGTAGTGGTTCTCGACGGCGAGCTCTGGCGTATCTTCGGACCAGGAAGCGGGTATTTCTCCACCTTCGATTTCTCCATCGAGGGAATTGTCCGATGAATCTTCTACATTCGATCCCTCGCCTTCATCGAAGTTCCAGTGGAATGCGACCGCGCACATTCCCCCCTCCTCTTCCAAACCGGCCAAAGCGACGATCTCGGGCTCGGACAGCGAACGGGCATAGACGCGCAGATCATCCATTGAACCGTTGAAGTATTGCGTCACATCGCCATAGTCCACACCGACGACGAAGTCGTTTTCCGAATAGGATCGGTCCGCCTCCGCCGTGAATGTGGCGTCTTCTTCACCGTCCACGTAGTACGTGCCATTCATCCCGTCTTTGACGAAACAGGCATGGTGCCATTCGCCGTCGTTCACGGCCGTCTCCGTTTGGTTGTCAGGTTCGAAGGCGGCTTCATTGAATCCATAATCGCCATTATAGTCCCAGAATGTGAGCGTGCCCGTTGCATCGTTGATCTTAAAAACATACTCCGTATCAAAATCTTCAGAGTTACGACCTTGCTGAACGATCAATTGCGCATCAGGTGATTCCGTTTTAAGCCAAGTGCAGATCGTGAGATTGGATGACGGAACCTCGGTGAACTCATCGAGGTACAGGTAGTTGCTTTCGCCATCCAGCACGATGCTGCCGACGTTGGAAAAAAGGTCTGTCTCCGGAACGTCCTCAAGATCGATTGGCGGCTCATCTTCATCCGGTAAGAGATCGACGTGATTTCCGGTGTTACTGAAATCGATTCCGCCTTCCTCTTCAAGATCGAAGGTGAAGTAGGCGACGGGAGCTTCCCAAAGAAGAATCGGATACGCGTTAGGCTGCACGAACCACCTCTCGCCTTCCTCTTCGGTCCATGTCAGCATCGGCTCATTGAAGGGCAAGGTGAAATACTCGCGATTATCCACGTCCGTGCATGCATCTTCTTCCTCTTCCTCCACGCCACACCCCCCTTGGCCGGACAACTCAGAACTCCAGACGGCATTTTCCACCGTCCCGCCGTCATTGAACGTCAAGCCATAGGCGCCTTCTGCATCCGACACGCTGCCCACGGCAAACACGTTGAATAATCCACCCTCGTTCGACCCGGCGAACGCGCCCGAGGGACCATTGCCGTCCACGGGACCAGAGGCGTACGCATTGACGATAAGAGCATCATTGGAGCCAGCGAACCCGCCGACGTTGCCCTCCTCGGCAGACACCTCGCCCGTCGCATAGGAATCAAAAATTTGTCCGCCATTAAACCCGACAAACCCGCCAGCGAACTCACTCAGCGAATGGACGTCTACTTTTGAAAAACAGTTGTGAATGTCACCCGTATGGTATCCGACGAATCCCCCCACGCCGATCTCGCCCGTAACGGAACCGCTGGTAATACCGAGTTCATACACTAAACCCTCCTCGCCGATCACTCCGAACAAACCGACTTCCGATCCACCGGAATCTATCACGAGATTGGAAATCACATGTCCGCCGCCGTCATATTCTCCCTCAAACGGAAAATCGAAAGACCCGATTGGCACGAAATCGGTGCCCGTACAATCGATATTTGTTGTTTGGATGTAATTCGCGTCAAGATCTTCGTTCACATCCTGCAATTCCCCACAGGTGCTGACTTCGATGTCCTCGTCCTCCTCTATCTCTTCCACGTTCAGGGCAAGCCAGGCCACATCACTGTCGCTCAGTGACACATCAAAGAGCTGAATCTCATCGATGGCACCGATAAAATACCGATCATCATCGTCCAGAGACGCGCCGAACGTAAGATCTTTCGCGGACGTGCCCACAGTCGCAGGAATGGTATTATTGAACGACAAACTCTGCGCAACGCCGTCGATGTAGAATTGTAATTTGTCTTCATTTAAAGCCCCGCTGCCGCTGTATGTCACAGTCCACAGGTGCCAATCCCCCGCCTGATACACATCCGTCGTCGTGATTGCGAAGGGGTTCGTGCTGCCGTCGTTGATCGCAATCAGCACGTCATTGTTGACCGTTCCCGTCTCAATCAATAAGCCGTATCCGCTCGGCGTGTAGTTGGAAAAAACTGCGCGCTGGGTTTCGTACGTATCCACTCTCACCCAGGCGGATACCGACAACTCCTCCTGTCCGTCGATAATCGTTCCAGACTGCGTGGACACATAGTTGGTGCCATCAAAATCCAGCGCGTACTCGTTAGCGTAGACTGTCGGTGGTACATCTTCGATCCACTCTGGTTCCGTTCCGTCGGGCAGCAACACCGCATCATTATCGTTTTCCGACACATCAAACGCGTCATCGCCGCTTCCTGATTCAAAATCCCAGTACGAAGTTATTCCTTGGAATGTCAGACCGCTGATTTGTTCCTCCGACAATGCACCGTCGTACATGCGCACGTCGTCGATAAGGCCATTGAAGCACAAATTATAATCCCCAGACGACTCTTGTCGGCAACCGATGCTCAAATCATGAGTAGTGGCATGCAACGCTCCCACTTCGGAGAAAGTCGCCTCCAGCTTGCCGTTGATATAGATTTTGCGCTGAAAGCCGTCGGACGTCGCCACGATATGCGTCCATTCTGTCGACAGCGATGATGTCGCCGAGACCGTTCCCGTGAGCCCGACGGTTGAAAAGAAGCGATATGCCCCCTCGTAGACATCCAAACACCAGACTTCGCCACCCCCACCATTTCCTTTGCAGATGATTCCCGCACCGTTGGTCTGCGAGAGGTCCGCCAATTGTATCCAGGCAGAGATGGTGATGGCGCTGACGTTGAAATCCTCATCATGAGGAACGCCGACATACGTGCCGGTGGCGCCGTCGAACGTGTAACTGGCGACGTTCGATTCCACAAACGGTGCCGTTCCCATAAAACCTGCAACGCCGCCCGTGAGCGAACCATGATGACCATTCCCCGTAGCATCGATGGCCGTACCCTCGCCGGCCGCATCGAACGTCCAATGGGCGATCGCTGGGACTTCTAATGCTTCCGCCTTCTCGATCACCGGAAACATCCTGAATGCATCCGAGGGAACCAGTCCGACAAGAAGCACCAAGAGTGTGAGGCAGTCAATACGTCGCCTATGAATAAAAGATGAATATCGGTTCAAATGGCTGCCTGCATAAAACAGTGAAAGTATACCAAGAACTGATCCCATTGCTTGCTTTAGCACAAATTTTATAGACTCTGCGCTGCCATTGTTGCCCAGTTGCCTTGCCGTCACAGACTCGAGATATGACGTGCGTCGTACAGTTGGATTGTATTAACATTAAATAATATTATATAATACGGTCAAACTACAGGCATTCCGCCTGTTGTGTTCATTGAACCACCGAACGAGAGAACCACAATGAAGAATCTACAGATTGATGCTGCTCAACACGGACAAACGTACCTGATGGTGCTGAACCTACTGGACGAAGTTGGATTGAATCATAGGGTGTGTTTTACCCCTGGAATCTTCGCTCCAGACTACGGCAGCATCCAAATCGCAGGTGGCGTTGATATCCTAAAGGCAGGCCGCGTTCCGTGTTTTGCCGAGAAGATCACGGATCATCAGGGCATGACCAACCCTGCCATCGCTCAGACAGGCCTGTTACCTGGCCGTCGGGCGCTCCTGGCTCACGTGATCGATATTTTGAAACAACAACACGGAGCGGACGTGACTAGCCAACACCATGCTCACAGTCAGGACTGCGAGGAATCGCATGTCATAACGCTCAATGGCACGAGGATCGGAATTGAGCTTCATGCCGTGTAACATGCATTGATTGTCACCAATGACACCCTGTCATGGAGAAAAATCCAACGCTTTACAAGAGATTGCTGATGATCGCTCTAGCCAAGCTGCCCTGAACATCTGGGCATTCAGGGTCACAACCATCTCTGTGAGTCCCTCCATCCCATTGCGGATGGAGGTTTTTTGAGAAGAATCTTTCCCTACTCATAAGATAGACCGGAAGCGAATGTTCTTGAAAACAGGCTTGTGTTTCTATTCCCATCTGTGCGCCTGCGTTGCCGAGTGATAAGCCCGTACATATCTCAGTGATTGAGAAGACCAGTGGCTACTAAAGTATGCCCTGTTCGCCGAGGCGACAGGGCGGTATATCTTCCTTTATGGACCACTACGATAGGGGCGTAGTATCCACAGTAATAGGACCACTCCTGCGATTGCACCAATCACTCCCACCACGCCAAGTACCAGGTGATTCGACGAGTCGGAAACGAAGCCGAAATACATGGCGACTGCTACGAACGTGCCGATGAACAGCGCAGGCAGGAACAGTTCCAGCTTATGCACCAGAGCCAGCGGAAGCGCGGCGACGACCATTCCCCCACAGAAGAGCATAAACTTATACTTGATCATCGCTTCATCGGCGGGCGGATAGTCACCAAGACACGCTGTTGCGAAGCACGTCGCAGCGACAAGTGCGATCGTCAGAACCAAGATTGCTATTATCCTCATCTGAATACTCCATGTAAAAGAGCTGTATATTTTCCCGCGCCGGGACACCCGGCATGGGGCAATTGTATCATAATCGTCCGTCCGTAGAAGCTAGCACACGCAGTATGCGAGCAGGAAAATACTTCAAAATCCACCTCAAAAAAACCGCTCCGTGCAAAGTGCCACGGAGCGGTTCAGCCTTCGCCTATCGGCTTCGGCCGACAAACAAGGTTCGAGTGCGAGAACTTAAAAAGTTCAAGCGCTCTAAGGTCAAGATCAGGAAGTCCAAACGGACGAGAGCCATGTGTGTGGGTAGCGGTCGACATCCCAGGTGATGTCGCGGACTCTGAGCTGACCGCTGTTCCAGTACAGTCCGACGCGACAGCCGTCAGCGACCTGCTCCTTGCAGCGGGTCCAGTCTCTCTTAAGCAGATCCTCATTCGTTTGAAGGCCGTGCGCAAGCAGGGCCGTGGCGACCAGGACGACAGATGCAGTCCGTTCGCCAGCAGAGAGCATTTGCTCCTGCTCCACGAACGTCTTGCGGTTACTGCCTGGGACCGGAACGCGCACCCGATAGATGCCCGCAGGGAGGTTCTCGGTGCTCCACGGGAGTTTGTCATACCAGTCATGCTGGGACATCAGCTCCTTCCCGACAGCGCTGTTACGCAGCTCTTGAAGCGACCAGCCGCCGTAGCGGATGACAATCTCACCACATTTTTGTTCGGGAAGCGGTTCGTCACTTGCGGGACCGAAGCCAAGGATTGAGACAGCGTCATAGACGCAGGACTGGAGCTTTTGCTCGAGATGCTTGAGGGGAATACCCATGAGACACTCCTTTGGGAACTAGATGGAAACCAGAATTTCGCTGGCACGGGCTTGCTCGGTTTAGAATGAGACAAGCAGAGAACGCACCGTCGATGCGCTTTGTGCTTGTCTCGCTTCCTTGCGATCTTGCCGGTGCTCAGAAAGAACATTGATGAAAATGTTATACTTAGTGACATGTGTCAATTGTATTTGTCATAATAATTATTTTATGTTATAATAAACATATGTCACATCAGGTCCCTTGTGGGGGACAGGAACACCAAGAAACAGAATCAAGGCAGAGATATCAAGCGGGCTTACCCCGGCATCGCAGCATTTCTCGAACCATGCATAGCTTTCGCGAACTCGCGGATTACGTGCTTGGGACACCAGCTCATCCCGTCTTAAAAGCAAAACGCGGGGTAGATGGGTTCGGTGATGGTGAGTCGGTTGAGGAATGGTGCAAGCGACAGGCCATTGAAGTGCGATGCGATGAAGATGGGCACTTCCATTTTCCCGTCAAAGACCGTGGCGGATTAGAGGCGTTACCTAGCGGCTATGGACTCAAAGGTGGAGCCGCGCGTCACCTCCTGCGCCTTTCGCTGGGCTTGCCCATTGCCCGACCGCCGCGTGACATTGATGTTGTCCGCCTGGCAGACGTAGAACCCTATGACGGGGCTGATAACGAGCTGGGGTACCACTACATGCGCAACGATTACGAAGACGGGTATGGAGTAGAGCACATTCATTCCCTGAATGCGTATTTTCATGAGCGCGACCTAACTATCAACGAGGTGCTGGCGGTTGATGAAGAAGTGATCGCCACCGAAGAAGCCGTGCGTGATACCGTCGATGGTACAATTCGCCTCGCCGCCTATACACAAAACAACGGTAAAAAGTTGCGTGCTAAAATGCTGCGTTTCGCGGCTCAATCGGTTGATCATTGTTTACATGAAGATTGGCAAGGCCCCCTAGAAATTCCAAGTTTCTGGCTGGCGGTTAATCTGGATCGAGCGATAGCCACAGAATATGTGCGTTTACTGCGTGAACATAGTCAACTGCCTCAACATATCCAAACACCCGAAGAAGCGGCCACTTGGCTACAGAAAGACTTGAGTTTCTTTGTATTCCGCAATGTACGTGAAGCGCGCATGCTGGAGGCAGCTTGGGAAGACATGCTGTATGCAGCGCAGGAAAAATTGGAAAAGAAATAAAAAGGGTCGGCGACCTAGTGAATACCGGCATTTTTTTCTTTCTTCGCGCTCGCGCCCACTCCATCCAAGCCTGGTTTCTTGGCGGCAAGCTGCAGGACTTTCTTGAGGCCCGCAAGATTCACGTCCTCCAGTTTTTTCAAGCGAATGCAGCTCTTGCCTACGCTTACTTTGCCCAACTCTTTCTGATGCGTTTCGGCGACGTATTTGCCGTCGATGACGGCGCAGACGTACAGGCTGACGTACTGCTTCTGGTTCGCCAGCGAGATAACCGGCCATTCGCCCACCTCTTTCTTGGAGTTTTTGTACGGGAACGAGCCGTAGCCAAGCATGTTGGCCGCGAAGTGCGGCTTTAAGCGGGGCACGACCTTTTGGATGAAGTCGTGCAGGAATTCCATGAGTTCGCGGCGTTCCGCCGGGACGGCCGCGAGGTATTCCCGCACGGTTTTGGCCGATGTCGGCTTGAACATGTTCATAGGCCGGCCTCCTCCGCCTGCTTCAGGGCGGCAAGGTCGAACTTCTTCATGTGCAGGAAGGCCTGCATGACGCGGTCGATCTTAGCTTGGTCCCCACTGTTCAAGACAGCTTCCATTTGGGTGGCGGAGATCTGCCAGGAAAGACCGTACTTGTCTTTGAGCCAACCACACTGCTCCGCCTCAGGAATGGCGGAGAGATGGCTCCAATAGGCATCGATCTCTTCTTGAGTCTCGCAATTCACGAGGAGCGAGATCGCTTCGCTGAAGCCAAACTTGTGCATGTGGCCGCTATCCATGGCCGTAAACCACTGCCCCTCGAGCATGAATTCGGCGAACATGAGCTTGGCGGCCGGCTCGGGCGCGGCCCCCTCCGGGTAGGGCGCGGACATGCCGCGCTTGGAGTTTTTGAAAATGGAAACGTAGAAATCGATGGCCTCGCCCGCCTTGCCGGTCATCTCGCCGGTGAACATGAGCGACGGGATGATGAACGGCCGCGGCTCGCCTTCAGGCTTGGTGAGGATAAGCTGCCAGCTGACGCCGTACTTGTCCTGGATCCAGCCGTAACGCTCGCTGAAGGGATAGGTGTCTAAAGGCATGAGCGGCTCGCCGCCCTCGGAGAGCGTGGCCCAGAGCGCATCGAGGTTCTCCTTGGCTTTCGGATCCAGCGACGGATCGAAATTCACCATGAACGAGATCGAGGGATTCAGCTTAAAGTGCGGGCCGGCGCTAATGCCCATAAAGGAGAAACCCTTCAAGTCGAACGAGACGATGTCGCAATCCCCTGAGGGCGTATTCTTGATGACCGACGTGTGGGTCACTTTCGAATCGCCGCCGAACGCGGCCACGTAGAACGCCGCCGCTTCCTTGGCCTCTTTATTAAACCAGAGATGGGGGAGAATTTTCTGCATAAGTGGGATGATAATACCTTATCGAAGACGGATCGTCTCACCGATCCTTTCCGCGAAGACAGAGAAAATCCGACCGACTTAGAGCTTCTGCACCGAATCCGTCACGGAGAAGATGCCTTCGATGGCGTACTTTTTCCATTGGTCGTTGCTGAGCATCTCAGCCGGAGTGATGAGGCCGGTTGCGGTGAAGCGATCGCCAGTACCCAGGTCGGGACGCTCCTGCGAAAAGGTACCGAAATCGAGCGAGTAGTACTCGCCCGTTTCCGTCTTCATGCCGATGGCGCACTCCTTCGTTTGCGGACCCGTGGTATCGGCGTGAGGCAGGCAGACGACCTCCCCTGTGAGTGTGCCGCGATAGGAGACGATGGCGTTCGGTTCGCCCTGCTTTTCAGCATAGATATAGGCATTAAAGGCATAGAAACCTAAAACCACGACAAGCAGACAGGCGCCGATGCTGAGGAGAAGTTTTTTCATACACCTATTACTACGTTCGACGAGGCCAAAAGTTACACGTGATCGATGGACGGCAGGTGCTTGAGTGGCTGGTACGGTCCCCAAGTCTGCGTCCAGGCCTTCGTTTTCCAACGGAAGACGAAGTGCATACCAAGGGCAAAGACAAGCGCGACCCCCAAGAACCAGGCCACAGCAGTCCCACCACCCCAGGTGTAGATGCCGGCCAACAGCGCCAGAAGGACACAATATTTCAAGAACCGAAAACGTGCACTCTGGGCGTGGATGGCGACGTAGACTTCGCGCGCAACAATCTGTTTGAAGGACATAGACCCCGACTATACCTCAGCCGCAACCGAAGCCGAACCGCTGTACCAGGCGGACGTTGATACGCTTAGCCAGTGTGGGATCTTTCTGAATCAAGCGAGCGACGCGCTCGCAGATTCGCCCCTGACGGACCACCTCGGCGCTGGGCTTTGAGGGACGACTGGAAGAACGGCTTGCAGAGGAACTCGACAACGATTGTGGCATCGCACTGCTAGACGAACTGGCTGACAAACTGGAGGCAGAGGCCGACGACACACTCCTACGCGAGGATGGCGCATCTTCATGGTTAAGGTAGCCGAACGTCGAATCGTTGGCGTAGACGAGGCCGTTATAGATAACGGTCGAGGGGATGAAAAAGCCCGTGACGTACTGCCCCTGGGAATCGATCTCCTTGGCGACCGCCACGCCGACCACCTTACTTTCGAGGTCGACGACGGGGCCACCGGAATTCCCCTTATCAAGATGAGCATCGGTACTGAGCCAGCCGTCGGTGGTGGTACCTGTCACCACGCCCTCCGTGGTGACAAGCGTCAGAGACGACGAAACGGTGCCACGGGATGGATAGCCCACCACCGAGACGGATACGTTGTCCTCCGGATCGTCGGCAAAGGCTAGTACGCCATGCTGGCAAGGCAGGTAGACGCGCATGTAGGCCACATCATCGGTGAGATTAATACGGACGTCACTCTTGGTGATGGTGGTGTAGCAATCCATATTCACGGCTTCGTCCTCGCCGGTGGCATAGACGCGGTAGGTGTGACCGGCGTTGATCACGTGGTTATTGGTGACGACGATCCCCTCATCGACGAAGAAGCCCGAGCCCCACCCGGTAAAATCGCCGCGATAGTTGTAATTGGCAATGAAGACCACAGCCGATTTCATCTTGATTGTGGGCGCGGCCAGCGCAACGAGCGGCGCGAAAGAAAGGCAAAAGGCGAGACAGAGAGCGGCACGCTTCATAGGCGCCCACCATAGCAGCGGCGCCGGCGATCGGTGAAAGAATGGTCGACGAAGGCAGCACCAACGCCCAGACCGGCGTCTGAAGAGGCGAATTACTTGTCCAATGACGGACGGGCGCCTACCACAGTGACCCTGGTGGAAAGCAGCCCTCACGCCAAGATCGTGATCGCGCCGTGCTATACTCGCCTCCATGAGGCTCAGCACTCTCGCCGTCATCGCCTTTGCCGCCCATACGCTCTTTGCGCCGTTGAGCATGGCCGCGATAATGGAAATGCCAGCGACGAATGAACCGATGGCCCATAGTCATTGCAATGGGTGCCCAGATGAGGAGATGGATCATCATGAGGCCGAAACGTCAGCCGACTGCAGCGACCACTGCCTCAGTTCTGCGAAAAGGATCGCCAGCAGCGCCTCTTCGTACTCGAATCGAGAAGTGGTGGCCACCGTCCCCTCGCCGCTCATCTTTGTACGTGCGACCGAGCCCATAATGTTCGCACTAAGCGCAAACAAGTTCCCACCGCCCGACACCCACCTGGCCACGGTCGTGCTACAGCTTTGAACGAGAGAGCTGATCTTCTCTTTCTATTTTCTCCCTTTCCCCTCTTTAACGTATGAAGAACGCCATTTTTCTGACCTTCCTCCTGCCATTGGCCGTGCTGAGCGCCTGCTCAACCACGCAGCCGCAGAATGAGATCCCCGAAGGTATGCACCTGATGAACGGCAAATTGATGAAGAACAGCGATATGATGATGGACAACGACGACCTGAAAATGGACTGTGCGGGTAGCGGCTGTTCTACGGGCGACTCGTGCCCGGGCTGTGCCGGCAATATGGCCGACGGCGCCTCCTGCATGGGGGCGGACGGCACCTGCAACTGCCCCTGCTGCCAAGGTATGAAAGGAATGATGGGCATGAACCATGACGACATGACCATGGGCGACATGGTTGAGATGCTGAAAGGCAAGACCGGCGATGAGCTGGATGCCGCCTTCTTGGAAGGGATGATCCCCCACCATCAAGGAGCGCTCGATATGGCTCAGTTTCTCCTCAAGGACGCCAAGCACCCCGAATTACAGGCGCTTGGACAAGCCATCATCGTCTCACAGCAAAAGGAGATCGACCAGATGAAGCAGTGGCAGAAGGACTGGGGCTACACGAAATAAACGCCCGGAAAGGCCGAGGACTATCCTCGGCCTTTTTTGACGGGGACAGCCGAGGGCACGGGCAAAGACCACGGGACTGGTGACACGCACCCGCGGGGCTGACTGGAGGCGATCACTGACAAGCGCCAGACGTTTAGCCAAGCTCATCAAGATCACGATCCGGCAAATAGAGAATGAGAATGCCGAGGATGAGAGCACCGAGTGCGAGCAGGAGCTCGTGTCCCACGAAGAAGAGCTGCTGCACATATTCGAGCGCGATGCCGATGCCGCTCCAAATAAGGACGACACCGGTCACGCAGCTCAGGCTGCGGGCGCAATGGTGAAGATGTTCGCGAACGCGCTTGCGCTTGGTCATATGCGCCGAGGATAGCACTAACGAATCTGACGCTGAATATCCTCGGCCCAGCCTTTGGGATGAGGCAAATAGTCGAGGTTTTTGCCGCCACCGATGTCGAAGACGAGATCTCCGTAATCGAACACCTGGCGCAATAATCCACTCTTATGAACATGGACGGCCTTGATGCGCGCCAGCACCGTCTCGTCGACCGCGTCATACCACCACAGACGGCGGTCCAAGCGGAGGATGCGCTTATTCGTGAGGAGGATCTCGCTCACGCTCTCACTGAGCGCGTAATGAAAGAACCAGTGCAAGGTAGGCAGAACGACAACCGAAGCGAGCAGTAACAACACCTGAGCCACCACCGCTGAAACAGACATGAAGACCGCGGCGGCCAGAAACGCCATACCGGCGCCGCTAAGGAGCACCGCCACAAAGGCCGGCAGGGCATGCTGCACCCAATGCCCGTGCGAACGACGCAGCAGCTTCTCGTCGGTCTCCGGCTGCAACAACGGTGCCCGCGAACGCCACGGTAGGGCAGCCAGGGGGTCCATCAGGCGGGTAAGAGGAAATAGACGGCAGCCGATGCACCCGCGAACAGCAGGAGCGTGAGCACATAGCCGACAGTCAACATGACCGACGTCACACTCCTGTCGTTGGTGCCGCCGAGGAGGGCCAGGAGGGTGGCCTGCTCGCGGCGGACGCGGCGGTACTCCAGCAGTATGGCCGCAGCGATCAGCAACGAAAGGAGATGCAGGCCGAAGAGCAAAGCGAGGTTCATGAGGTGTGATTTTACACCGGAGGATAGCATCAAAGTCAGTCGAGACGCATAAAAAAAGAGGCCGCCTGGGGCGGCCTCTCTGGCTGACTGAATATTACTCTGCCCCCCGGGCCTGGCGGTCCATAGGACCACGACCGGCGGGACGGGCGGGCAGCTCGATGCCCTTCTCGGCGGCAATCTGCTCGATCGTCTGGCCGGCCTCGATCTGCGCCTTGAGCGCCTCGACCGTCAGGCCAAGCTTTTCGGCAAACTTTTCCGATCCGGGACCGCGGGCGGGGCCGTGTCCGCCGCGACCGCCGGGGCCGTGGGGAACAATCGGCAGCGCGTCCTTAAACTCAGGGCTGGCTTCCATCGCGGCCTTGAAGGCCTCGTGGCGGGCGTCGTTGGCGGCGCGCACGGCAGCGGCGCGGGCCGTCTCGTCGGTGATAGTAAGAGCGGCACTCAGAGCCTGCCGGTGAGTGTCGGTCAGATCCTTGAGGACGACGACCATCTCATCGACGTTATCGAGGAGGGCCTGGTCGTGGTCGATCATCTCTTGAATACGCTCATCGGTGAGCGGCGGGCGGTTTTCGCGGTCGATGCCGGTGGCAACGGTCTGAGCGCTGCTCACCTGAGCCAGGACCGGGAAGGCCAAGGCAAGGGCGAGGGCACCAGAGGCGGCGCCAAACAGGAACTTCTTGTGCATAGATAGGGGGAAGAAAGAAGTAGAAGAAGGAACGACACGTCGCGACAAGGCCCACTCTACGGAGCCGCGCTTAAGGATGGATTAAAAGCGCACCGTAAACGTCGTGCCGCTCTGGGGGCTGCTCTCCACGCTGATCGTCCAGCCATGCAGATCGACAATGCGCTTAACGAGCGCCAGTCCCAGCCCCAGCCCCTCGCGCCCGCGGGCACGGGCGGCGTCCTCTTGAAAGAAGCGGTCGAAGATGCGATCGATTGCCTCGGGCGCAATGCCCTGCCCGGTGTTGTGCACCACCACCGACTCTTCTCCCACTTGCACCAGGACGGACCCGCCCGCGGTGTTGAACTTCACGGCGTTGCCGACCAGGTTTTCGAGGACTTGGCGAAGCAAGGCGGGATCGGCCGCGACCGTCGTGGCCCTCGTTGTTTTCACCTCGATCACCAGGGACTTCGCCGCCGCCGGCGCTTGGTGACGGGCAACAACCTCGGCCGCCATGGCGCCGAGATCGACATCCTCACGGCTGAGGACGACGCCGTCGAGACGCGCCAGTTCCAAAAGCCGCTCCACGAGCAGGCCCATCTCTTTGAGATCCTTCTTGGCGGCGCGGATCTGGTCGTGGTTATCGGGCTTAAGCAGGGCCAGGTCGAGCGAGGTACCGACGGCCGTCAGCGGCGTGCGGAGCTCGTGGCTGGCGTCTTGCGTGAACTGCTCCAGGCGGGCCATCGTCTCCTCGGCCGGGCGCAAGCTGCGGCGCGCAAAGAAGAGGCCAACCACGAACGTAAGCCCCGAGAGGAGGGCGGTAATGGCCAAGTAGAGAATGACGCGGATCGGCAGGTCGTGCGGCGGGGCCCGGTCGGCGACTTGGATGTACCCAACCATCACGCCGTCGCGCTCCACGGGCACCGTCAGCACTTCGAACTCGTCGCGGCCGGTGACAATCGTGGCCAAACGCTCCCCGGCACTAAACGGGATACCCTCATAGAGCTCGCCGCTAAAGAGCGGCTCGCCGGCAGGGCTAACGATGCGGATGCGCGCCCGCTGGAAGGGCGGAAGCGCCGGCAGCGTGCCGAAATCTTCGCCACGTTCCGAGATCTCGGTCACCAGGCGCTCCAGGCGGTCGCGGTTCATACGCCCGCGGTTAGCGATGTCGGCCGTTAGAAAAACAGCACCGGTGAGCAGCAACATCGCCAGCACAAAGGCCGTAAACTGCGCGGCAATGCGGTAGCTAACAGCGCGGAAGATCATGCAGGATCGGGGACGAGGTAGCCCTTATTGGGCACCGTCTGGATGGCGTCCTTGCCCAGCTTACGGCGCAGGAAGGCGACATGCACGTCGACCGTCTGCGAGAACATCAAACCGTCGCTGGCGCCCCAGACATGCTCAAGAATGGTGGGGCGATCCTGCACCACCCCTTTGTGGCGCATCAGGAACTCAAAGAGGGCGTATTCCTTGGGCGAGAGGGCAACCTTCTTCTTACCCTTCGTGACAACCTGCGTGTTGGTATCGATGGCGAACTTGCCGACCTGCAGCAGCGGCGACTTCTCCACACTCTGGCGGCGCAGGAGCGCGCGCACCCGGGCCAGGAGCACGTCGAGATCGAAGGGCTTAGTGAGATAATCATCGGCGCCAAGATTGAGCCCTTCAATCATCTCCTGCTGTTTGGCCCGGGCCGTCAGCATGAGGATGGGCATCCGCTTGCCGTGCTCGCGCAGCATCCGGCAGAGCACGTAGCCGTCCATGCCGGGCAGATTGATATCGAGAATGAGCAAGTCGACGGCCTGCGTCATCGCCTTCTCAAGGCCATCGTTGCCGTCGTGCGCCAGGGACACGGAGTACTGCTGTATCTCCAAAAACTGGCGCATGTTCTGGGCAACGGTCTCGTGATCTTCGACAATCAGGATATGCATCGTGCCCAGTATAGGCGCCGGAGATTAAAGACAGATTAAAGCCTTAAGCGATCGCCAGGGATGGCTTGAAAGATCGCCAGAGTCCCATTCCGTGCAGGTGGAGAGCAAAGCCATAGCGGCGGACGAGCATCATCGCGACCACCAGCGCGGCGGCGGTCAGCTGGAGCACAAGCGGCATACTGCCAACGTAGGTGTAGATGATGGCCGTCGGGACAGTGGTAAGCAGGCTCTGTCCAAAATAACGCCAGCCGTTGATGGTCGAGAAGAGCGCAAAGGCGTAGCTGAGAACATCGCCTTCGACGACGAGGCGCAGAAGCATGGCGTGCACGAGGCCGCGCTGCTCCACCAAGTGGCGGGCGCTTTGCAACTGCGGCACCTCGAGCCAGTGGCCGTACCGCGTCTGGCGGAAGAAGCGTACGAGCAGAAAGAGCAGCTGCGCGCCGATCGTCCAGGCGAGAAGAATGAGGACAGCAGTGATGGGCCAGCCCCAGAGGGCCACGCCCAGCGGGATGAGCGGCAAGGTGCTGGCCGCGGGCAGCATTGTGATTGCCACGCCGATCGAGATGAAGAGGAATAAGCCGATCACCGGGCCGTGCCCCTCAAACACGGATTCCAACAGGGGGAGATGCTGGTTCACAACCCAAGACGCGGCCACGAACGCGACGATCGTGAGAAGTAGGGGCCAGTACTTGCGGATAAGGCTAGGCACGTGGTGAGTATGGAGGACGGACATTAAATCGGGATTAAAGCGCGAGGCGGGCGCTCCAGTTCACGCTTGACGGTCGTAAAGATGTCGCGGAGCTTGGTGAGAAAGACCAAGTGGCCGCCGGTGTAGATGATGGGAGTGGCGGTTGGGAAGGCGCGTGATGTGCGCTGTCCGATGGATAAGGGCACCACCGAATCTTCGCGCCCGTGCCAGGAGAGGACGGGGATGTGCGCCGGAAAATTCCGCGGCCGGAAGCCCCAGCGGAAGTACAAATTGACCTCGTTCAGGAGCCCCATGGCGCCGCCGGGCTGCAGGAATACCTCACGAAAATCCCAGCGCAGCACCTGCTCCATCAAGCGCCGCATAGCGGGGTCGGGCGCAATGAGGGAGGACGCCCACTTCAGGCGCGAGTAGAGCCACTCGGGATGCTGACGGCAGCCATAGAAGACGACGGCCAGCGCCAGCGCGGCCAGACGTGGGTAAGAGCGGCAGCTCGCGATGACGTGGCGACGGTACCAGCGTAAGTCGCGGAAATTACGGCCGTGTGCGAGGGGCCCAAGACCGCCCGCCACGCCCACCATGCAGGCCCGACCGGCGAGCGCGTAGGCCGAGGCCAGCGCGAATCCACCACCGCCGGAAGCGCCCATGACCGCGAAGGAGCGAAGCGCAAGCTTGTCGGCCAGGGCGCCGATATCGGCCACGTACTCCATCATCGAGACGAACATCCGCGGCGTGGACCGCCCGATGCCGGGACGGTTGGGAGCGATGATGCGGATGCCCTGCTCAAGCGCCTGGGCGTGCAGGAGGGCGGCTTGATGGCACGAGCCAAAACAACCGTGAAAGTAGATGACAGCGACCCCCTTCGCATCGCCGAACTCGGCATATTCCAGGCGTCGCCCATCGTCCAGCCGGAGGATCCGTGTGGGACGCTTGCGCATACTCCTGATGACGCCTGAACGCGGGTTTCTTACCGATTTCGAGCCGAGGCTTAGCGCTTAGGAAAACCGAGCGCCGTCAGGGCGTCGGTCGTACTCTTAAAGACGCCGCCGATTTCCTCTTTACGCCCAAACCAGTCCGCCTTCTCCAGTACCGGACGGACGAAGTCACTGATGCTCGTCAGGTAGACAACGTGGCCGCGTTTCTCCGCACGCTTGATGATCTCGTGCAGGATTTCAAGGCCGTCGATGTCGATATAGAGGAGGTTACGAAGGCTCAGGATAATGGTCTTCGCCTTGATGCAGGCGATGTTGTCCTCGTGAGAGTGGCCATTGAAGTACGTCAGCTCGCCGGCGAAGCGATACACGACGATGTCGCAATCGCCCTCGTGCTGCGCGAGCTTATGGTGGGGAATCCGCAGAAGATCGCAATTGGGCTTATGCAAAGTCAACTCGCTCTGGGCGTGCGAGAGGTGGGCGACAAAGCCCAGGAGGGCGAAGGTCACGCCCACGAGCAGGCCAATCATGGCGTCGACGCCGAAGGTAAGGGCGGCCACCAGCAGCGCCAACCAAAAGGCGCGGCGGTCGAAGGCGTACAGTTTGCGGAATTCCTTAGCATCCACCATGCGGATGGCGGCGAACACGAGGATGCTGGCCACGGCCGCCAGCGGCAGGTACTGGAAGCCCGAGAAGAGCGCGAGCGCGATGACGGCGACGAAGCAGGCATTGAGACCGGAGGACAAGCGCGAGGTGGCGCCGGTCTTGACGTTGAGAGCCGTACGCACGAAGACGCCCGTGGCGGGGAGACCGCCAGCCAGGCCGGAAGCGATATTCGCCAAGGCGATGCCGCGCACTTCGCGCCCCTGCGCAAAACGCGTACCGGTCATGCTATCGGCGATTTTGGCCGAAAGCAGCGTCTCCAGCACGGCCACCACCGCCACAGTGAGGACCGCCTTCCAGAAGACGGGATCCAGAGGCGGTAAGAAGGTCGACGGCGGCTGGAACAGGTTGGCGGTGAGAGCGCCATACTTGGAGAAAAGCGTCTGAATGGTGAACGGCAGCATCCCGGCCTCCGAGGCCCAGCCGACGGCAATACCGATCACGGCCACCACTACCGCGCCCGGCACCTTGGGGGCCAAGCGCACGCCGACAAAGAGGAGAGCCAAACAGCCAAAGAAAAGCACGGCGGTCGGCAGGTGTGCCTGGCCGATGTGACCCAGGGATTCGACGACGTTGGCCACCAGGGTTTCGTGGACGGGCAAACCGCTGAGGCCCAGCGCTGTACTGAGCTGGCCGAGTCCAATCGTCAGACCCACGCCGAGCGTGAAGCCGTACATCACGCTCGAGGGAATGAAGACAAGATAACGATCGAGGCGGCAGAGCCAGATGAAAAGCATCACGACACCCGAGCAGATGGCCAAGACCGGCAGCAGGCCAGGGCCAAAAGTCAGGGCAAAGGCGGCGAGAATGCCCGAGAGAGCGCCGGCCGGACCGACGACGTTATAGTCACTCCCCCCGAAGATCGCCGCCACGATGCCCGCCCAGACGGCGGTGATGATGCCCATAATAGGCGTGGCGCCCGAGGCGATCGCCAGCGAGAGCGAGAGCGGGAGCGAAATGAGGGCGACAGTCAGGCCCGACTTCCAGTTGGCAGCAGCCAGGCGGAGAAATAGCGACATACGCAGCGGGAGAGAAACAGCGCCAAACCGGCGCCGGGGGGACAGCGACGGTCTATACCTGGCCCTGACCGCCGTCAAACCTTGATAAAAGGCGGACCGCCACATTCCCGTCGGATGTCTGGGCGCGCTCAGAGCCACCCGCCGGGTCGCCGGCTGGCGCGTATCGATTGCCACAGTCGGGCGCGTAGATGAGCGTGCCGGCCAAAACCGCTCCGGCAAGATTGCCGCGACCGCAGCCCGGTCCCATACTGACGAGCAAGCATGAAAAACACGCCCCGTCGCGCCACCCGGCCCGAAAACTTCGATTTCTTCTCTTCTCCGCCCGCTCCCTCCGCGCTCGGACACATCCGACGACTCTGGAAGCTGCTTCGCGCCTCGCACGCCCCGCGCGGACGCTTCGTCGGCTCCATCGTCCTCACGACGGCCGTCAGCTTCTGCAGTCTCTTCCTTTTTTCGCTGCTCTTCCCCCTGGCGGAGGGGCTTATCAGCCGGGATTTTTCCGCTGTCCGCCAGATCCACGGCCTGAAGATGGTCATCGCTGCTTTTCCGGCTCTGTTCCAGAGTCAGACCGCGCTCTTTTTGGCGCTCGTCGCCTTCACGTACCTCGTCTCACTGACGAAGAGCCTGGCCGGCTACGCCGCCGATATCCTCATCCTCCGCCAAGCGGCGATCAGCTCGGAGCGCATCCGCCAACAAGTCTTCGAACGATACCTTCTGTTCGGCAAATCATTCTTCGACCGGCACAACATGAGCGACCTCAACGAGAAGCTCATGCTCTCGTCGCGCATCATCTTCAACCAATTCATGGCCTTTCAAGCGCTGCTCTCGCAGAGTATGGCGCTCATCGTCTTCTTGACGTGCATGCTGTGGATTTCGTGGCCGCTGACGGTGGTCGTGCTCATCATCTTCCCGCTCATCTCACTGGCGAACAACCGGGTTAAGCGCCGTCTGAGACGCATCTCCGCCGAAGCCAGTCGCGCCACCACCGAACTCACCAAGCGAATCGGCAGCATTCTCGCGGGCATCTCGCTGGTAAAAGGATACGGCAAGGAAGACCGCGAAAAAGCCCGCTTCCTGGCCATCAGCAATGAAGAGGTGCAGAAGACATTCTTGTTGGAGAGTCAGCGCAAGTTGCTGGTGCCCCTCAATGACATGAGTGCCACCACCGGCATCCTGATGGTCGCCATTGCGATCACCAGCTTCTCCGTCTTCAGCGGGAGCATCGCCCCGGGCCATTTATTCGTCTTCCTCTATGTAGCGCTCAAGACCGTGCCCGCGCTCAATTCCCTCAACACGTTCGCAGCGATGATCGCCTCAGATTCTGGACTGATGCGCTCCCTCGAAGAAATCTTCCAAGCCGAGGACGACGCGATCGTCCCTGACGGGACGTTGATATGTACCGGGCTCAAGGCACGCATTGAATTCAAGAACGTGCATTTTGCCTACCAGCACCGATCACCCGCTCTCGCCGGTGTGAACTTCACGCTCGAGAAAGGGCGCATGACGGCCTTGGTGGGCGGCAGCGGCTCGGGCAAGACGACCCTCTTCAATCTGTTGCTGCGCTTTTACGACTGCCCGCCCGACAGCATCTTCGTGGACGGGACCGACATCCGCCACTTCTCCATTGCGTCACTGCGCACACACTTCTCATTCGTCAGCCAGGACCTACCGATCTTCGACGACACCATCCGGGCCAACATCTGCTACGCCCAAAGCCACGTCTCCGAGGCGCGCTTGGAAGAGGTGTGCCGGAAGGCTCGCATCTACGACTTCATCCAGTCCCTCCCCCAAGGCTTCGAGACCATGGTGGGCGAGCGTGGAACTCGCCTGTCGGGCGGCGAGAAGCAGCGCCTAGCGGTGGCCCGGGCCTTCTTGCGTGAAGCCGACATTGTCCTTCTCGACGAGGTGACGAGCGCTTTAGATGAACAGACCGCCTCATTGGTTTCCGAAGCGATCGCCGAGCTCACCGCCGAGAAGACAGTCCTCATCATCGCCCACAATCTCTCGACGATTGCCCGCGCCGACCACGTGGTCCTCCTCGAACACGGGCGCATCACCAAGCAAGGGACGCCCACCGTCATCCTCGGCGAACAGACGTTCTCGCACGCACCCATTCCTCCGGCCAGGGCATGAGCGCGCGCATCACCATCATCACCCCCGTCTTCAACGGCGCCGCCTTTTTGGCGGAGACGGCAGCCTCAGTTCTGGCCCAGACGCACCAGGATTTTGAGTACCTCATCGTCGACGACGGCTCGACCGACGGCACGCCGACGCTCGCCGCGGCCATCGCCGCGCAGGACCCGCGTTGCCGAGTGCTCCGGCTCGAACGAAACGGCGGCTTGGCCGCAGCCCGCAATGCCGGCGTGCGCGCGGCAACCACGCCGCTGGTCGCCTTCTTGGACTCCGACGACATCTGGCGACCGGAATTCCTCGAACGCCAGCTCCAGGCCCTCGAGGGTGCGCCCCAGGCGGTGGGCTCCTTCTGCCGTTCTTCTAATTTCCAGACCGAAACCGATCGCTGGCTGCCGACACGGGCGCCCACCCCCGGCCTCTACGACTGGAAGCAGATGCTTTTTAGGATGTGCCCTCCGGGCAATGGCAGCTCACTCCTCCTCAAACGAGCGGCCATCGAACAAGCCGGATTCTTTCAGGAGACGTTAAAAAGATCCGAAGATACGGAGATGTGGATCAGAATGACGCGTCTATCGCCAGACGCGCGCATGGTCTGTATCGCCGACGTGCTACTGGAGCGACGGAAGCACGGCAGCTCGCTTACGTCTTCGTTTGGGCCAGACGATCTCGCCGGCTACAACTATATTTGCCGGACGCTGGGTGATGGACTGCATACCTACGAGCTCGCCTGGATCTACGCGCGATACATGCTCAACCTCGTCTCACACCTGTCGCCGGAGGCACGGCGCTGCGCTGGTGCCTGGCAGGCAATCGCTCGGACAGATGAGCGTCTCGGGCGGCTGACTCAGACAGGCACACAAGCGGCCATGATGCTCCTAAGAACGTTCGGCCTACCTCTTCACTGGCTGCGCCGCTCCCTCTATGACATCAAAAAACTCGCTCTCGCCGGGCAGGGACGCACGATCAAGACCTTCCCCTGCCCGCGGCCTGCCTCCCCTCAATGACCACCGTCTCCATCATCACCGCCGCCTACAACGCCGCCTCATTCCTCGACGAAACAATCGAGTCGGTGCGACGCCAGACGCTTGGCGATTATGAGCACCTCATCGTCGACGACGCCTCAGTCGATCACACCCGCGCGCGGGCGGAATGGTGGGCAGCCCGTGACCCACGCATTCGCGTCTTGGCACAAACGAAGCGTGCCGGTCCCGCCCAGGCCCGCAATCGCGGCCTGGCCGAAGCCACCAGCGACTTTGTCGCCTTTATCGACAGCGACGATGTTTGGCACCCGGACTTCCTGGCGGTGCAACACTCCGCCCTCGAGCGCGAACCGGCCCCGACCGCGGGCACCTTTTGTTACTCGGTGAATTTTCAGCACGGCAGCCGGACCCCCAGGCAATCCAACCGGCCGCGGGCCGGCCGCCACGATCTCGCGTCGTTCCTGCGGCAAGGCTGCCCGCCGAGCAACTGCAGCTCACTGCTCCTCCGTCGCGCCACGTTCGAGCGAGTCGGGCCCTTTACTAAGCCGCTCGCGGAAGACACCGACATGTGGCTGCGCATGCTGGCCGAACGGCCGGACGCTGCCTTCTTATGCTTGCCCCACATTCTCATCTGGCGCCGCATCCACAGTCAGAGCCGCTCCACCGCGCAAAACTTTATGACCGCCCAGCGGTTGCAGAACTACGAGCAACGACTCCGGGATTTTCTGCCGGCGGTGGCACCCGCCGAGCGCGCCGGCGTCTACCTCGGTACAATCCGCCTCCTCGCCGTGACGCGCTCGCCACTCGCCACGGACATACGCGCTCGCTGGCAGCGCCAAGCGCTCGCTTTACCCAACCTGACAGCCATCCAGAAATTGCGCCTCCGCTTGGAACCGGCGCTGCTCAACACCTTCGGCCCCCTCCTGTACTGCATCCTTCTCCTCAAGCGCCGACTGGGGGGTTGGTGGGAGCGGCCGGTGTGGCCGCTCTCGGAGTAGGACTGAGGGAAGGGAGAAAAATCCCCTACGTCGACCTGCCGTTTGTTAGGATGCGCACAATCCTATGTCTGATTCCTACGATATCATCGTGATCGGAGGCGGCCCGGCGGGCATGATCGCCGCGGGGCGCGCCGCCGAATTGGGCGCCAAGGTCGTGCTTTTGGAGAAAAATCCCACCTTGGGCCAAAAGCTCCTCATCACCGGCGGCGGGCGCTGCAATATCTTCAACGCCGAATTTCATACGCACCGTCTGGTGGATAAATACGGACCCAAAGGTAAGTCGCTCTTCTCCACCTTTTCACAATTCGATGTGACGGCTACGAAGGAATTCTTCGAGTCGCACGGTCTACCCATCATGATCGAGGCCGAACAACGCGCTTTCCCCAAGAGTGAACGCGCCGCCGACGTCCATCGCACCATGCTGCAATACCTGCAGGCCCAAAAGGTCGACATTCGCCCGTCCTCAGCAGTGAAGAGTCTGGTGGCCCAAGACGGACACATCACCAAGGTTCTCCTCGAGAACGGCGAGCTCAGCGCGCGCAGATACATTCTCACCACGGGCGGCAAGTCTCGCCCGGAAACCGGCTCCACCGGCGACGGCTTTGTGTGGATGCAGGCGCTCGGCCACACCGTCGTGCAGCCCGATCCGGCCCTCGTACCCGTCACGCTCAGTGATGCCTGGGTGAAGGACTTGGCAGGCATTAGCCTAAAAGATGTAAAGCTCACGCTGGGGCAGAACGGCCAGAAGCACGCGCAACGCAGCGGGAAGATGCTCTTTACCCACATTGGTATCAGCGGCCCGTTGGTACTCAACCTCAGCAAATCGATCGGCGCACTGCTCGCGGCTGGACCCGTCACACTCTCGCTTGATCTCTTTCCCAAGCTCGACCTGGGCGCCGTGGACCAGCTCGTGCTCAATACCTTCGAGCGCGGTAAGAACAAGATGATTAAAAACAACATCGGCGACATTGTGCCGCCGCGCCTCGGCCACGCCCTGATTGAGATGGCCCAAATCCCCGCCGCCAAGCCGCTGCATCAACTCACGCGCGACGAACGTCTGACGTTTACTCGCCTTCTGAAGGATGTACCGCTCCACGTCTCGGGATTGCTCGGCGCCGATAAGGCCATCGTCACGGGCGGTGGGGTCGATGTGCAAGAGGTGGAATTTAAAACGATGCGTTCCAAGTTGTACGACAATCTCTTCTTCGCCGGCGACATTCTCGATTTTGACCGCCCTTCGGGTGGCTTCAGCCTGCAGATCTGCTGGAGCACGGGCTACGTCGCCGGCTCGAGCGCGGCGGCCTAAAGGGCCAGAGAAACATCAGACGACCAACAACCTTGTCATTTCCACGCCCGGAAAAGTCCCCTCTTAGGGCCTTGCCCGGAGAAATGAGCCCTGCTACAAACGCCCGTCGATGACGCGCGGTCGTGTTGCTCGTTTTTTGCCATTCTCCTCTACACACCATCTGCATGAACCTTTCTCCTTCTTATCATTACGAGCCCAATACCGTCACCTTCGCCGCCTGGCCTGGGGCGGGAAAAGGCACCGCGATTGCAGAGATCATGCAGGAATTGAACGAACGCACGATCCCCGCCGTACACTGCGAGATCGGCGGCATCTGCCGCGACCATGGCAAGCGCCAGACGCCTTTCGGCCTACTCTCCAAAGAATACAGGGATAAGGGCCTACTCGTGCCGGATGAATACGTGGTGCCCGTCATCGCCGACGCGGTGCACCAACTGCGCCATGACGCCGTCTGGCTTATGGACGGTTTCCCACGCAACCGCGACCAGATCGCCCCGTACGTTGATCTTATGGGTCAGCTCGACCGCCAGGATGTCGTCCTCCACCTTAAGCTCGGTCGCGATGAAAAGGAGCAGGATGAGATCGCCGAGGCGCGGATGATCAAACGGGCCGAATGGTTCCGCTCCCAGGGCCTGGATCCGCGCATCGAAGACACTGATCCGGTGAAACGCGCTGAACGCCTGACGGAAGCCCGCAAGCTCTTGCCTGTTATCGAGTATTTCGAGAAGACGGGCTAACTGGTGACGATCGATGCCACACCGAGCCCAGAAATCGTGCTCGCTCATCTACGCCAACGGCTGGCCATCCGCGTTCTGGAAACCGCCGACGTGGAGCAGCAGGACGACGCGCGCGCGGCCCGGCTGACAATGCCGCGCTTCGTGTTGAACCCTGTCGCCTTGGGCAAGACGGCCTAAGCCCGTCTTACTTGTACGTCGGCAACCGATCGGTCTGGTACGGTCCGCGATAGATCCAGAGGATCGGCAGGCCGTCGACGTCGATGGTGTGCAGGAGGAGTTCCTCCGGCACCACCTGCTCATACTGCGACCAGCGCAGGGGGTCGACGATGTAGAGCGCTTGCGCCGGGCTCTTCACGGCGTAGAGACGAGCCTGGTCCGCCGGCGGCAACATGAGGAGATCGACGATGCCGACGTCGTTGCGAATGTAGATCGGAATGCGCGGCGATTGGTCGTGCGCCGCAATCCACTGCAGACCATCGAAGTACGACATGCCCCAGTAGTCCATCTCCATTTGCCCCTTCACGAGCGACGACGGCACGCTGAAGTACATGTACTCAAAGGGATGCCAGCGCACCATCCACACGAGCGTCACCGCCATTTGCAGAAGTACCAGCCCCGCCAGCACCTGGCGCACGCGTCCGCGGGTACGTTCCCACAGTTGCTTGGCGCCGTAGACGGCTAACAGCAAGAAGGCGGGATAGACGAACAGAACGTGGCGCCACTCGTCGAAGAGACCGATGCGGCCCATAAACTTGGCGAGCAAGGGCAAGCCGAGCCACAGGAGCGCGAAGATGATGATCGGCTGACGCTGGAAGAACTGAAACGGCCGCCGAAGCTGGGCGAGGGCCAAGCCCGTGCCGGTCGCGAAGAGCGCCGAGTATCCGAGCGGGATGGTGAGCAGCATCCACACCGGCAGGTAGTGCCAGGGGAAAGTAGGACGGTAGTACTGACCCAAGTAGAAGCCTTCGTCGGTGCGAGTGGTGTTATCGAGGATAGCGCCCTTCAATCCCCCGAGCGGGTCGTGCCACAAAAGCGGCCAGACGGCGATCATCAGGCAGAAGATGGCGACCAGCGACGCCACCCCCCAGAGCGCCCAGCGGCGGCGTTCCGACGCCGGGGCCATGACCGCCTTCAGGCCGAAGCCGAGCCCCGCGAACGCGGGTAAAAGGAGGGCAAAGGGACGCAGGCTAATGGCAAACCCCGTCACCAGGCCAAAAAGGACGGTGCGCAGGACGGTCGGTTTTTCAAGCAGACGCACGAGCGCCAGGACGCCGAGGGTAAAGAACGTGAGCGTGGGGAGATCTTTAGGATTGTAGAAGCCGTGCGCGAACATGCGCGGCGAGAGGGTAAAAAACGCGACGGCTAGGAGCGCCCACCACTGGCTCTTCGTGACGCGCTTGGCCAGGAAGAACAGCGACCACCAACCCAGGCAGAAGACGAGGAACGACAAGAAACGGGCGGCAATCATCGTCGCCATAAAGCCTTGCCCCTCTAGCAGCTGCGCCAGCCACACGAAGAGCATCTGGTACACAGGGGTATGAAAGCGCCAGTCGGACGTAACCGGGAACGGCCCGCCGCGGAAGAGGTAATTCCAGACCTCCAAGCCGAAGGCGTAGAGCGGCGGCTCGTCCATGGACATCGCGAAGTCGGTGCAGACCAGCCAGCCCACCAGGAGCAGGAGCCCAAAGGCGCCGCCAACGATGTACCACGAATGCTCGTCGCACCACGCGAGGACACGGGAGAATGTCATAGGCGTAGTGTAGGGAAAAGCCGATCATTGCCATAACCCCCTCGTATGTACGTATTATATGATGAATCTGAGGCTCTAAATGGTGTCCGTTACGGGACAAATAGCCTCCGCCAGCTGATCGCTCAGGAGACGGTTGCGACGATGTACAAACCGATGCCAGTCACTCATCCCACGTATTCCTACCCAGTCCCATCTCCGACGGAGTGGCTTTTTTGGGCGCGGATATTCTCAGACCTCGATGCGCGCAAAGAGCCAGCTGCCGACATTCAGCGTCACGACCGTGAGGGTAGCCAGTAGGATCAAGTCAAAGCCCAGGCCGAAGTGGGCCGCGCCCGTGAGCGTACCGCGGAGCGCATCAACGCCGTAGGAGAGCGGATCCACCATGGCGGCCACCTTGAGGCCGGCAGGAGCGGTGTCGAGCGGGAAAAGCGCACCCGAGAGGAAAAACAGCGGCATTACCAAGAAGTTCATAATCAGCTGGAAGCCCTGCATGTCCTTTAAGACGCAGGCCAGAGCCGTGCCGAGCGCGGTGAAGAAGAGGGCAATGAGGAACATCGTGGCCAGCGCCAACGGCAGCAGCGCCCAGCTCTCCGGGCGAAAGCCGACAAGCAGCGTAATAACGAGAACGATGAGACCTTGCAACATTGCGACCGTGGCGCCGCCGAGCGTGCGGCCGATCATGATGTGCAGGCGGGGCACGGGCGCGACGAGCGTCTCCTTAAGGAAGCCGAATTGGCGGTCCCAGATGAGCTCAATACCGGAGAAGATGGCTGTGAACAGGATACTCATGGCAATGACGCCCGGCGCCAAAAACTGCAGGTAGTCGCCGCCGTTGGCCTGCTGATAGATGGGACCGAAGCCAAATCCGAGCGCCACCAAGAAGAGAATCGGCTGGCCGAGTGAGCCGACGATGCGCGAGCGGGACCGGAGGTACCGCTTCACTTGCCGGAGCCAGAGGATGTAGATGGTGCTCATAGAATTAGCGGCGGAACATCTTGTGCATGGTCCGCATGTGGTCGGCGGACGTGGCTTCCTCGGCACGGATCGCGTGGCCGGTCAGCGAGAGGAACGCGTCCTCCAGCGTCTCCTTGCCCGTCTGCTGCTTCAGCTCGGTGGGCGTGCCCTGGGCGACGATGGTGCCGTGGTCAATAATGGCGATGCGGTCGGCGTTACGGTCGGCCTCCTCCATGTAGTGCGTGGTAAAAAACACCGTCACCCCCTCCGTCTTGCTCAGGTTGCCGGCGTAATTCCAGAGGTGATTGCGGGTCTGGGGATCGAGGCCGAGCGTGGGCTCATCGAGAAAGAGGATGCGCGGGTGATGGAGTAGGCCGCGGGCGATCTCAAGGCGGCGCTTCATGCCGCCGGAGAACGTGCGTACCAGGCTATCCTTCCGGTCGGCTAATTCCACGATGGTGATCAGCTCCTCCATGCGCTGGCGCCGGAGTGGCTTCTCCAGGCCGTAGAGCACGCCGTGCAGCTCCAGGTTCTCCCAGGCCGTCAGCTCGTCGTCGAGGCTGGGATCTTGAAAGACGATGCCGAACGTGCGGCGCACCTCGTCTTGGTTGTCGGCCGGGCTAAAGCCGCCAATCATGATGGAACCGGAGGTCGGCTGCAGCAGCGTCGTCAGCATCTTGATGGTCGTCGTCTTGCCGGCGCCGTTGGGGCCCAGGAAGGCAAAGCGCTCGCCGGCCTTCACCTCGAACGAGATCCCCTTCACCGCCTGGAAATCGCCAAAATTCTTCACCAGGTCCTTCACGCCGATAATCGTCCCGTTATCTGTCATGCGGGTGCCATCCTGCGGCGGCGAGAGGGCATCTGCAAGCAAAGATCGACGCTTTTTCTTGGTAAGAGTGAGAAGTCCGCAACCATCCCCAAGTGGCCGGACGCCGTCCTGCCCCACTTACCCAATTTCATGGCGTTTTGGGGGACAACCCCGCCGAACGCGACAGGCTCATGGCAATCGATGCCCGCGCGCCCAGAGACGTTATTTATAAGGTGGTCTGGGCGTTTTTCGGTGCGGGTGAGGTGCCGTAGAGGCCGGTGAGCATCCCCTTGGCGACGGCATTGGCGGCAAACTCCGCCTCGATCGCCGCTCGGTCAGCGCCCGGCATGAGGTCGAAACGCTCCTCGAGCGCGTAGACTGTGAAGGCATAGCGGTGAGGCTTATCGAGCGCCCGGCAGGGGCCGCTGTAGCCAGTAATTCCGGCGTCGTTCTGGCCGTAGACGGCACCGATGGGTGGATCAAGCTCGGCCCAGCCAGTCGTCTTGGGATCGATGTTCCACATCGCCAAATGCAAGGCCACCCCCTTCTCGCCGTCGAGGTCATGCATCAGCACGCCAATCGCTTCCGCATCGGCGGGCACGCCGGCCACGCTCATGGGCGGGAGGATATTTCGACCATCGCAGGTGTAGTCATTGGGAATCACGGCGCCCTCGGCGAACATCGGACTAGTCACTGTGAGCGGGGTCAGAGGACGGCTACAGGCCGCCAGGATGAGCAACGGCAGACAGAGGCGAAGGAGGCGCATGAGGCCAGTGTAGCCACCGGACCCGAGAATGCGAAAAGTTCAAGATTGGCCAAGAAAGGAAAAGCGGTAGTCTTTGTCCGATGCGACGCCTCCCCTCCCTGATCGCCGGCGCCGGGCTCTGCCTGGCGCTCGCCGGCTGCGTCGGCCACAGCGAAGCCCGTCGGAACGAGGATTACCTCCCAAAAACCACGGTCACGCGCTCTTTCTCGGCAAAGAGCGTGCGCGCCGCTCCCAGCCGTTCGAGCCGCACGGCCAAGGCAGCGTCGAAGAGTAGCCAGCCCGTGGCGGCGCCGCTCCCGCCGGCTGTCCCACCGACCGCACTTCAAGTGCCGATCCTCGTCTACCACCATCTCCGGGCCACGGCCTCATATCCCAAGGAAACCTGGAGCTACAAGATGTCCGTCTCGCCGGCCGTCTTTGAGGCGCAGATGCAGTGGCTGGTGGACCACGGCTACACCACCATCGATCTCGACATGCTCGTGGCGATGCGCGCCGGCACGCGGCTCGGGCCGACAAAGCCCGTGGTTGTGACGTTCGACGACAACCAGCTCTCGTCATACGAGCTGGGCGTGCCCGTACTTGTAAAAAACAACCAGACGGCCGTCTTCTATCTCATCACCAACCGCCTGGAAAACAAAGACTCCATCGGCGCCGCGCAGATCCCCGACCTCATCGCCAAGGGGATGCAGATCGGTTCGCACACCGTCTCGCACGACGACCTGGTCTCACTTTCCGAGAACGAACTCAAGCGCCAGCTGACCGACAGCCGCACCGCGCTCGAGACCCTCACCGGCTCCCCGGTGGTGCACCTGGCCTATCCCCTCACCAGCCAGAACCAGCGCGTCCGCGACGCCACGGCAGCAGCCGGCTACGTCACCGGGACGGTGATGGACCCGCGCACCAGTACCATGGCCGATAGCTTGCTCAAGCTGCCGCGCATCATGATGACGGACGACAGCAACCTGGCGCGCCTCCTGCCCTGATTCAAGCCATCAAAGCGCCAGTCGGCGGCGCGAGACATTTCCCCGTCTTTCCGTGTTGCGCGCGCCTGCCGTCCGGTACACAATCTTCTCCAATGCAGCTCTCACTTAGTCCTGAGGAGTTTCGCCGCCTCCTTCTCCTCGCAACGCTCGGGGAGGTGGTGATGAACGACTGGACGCCGCAAAAGGAACTCACGTCCGAACAGCAGGCGTGCATCGACGTGGTCCAGGATCTGTACGGCCGCGCCGTGCGCGACCGGCAGGAGAGCCTGGTGTCCGAGGACCTGGAAACAGGCTGCCTCCTTCCCGGTGAGAGCATGCGCGCCGAGATCGATAAGTGGCTCTCGACTTACGACAACGATGTCTTCTGGGATGAGCTCGTCGCCCGCTTGGCACACCGCGAGATGATGTCCGAATATGGCCGCGAAACGGTGGAAGGCATGCCCGAGGGTTACCGTCGCTCAGCGGAGCAGCCGATCCTCGACTACTACTGGCGCGAGGTGCGGCAAAACGGCATGGACCACCTAGTGATGCAGGATGAGAATCCCACCCGTCAACCCCGCCGCCGCGCCACCCGCAACCGCAGCGGCACGACCAATAAGGCCGAGAACGGAGAGGATGAAGGACAAGAATAACGCCGTAGTAAAAAAGCCCATCAGTGATGGGCCGGTTCTGTTGCTTCGTCAGCCTGCCTACTTGGGCGCAGGGCGGCCTTCTTCTTGGATGATCACCATCAGCTGATCATAGACTCGATTCATCACTTTGAGCCAGGTCGTCACCCCTTCCTCAATCTCACCTTGCCAATCAGGCCTGACCATCGACACGGTTGTCATCACTTTGATGATCGCCCGCTCATGAGCGTGTTCGGCACCATCGTCACCGGCATGGGCTGCAAGGTACGGAATGTCCGCCAGCGTGAGCGAGCCGTAGTGACCACTGTCGATGAACGCCGCCACCTCGCCGGGAATGATGAGGCTATTGGCATGTCTTTCAACCACGAGCACGCCAGTCAACGACAGGGGCAAGGCATTGGTAGCAACATTCTGACGCTGACGACAGAGGTCGCGTATCGCCGAGATCGCCAGCGAATCCGAATGGCACCAGAGCCACGTCGACACGTCTTCTTCGGGCAGCAGCCGGACCACCATCTCCGCGAACGAAAGATCGTGCCCCTGTTCACTTTGGAAGATAGCCTCGATGAGATTGGCCTCATCCGGCAGTTGGCACAGGCGCAACCGTTCGGCGATGGTACCCGCCTCACGCGACAGCTGGCAGAAGGCGCCCATTTCCGCGAGGAAAGCTGCGAGCCGTTGAGGCGCCAGTGGTCGCTTCGCTAATTCCGTAAAAACCGGGTGATGGGTGGCAGGATGGTCTGCGACCAACGCCAAAAAACTTTGCATGACAAACTCCATGAGGAAAAGGGCTGGGTCTACTCAACATTACTTAGTGACTGTAGTCAATTCTCCCGCTGCTTTTAGCGGCGGCGGCCGAAGTTGCGGCTGCTGCCACTGCGACGACCGGAGGCGCCGCGGTTGCGGTTGTACTTGGGACCAGGGTTGTTGCCGCCGCCCGCCGGCGCGACGTGCGCGGGCGTTTGGATGTGGTTCGGCAACGTCCGGCGCTTGATGGAAGTGCGGATCAACTTTTCAATGTCGGCCACGTCGCGGGCTTGGTCGGGACAGGCGAAAGAGACGGCCTTGCCGCTCTTGCCGGCACGCGCGGTGCGGCCGATGCGGTGCACGTAGTCGCTGGAGTCATCGGGCAGGTCGAAGTTCACCACCAGCTCGACGCCGGTGACGTGGATGCCGCGAGCGGCGATATCGGTCGCCACGAGCACGCGGTACTTGCCGGACTTGAAACCCTCAAGGGCGGCGCGGCGCTGGGCCAGCGAGCGGTTGGCGTGGATCTCGGCGGCACTGTGACCGGCGGTGGTCAGGACCTTGGCCATCTTGCTGGCGCCATGCTTCGTACGCGAGAAGACGAGCACACGGCCGGGCGTCTCCTTGAGCAAGTGCTCCAAGAGCATCAGCTTGTCGGCTTTGGCGACGAAGATCATCTCTTGCTCCACGTTCTCGGCCGCGGTGCCGGCGGGAGCAACTTCGACGCGTAGCGGCAGCTTCATATGATTGGCGGCCAATTTAGTGATGGCCGGGGGCATCGTGGCCGAAAAGAGCATCGTCTGCCGCTCGGCGGGGAGGTGCTGGAAAATGCGCTCAATCTGCGGCATGAAGCCCATGTCGAGCATCTGGTCGGCTTCGTCGAGGACGAGGACCTTCACGCCCTTGAGCGTAATCGTCCCCTGCTCCAGGTGGTCGTTGAGACGGCCGGGCGTAGCCACGACGATGCGTGGGCGCTGGCGGATATCGTTGATCTGCTGGCGCATCGAGGCGCCGCCGATGATCACGACGGTCCGGAACGACATGATGTTGGCGAAGGCGCGGAGCGACTCCTCCACCTGCGCGGCCAGTTCGCGCGTGGGCACGAGCACCAGTCCGCCGCCGCCATTGGCGGCTAGGCGCTGGAGCATCGGCAGGCCAAAGGCGAGGGTCTTG
Organism: uncultured Candidatus Peribacteria bacterium; assembly: GCA_964640945.1. Taxonomy (GTDB): domain Bacteria; phylum Patescibacteriota; class Gracilibacteria; order Peribacterales; family Peribacteraceae; genus JAGOUB01. The sequence continues at coordinate 5,069 of CAZXIV010000004.1, read as the reverse complement.
CCGGTGCCGGTTTGGGCAATACCGATCACATCCTTGCCCTCCACCGCGATGGGGATGGCTTGGTGCTGGATGGGCGACGGCACGCTGATCCCGCGCTGGGCGAGGATCGGCAGGAACTTCTCGCTCACACCGAGCGAAGCAAAAGAGGAGGCGGGGCTTTCGGTCATTGGCGCCATCTTACAGCACATTCTTAGAATCCGAGCATCCCTTTTACCATCTTTTTGCGGTTTTCCACTAAAAAGCAGGGTCTCCCGACGGCGTAGAGAGCGACTGGCCCTACCACCTTCTAAAGAGAGCGGGTGCGCTCACGCTCAAGGATACGCAGGCGCCGCGCGTCGGCGGCATTGAGCGAGCTGGACGACGAGGAGCGGCGGGCAGACGAAGAGCTGCGCACAGACGACCAGGAGGACGAGGCCGCTGCCCGCTCGCTGGTGGCGCTTTCGCTACGTACCGACCGCAGCGGACCATAGCTAGGAAGCGGGTTATAGATCGCGTTGCTCTGGAGCGAGATGGGGAATAGTCCCAGAAGCTGAAGGCAGAGGAGAAGGACGCAGAGGACGCCAATAATGGCGACCGTGAGAGCGGTCTGTTTTTCGGTGCCCAGGGAGCGGCGAACGGTCGTCATGGGTGTTTATGTGCAGGTATTCTCTTATTCTACAGGAATTTGGTCATTTTAACCATATCTGTAGACTTGGATTGATGTTTCCCCTCCGCGACCACGAGGCCCCCAGCCGTTTCGGCTTTCTGACGTATTCCCTCATCGGAATCAACATTCTGGCGTTTTTGGCCCAATTGGCGGCTCCGGACCCTCATGCCTTTATCATGAGCTGGGCCGTCACCCCCTCGGCCTTGAGCCTGGGGAATCCGGGCGCCTGGATCACCCTCGTCACCAGCCAATTCCTGCATGGTGGCTTCCTCCATATCGCCGGCAACATGTGGTACCTGCATATTTTCGGCGACAATGTGGAGGACCGTGTCGGGCGACTGGGGTATCTCGCCCTCTACCTCTCGGCCGGTGTAGCGGCGGCCTTGGTTCAGGTAGCGGTCGAGCCCAATTCCACGATCCCCATGCTCGGCGCTTCGGGCGCCATTGCCGGCGTCCTCGGGGCCTACCTGGCGCTCTTCCCGAAAAACCGCATCGATACGATCGTGCCCTACGGGCTCGGCGTCTGGGGACGCTCCACGTTGCCGGCCGCCTTGGTACTCGGCTTCTGGTTTGTGCTTCAGCTCTTCAACGGCACGGCCTCCGTCGTCGGCGGCCAGGCGGGCATGGGCGGCGTCGCTTTTTGGGCACATGCCGGCGGCTTCGCCTACGGCTGGATCGTCGGCAAGCTCCTCGCGCGCGGCGGGCCACCCGAAGCCATCAGGATCGGCGGTCTACGGCGCCCCTGGTGAGCGGCCTTCCGCGCAAGTCAAAGTACTAGAGGGCGCATTCCCCGTGGTACCATGCGGCCGTGCCGCACCTCACCCTCCCCAAAACTCTTCCCGCCGTGGCGATCATCGCCGCGCTCGTCCTCGTCGCCAGCCAAGCGCAAGCTGCTGCCGGCCTGTTCTTAGTGGTCCAAAAGACGACCAACACCCTCATCCTCCAATCAAGCGAGGGGAAGGTGTACCTGCTCGATAGTGAACCGTGCCCGGTTGAGAACGGCGACAGCGTGGCCGTCGACACCAACCTTAACGGTGGACCCGAAGTCTCCGGCAAAGTCACCAAGGGTTCGCGCTACTTCAACACTAGTTGCGCCATCTGGAATGCGCGCGCCATTAGTCAGGTGATTAACGTCACCAAGGCGCTCAGTAACGACGAACAGTTCCTCGGCCGCTACGCCGACCAGCAGGCTCTCATCACCTACGGCCCGGGCTGCGGACTCTCTCTTAAGAATTACGAGCGTCAAGATATCTACTTGGCCCTCAGCAACGACAAGCTCGACGCCATCAACGACACGATCATCCTGCCAAACGGCAATACCTGTGCCATCACCGAGGTGGTGATCATCGACGGCCGCAGCATCTCGGCCGCCACTTGTCCGGCCAACTCCGTGCGCCATCCCACCAACAAGAAACTCTGTGTCTGCGACGTGGGCTTCTTGCCCGACGCCGACGGCATCGCCTGTGTGGGCACTCCGCTCCTCTGTCCCGCCCACTCCACCCTCGTGGCCGGCATCTGCCAGTGCGACAGCGGTTACATTAGCAAAAACAATCGCTGCCTCAGCGAAAAAGAGGCCTGCCAGTACGAACACGGCGCCTACGCCGATGGCAACCGCAGCCAGTGCTGGTGCCAAGCCGGCTACCACTTTGGCAACAACAACCAGTGCGTCGCCGACGAGCAAGTGAAGCCCTCGACCGCCACCACCAAGCCCGCACGCTCGCGCTCGCGCCGCATCGGCTGCCCCTACGGTACTGTCCGCGATGCCGTGAGCGGGCTCTGCTTCCCCAAGTGGTACTGAGCCTTATTTGGAGCGCGTCGCGTTGATGATGACGCTATTACTCAGGAGGCCGTTGGGATGATCACCATCTTTCCCTTCATCGGTGCGGACAATGGTTCTACAAAGCTCACCCGCGATACATTGGTCGATGGAGACAGAGACTGGGGCGGGCATAGAAAAATAATGAAAAATCCGTCCATTAAGCCTTTGGACAAGACAAAAGGCCAGTCAGACAACAAGCATCGCATCGCCAAACGAGAACAGCCGGAAACGCCGACGGATGGCCCGGCGATAGAGGTCCATCACCGTTTTCTGGCCGATAAGGGCCCCAACCAGCATCAGGAGGCTACTACGCGGCACGTGGAAATTGGTCATCAGGCCCGAAACCATCTTGAATTCGTAGCCCTCTCGGATGAACAGATCGGTAACACCATGCGCGCGGAGCGGCCCAGCCGAGGCAGCCGACTCAAGGGCGCGTAGGGCGGTGGTGCCGATCGGGATGATAGGATTCCCCTCTTGCTTGGCTTTTGCGAGGGCGGCGATAGTCGCTTTGGGAATCATGAAGTGCTCCTGGTGGAGCTTGCCCGTGCGCCACTGCTCATCCGTCAACGGCGCGAACGTGCCCAGGTTCACGTGCAGGACCACATCGACGAAGCGCACGCCGCGCTTCTTGAGGCGGGCGATGAGCCGGGGCGTAAAGTGCAGTGAGGCCGTGGGCGCCGCCACCGAGCCGGGCGTCTTGGCGAAGACCGACTGATACTTGGCGCGACGCTCGCTCTCGGTGAGAGGACTGTCTTTCATGTAGGGCGGCAGCGGCGTGCGGCCAAAGCGCTTAAGCAGCATCGCGGGGCTCATACGCACCGGTTCCAGGCGCCAGCCGCGGCCGAGGGAATCACCCACGCGCACCGTCGCGCCAGCGCCGAGTGTGAGGATATCGCCGCTCCGCAGGCGACGGTCGGCCAAGATGTTAAGGTGATCAGCGCCCACGGCAATGACGAGCATCTCCACCTTGCCGCCGGTCTCGCGCCGGGCGATCAACTTGGCCGGAATCACCTTCGTGATATTGCGCACGAGCACCGTCCCGGGCGGGAGAAAATCGCCGATGGCGGCGACAGTCGCCAAGCGTGTGCGCCCGCTCGCGCGTTCGTAGACCAGGAGTTTAGCGCTGTCCCTTGGGCTCGCCGGCTGCTTGGCCAAGAGCGCCGGGGGAAAGACATAGTCGTACGCCGCCAGTGCGGCCGCAAGGTCGCCGGGCATATCAGTGCTGGTGGAGCTGGCCGATCTCGCTGGCCTCAGCGTCGTGCGGGTGATGCTCGTGCGGGATGGCCGGCTGCTTCCAATGCTGGTCGATACGGCCCGGCAGGATATAGATGGCTGGAATACACAGGAAGGTGACGAAGCTAAGAATGGGATGAATAAACCAGGCGACCGTGCCCAGAATGGAGAAGACCGGCGCCACGAGGATGCGCAAGCGGACCGCCCGGATCATCGCTGGGCTCAGATCGTGACTCGTCAGGCGGTGGTGGTGCGAGGCATACGCCCAGTGCAGCAGCGACACCAAACCGATGAAGGCGATATTCAGGCCATAGACGGCGTGCGGGATGTAGAGATCGGCATGGGCGTTCATAAACGCCGTCGAGAACGGGATGAGGGAAACAACAAAGAGGAAGAGCAGGTCGAGCCAGAGCAGGAGGCGGTCGGTACGCTCGATGTAGTGGAATTGGTTGTGGTGGCCTACCCAGTAGACCGCGAGCATCACGAAGCTTAGGAAGTAGCTAAAGAAGTGCGGCACGATGTCGACCATTGCCCAGATGAGACTCTCGCCATCGCCCACCTCGGGCACCTTCAGCTCAAGGATCAGGAGCGTCATGACGATGGCGAAGAAGGCGTCTTGGAGGCCTTCAATGCGATTCGTTGAGAGCGCAGTCACGGGCGAGTGCGGCTTCATCAGGCGGTGCGGTGGGGATTCTTCAGCTGCTGGTTACTGGCGAGCTGGAGAGTTTTATAGGGCAGGGCGTCGGCGGTGTAGACGGCGTGGTCGAAGAGATTCTGCGGCTGCCACAGGCGGACGTATTGCGAGACATCAAGCGCGCCGCCGTAACCGTTGTCCTTGTTTTGCACCACGCCATTCTGCAATAAGCGGAACGCCCAGTGCAGGTGCGGTCCAGTCGTCATACCGCTCTGGCCGCTCTTGCCGATAGGGTCGCCCTGACTGACGCTATCGCCGCTTTTAAGTGATGTTTCGGAGAGATGGGCCAAGAGACTCTGGCGCTTGGCGTCTTGGATGATGACGTGCAAACCAAATCCCTGGGGACCCGTGTCTTTCACCGTCGCCATGCCGTCGTGCGGCGCAAACACCGGTGTGCCCTCGGGCACGCCAAAATCTATCCCCTCGTGCCCCTGCCAGCCGAACGGCGCGTAGATCTCCGGGTTCTGCCCGAAGCCCTGGGTAATGGTCGGGGAGCCGGGAAGGGGGCAGAAGATCATTGTCTACAGAATGCCAGATTTTGATTTTGGAGCATAGATATGAATAAGTGGTACTTTTGGCAGCGTGATAAAAATCTTTTCTCCTAGCTGGTGCAAACTGACTAGTTTCCACTTTTTGTCAGCGCGACAAAAAGTGGAGCAAAAAACGCTGCGCGCCGG
>CAZXIV010000003.1:0-119689 GCA_964640945.1 uncultured Candidatus Peribacteria bacterium | reverse complement strand
GCGCGCAGCGTTTTTTACTCCACTTTTTGTCGCGCTGACAAAAAGTGGAAACCAGACAGTGGGCATCTGCCAGGAGTGAAGATTTTTTTGCGCAAAAAAGTACCAATCATCCTCCTGATAAGAAGTGGAAATAACCCAATCGCAACATTAATGGACACTTTCCCTTCCTTTAAATTCACCCCCTATTTCCTCGACTGTAAGGGCTAAAAGCCTTATTCTCATTGAAGATCTATGGCACCAATGGGGATGACAGGCTTCGACAGTGCGAACTATCGCGCGGTTGTGCCCCTACCCGGGATGGCAACAGTTCCCGATACCCACCGTTGCAACCTTAATTGCAAACTCTTTTGCAAAATCCAAGATTGGTCAGGCCATTGCGTCGATGAATTTCAACGCTTTGATCCCTGTCCCAGTCATGGCCTAAGTTCGTCCTAGTACGAACACGTCTCTCCGTGATTCTCGCTACCGGAGCAAGGCGTCATTAGCGAGGCTGGGTCCGCCGTGACGCTAGCGGATACCAGTATTTTGCGTCATCACTTCTGCATCCATCTTTGCTCATTTCTGAGAATGCGGAAGAACTGAAATTGAGCATGGTAGTACAGGCCACCGTCCGACGCATTGGACCCGGGTTCAATTCCCGGCATCTCCACCATCTTACTTTTATCGGTCTCAGCGACCTTACAAAGCTCAAACAGAAGCGGAAAACGTGCGGTTCCAAAGCCAAGCTGCGGGTCATAGGGCAAAACGCCCAATACTGTGAGCTTCAAAACTGTACGTTTATCCTCGAATTCTTTGCTATTCCATAGATGAGAGGGGTTTTGGAGGAAATCGAAGACAGATTTTTTTGCGATTTCAAAATTGTGCCGAGGATCTTTTGGATTCATCTTCTCTCTTTCCAATAAGCGCTTTTCTTCTTCAAGCTGCTCGATTTGTGACTCATATTTGCGAAGCAGGATTTCGCCGTGAATTTTTCCAAGCCGAGAACATAGCCGATCAACTTCGCGTTCGATTTCGCAAATTTTCTTTTGGCGATTTTTTTCTTCATCCCGAACAAGTTCTAAACGTTTTCCCCATAACTCATCAAGTATGGCGCCTATCAGTCTTAATGAGTTGTTTTTCGGTGTCATGCGTGCGATAAGCCGGCCGAATTCCTCTTCAACTTTTTCACTCCGTAAGCCTTTGTTTCTTTTGCAACAGTTAGGAGTTATGCACCGATAGTATGGGTACATTTTGTTCCTGCCCTTGCTCCAGCTTGAGGTAACAAGACGGCCGCATGCCGAACAAGCGAGATAGTTTCGTAAAACAAAATCCTGCTTTATATCTTTACGATGTGGTTTATTCGCATTCTCCATAAGGCGATCTTGGATTTCATCGAACTGACGAATGGTAATGAGCCCTTCATGATGCCCCTTTCGTCGCGCTATTTTCCAACGTGGGTATTCAATCCATCCTGCATACAGAATGCGAGTCAGTAGCCTCTGCACTTGCTCTAAGTGGACCTTACCTTTGAATTTTGCTCGATGTGTAAACTCTTTCTTTTCGAGAAAGTGAGCCACGTCGGTCTGTGTTTCGAATCTCCGAGAATGAAAGCCGAGCATGGCTTCACGAATCACTGATGCCTTGGGGTCATTGGGCTTCAGGAGTTTTCCGTGCACGGCATCTTTGGCATATCGATATCCGGGCGGCTCATCAAACGTCCAATAACCTCTTTCCATTCTAGCTTTCATTTTTTGAATAACCTGCCGGCGATTTTGCTTTCGTTCAAGTTGCGACTGTGCGGCCATGACAGTTTCGATGAATTCGTCTTCTTCGGTCTCTCCGAATTTATAATTGGGACTCTCGAGTCGTGCTCCCAACTTGGCAATCGTATCTTTCAGTGACCAATGCACCGTCACATCACGCGCCCATCTTTTGATGTCATCGATAATCACGATGAACTTTTCTCCATCCGCTGACAGCGTGCTCAATTTTTCGATCATGGATCCGAAGCCAGGGCGCTCGCCCAATCCTCCGGTAATGTCATCTTTAAAAACACCGACGATCTCATATCCGTGAGTCTCGGCGTATTTCTTGCAATTATGTTCTTGCGACTCCAATCCGTGACCATCACGTTTTTGTTTTTCAGATGATACCCGGCAGTAAATTATAGCTTTCTGTGACATATTCGAAGCGGACAATAGCGCCAGTTATTAACGAAGGTAATCATCTAAATATCGATCAACCCATGCGTAGAGTGCGTCTCGGTATACGATAATTTCTTCATCACTGAGTGAATCATCGTCTAGAATTTGCCGACACTGTTCAGCGCTCAACATAAAAAATCGCCCGGCCGTGCGGCGCGAACGCGGCTCGAGTTTATTGCTAGATTTTGATTGCCACAATTTTCGACTCTCTACTGTTTTGTCGGCTTTTGCACGGTTTTGTCGGATATTGGCGACCGTATTCCAGCTTGCACTGAATTATAAAAACTCCGGCAACAATCAAAACGATGCAAAAGCCGTCAAAACAAGTTACATTAACCGCGCACCAGTCCTCACCGGTTAGACGCCTTATTTAAGTGCGTACCTGCGAAAAGAGCCCCGGAAGGGGCGCTGCTGATTCCGTTCAGCTCTTCGCAGGGTCAAACCTGTGAGGACTGGTGCAACGGGATACCAGAGCGCCCCTTCGGGGTCAGTTAAGAGCTCATGGTAGTCCGCTTCCTACCCTTTTCCTCCCAGTCTTATGGCAAATGCTGATGTAAAAAATGCCGAGCGCGCCAGCTTTGTTCCTCGCTTCGCTGGTTGGGCATTCGGCGTTGTGTTTCTGCTCGCCGCACTCGGCGTGATGAACAAGAACGCGGTAACGGCTTTGTGGCTTTTTGCAGCCGGCCTGCTTCTGCTTCCGCCCAGCTCCCGGCAGATTGGAAGGTGGATGAAACGCACTGTGCCTCGCTGGTTACACGTCACGACCGCTGTCGTGGGCTGTCTTGCTATCATCGGCCTCGGGGGACCCCGTGGACCGACGGCCGCTCCGGTTGCCACCAACAATCCGACCCCTTCACAGCCAATCGTTCCCCCGGCGCCGGTCAACGAGGAGGATCAATTGAGGCAGATCGTCACCGGAGTCCTGGAGGGAAGTAATAACATGGACAAGCCCTACCTTCGCGCAGTGAACGTCGTGCAACAGGTGAACGGTGGATGGGGTGTCTTCACGGAATTCAATCCCGATGACAACCTGACACAGACTCTCCGGAAGGGCGGCCTCGAGTCGAAGATGGCGGAGATATACATCGCGCTCTATACGAGCGGTAAAGACGTACAGACGGCCTCGGTCGCCGCGTATTTCCCGCTTGTTGATAAGTACGGAAACGAGAGCGACGGGGTGGTGTACAAAACGGTGTTGAACCGGAAGGAGGCTGACAAAGTTAACTGGAACGCTGATAAGGCGACGCTCAGGCGCACCATCCTGCCCGGGGTTTGGTCGGCCACGTTGGTGCATCCTGAGTTCCATTGAGCCCAAACAATTAATAGCTTCGCTCAGGAGCTTCACAAAGGCTCCACGTTGCGTGCGCGTGTTGCTCCGGTTGGTATGTTGCCAACCGGAGGGGATCGCGTGACACAGCCTTGTTTCCGAGGCATACGCCGGAGTCCTTTTTTATAGACTCCCGAAACTCCGGTTTTGTCCCTAGCCAATTACCTCCTCTTAGACGTTTTTGCCCGGTTTTGGCGCAACTTCTGGGAGTATTTTTACATCGGATTTTTCTTTCAATCGCCGCCTTGCTTCCTCTCTCTCCTCCGGCGTGCGTTTAACAGTGCCGGTTTCTTCGATGTTCCTTCTTTCTGCTGCCTCCGAAGCTAAACCTCTAAATGCTGGATCGGATGCGTTGCCCTCCAAAAGACTTCGATAGTGCTCATAATGTTTTTTACTTCTCTGATATACAGACGACCAGGGTTCCAGAATGAAATACTCCTTTCTGTTTAAATCTTCAGTCGCAATTTTGCTAATGTTCAACGCACCTCCATACACCAAGACGGCTTTAACAGGCTTAGTTTGTGATGATTGAATTCTCTCCCGATAGGTATCGAGGCGATGTATTTCATCCAGTTCCACTGCGTAACCTGCTTTTTTTATCTCGATCACCAGTACGTTACTGTCTCCATCCAAAACCAAGAAATCATATCGCTTTGCGATTTCATCATCGCTCAAATCGTCTGCTAGATCCTCTCGGTTCCATTCTCTCAGTTGTCTCGAAAGAGTTTTTTCTTCTCCATATAATTCCCATTCATGATGCAGAAGCCATGGCATTCTAGCGATCAGATCATGCAAATTATCGTCGCTCACTCCGGTCGCCGTCTCCGGTATTCCGTTAATGATGAAATCCTGGAGTTTATCACTGATACTTAAACGGCCTTCGATTATTTCAAGCATGGCTCTACTTTCAATAACTCTCCATTCGCCAAGCTGTCGCAATAGCTCAACGAATTTCAGTGGATCCTCTTGGGCTGACTTTTCTACGTCTTCTACGATGTTATGGAATTGTCGAAACTCATAAGCGCGAACCAATTGGTTAATCAGCTGAACTCCCTCTTCTTTATCGGCTTCAGTATCACCGATGATCTGAGAAAGTCGCCACACGTTGTCGGAAGAATGTTTATCCAATGAGGCGATTCGATCTTTTATTCCTTCATCATCTAAAACCCACTTTTCAATTTCTTTTCCGCGAAGCGCATACCTCTCATTCAGCACTTCTCTCGTTTTTTTCTGTCCCCATTCCAGCAATGGTTTTGTGCTTTCACTTTCCCATTCAATTTCTTGGCGATCGGTGGAAACCAAATCCGATTCATCATCGGTACCTTCGTCGATGTATTCCGCAATAACTTCGCCCATGAAATATTTAGTGCCGTGCTGATGAGAAGCCGTATTCTCGACATTAAAATAAAATGGAGGCAGCTGCGCGACTTTTTCTCTCACCATCACCGCGAAGCCCTGCATCAGTGACCAAGGAATCACTTTTTCCGTAATTCCATACCAATATTTTACTTTTTCGCCGTTGGATAGGGTTTCTTCGGCAAAGCCCTCTTCCGGATATCGATGGATAAATGACAAAGGAGGTTCTTTAAGAGGCACGTTATTTATGAAAATATTCATACTCCCTTTTACAACTCTTCCGAACCGCCTACTTAATGAATAATGGAGAGAATCGATATCAAGTGGAGATTTGTGTTTTAACCCTTCCAGCCGTATTCCCGTACCAGAATGCAGCTGATCGGTCTTTGGCGGTGAAATCTCAGCTTCTATTATCGCCGTCGCCACATGACCAGCTGTTGTTTTTAATTTTTCAATATCCATAATGAAGCTGATCGATTCGTCGTCTCTCCAAGTCACAATTTCCATCCGATTGGCGATCCCGAATCCGGCCAGCTTGCCGATGCCTTTTCTTCCCATAACTTTCCTTCCATTTCTTTCATTAAAACCTTCGCTTCGTTGGTTTCTGCCAACCACCAAATAAGCATTATCGACCTCGTCTTCATTCATACCACTTCCATTATCGAGAATGGTCATCTCCCCGGTATCTCTATTATAGGCATCGGGCTCCGGAATATTGATCCAGACATCCTTTGCGCCAGCATCCCAAGAATTTGCCACAAGCTCAGCTAAGGCAGCATCTCGATTTTTGTACATCTGAACCCCAAGGTGCTCCAGAGTACGACCCAGCACTTTGATCGTATATTCGCGCTTTCTCGTTGTCATAAGATATCTATCTTACTTTAAGAGCTTTTTCCCAACAAATGCATTTTGATCTGCAAAGCCTGTCTTTTGATGAATTCGGGAGGCAGAGCATTACCTATCATTAAAGCGACACCCGCTCTCCCGTTCCGCATTGAGAAGCGATAATCCACAGGAAAGGATTGCAATAAGGCCGCTTCGCGCAGGGTAATCGCCCTATCTTCTTCGGGATGCAAAAATCTGCCTTTTGAAGGACTGATGCAGCCACCCGTCATGGTGGGAGAGGGGGCATTCCACTTCATTCTCCCGTACACGTCTTTGAATCCATGCGGATATCTGATGTGACAAGGAAGATGATACTTAGGATCAAGATCGCTGCGGCTCCCCCCATTTTTTGGCACTTTCGAAATCATTTTCAGGATTTTCGGACTTCTTTTTTCGGGAAGATCATGCAGAGGATCCCCACTCTTTCCGTGAGGCTTCAAATGAGAAATGGCCTCTCTGACGGTCTTCAATTTCAATTCTTTGGGGGCAAAAGATATATTTCCATATCTGCTCGCCAATAGAATCATACGACGACGACTCTGGGGTACGCCGTATTCTTTTACATTCAATACGGTTGGTGATTCTCCGAATTCGTACCCCATTTCTGTCAGCTCTTCTTTAAATTGCTTCATACGTATGTTATCCAACAGACCCGGCACGTTTTCCATCATTACGGTTTTCGGCCTTAGCTCTTTCACCAGTCTCAAAAAATCGAAAATAAGATCATTGCGATCATCGATCACTTCTTTTCCGTTATGCGTTCTGATCGATGAAAACCCCTGACAAGGAGGACATCCCGCCAGCAAATCCAATTCCCCCTTTCTGAGCTTAAGAGTTTTCTTGATCTCTTTGGCATCGAGCTTTTTTATGTCTCGTTCCCAAGCGGTCACTTCAGGATGATTCATCTTGTATGTTTCAACGGTAAGCGGCACCAAATCGACTGCGCCAATAACGGTAAAGCCGGCATTTTTCAGACCCTGAGTAAGCCCTCCGCATCCGCTGAATAGATCGATTGCCGTCAGTGTCTGTGTCGAGTGTCGCATATCGTAAGCGAGTGTATTCTACCTTACACCGATGTCCGATTGAAGCATTCTACGAAATGATATGACTGACATATTCACCAAATAAAGCGCAGTGAAATTATGCCTGCAATCAAGGGCAAGGGAACGAATTTTAAGGAGCGCGGATTCGAGATGCTCAAGTTACTGGGTATCAATTTAGACGACACCCCAAAGGGATTATCGGTAAGCCAGATGCAGCCAATAAAAGTCGGAGGCTTGCCATATTTTTCGACAGTGATTTTTAGCACGGCTTCGATTCTCACTTTAATCGATTTAGTTACTCCCAGTGTCAGCTTCCAGGGTCAAAATACCGTTTCTTTGTTGAATTTTCTTCAAGACAAAATCCGCTTCATCCAACGCCAGACACAGATCAAAATCCTCTCGGGGATGTGACAGGCATTCTGGATCGAAGAATTTCCCCGAATATGGCCCCTCTTCGCGTAGGTACTTCACCATGCCCTGGAAGTCGTTCGGTCGCCCCAAGAGCTCGTTCTCCAGGTAGCGCGCGCAAAGCATGTCTTCATCGACCACCTTCTCATCGTAGGACCCAGAGCATACGAAGGAGACGACTGCCGGCTCCTGGCGCTTGATGTACGCGCAGATGGCGCCAGCGTTCACGAAGGACCCCGTGATGACCTCTGTGGCGCTCTGCGCCGCCACGAGGGCCTTGGTGCCCAAGGATGTCGCAAAGATGATAGTTTTGCCTTGGACGTCGGCCGTCAGCACGGCGTTTGGTGAATTACCTAGATCAAAGTCATCCGGCTTCACTCCCTCTCTCTCACCGGCGAGGAGGAATTCGGGATGCTGGACTTTGAGTACACGCGCTTCCTCTAGAGTGGCAACGGGCAGAACTGTCTCTGCGCCGCCCTTAAAGAAGTAACAGGCTGTGGAGAAAGCCCGGAATACATCAATAACGACAGTGAGTCCCTCGGCCTGCGGCGCCTTATCTAAGCCAAGAAGGATCCTCGTTTGCATGGACCCTTTCTACCGGTTTTAGCTTATTCTTCATAGAGCGCCTGCCGCAGTTTCGCGGCTTGGCCCAACAACGTTTGTTCCACGGTGGCAGCGTCTAGCTGGCCAATGAGCTGCCAAAAGGTCGTGATCCGCACCTTGTACAACTCCGTTAGGATGCGCATTTGCTCCGGGTCCATCGTTTCAGCGAGGCAAAAGGATTTCAGCACCTGGACCCAATCATTCTCTCCAAGTTCACCGGCGGCACGGGCGGCCGTCACTGCCTCCGTGAAGGGGCTAGCGTCGGTCACCACTTGAAGGGATTGCAGAGCTTCAGCCTTCATCGCCCGCGCTTTTTCTTCGTGGGGGAACAGGGCGATGTCTTCGACTGGGTCAGCCGTCAGGGGCTCTGACTCGCCATGATGCCACTTGTCTCGATTCGACTGCAGCTGTGCATGAAGGGAGTTGGCGATGTGGGGGAACATAGCCGCCAACTGCGGGAAGCTCGGCTTATGGATCTTTCGTCCGAGCTTTTCCGAAACTACGGAGAAACCGCCGAAGACTGCGGCAGCGGTGAAGAAGATATCGATGCCGTATTTGAGCGTGTCTGGATGAATCTCTTGGCGCAGTAGATGTTCGTAGAAGCGCTGACTGAGAGCGAAGTCCCCGCCGATCGGCTGGCGAATGTATTTCCCGCTCGTGGCATAGATGACCGGGAACGCGAGGTGATTGGTCGCGCTGCCCTCGTACTTGTTCCGGGAGTAACTGGGCGTGACGTAATCCGCTCCCTCTTCCAGGCGCGCGACGTAGCGGTGGATCCATTCAGGAGTGATAGACACGAGGTCCGCATCAAACGTCAGGGCGTGTCCGGCCTCCGTTGCTTGGGCGCGCTCCAGGAACTTCATCAAATTGATGCCCTTTCCCCTGATGCCCTCCCTGATAATCATGACCTCACGCGGAAAATCGAGCGCGGCAGACTCAAATTGGGCCACGGTGCTATCCGCACTCTCGCTGTCGAGCAGAACGATCTCAGCCTCAGAAGCAGGGACGCCAGCCAGGTGCAGCCCCTGAGAAACGATCTCGGCCACGTTCTTCACCGTGCCCTGTTCGTTATAGGCCGGTAGTCCAATGGTGAATTTAGGCATGGCGCTTCACTTCTTGGTGGAGGAAGGCAGCGACGTCCTTCGAGCGGCCAGAGACGTACAGCAGGGGCTGATTCAGGATGCGTTCAATCAAGCCGGTCCGCTTCTCAAAGAGCGCAGGCGTGTCGAGGCTGGGCAAGCAGTAGAGGAAGTGGCGGTCTTTATCCAAGCCGGGCACGCAGGACCCGCGGATGTAGCGGGAGAAGTTTTCGTACATCACCAGCCGACTGACGTGATTGCTCGTTTCTTCACGGACGAAAACGTTCTCTTGAGATTCATCCACGTGCACGATCGCGCTAACCTTCACTTCAGCGGGCTCATCCTGCACCTCAATACCGATCTTCTCCGGTCGGATGGCCACCTTCTGGAGCCATGGGTCCTGGGTCGCAGTCTCCGGTGGAAAGAGAGACAGGAGCTCCGCTAGCCCGCGGCGCGCTGACTCGCGCCGAAGATGGAGGATCTTCGTGCCATGAGAGACGCGGATGCCGTCGCCTTCCTTGTTTTCGACGACCGTCAGATCATTGCCCACCAATCGCGCACCGAGGCCCCTGCAGCTCTGAATAGCGACGGTACTCTTTCCGGCGCCTTCTTTTCCGAGAATCAATGCAGCGGCCCCGTCAAAAGCCACAGCGGCGGCATGGGCTGTGACGGCGCCTCGCTGTTGGCGTCGGTATTCCGTCAGGGGATAGGCCGCATACGCCAGAACCTCCGCATCGATCCTGTGTGCTGGTGCTGATAGAACGGCATGGGAGTCGGAGACGACCCGGTAGGCGATCTCTGCAATGTCCTCATGCACCAATTGCGAAGGGCAATCTTCCCCGTTTTGAAGGACTGAGAAAGAGGGCATGAACACGCTGAAGCGCTCATGGCCGGCAAAGGCCGCGTCGAGATCCATATCACTCGCGAGCTCCACTGCCTCGCCGGCAATGGTGAGTCTCTTAGTCGTCACCACGACTTCGGAAGGAGATAGCCGTCCAGGATCGCATCGACATAATTACGGGTCCCCAGGACCCTCCTCACCACGCCATCAACGGCTTTGGAGTCAGGCTGGTTCTCGGCGAGCACGAGGACGTGCCGCGGCTCGAGCAGCGTGTCACCATTGTTCGTCTGGATCATCACGGTGCTCTCAAGGCCTAGATCGCCGAAGAGCTCTCTCGCGATCTCGCTGGCGAAGAAGGCATGGACTCTGCCGGTGTGATACACGGGATTCTTGCCGAAGGCCGCCTCCATGCTGTGTACCCTCATGCTAGAAATAAGGCCGTTCGGGCCATTGCCGCGGCCGACGAATCCCTCCTCGCCGAACTCGATGCAGCTGCCGGTGGCTGTCATGTAGACGAGCTTTCGATGCGGATTTGCATCAGCTGTGTTCAAGGAGACATTGATGCGCAGCTTGTCGGAGACGACGGTGCGAGCGAGCTCTGTGAGCTCTGCGGTGATTCGCGCCTTCGTCTCATCGTAGAAGTCACGGTCAGGCGTCTCCGTGCTGATGAAAGGGGCACACACAGTCACATCCAGCTCGTCCTCGCGGCGCACAGCCATTACCTTGATGTCCTGGCCGATGAAGGAATAGCGCGGCCGATACGGGGCAGTGTAGAAATGGCCTTCAAGCGCCTTCACGACGTTCTCAGTCGGAGAGAGCGGGAAGTGACTGACGGTAACGGATGTATCGTTCGCCCACTGTGCTTTCGCGTCGGGGACGTCATCGAGATCCTTCGGCTTATACCAGGTGGGATTCACTGAGAAGTTGGACGTGCCGTAATCGAACCGCACATGCCCGGGGTAGTCCCGGAGATGGGGGAGGACCTTCAGCAGGTAATCGCCAGCGACCTGCGCCTGCAGGGCTTCGATATCGATCTGCTCACCTCCGAACTCCGTGCTCATTCTGCCGCCGAAGACGACCGTGGCCGGCCGCAGGAGTTTGCCGCGACCGAAGTCGCGTTCCCAGTGTCCGCCCTTCACTCCCAACTTATCGACGTTGTGGTGGAGGACGGCGCCAAACTTCTCGCGCGTGAGGCGGGAGTATGCGACCGAAAGCGCCTCGGCGATGCCATCGCTGAGCGTATCTGGATGACCCAAGCCCTTCCTTTCAACCACCTCCACAGGGAGGCTTTGGGCGCCGGCCTGCTGGAAAGTGGAGACCTTCATAGTTAGGAGATGATGACTGAGGAGATGTCAGAATCCGTGTCGCGGTCATATTCCATGCCGCGCACCACAATGATCGGCCGACCCTCATTGGACTGACCCATGAGGATGGAGGCTGCTGAGGCGACCTGATCGACGACGTTCACAACGGCTCCGGAGGCGTTGCCGTAGAAATCCTCTCCCTTCATCTTGGACACGCCGGAGATGCCGGAAAAGCCGATGGCCTGGCCGACTGCTCCCTGGCGGCTCGGGTGGCCAAGGCTGTCGCTCACAATGACGGCGATCTGCTTTCCGAGAACAGCTTCTACCTTCTCGCGAATAACGCGCGCGCTCTTGTCCGCATCGAGGGGGAGCAACACAACCTTATTGCCTTCATCCGAATCAAGGTTGGACTTATCCACTCCGGCAGACGTGCACACCATGCCGTTAGGCATCTTCGTAACAATGACCTTGCCCTTCACTTCAAGAATCTCAGCGGCCTCATCAATGATGACCTGACAAAGGCGCGCGTCGCGTCCGGTGCGCTGAGCCAGCTCAAGAGCCTCGGGGCCAGCCTGAACATCGCGAAGGTCGCGGATGCGACCCTCGGCCTTGGAGATGATCTTCTGGGCGATGACGATGACGTCCTTCTCTTCCAGCCCCGGCATGCGGTCCAGGATGATCTGAGCGATGTCGTCACCCTCTTGGATGCGAGGGATCTCGGGAACAGCGTGGAGCGACAGGGACTTCATAGAAGGGGAGGGGAAAGTGCTTTATGGTAGATCATAACAAAGCAGATGACAAGTTAATCATACAAGCAAGAACCCCTGTTGGACCCTGGGTTCCTCTCCCTCCTGGTGAGGTAAATAAGCAGCCATCTTGGCTTAGGCAACGTAGGCACTGCGACCTAGGCTTGAGTTCAGCAGCACCTCGTGCCAAGTAAAAATTGTCTCCAGAAGCTGGTTCCAATTATTCTTCAGTGGGTCCACCAAGTATAACAATGGATAATAGTTTTTTGTTTATCTGAAGAGCAAAAGTCGGTTTGAAAAGATAATGGAGCTCGAGCCAACGGGATTCAAACCTAAGACTATGCCAAGTACTATAAACAATTTACTATAACAGATATGGATAAAGGGGCACATTTCTACAAATGCGACTTTCAAGTACACACACCTCGTGATGCTAATTGGTCAGGTGATGAAGCTGTTACAAGGCAAGAACGCATAAATTATGCCAAAGAGCTTATTGTAGCTTGTAGAGAAAAGGGATTAAGGGGTGTAGCAATAACTGATCATCACGATTTTGCGTTCTTCCCGTATGTTAAGGCTGCTGCATCTTCTGAAATTGATGCAGTAGGCAAGCCCATCCCCACAGAGAATCGAATTGCAGTTTTTCCTGGTATTGAACTCACATTATCTTCGCCTCCATGCCAAGCAATACTTCTACTTGATTCAGATTTCGATGAAACAAAACTTGGAGATATCCTAACTACTTTAACTATTGATGAGACGGACGAATCAAAAAGTAAATTGGCAAGCGTTGATTCTGTATCACCCACATCAGTCACTGGGCTAAATGATCTTGAAGAACGACTGAACCAGCATAAATGGCTGAAGGGTAAGTTTATTATCCTGCCAAATGTTACAGATGGAGGCTATAAAACTCTTTTTCGAGATGGTTTTGATAAACATTACAAAGAGATGCACTGCGTTGGAGGCTATATCGACGGAGATTATGGAAGAACAAGTGTGGGAAAGAAAAATATTCTCGAGGGTCGCCAGCAAAATAATGGTTATAAACCGATAGCTGTATTCCAGACTTCAGATAATCGAAAAAGAGATCACTCTGATCTCGGAACCCATAGCACATATGTTAAATGGTCAGAACCAACAGCTGAAGCACTACGCCAAGCATGTTTGGCAAAACAGTCACGCCTATCTCTTATTGAGCCGGAACTTCCAAGCTTATGGATTACATCTGTAGCTGTCTCAAATTCGAAGTTTCTCGGTCGAGTTGATCTCGATTTAAACCAGCAATATAACGCTATTATTGGCGGTCGTGGCACAGGAAAATCTACAATACTTGAGTATGTCCGCTGGGGTCTGTGTGATCAGCCCGTTGAAAGCGAAGATGTAGATATTGTCCAAAATAAGCGCAAGAACCTGATTGATAATACTCTGCAGAAATTTGACGGCGAGGTTCATGTTGAATTCTTGCTTAACGATGTTAGACACATTGTGAAACGAAACTCAAAGAAGCAGGAAATTCTGCTAAAAATTGGGGATGGCGAATTCATTCAAGCTACAGAACAACAAGTACGGAATTTGTTACCAATCCAGGCATACAGTCAGAAGCAGTTGAGTAGCGTAGGCGTACGAATTGATGAACTGAAACGTTTCGTGGAACTTCCAATTAAGCAAGATCTCGATGAGATTCGTTCGGATGTACGTGATACTGAATCCAAAATGCGAGCTGCTTATGGGGACTTAATTCGCATGAAAGAAATTAAGGCTGAAGTAGATAAGAATAATATTGAGATAGCTTCATCGACCGAACAGTTGGGGAAACTACGTAAAAGTCTTAAGGGTCTATCTGAAGAAGATCAGAAGATTATCGACCAGAAAGCAAAATATGATGATGAGGAAGCCATTATAGAGAGTCTTAAGAATGAACTAGAAACAAAACAGGGGCATGTGGACAGCCTTGTGGAAGCTTTGGAGAATCCCGAAGAGGAAGAAGAAACGGAAGAAGGTGAATTGGAAAATAAAGTGCTGATCAACAGTATTCAAACTAAGTTTGCTGCTAAGTTTACGGAAATAGAAGCAGTTATTGGTGCTCTTTCTGCACTGTTTAAACCAGAATCACTTAAGATCATTGATAACGAAATAAAAGCGTGGGAAAAACTCAAGGCGACGTTCGATAAGAAATATGAGGCGGCGAAAATAAAGGCAAACGTCAATCAACAACAGCTTGATCAGATACAAACCCTTGAAAAGCGAATCATTACTTTAAAAAAGCAACAAACTGAAAAGCGCAATGCACTTCTTGCCCTTGGAGATCCAGAAGATATATATAAAAAGCTGCGTTCAAAGTGGGATAGTCTGCATACTCAGAAAATCACCGCACTTGAACAACAGTGTGCTCAATTTACAGCTCTCTCTGGCGATCTTATTAAGGCAGAAATCACAAGCAGTCTCGATACTGAGACCCTGACTCAAAAACTTAAATTGGCTTTCGCTAGTATGAATATTAAGGAGGAGAAGATTGATAAAATTTGTCAGTGCCTATTAAAGGCAAGTGATCCTCTTGTAGAGTGGAACAGCATTCTTACGGAGCTTGAAAAGCTTGCGTTGCACTCTGCAGAAGCATCTCAAGAGATGCCAGATACACCACTTCTCAATAAATGCAGCTTTATTGATTCTGAGCGCACAAGAATTGCACTACAGTTCGATTCCGCGCGATGGATAGATTTGTCTGTGGTAGAACTTGAATTTAATCCTAAGTTTCTTTATTGCACTAATAAGACCAAGAAAGAATATATTGGATTCTCAGATGCATCTGCTGGTCAACAAGCGACCGCTCTACTTACTGTGCTACTGAATCAATCGGGTGCTCCTTTGATCATTGATCAACCGGAGGATGATATAGATAGCAAAATGGTTGGAGATATTATGGAGCAGCTTTGGAGAGCAAAAAGTAAACGCCAGCTTATCTTTGCCAGTCATAGCGCGAACTTTGTCGTTAACGGCGATGCCGAACTCGTCATTTGTTGTGACTATGTGAAAGCCGGAGACCAAACGCATGGGGCAATCAAAGCCGTAGGCGCAATCGACAAAAACGAGATAAAGGAAGAAATAATTCTAGTTACAGAAGGTGGCCGTGATGCATTTAAATTGCGTATGGATCAATATGGATTTTGATTAATCAGGCTTGCAATCGTCTAACAGAGAAGCGTCTTAGCTTGAACATCTCTTTCAAAAAATTCTATGGTCAGCCCACTATGTCCGACTTTGAACCAGATTTGGATGATGTGAAGCTGAGTAGCGTCATTGGCCTACTTATGATCATGAAAGAGATACGAGAGCAAAAACCACTCGATGATCCGAATGCTTTGGGCATCGACGAGAAAGGAAAACCTTACTACTAAGCCATTTCTCATTCTGGGAAAAGTTTGAAAAGTCCCGGCAGCTCCCTTGACGCATATGTCGTTTACATCACGAATCGCCATGGATTTTCGGGTGGATTTTTGATGATGGAAATTATCGAAAACAGTGAATTTGTCAGTCCTTTCAGTCGTTCTGCTGTTATAATGAGATCGGCGTTTTGGGGCTCAAAAAGTTTGAAACTCGTACCTCCTGCTCCACCACCTCTAACCTATCAAGTTCAGGAACGCAGGAAACCTTTAGCAGGTAATCGTCGGCGACCTGCGCCTGCGGTGCCTCAATATCGATCTGCTCGCCGCCGAATTCCGTACTCATTCTGCCGCCGAAAACCACCGTAGCCGGCCGCAGCAGTTTCCCGCGACCGAAATCACGTTCCCAGTGGCCACCCTTCACTCCCAACTTATCGACGTTATGGTGGAAAGGATCCAAAATGAGTGGAATCAGCTCAGTAAGTGTATTCGTATCTGGAGCGAGATAATTCACTCAATTCCTAGGGCATCCCTGTGAGTTCCTGTACGAACAAGCAAGAGTATTAGCCTGTCACTGTCTTTCGCATATAAAAGAAGCCAATCTGGAGCTATGTGGCATTCTCGAACACCTTTTAAAGTATGTTTTAACTGATGATCTTTATATTTATCTGGCAACTTGCCTCCACTTGCCAAAATATCTACTGCTTTTTCTAGCTTCGACAGATCAAAACCTGCTTTTTGCAATTTTTTAATATCCTTTGAGTACCTATTGCTTGGTTGGATGCTATAGACAATTTTTTCATCAGATCCGCTCATTTTCCTAATATAGCTTTATGCATCGATTTTGCGGAAGAGTATTTCTTTTTACTCTTACGAGCTGATTTTAAATCCTTCAGAATAGATAATTCTTGTGCTGGAGAAAGGCCATTCTCTGAAACTACTTCGAATGGAATACCGTTTTTTTCAATAATTTGAATTAAATAAATATTAATAGCAGTTGTTAGGTCCATACCAAGATTGTTTAAAACCTGCATAGCAGTCTTTTTCGTTTTTTCGTCTGCCCTGATTTGGATCGTAGTCATGTCTATCAGTATATATGATGGTAATTACATTGTAAATACAATGTAATTACATGTACCTAAGTCAAATTCAAACCATTTTAAATTTCCCAAGGTCAGAATCTTAATGGCTACGCAAATAACGAAGGATGTCTTAAGCTAGATTTTCTCCAAAATTTCGTAGTGCTTTGAGTCTCATCCTTTAACAATATTCAACAATATTTTAATGGCTTCTTTACTCTCGCTTTTATCCTTATATTCAATAGAACTCGTTGGGTCGGAATGATGTGAAAATTCATTCACTAATTTATAGGCTTTCCCCGCATCCACAGTACTTATTTTCTCGTCTGGATCATTGATATCCTTAATCAAAAGATCCATTTTAGATTTTGGATCACCTGTATTTGGTATTTTAAAATCTGCAAAAATATCAAAAAATCTTCTTAGCATATTTCTAATTGTATAGAAATCTTCGTACTCAGTATCTTGTTTTTCCGAAAACTGCTTAAGTGTAGCAAATAGAAAGTAATATTCTGATTTATAGTTTCTTAGTGTTTTATCAAGTTCGACGAGCGCAGATTTTCTTACATTTGATTCAGTAAAATTTTCTACCATATAAATTCACAAGGCATAGGTTTTTCCGTTTTACCTTCGGATCTGGCCTTTTTATTATTACTTTCTGTCGAATAAATATGTACAATTGCACAATTTAGTTTATTATATCTACATGCTCGAAAGCTCTTCCAGTAAATTCCAGATCATCGATACACGCGGTCTCGAAGTTGAAATAGACACAATCCAACCAGAAGACCTTGCGGTATACAGACGGGAATTTCGAAGGCATCTCGCAGATATCACATCCGTACCGGATGACATGCACAGGGCACTACTGCTCAACGCGAATCGATTTTTCGAAAAATATATGGAAGCATTTGCAAAACCAACAGAAGCGAATTTGTACCAACTCATTCACACCGGAGTTTTTCTAGCCAAGTTTCATGTGCATTCAATCCGTGACTCCGATAAAAAAGGAAAACCTGTGGAAATTCAAGACATCGGCGCTGTCATTGAAGATGCGAGATGTTTGCGGCTCGAGAAATTTGGAAAGAAAAAGAATGTTGCCAATGATATTGGTAGCTGGGTGAAAGGTTCGGGATATGAGACTCACCGTACCACTCTGAGAGACAGAGATGGAAATTTTCCCACAAAGTTTGAGTATGGCGGCGAATACACATTTGCCGTGGATCTTGCAAAGACCATATTCGCAGCGCGAAAGAGTCAGCCGGATTATCAGTCTTATCCGGCAAGACAAGTACTGAAACAGTTTGGCGTCACCTCGATTGAGCTGCGCGGACAGGACGGTGCTGTCGAACATATCGATGCTGAGGAATTGGAAGAGTTGGCTTCACATGTCCGATTCTATGGGGAGAAGGATGATAAAGAAGGAGGTTTTGAGAACGCGGAGGCAAAACGGGTAAAACTTCCTAGTAGAGAGGATATTCTTAAATTATTGAGCAACGTTGATGCTCATGAGCATATTCAAACCGAATTTTTCCCTTTGATTGCCGATCAGTTAAAAGGAAAAACACTCATTGCTCATGGCATTGCAAATTGTCTTGTCATCGCATTGTCAGAATATTTGAAGAAGAAATTTCCTCAAGTAGAAGCAGGTGAAGGCGAAGCGATCAAGGTAGAAGCAACGAAGTTGTTACGGAGGATTGTTCCTGCTGTTATCACAGATGATGTAGTCAGGGAGGAAGTACTCACAATTGTTATGGGAGCGGGACTATAAAAGTTCAAAATTCATCCTGACAGCTCTCTTGACGCATTTTAATTACAGGATGACGTTCTCTCTTTCTGCAAGTTCGCCACTCAGCAACGTTGTGAGGCAATTCAGCGAATGACGAACTTTCTTGCCATGATCATCACATCCTGACTTAGAAATCCACGGAGTTCGAAACTTGTCCCGGCATCTCCACCCTAATCCCTACACGCATCTTGGCGTTTTAAGGGAGGATTGCATACAATCAATCTATGCCAAAAATGGAATTTTTCATCGACATACAAGCTTCCCGGGAAAAAATCTGGAGCATTCTTTGGGAAGACAAAACCTTCCGTGATTGGGCGAACATTATCGACGAAGGCACCTATCTGGTCGGAGAGATGGTAGAGGGGAGCAAAGTGCAGTTCCTTTCCGCCTCCTCGGGGTACGGAGTCACGAGCTTGATTGAGAAGCTGATCCCCAATGAGGTTGTGACGTTCCGTCACTTGGCCGACACCAAAGATCTCGGCGAGCAGGAACGAGAGCCGGAATGGACGGGCGGAAAAGAAACCTATCGACTGACCGAGAAGGACGGCCTGACGACATTGACCGTTCACTCCGATATTCCTGCTGAGCAAGTGACTGGATTCAAGAGCGCAGTCCCAAAAGCCTTAGCGCGGATTAAAGAATTAGCCGAATCACAGTAAGCCTTTGCCTCCCATGCCTTCTGCAAATGCCAACTCAGTCAAAGACGTGCTCGCGTCACTCGATGAGCCGATGGCAAAAGATTCCCAAGTGCTTATCGACATGATGCAACGTATCAGCGGGCAGAAGCCGAAGATGTGGAATGTTGCCACTATCGGGTTTGGGAGCTACCACTACAAATACGACAGCGGGCGCGAAGGGGACTGTCATACGATCGGTTTTTATCCAAGAAAAGGGAAGATCACCATCTACCTGATGGACGGCACGGCACGTTACTCGGCCTTACTAGCTCGCTTAGGCAAGCATACGACGAGTATGGTTTGTGTGTACCTCAAGCGGCTTAGTGAAATAGAACTGCCAATCCTTGAAAAAATCGTGCGACAATCGTATGAATACATCCAGTCCCAAGACGGACATATGCACCGCGCAGTACGTCACTAACCCCCTAGATATGTTCAAAAGAATCCTTCGTATCGCCATCGTGGTTGAGCTCCTGTTGCTGCTGGGTTTTATACCCACGCTGTTCAACCAGAATGCGCGAATCTACGGTGGCCCTGGAGGCGGTTGGGATTGGTCGCCATGGGGTTTTGTTGGTCCCCTGGCCGGCCTCATGTTGCTCACCGGTTTAGCCATCGATTTGGCGGCGAGGAAGATTGCCAATCCGATCTATCGAGCGATCGCTATGGCCCTTCCCGTGTTGGCGCTCGGCTGCATCTGGGCCAGGATTGTTGGGAGTGATTGAACTGTTCGCCCCCGACGGTGATGTGACTCAAGAAAAAATTGCCAAGTGAAGACTTTGGTCCGGCCTCAGCTCTTTTCCAGTACCCGTGGACGTTCTGAAGGAAGTGGGAACACTTTTCCGCCCTATCGCCCCACCGCACCTGATGGTCGGGATCACCCAAAGCCACCCCCGGGATGGGGCTTATTGCACATAGTAAAAAAGTGTTTTTTGATGTACAATGATAAGAAATGTATACAAACAAATATTTCCCTCAGTGGACGCTGAAAATGGCCGGGAATATCGTGTTGATGACGATCGGCTGTCTCGCGCTGATGATGGTGGTGACTGCCAAGCAATGGACGGCTCGCGTAGGTTCACCGCCTCTTTCCTGGCGCGGCATGACACAATCCTCGGCGCCTCTTCCGGCACCTACCAGTACGCCTGCCCGTCGATCCTCTGTCAAGCGCCCGGCGCGTACGCCACCGGCGGTGGCTCGGACGAGAGCGGGCCTTCATCAGGCGGCTCGGTCCATTGCGATGGCGGGAACAGCGGCGCGGCCGGAGGGGTCGGTTTCCGCCAATGTTTTTCCGGAGTTCGGCTGGGCGGTATTCCCTGTCTCCAAGGTTCCCAATTGGGGCGCCATGCACACGCCCAAGCAGTGGGAACGGACCTACGACGAAATGATGGCGGCAGATTTTGTCGATGTGCCTCCTTATAATCTTCAAATCCTTGAGACGCCCATGACCAGCCTCACGAAGAATATCAACAGCCGGACCATTCCGAAGATCACGCAAAAACTGACGTACTCGACGCATTATTTTGGCGCGTATGATGTAGATGCTTCGGAATTTACGGGTAATCATCCCGGTGTGGATATTAAGCTGGCGCTTGATACGCCGTTGAGGGCCATTGGCGGAGGGAGGGTCAGCGCCGTGACTACCGATGATGAGGGGCTGGGCCTGTATGTGACCATCGAACATCGCCTCCCGGGTGAGGGTACGTTTTTCTCGATCTACGGTCACATGGGTACGGTGAACGTGAAGCCGGGCGACGCCGTGACCGCGGGTGAGAATATCGGCACAGTCGGGATGACAGGCAAAACAACCGGACCACACGTCCATCTCCAAGTGGATATCGGACAGCCCAACGAAGATCATCTTCCATATTCGCCGTCTGTCCTTCCTGGTCCAGCCGAAGCCGAGAAGTGGGTCGTGAACCCGCTGGATTTCATTGCCGCGCACGCCTTGTGATCGGGTATGTATTAAGGGAATATCATCGATTTCCGTAACGGAAGAGTGGATGGCCCGTCTCAGCGCGGTACCACAACTTCTTCCACCCTCCTCTTTTATGAGTCACCGTTTCTTTTCCCCGCTAGGGGTTCTAACAAGAGCGGTACTCTTAGGAGTGCCTCTCGGTATTATCGGCTTTCTGGGTACCGCGAGTGCGGCTCCGGGTCTTTGCACTCCGCAAGACTCAACTCTCAGTGCCTACTATGCTCTGGATACAGGCAGTGGAGCCACCAATGATGCTACCGTCTATCCCAATAACGGCACACTCATGGCCGGTGCCGTGATTGCATCGACGCCCTATGCGCCGACCACCTTTACAAATAGTGGTTCACTGGCTCTTCATGCCACGGGCGCTTACCTCCTCGTGGCCGACGCCACGGGCTTGCCGCAGTTGATCGCGCCGCGGACAATTTCTCTCTGGATGAATCAAGATAGTACGGGATCTCTTGATCAAGCCACGCTCGTCTCGTTGGGCAATGGCAACGACAGTACTCAGAAATTTATTCTGCAAATGAATACGATCGGCGCCGACACGTACCTCTTCACCGATGGTGTGAATGGCGCGAATAACATCACCATCACCGGCGGTGAGATTCCTTCCATGGATGCCTGGCACCACGTTGTCTTCAGTTTCGATGGGACTAATTGGACCTATTACCTTGATGGCACGATGATGCGTACCGGCACCTTCGCCGTGCCGATTGCCACCAATAATAATGCCGTGGAAATTGGGGCTCGTCACGATGTAGTGGACGGCTTCTTTACGGGCTATCTCGACGATGTCCGCGTGTATAGCCGCGCCTTGACCGCCGCCGAAGTGACGGCCCTGAATGCTGGTTCCTGCGCCGCGGCCGCCAATGATCTCGGTCTGGTGAAAACCGGCAGCGGTGCCATGCAGGCCGGTTCAGGCGCCGTTTATAGCTTGGCTGTCTCGAACCTCGGCCCTGTTTCCGCCACCGGGGTGACGGTGACGGATATCATTCCGACCGGCACCACGTATGCCCCCGCTCAATCCGATCCCGCTTGCACCCAAAGTGGAGCGACGGTGAGTTGCTCTGGTATCACGCTCGCCGGAGGCGAGACGCGCATTATTCCTCTCGTTTTCACGGTGCCCTCGAATTACAACTGCGCGACGCCGCTGGTGAACACCGCCAGCGTGAGCAACGCCTCGCTCGATCCAAATCCCATCAATAATACGAGTACGACGAATAACGTGGTCACCTGCCCGCCGGCCACATCGCAAACACTGGTGGTCCGTTCCACTACTATGCAAGGCTGGACCTTCTACCCTTCCGCCCCGGGCGGTTCGGGTACGGGCTCCTTTGTGACCGGACCGGGCACGCCGCCGCTGGGTGTGGGCAGTGCCAAGTTTACCACCGGTGCCGACGGTGATTTCCTCGAGTTGCGTCACGTTGGCGAATCGGGACGGATGCTTAGCACGTTGACCGACTTGATGTATGCCACGTACGTGCCAGCCGCTTCCGGCACGTCGAACGACAACACCTGTCAGGCTCCGTATCTCGTGTTGACGATTGATAATAGCGGCGACAACACGCCCGATCAGAACGGAGACAACACGCTCATCTTCGAACCGTGTTACCAGACCGGTGCCGTGCTGCGAAATACCTGGCAAACCTGGGATGCGTTCAATGGCCAATGGTACCCGGGCTATACCGAGTCCGGCGCCGTTCGCACTTCGGGACCGCCCACTCAGACGTTGCAGCAGTACTTGCTGACTCACCCCAATGCCAAGTTCGTTGATTCGAGCAATGGCAAGGGCGGTGTACGCATCGATGCCGGCGGCGGCGGGGCCATTACCTCGGACGACATCTATTACACCGATGCCTTCACCATCGCTTTCGCTGCGGCCAGCACCACGTACGATTTCGAACCCATCGGCTCGACAGGCGATATGGGAATCGTAAAGACAGGCAGCGGCACAGTCACGCGCGGCAGCAATGCCATCTATAACCTGACCGTGACGAACTTCGGCAGTGGCAGTGCCACGGGTGTGACTATCCAAGACGTCATCCCGGCCGGTGTGACGTACATGCCCGGCAGTTCGGATCCTGCATGTACCCAAAGCGGGAGCACCGTGAGTTGTAAAAACCTGACGTTCGGCTCCGGTGCCACGCGCACCTTCCCGGTCGCTTTCCATGTGCCGGCGACATACGCCTGTAACACACCGCTGGTGAATACGGCCACGGTCTCCAGTTCCACGACCGATCCAAACCCCGCCGATAACACCAGCACGTCCACGCGGACAGTGAACTGTTTGGCCAGCGATATGAGTCTCGTAAAAGCTGGCAGCGGCGCCATTGTGGCGGGCAGTAATACGATCTACACCCTCACGGCTTCGAACGTGGGCACCTCGTCTGCCACCGGTGCCACGATTACAGACTTCCTACCCGCCGGTGTGACTTTTGTCCCGTCCGGTTCTCATGCTTCGTGCGTCGGTAGCGGCACCACGGTGACGTGTCATACTCAGCCTTCAGGCTCGGGTTCGATTCAGGTCTTGAATCTTGTCTTGGCCATACCTTCGACCTACGCCTGTAACACGCCGGTGACGAACACCGCCACCCTCTCGGGCGCGACGCTCGATATGAACCCCGCGAACAACACGAGCACATCGACTCGCACGGTCACATGCGCCTCGTCGAGCAGTAGCGTGAGCAGTTCTAGCAGTTCGACGAATAATGGAGGTGGAGGCGGTGGTGGTGGAGGTGGAGGTGGAGGCGGCGGCGGTCGCCGTCCCCCCACCTCAAGTTCCTCGTCCACGCCGCCCCCGTCGCAAGGTGGTGGTAGCACCGGCACCTTCCCGGACGTGGTGGCCAACAGCTTCTATGAGCAAGCCGTAAAGAACTTCCTCGCTCGCGGCTTCCTTGATTCTACTCAAGCCCTCTTCCGCCCCGGCGATAACTCGACACGCGCCGAACTGATCAAGCTCGTGGTGGAAATTCAAGGTGGCATTCTCAATACCATGCCCCCGACGCGTCCGAGCTTTGATGACATGTCGGCGTCCGCTTGGTACGTCACATACATCGAAGATGCCGCCCAACGCACTTGGGTGAAGGGTGATAATAACTGCTACGGCACACACCCCTGTACGGTTCGCCCGAACGACACCATTCTCCGCGCCGAAGCGGCAGCCGTCATCGCCCGCATGTTCAACTATCAAAGGACCAACGAGGCGCCCCTGCCGACCGGCGTTTCCACCGGCCAGTGGTATACCAATTACATGGGGATCGCCGCTGACCACTGCATTGTGCAGAGCAGCACGAGCGTCAATGGCGCCCGCCCGCTCGATACTGTGAAGCGTGGCGAACTGGTGACCATGCTCGACCGCGCCTACAGCAACCTGCACTACGAAGACGGCTGCGCCGCACCTTCGCCCCGTCCCGGAATTAGCAGTATCACGGTCGCTTCTGGGTCGATGCTCCGCGTAAACTTCACCGTCCCCGTGAGCAGCACTTCGGCGGGAACCGAGAGCAACTTCGTCGTCTCGTGCGCAGGTAACCGGATACCGATTGCCACTTCGACGCTCTCAAGCCCTTCCATGGTGGAAATCAGCTTTACCAATACTCTCCGCTCCAACTCGAGCTGTCGCGTCTCCATCTTCGGCTTGCGCAGCGCCGATGGTACGACCTTCAATGACGCCCGAGTCTTCAATACGACTTCGTTCTAAGCCTTCTGACAACATCACCGCTGGAAAAAGGGGATCCGAGAGGGTCTCCTTTTTCTGTCATCATTCAACACTCTTTTGTATCAGTCTCTCAATGAACCTCGATAGAATTGAGCAGCTGAATGAAGTCGTTGTAGCTGGTGACGCACTTCGATGATCCCGGACCGGAGTAGTTCTGACAGGAGAGACTCAAAACCTTATCGTCTTTAAGACGCAGATGAACGATGCCCTCTCCGAGATTCGCGTAGCCAGAGATGTGAGCGTAGGTCACAGCTTCAAACCCTTCACTCGAAGGGAATTCGGCCTTTCGCCACTCGAGAACACCGAGCTTGCTCGGGTTTTCTCCTACCGATAGAGAAATTGATTCATTGTCTGGAGTCCTAAAGTCTAATGGGTCATCAGCACCTGCCCACTTCTCCCAAGAGGAGGGATAGCTCAAGGAGTAGCCCAAGT
The DNA here is from genome assembly GCA_964640945.1 of uncultured Candidatus Peribacteria bacterium. Taxonomy (GTDB): domain Bacteria; phylum Patescibacteriota; class Gracilibacteria; order Peribacterales; family Peribacteraceae; genus JAGOUB01. The sequence continues at coordinate 94,861 of CAZXIV010000003.1, read as the reverse complement.
TCAGGTTGGAGTACGTCTTCCATCCATTCGTTCCAGCAGAGGAGGATTCAGAAATCGGACCCAAAGGTGTCTGGTAAGCACTGGCCGTCACGACCAGCATCTTCGCCGCTTCGGCTCTGTTTAAGGTGCGCATGGGGCTGAATTTTCCCGAGTCACCATCACCCGATAGCACGCCGTAGAACTTCAACTCGGCGATGGCATAGGCATTCGGCGAGTCCTTCGTCACATCGGAGAAAAGCTCGTACTGGCGCCACATATCCGCCGTGATGCCGTTCTGCACGTTGTTCCCTAGGGAAAGATGCAAAAGACCGGCGGCTTCATGGCGAAGAATAGGCTGACGGAGCGAAGCATCAGCAATCGGCATGATGTCAGAAAGTTGAGGATCTTTTGTTTCGATGACAGCCAGATAGTTCGCATACCATCGATCGCCAGTGGGGACGACAGTCCTATCAAAGTCGTAACGATTGACCATCATCACCGCAACCATCTTCAAGAACTCCGCTCGGGTCACGGCAGTCGCTGCGCCGAATTCACCCGTCAGCCATCCCCGCGAATCCCGATAGCCTTGCATGATGCCGGCTCTCGATACCTGTTGCACATGTCCGGCAAACCACGCGCTCTCAGGAACATCACGCAAACCCATCGTCCTGCCACTCACTTCATCCCAGACAGTCACATTCGCGGCGAGGAGGGAAGGGGCACTCACTAGGGAAAGGCACAGGCTACAAGCAGCGACCGAAAAAAGACGGTGGAGTTTCATGCACTTATTGTAGGCTTCATTTCCCTTTGGAATAGGGCTGTTTTCGGGGTCACTTCGTCTCGAGTGTCTGGCAGTAGTGATGCATCGCGTCGCGCATGAATTCCGGCAGGCGTACATCGTACTTCTCGTAGTACGCCCGAAAGCGGGGATCCTCCACGTACATCTGCCCGAGTCCTCGGTAGAGCGCCGGTGACGGATCGTAGAAGGTGCCGAGCGAGGTGTAGTGCTGGGCGATCATCGCCTGCGCCTTCTCGCTCTTGGGGCCGCTATCGATGCACGTGGCGAGCTCCTTCATAAAAATGTCGGCGTCCTTGGCCATGCGCTTGTAATCCTCCTTCGTCAGGTGCTTCGTGCGTTCGAGCGATTGCTTGTAGGCATCGGTGTGGCCCCAGCGCGCCTCGGCCTCGGGGACGTACTCCGTCTCGTGTTTCTGCCAAAAGCTCTCGAAGAGCTCATCGTCCGTCAGTTCTTTCTTCCCCGAGAGTTTGAGGAGCGTCTTGTCGATGGTGCCGAGCAGGCCCGCAAACCGCAGTTGCTTCTTAGAAATCTGCTCGCGGTGCGCCTTGAGCGACGTCTGCAGGTCGAAGCCGGGTGCGTCGATCAGGCTCGCAATCTGCTCGAGCGGCACATCCAGTTCGCGGTAGAATAAAATCTGCTGCAAGCGCAGCAACTCGGACTCGCCGTACGTCCGGTAATTGTTGCCTTGACGTTCGGGTGTGAGGAGTCCGATCTCATCGTAATGATGGAGGGTGCGGACAGTGATACCGGCGAGGTCAGCCAATTGTTGGACGGTGTAACGCATAGGAGAGAGGGGAAGATGGGATCACCTTAAACTCTAACGTTACGTGATAGTCAAATGTAGCCGAGGTTGGTTGGTCAGTTTTTGTCCTATACTGCCGCCATGCAGAAAAGCCGTCGTTCGGCCGACGATTCCTTCGTGGCACACGTGAAAGCTCTGGAGAAAGACCTCTTTGGTGAGGAGTTCGATCCCGAGGACACGATCCGCATGAAGAGCGACCGCTACTCGTGGCACTACCGCCCGAGCCACCATGTGGCGAGCGGTTTAATAAAAGAGGAAGACATCGCTGCTTTCGCCAAGCCGGGCAAGCGTCTGCTGAGTATCGGCGCGCATCCCGCCTACCTGGAACGCCTGCTCCTGAAGCTCGGCATTCTGCCCGGGAATATTGTGATTGCCGATAACGATCATGCCTTCGATGACCGCACCGGACCGCTCGAGAAAGTAACGCTCGACCTGATCAAGCCCTGGCCCGAGATTGGTAGCTTCGATCTCATCCTTTTTCCCGAGAGTCTCTGCATCGCCCTGAGCGACGAGCTCGCGCGCACTGGCCCGCACGGCGAGGGGGCCCACGCGACCGATCCCGCCGAAGCGAAGCTCTTGGCCGCCGTCCTTAAGCAAGCCTTAGAGCGGCTGCGACCGGGCGGAGAGATCCGCGCCAATGGTCCGCAGAGCCACCCCAATGTGGTGAAGGCGGCGCAGGAATTACTGCAAGCAGAAGGGCTGAAGCCAGATTTGGCCTACCAGCGGTACTTCCTCAAGGTAGTGCCTCAGTCGCCCAAATAAATCCCAATCTTCTTCGCGGCCTTGTAGACCGGATCATCCGTTTCCACCCGGTGGAGCTCGCCGACCGCTTGGATGATCGGGATCGTCGTCATCATGCCTTTGCGGAACGAGACCATGGTGCCGAAGTCGCCGGCCTGCACCGCTTCCACGGCGGCCACGCCGTAGGCGCGCGAAAGGATGCGGTCGTCGGCGTTGGGGCTGCCGCCGCGCTGGGTGTGGCCGAGCGTGACGCTGCGCATCTCAAATTCGCCGGGGGCGAGATCTTCCACCAGGGCCATGAGTTTATCGGCCGTGCCGCCAAGCTTGGCCTCGGCGTTCTTCTCGGAGGAGCGAGTGGAGAGCGCACCGCCGATGCGGGCGCCTTCGGCCACCACCACGAGCGCGCCGTCATGGTTGCCGCTCTGCGCGCGTTCGCGGAGGAAATTGGTGATGCCTTGGACATCGCAGGGGAATTCGGGCAGGAGAATGGCGTCGGCGTTTCCGGCGACACCACCGTAGAGCGCGATCCAGCCGGCGTGCCGCCCCATCGTCTCGACGAACATCACGCGGTCGTGGCTGGTGGCGGTGGTGTGGATGCGGTCCACGGCCTCACTGACAATCTCCACCGCTGTTGAGAAGCCGAAGGTGCGGTCCGTGCCGCGGAGGTCGTTGTCGATGGTCTTGGGGACGCCCACCACTTTTACGCCCGTCTCGTCCATCAACTGCTGTGCGCCAGTGAGGGTGCCGTCGCCGCCAATGACGATGAGCGCATCGATGTTGTTGGCCTTCATGTTGCGCTCCACCATCTTTAAAATCTCCACCGGCAGCTTGGCCGTGCCGCCCTCGGGGCCCACTTTGGCAGCGAACCGGCCGCGGTTGGTGGTGCGGATGATGGTGCCGCCCAAGTGGCTGATGCCCCGCACGTCCTTAAGGCTAAGTGGGCGGAGCATGGGCGGGTCGAGGATGCCTTCCCAGCCCTTGATGATGCCGACGAACTCGAATCCCATCGGCACGCCGGCACGCACAATCGAGGAGATAACGCCGTTTAGGCCGGCGCAGTCGCCACCTCCGGTAAGAATGCCGATGCGTTTGACGGGCGGTTGAGTCATCGTCCTGTTGGTTCAAGTATAGCAAAAATCTCCTCCTGCACCATCTGCTACACTGTCGGCAATCTTTTCCCCCATTTTTTCTATGAAGACCTCCCGTCTTGGTATGGCTATCGGCTGGATTGCCGCCGGTCTCGTAGCCGCGCTCAACATCTTCGCCGGCATCATGAAGTACGTTCCCGTCGATCCCGCCTCCGAAGGCGCCAAGTACATGGCCTCAATCGGTATGACACCTGAACTGAACCACGTTCTCGGTATTGTTGAACTCGTCAGCGTCATCCTCTTCCTCATTCCGCGCACGTCCACCGTCGGCTTTGTGCTGATGGTCGGCTACATGGCCGGCGTGCTGGCTACTGGCCTAACGCACGGCATGACAACGGCCGACCTGGGTGTCATTTATCTCTCGCTCGGGCTGCTGACGGTCAGCGCCTACTTCCGCAATCCGGAGCTCCTTGAGCGCATCCGCGGTAAGCGCGCTTAAAATCGTGGCGTGTTCTTCAAGACCGGTCGTGTGTGGCCGGTCTTTTTTTTGTTCGTCTTACTTCTTCGTTTGTATCGCCCTCATCAGTTTCCGCCTCAGCATCGTGCTTTCGGGCTGCTCTACTCGGCTGATGCTCTTGGCCTGAGAACGGGGCGCTTTTCGGCTATCATGCGGATGTGACGACCCTGACGATCGCCTCCGCCTACGCCTTCGTGCCCATCCGGGCTGCGGCGCTGCCTGGGCTTCAAGCCGAGTTACTCGCTTTCGGCGCCGAACATGGGCTCCAGGGGCATACTCTCCTGGCGGAAGAGGGGATCAACGGCACCGTCGCCGGTTCGGCCGAGGGCATCGCTGCTTGGCGAGCCCTATTAGAAGCCAAATTCGGTCCAATTGACTTCAAGCTCAGCACGGCCGAAAAGACCGCTTTCCGGCGCTTTACGGTGAAAATCAAACCCGAGATCGTCGGCTTGAAGAAGCCTGAGCTTGTTCCTGTCGACCGCGCCCGCCACCTCTCGCCCGCAGACTGGCAGCAGACGCTTGAGCGCGAGGACGTGATTTTGGTCGATGCCCGTAACGACTACGAGCAGAAAATCGGTACCTTTCGCGGGGCCCTGCCTACTACCATCAACGCCTTCCACGATTTTCCCGCCTACGTCGCCGAGGCCGCCATCCCTAAAGATAAGAAAGTGCTCATGTACTGCACCGGCGGTATCCGTTGTGAGAAGGCGCTCCTCGAGATGCAGGCCCAGGGCTACCAGGATGTCTGGCAGCTCGATGGCGGCATCCTCGCGTATCTGGAGCAATTTCCGGAGAAGAACTTTGAGGGTGAGTGCTTCGTTTTCGACCACCGCGTGGCGGTCGACCAGCATCTCGCGCCCACCGCCACCTACGAGCTCTGCCCGCACTGCGGCTACGCCGGCGACGTCCCTGTCACCTGTGCCTGCGGTCGGGCGAAAAAGATCTGTGCGACCTGTTCCCAAGAGGAGCCGAAGCGGACGTGTTCGACGCGGTGCGCGAATCTGATGAAGAAAATCCCTGTCTAAAAACCGCCCCCATTCCTGGAGGCGGTTTTTTTGAGACGGGACGGATACTTCGCCGGGGCTCCGGGGCCATCTACGCGGCCGGGGGCGTGGCGGCATCGGCCGGCATGATGGCCGGGCCGTCCTCAAGCGGCATGGGGCGGCCCATGTCGCCCTGCTGGTCGAAGATCTGCTTGGCCAGCGGGATCACGACGTTCTGGCGGTAGAAGAAGGTATTGTCGCCCGTTACGCTCTTTACCGGGAAGACGAGCGAGGGAACCAGGAGCTCGGCGCTCACGCCGTCGCGGTAGTCGTAGTAGGTCGCGAGCGAGAGCTGGGGCTCGCCGAGGGTGACGGTCGCGGCCGTCTCCTCGGGCTTGGAGCCGTCCTCGCGGAGCATGATGCCCACAGGCCACTGCTCCAGGCCGGCGATCATCTTCTTGATGGCGGCTTCATCGGTCACACCCACGTAGTCCGACTTCAGATAGGTCTGGTCGCCGATGCCGTAGATGTCCAGCACGCGCTCGTGCTTCACGCTGATACCCACGGAGAGGCCGGTCGGCAGACCGCCTTGGTCGTAGACGGGTTGGTCAGCGATCATGAGCGGGTAGATAACGCGCTGCGTATCGGGTATGTAGACCATGGACTTATCGGTGGTGCGGTCGTAGTCGCGGCGCCAGCCGTTATCCACCACCGGCTCGCCGTAGCGCGCGAGGTCGATGCCGTGCTCGGTGAGGAAGGCTTGGGCAATCTCCCGGACGCGGGCGTCGGAGAGAACGTCGCCGATCTTCACTTGCTCATTGCGGTAGCACTCGTCGCTCGTGCACTTGGACATGGGCCACTTGTCCCACTGGGCGTTGAGGCTCACTTGGGCGTTCACCAGGTCGACGTAGAGCTGGTAGCCGAACTCGCGGTCCTGGCCGAAACTGATGGATTGCACGTTCATGCCCGCGAAGCTGCCGGCGTCGATCATGCCCAGGTTGAGGCTCGAGACGAGTCCGCTTAAGGGGATGCGGTTAGCCTTCGGGTCGCGCTTGTAGACGCTCACTTGGCTCTCCAAATCGGGCAGTTCACCGTCGTAGACGTAGGTGTAGCGCACCATCGGCCAGGGGGCGATCATCTTGGCGTCGGCCGTGCCGCCGGCCATCATCGGTGCGGGGTTGCCCACAGTCCCACCTCCTCCGCCCGACTGGCTGCGGGCGCTCGGCGTGGGTGGAGTGCCGGCCGGATTGGCCACATGCGTGAGTGAACCGAAGCTGCCAGGCCCGGTCTCTTCCACCTGATAGGCAAAGAGGGGATCGGACGTGCGGGCCGCAGCGTTAGCGGGCGCCTGGGCGGCCTGCTCGACCGGCTGGCCTTGCCAGGCCGAGAAGGCGATGAGGAACGCCGCGGTGGCCGTGGCCATGCCGCCGAGACTGTAGAGGAGGTTGTTCCACAGGGACGAACGGCCGCGGCCGCCGGCGCCGAGGGTGGCGGCGTGGTCGCGCAGGCTTACCTGCAGGGCGGCCACGAACTCTTCGTCCGGGGCGATCGCCGGGTCGGCGACGAGCAGCTGCTCGATGAGCGGTAGGAGCTCGGCCTCGTGGGACTTAAGGGAAGGGTCAATCTCGTAGAGATCGGCGAGAAACGTCTTGGCGTTGCTCATAAGGAAGAGGGGAAGAGGCACAGAAGTAAGACCGCGAGCGCGGTGCGGAGCGCCGTGAGCGACCGGGAGAAGAGGACTTTGCAGTTGCCGTCGGACTTGCCGACGACACTCGAGATCTCCTGGTAGGAGAGTCCTTCCCAGAGCCTGAGCGTCACGATGTCGCGCTGGAGCGGGGTCAATTTTTGGAGGGCGGCCAGGACGCGCTCCTTATCGAGCGCGCGGGTGGTGCGGAGCGTGGCATCTTCATCGCCCGCGATCTCGAACGAATCGTCGAGGGTGGCAGTCTGGCGCGCGGGGCTGCGAGTGTGATCGATCAGCGTGTTGCGCGCGATGCGGTAGAGCCAGGCGATGAAAGGGCCGCGCTCGGGATCGTAGGACCCGATCGCTTCCATCGCCTTCAAGAAGGTGGCGCTCGTCAGGTCCTCGGCCACTTCGCGCACGGAGGTGCGGCGGTAGTGGAACCGGTAGATAGCGTCGACGTGCTTGAGGTAGAGGGCGTCGAACTGGTCGAGCGCTCCGGCCTGGCAGGCCTCGATGGCGGCGATTTCGGCGGCGTCCATTAGGACGGGGGAGAGAGGAAAAAGGGCGGGTGCGTAGGTGCCTACACCCACTACTACGTTCCAGCGGGCTAAAGGTTACAGCCTTGTCTGGCTATCGTTGGCCAAACGTCGTTGCACGGCTTCCTGATGCCATTCCTAGGATTATGCCTATCTATTGATATATTATGTATTATGTGTTATAAAATACATAGTTTCTATTCTAGTTCGCAACATTGTTCAGAAGGAGAGAACCATGCTGTTTCGTCAACGAGTCGCTGGTCAGGCCAGCCAGGGGTTCGATCAACAGGCGCTCAAGATCGACCCTTGGGAGGCTGAGCTTCTCAGCAACCCCCACAACATCCTCTGTCGGGGGGCGCTGGAAAGCGGCATCTGGTACATCGGGGCTTTGCCGGCGTTTGCCCTGAACGCCACGCCGTACCTCACGCCGTCCGACGAGCCGGCCAGTGATACGAGGACCGGGCAGGAGTTCCTATACTACCGTCGCCCCATCGACCTCGCGCGCTTGGTGCGCTGGGAAGCGGGGGAGCGGTTCCAGGTCACGGACCTGGAGAAAGATTAATCACGCGCCGCACACGTGCGGCGTATCAGACCACCGGAGTTCCGGTGGTCTTTTACTGCGCCTAGGGTCTGGCTTCACCTCTTTCTGCTAGGGTTAGTCCGATGAGACACGCCGTTGTTTCCGCGCTGCTGGCAGCCGCTCTTCTTGCCCCGGCGGTGCCGGCTCTGGCCGCACCCATGCCGTTTCCGGACATGGAGTGGACCTGGTACCGCCAGCGCGAGGCGGTGGACTCCTTAAAGAACACCGGCGTTATCGGCGGCTACCCCGACGGCACTTTCCGGCCCGATACCACCATCAATCGCGCCGAGTTCCTCAAGATCGTCTTTGCGGCCAAGGGTGGCAATGTCCCCGCGCCCACCTCCTGCTTTAGCGATGTGCCCGCCGATGCCTGGTACGCGCCCTACGTCTGCGCTGCCCTTAATCGTAAAATCGTGAACGGCTACCCTGATGGGTCCTTTAAACCTGAAACGCCCGTCAACACTGCCGAGGCGCTCAAGATTATGCTCCTGGCTTACGGCCGCGATTTAAAAGATGACAGCGGCGAGCAGTGGTACGCGCCCTACGTCGCCGAGCTCGATCGCACGCAGGTGCTCCCGCGCGACGCGATCATCCCTTGGGATCCGCTCACGCGCGCCCGCGCGGCGGAGCTGCTCTGGCGGCTGCTTCGATTCGACCAAGACCGGACGCTCATGAATCTCTCGCCCGGCTGCGGCAAGGCCGAGCCTCGGTCGGCCCCAACGACCGTGACAGTCAACGGCGTCGAGCGTTCATTCTTGCTCACGATCCCGAAAAACTACCAAGCACACGATCCCTATCCGCTCATTGTTGCCTTCCATGGGCGCACCAACCCCAACACCATGGTGCGCCAGTACTTCGGGCTCGATAAGAACGCGACCGATTCCTTTATCGCCTACCCGGCGGCGCTCCCGAATGGTAAGGGCTCCTTCTCGTGGGCCGATCCCGGCGATCGCGGGCTGCATGTGCGCGACGTGAAATTTTTCGACGCCATCGTCGAAGAGCTCTCGCTCGACTACTGCCTCGATATGGATTCCATCCGCACCGTCGGCCACTCGCTCGGCGCCTGGATGGCCAACACCGTCGCCTGCGCGCGTGGCGGCGCGGTGCAGGCCTCGGCCACCATCGGCGGCGACAGCGTCATCGCTGATTGCACCGGCCCGGCCGCTGCGCTCCTCTCACATAATCCCAAAGACAATCTGGCCCCTTACGATTCCACCGTCCGCGCCCGTGACCTGCGCCTCGAGGAGAACGCCTGCCCGGGTGGCATCATCAATGACGACGCTAAGGACGGACTCAACTGCGTTACCTACACCAACTGCGTCAGTGGCGATGTTGTCTGGTGTCCACATGGGATCGACACGGATGAGCGCGGCAAATTCTATCCGCATACCTGGCCAAAGGCTTTCACCACCCGGCTTATCCAGTTCTTTAAATTACTCCCCTGAGCTCAGCGACGAGCCGCTGCCCGTCTTCTGCCAGTAGGGTGTCTCGCCCGGGCTCTGGCCCGGTAGGTTGATCATTTCTTGGGCCAGCACCGTAGCGGGGTCCAAGTACTCTGCTAGCTCAGCCTGGCTCTGCACATAGCCGCGCACGTCGAGCCGGCGCCCCTTGTGGATGCCTAGGTGGAGGTGCTTGCGGTTGCCGTCGGTGTCGTAACTGCGGGCGGCGCCCAGGAGCCCGATGGCATCGCCGGCCTCCAGCTCCGCGCCTTCTTCTGGCAGGCTGGCAATCTGTAGATGCCCGTAGAGCACGGTCGCCAGTGCGCCTTGGATGACGCAGCGCTGCACCACTAGGCCGCCATAGCCGCCGGCGAAGCCACTAAAGGCCACCTCGCCATCGCAAATGGCGTAGACCGGCACATCACCGTCCACTTCGCCCGCCGACACCTCGTAGTCTGTGGCAGCGTGGTAGCCACTGAAACGCTCGGGGGGATCGATGGGGTTCTCGTCCGGGTTAGGCGATACCTGCAGGCCAAAATGGAGCGGCGTCGCCCGGTGGCTGGCGTTGGGCAGGGGTTCGTGCAGGGCGCTAATGGTGCTGCAACCGGCGAGCAGGCCGAAGGAGAGGGCCGTGAGGAGCGTGGAAAGCGGGAGAGGAGTGAAGGTCATAGAGACGTAGACGTCATCTCGGGTCATTTCTTACGCCGCGTCGTCCAGCGGAGTATCATGCAGCGTATGGTTCTGTTGCCCGCGCTCATCGCCAAGTTCCGCTCGCTCGTTGGTGGCAGCAACAAGCCGCCCTATCCCCAGTCGCCCGCCGAGCACGCCAAAGACTTTGCCGAGTACGGCGGTCACCCTTGCAAGATTTGCAGCGTCCCGATTCCGGCCAATAAGAAATACTGCGCGGCCTGTTACCTCACGTACCGCCAGGGGTAACAACACTTACGCCGAGCGTGATGGCCGCATCTTTTCCAGGAAGCCATTCTCGACCAAGGCCTTGGTGCGCAAGACACCCCCTTTCACGTGCTGCGCCTTCGATGAGCCGTGCACTTTCGTGACGATGCCGTCGATGCCCATCATCGTGCCGCCGCCCACCTTATCCTGGTAGTCGTCGAGGATGCCGAGCAGTTCGTACTTGAGGGTGAGCGCGGCGATCTCTTCGGCCAGGCGCACGGGTGACAGGCGCGAGCGCGCGGCGATGCGTTGCTTCAAAAACGTGAGCAGCGCCTTGGCCGAGGCCTTCAGTGTCTTGAGGCCGATGTTCCCGCTCAAGCCGTCGGCGGCCACGATGTCGAGGCGAATCGGCTCCTCTTCGCCGAGACGGGGTGGCAGTTCGCCGCTAAAGACATGATCCGGTTCGGCGTTGCCGAAGCCCGCGAAGCGCACGCCGCCCTCTTTTTCGATCATCTTCCGGGCGTCGAGGATGGTCTGGCTGCCCTTGCCGGGCTCGATTCCCACATTCAAGAACGCTGCTTGCGGTTCCTCTCGTCCAAACAGGGCTTTGGCGTATGAGATGCCCCAGCGCAGATTTTGGGCAAGTTGTTCAGCGTTCGTGTTGGGATTGGCGCCCGCGTCCACGTAGACCACGTCGTGGCCGGCGGTGGCGGGGATGATGGCTGCCAGTGCGGGTTTCGTTCCTTTAAAGCGGCCGAGGCGGAGGCTCTGGGCCACCAGTCCGGCGGTGTTACCCGCGCTCACCATGCCTGCGGCTTGGCCGTCTTCCACGAGCGCCATGGCGCGGGCCATGGTGGTGGCGCGGCTGCGGTAGACGGTGCCTTCCGGAATATCCTTGGGCATCTCTTCGGTCGCGGTGAGGAGCGATACGCGGTCCCCGATGTCACTCTGAAGGGCCATCAGCACCGCCCGCATCTGGCATTCGTCCTGCTCGAGGCCGACGATGGTCAGCTCCAGGGTCGGGTCCTGTACGAGGGCCATGATTCCGCCTTGTAGGCAGGCCTGCCGATCGTCGCCGCCGGCTAAGTCGAGAGCAATCTTCATGGAGTGGTTGAGACTAGGGAAGGCTACTGCCCGGCGCAATAGGTAGGATCGCGCCCTCCTCGAGGCGGCTTACGCGCTGGCGACCAGCGGTAGGAGGTGACGGACCGCGGCCTGCTCTTGCGCGAGCGTGAGAGCGCCTTTTTGGGCGGGATCGGCCAGCACGCGGGCCAGGTAATAGAAAAGGAGCTCGTACCCCTGCACCAGATCTCCCCTCTCTTCCCACTGGAGGCGCGGGAAAAGCCATTTGAGCTGCTCGCGCACCGTTTCGGGCGGCGGTTCGTGAATGGTGAGGCCGCTTCTAAGGAGCACGTCGCTGGTAAGGGCGACAGCCAACGCTTCGTTGCCGCGCGAGAACGGCCGCTGCCCAATGATCGTCGTGAAGAGATAGGCCACCGCCGCCAACGGCTCGGTGGAGAATTGGGTCGCAGCCAGGTGCAGCAGTGTTTGCAGATGGCGGCACGCTCCGGGCTCGGCTCCAAAAGCGAATGAGGTTTCACCACGTCGGAGCCGGCTCTCCACCAGTCGGAAGATCTCAGTCTCGCACTCATCGATGGTCGGCGTCGTCGTGATCATCGGTCGCCGAGGGCGGAAAGAATATTGCCTGTCAGATCGGCGAGTGTGGCGAGGTGCGTGCTCGAGCCAGAAGTAGTGCGCGCCGTCTCCTCCCTTGGACGTTCCTGCTTCTCATCATCAGTGGGGATTTCAAGCAATCGGGTGAGCGTGCCGTCGGCGAGTAAGCGTTCACCCAATTCTGCTGACAGTAATAGGCCTTTTGTTCGGCCATGACTCTGCACTAGGGCAAAGGGGCGCAGCTCATCGAGCACACGCTTGGTGCTTCGTTGCAGCTCCGAAACGGCCACAGTGGGAAGGATAATTGTCATGGGCGAGAAATTATACATAGATTTTAGGGATCGATGTATTTCTCTATACATAGTATTGTATGTCTATATAAATGGCTTCAGTAAGCCATCTACAGGAATTTCAGATTTGACGCTTCTCCGATCGGCCGCTTGAATGCCCGGGATGCGCAATCAGCCCTCGCGGCACGAAGAGCTTGGCACCCTGGTCTCCACCCTGGCGACGGCCCTGCAGTTGCCCGGGGTAGACCTCGTCGACGAATGGTGTCGGCCCGACATGCATCCCGCCTTGGTACTCGCCCGCATCCAAGCCTTCCGCGATCGCGTGATCGATCTCTACAATGACCCCTGTTATGAGAGTAATCCCACGCGTGAAGTCTGGGATTTCTTACTCATGCTCCACCAAGACCTTTGCGAAGACAGTCGGACGAGTCTCGATTGCTGTCGCCGGCTCGTCCGGAGCTTTCTGCTTCATTGTCTTGGTTCGTGGGAGGCGAAAGACAGTTGGGAAATCGACGTTGAACACATCCTGCGTGAGAAACAAGCAGAGGAAGCGGTGCTTACAGCGTAACGACGACCGGGCGGATAGCCTGGCTGGCCAAAAACTGGCGAAGTAAGGCGTCCGCCACAAGCTGGCGGCGGCTCGGGAGCGGCTGGCCAGCGTTGGCGAGGGTGAAGCGCGTTACCTGGGCGATGGCCGTGGCCGCCGCGGTCGGCGCGGTCACGACGGGTGTGGCAGCGCGCTTGGTAGTGGGGTTGGCGGCTTCGATCATGGCCGCCGCCCGCGCCGGTTGGAAATCGGGCGTGACGTCGGTGTTGCGCAGCGCGTAGAAGATCTCGGCCACCTGGGCGCGCGTCAGGCGCTGGCGGGCGTTCTCGGGTCCTAAGCCCTCGGGCATGGCGCCGTGCTCCACGAGCGGGTCGGTGTATTGGATGTACCAGGGGAAGTGCGGGGGATCGATGCGGCCGAACTGATAGATGCCAAACCCGCGGCTGATCACCTTGGCGGCTTCGGCCAGAGACACTTCGGTATCGGGCTTTAGGGAGCCATCGGGCTGGCCAGAAATCAGGCCCATCACCATCGCGCCGCAAAAGGCCTCCGCCGAGGCGTCTGTCAGGAGTACATCAGCAAAGAGCTTGGTGTACTTGATCGGCAGCGAGGGGGCGATCCACTCGAAGCAGCGGCCAAAATCGCGGTTCGGGTAAATGCGGTGCAGCGTCATCAGTACCAGGTCGCGACGGGTGACGGTGGCGTCGGCCTCCAGGCCGCCATGCTCCATCGTCATGATTCCAGCCTCCACCGCGTACGACACGGCCAGCTTCTGGTGTTCCGTCAGGGTGTCAGTGGCGGCCAGGGCGCTTGTGGGCGCAGTGAGGGCGGCTAGAGCCAGGACGGTTCCAAGGAAGAGGCGGCGGTTCATGGGAGGAGAGGAGTAAAGGAATGCAAAATACCATCCATTTCTAGCCCTCGCAAGCAACGGCGGCCAAGTGCTCTGCTACCATCGGAGCGTTCCGCTTTCCCCCCTTCCTCCTATGAAAAGCGCCCATGCCCGAGCCTACAGTGCCGAATGTCTCGGCACGTTCATCCTCGCGTTTTGCGTCTTGGCCTCGGCTACAAACCCGGCCACGTCGCCCGTCACGCCGGTGATCGCCGGTCTCACCCTCATGCTCCTTGTCTACATTCTGGGCCCCATTAGCGGGAGCCACGTCAACCCGGCCATCACGATTGCCCAGTGGAGCGTCGGCCGCATCTCGGCGGCCAATGCCGTCCCGTACATCGCCGCCCAGCTCATCGGTGGCATGCTCGCGCTACTCGCCATCTGGGCAGTTCTCCCGACACTCCCCCAGGTTGCACCCACGGATAGTTTTTTGATCGCCTGCTTGGAAGCGTTCGGCGCCGGCCTGCTCTCGTTTGGTGTCTACGCCGCCACTTCCGGTCGCGCCACGGCGGGCGCTTCGGGCTTTACGGTGGGCGGCAGCTTGCTGCTCGGCTCGTTGGTCGCCACGCTCCTCTCGGCTGGTGCCGCCGGCGTGCTCAACCCGGCCGTCGCTGTCTCGCTCCGCTTCTTCAGCCTCTCGCACCTCATTGCCCCCATCGTCGGTGCCGTCGTTGCGGCTTGGCTCTACCGCTATCTCATCAACGATCACCACCAGCAACATCAGGGCCAGTGAGCGCGTTCGCGCCACTTGTCCGGCCCCGCCTCGGCGGGGCTTATTTTTTAGTTTTTCAATTGAATACATTTTTTATTCAATTATGGCAAACGTCTGTATCTGCCGGTGCATTCATGAGTGTGTGACGGTAGACAGTCCAGCGGATATCGGTCTTTGATTCATCTCTACGCTATGGATGTATACATTGACAAAAATCAATAAATCAATAAAATACCAAAGCTCACACGTCGGTTTACGCATGACAGATGCGTGTGTTGCGCATTCTTTCAAACCGACGACTCTTTCAACTACGTCTTAAAGGACGCTCGATGAATCCGTTCAATCTCTTCTCGTTTCTCAGTGCCCGCGGCCGCAAGTCTCCGCCAGCTGGCGCCACCCACCAGATCCGCCTGCAAGTGGAACGGCTGGAAGAACGGGAAGTGCCTGCTAGCGCGAGCATTCCCTTCAGTAACTTTGCTGATGTGCGCATCCAAGTGGATGCGCCCGCTCAAGTCTACGTCGGCGACACTGCAAAAGTCAGCGTCACGCTGAGTAACAGTGGTCCGGGGTACGCGCGCAACAATCAGGCGTTCCTGGACATGCCGCTAGGCGCGGCAATTGACCTCTCAGCCACCACGCCTGGTGTCCTTACCTGGCAATCGGGCGACGACGCGGTACTAAAGTTTCACGATCTTGCCCCGGGGCAGTCACAAACCGTAACGATTGGCATGGTGCCTTTCATTGCCACCCAGTTGGCTCTGACGACCGCCACGGCCTGGACAGGGTCGTGGGACTACAACCCCTTTAATAACACGGCGAGGGACAACACCCGGGTCCGCCTGAAGGCTGCGGATCTCTCCGTAACCTTAAGCGGTCCGTCCCAGGTGGAACAGGGCGCCAACGCCCTCTACACCGCCACCGTCAAGAACGTGAGTCCGGGGATCGCCCCCAGTACCACGTTGAATATCACTATCCCCGCCGGATACCGGTTCAACCCGGCCGAATCCTCGGCTGGTGGACGCCAGATCGGCAACCAAATCGTCTTCTCGCTGGGTTCGCTCAGCGGCGGCGGCGAAGTGGTCAAGAACATTTCCTTTACCGCCTCCTTGGCGAACCGGGACGTTCGCTTCGTCACCGCCTCAGTGGCGACGGCCGTTCCCGAAAGCAGTTATGCCAACAACGTCGCCCGCATCAGGACCAACGTGGTCGCGCCGGCGCCGTCCGTGGGCATTTCCCTCTCGGGCGACAGCCACGTCTACCTCCCCGATCAACATGACGCGCTGCTGACCAACCTAACCTTCAGCGTCTCCGGCAACCAAACGATCGGCGTCCAGAATCTGTTCGTCGTGATCTCCAACCACCACGCCTCCCCGGTGACCCCCTCAGTCGATGAGATGATGAAGGAAATTCATCTTCGCGATCCGTTAACAGGACGGACTGTGAAGGGCTACCCGGTCAGCGGCGCGGCGAACCAGACCGATCACGTCGAGGTCTACCACTTCAGTGATTTCATGATCACGAACGGTCAAACGTTTCAGATCGTGGGAGACTTCAACCCAAATGAGGTGAGGCCAGGCGATACTATCGCCGCCGGCATCGTCACTACCCCGGTTGGCGGCGGCCTCGTCCATTGGACGGAGCTGCAACCGCCCACTGCGGACTATAACCTCAACCTGCGCACCCTCACGGGCGCACGGGTCAACAACATCAACCCCCAAGGTTTCCTGCAGGGTAACCCGCAGGTCATCGCCGAACCCCGCCTCGCCGTGGCTGTTCAAAGCCTCGGTACGTCGGATACGGTGCTGAAGAACCAGAAAAATGTCACCTTCCATCGTTTCGAAGTCCGCGCCGACGCCGATGTCCTGCTGACCCAGTTCCAGTTCGTGGCGCAGCAGGGCAACCTGCTGGATGCTCAGAACTACACCCTCTGGGTCGATACCGACCAAGATGGTGTCGTTGATACCAAGCTCCAAAGCGGCGTGACTGTCACCAATGGGACGATCATTTTCGATAGTATCATCAGTGGCGGGTACGTTACTCCGGCCGGCAAGAGCACGGTCTATGAGGTGAAAGGCGATATGATCGCTTCTCCCTTGGGAGCCCTTCTCCAAATCGGGTTCGCGACGAATTCCTCGTCGTACCTCGAAGCGCAATTGGTGGCGAACGGTTCCAGCCTTGTTGGCATCAACACCAACGGCACTGGCACCGGTCAGATCACGGTGACCACCACTCCCAGCATCACCTACACAATTGTTGCGCAAGGCAACTTGTACGTGACGCAGGATCCTACCCCCCTGCCTAACCGCCAACTCCTGGCCGGTGCGCTCGGGGATACCATCCTCCAGCTTAGCCTGCGGGCGGAGTATGAAGATATCAGCGTTACCGATCTGCAGTTCGAGTCGGTCACCGGGCCCCTTCGGTCCGTGGAGCGTCTCGATCTGTACTTCGCCGGCGCGACCACGCCGTTCGCCTCTGCCACCCTCGCGGGGGCGGGTAGCGACCTGGTCGCCCCCGGAACTTTCGTCGCCAACTTAGAAAGTAATCAGTTGGTGGTCCAAAAGGGTACCGATGTCGTCATCGTTGTCCGTCCCCGGCTCAAGACAGACGCCAATGGCGCCATCTCGGGCGAAGTCATCCAACTTCGGATCAACCCGACGGCCGTGGCTAACAATGCCACGGGCGAAGGGGCGGTCCGTTCGCGAGGCTTACAATCAGCCAACAACCAAGTCGCCAATAACGGCGACTCCCTGGGTCAGGGCGAGGTCTTCATCGGCCGTAACACGCCGGGCGTCAACGCTCCAATTCTCAGTCACACCAACGACGTCGTGGGGGCGAAGGTGACTGCAATCACCAACGCCAACCCGGCCACCAATGGTACGGACGTGCCGACCGGCGTCTCGGCCTTCGGCCAGTTTACATTCTCAGCGGCGGCCAACGCGAACAGTCAAGGCGGCCTCAACAAGGCCGGCCTGAACGCCATCGCCATCAACGTCAACGCCGCGAACGTAGCCATCCAGGCTAACTCGCTGGCCTTCTACAACAAAGCGGACGTAAGCCAGAAGGTCTACGGCATCGCCTATGACCTGGCCGGCAACGTCCTCACCGGAACGATCACGGGATCGTTCGTGGTGGTCTTCAACAATCTCTACAGCGGCGGCATGAATACCGTCATCAACAGCGGGGCCAATGAGACGTTTGTTCTCGAGGGGAACATCGTCAATCCCAAGGTGAACGGCGCGTTGACCTCGAGCCTGCAGGCGTCCCTGCAGAACTTCTCGAACCGCCAACTGCCGATCTTCGGCTCGTTGTCCTCCCTGAGCCACCTTGAGTGGTTCGACATCGATGCCTTCACCAACCGATTGTTTCGTTGGTTCGAATATCCCGACACGGTCGTGAATTCCACGGCCTACCGGTCCTAAGTAGAGAGTCGTCACCAACCCTTTCGCCGCTTGCCCCATTCCGGGGCAGGCGGTTTTTTTGTGCTACGATCGGTCTACTATGGATAACAACGACATGAAGAAGAAGTGCGAGGCGCTCCTCCAGGAGCTCGGCCTCAAGAGCTTCATCATCTTCGGCTTCGAGAAAGGCGACGGCCAGTATGGCGTCGTCTCCTCGTACCACAAGATGCCCAAGGGTGCGGCCATCAAGGGCATGAGTTGGGCCATCAACGACTTCGCCCAGAAGAACTTCTAAGCCGCCAGGCTCATGGCCGAGAGAAACCGCTTGGTTCGCGGGTGTGACGGTCGGTCCAGCACCGCGGCGGGTGAACCCTGCTCTACCACTGCGCCTTTATCCAAGAAGACGACCTGGTCGGCCACCTGCCGGGCGAAGCCTATTTCGTGGGTGGCCATCACTACCGTCCGCTGCCCGTCGGCCACCAGCTTGCGGATGGCCACCAAGATGTCGGCCGTGCGTTCGGGGTCTAGCGCCGAGGTGACTTCGTCGAGCAGGATCACTTCGGGGTCCATGGCGAGCGCCCGGGCGATGGCGATGCGCTGCTGCTGGCCGCCCGAAAGGGCAGTGGGGTACGCGTCCGCTTTCTCGACCAGGTTGAGCTCCATGAGTAGGCCATACGCGCGCTGCTCGGCGCTGGCTTGGTTGAGGCCGCGCACGAGGATGGGTCCGTCGCAGAGGTTCTGCAGCACGGTGCGGTGCGGCCACAAGGTGTACTGCTGCGAGACGGTGCCCACGCGTTCCCGGAGCCGGCGCAGATCCGCCGCTTGGTCGGCCTCCAGCCGGGCACCAGCAATCGCGATCTGGCCGTCCTGAAGCGGCACGAAGCCCACCAGGCAGCGCAGTAGTGTGCTTTTGCCGGAGCCGCTCGGGCCGATGAGAGCCGTGACGCTGCCCGGGGGCATGACTGCCGTAATGCCGCGCAGGATCTCCTGGTTGCCCAGGCTGACGCGAAGGCCGGTAATTTCAATCGCTGAAGGCATGGCTGAGGTGGCTACCGCTCTGGCGTTCCAAGTATTTTGCTAGGGCGATGAGGGGCAGGATGATGATCAGGTAGGTGAGCGCGACGCCGGTGTAAATTTCGAGCGGACGGAAGGTCTCGCTGATGACGATGTTCGCCCGGTGCAGCACCTCGTTGACGGCGATCACTGAGGCGAGCGAGGAGTTCTTGATTTCCGTGATGTAGAGGCCGAGGAGGTTTGGGATGGCGTTCCGCACCGCCTGGGGAGCGATAACGAACAGCAGCGTCTGCCCGGGTGTCATGCCCACGGCCAACCCCGATTCCCACTGGGCGGCGGGTACCGAGCGCAAGGCGGCCCGGAGAGTCTCGGCCACGAAGCCGGAGAGATGGAGCGAGAGGGCGACGACGGCGGCGGCAAAGGATGAGAGACGCAGGCCGAAGCTGATGGGGACGACGTAATAGATCCAGATAAGGACGACCAGGACGGGCAGGGCCCGACAGAGGCTGATCCACACCGCGACGGTGCGGTTGAGGCCAGGGGAGTCGAGGCGGGCGAGGAGGGCCAAAGCGGTCCCGCCGGCCGTGCCGATAAGAATGGACAGGAGCGACGTCCAGAGCGTGACGGCTGCTCCCTCCAGGAACACTCCCTTGTATTGCCAGATGATGGACCACTGCCAGTCGTACATGGTTGCAGAGTTAACGGATGCGGTATTCAGTCACCTCGTGGAGCCACTTGGCGTCGTACTTCTCTTCGAGCTCCTGCCAGGTGCCATTGGCCTGCATGAAGGCGAGCGAGTTATTGATGAATTGTAGGAAGTCGGGGTCGCCCTGGCGCACCGGCCAGGCGTCGGGGTTCACATCGAACGGTTTGGCGGCGAAGAGGTCCGTGGTGCCCGGGTGCGCGGCGGCGAACATGGCAATGGTGTTGGCGTCAGCCAGGCCCGCGTCGGCGCGACCCGAGACCACCTCTAAGAGAAAGCGCGACAGGTCCGAGGATTCGACGTCGATCGGTACGATGGTGGCCAGCGGCAGCTTCTCCTTGGCGTAGATGTGACCCGACTCACCGTTGGCGACGGCGATTGTCACGCCGGGCTTATTCATGTCTTCGATGTTGCGAAATCGCGTCTCACCAGCGCGCACCAAGGCGCTGTTGCCGGCGTAGAAGAGCGGTGTCGAGAAGTTGACGGCGGCGGCGCGGGCGACTTTGACGAACAGCGAGGTGCCGATGTCGCACTGGCCCGACTGCACGGCGGTCGCCATGGTGCCGAACGTCTGCTCGGAGAACTCCAGCTTGGCGCCTACTTGGTCCGCGATGTAGCGGAGTGCGTCGATGTCGTGGCCGGAGAGTGCACCGGTGGTGGCGTCCTTGATGACGGCCGGTGGCCAGACGGCGTAACAGACGCGCATCACGCCGGTCTTTTGTATGGTCGAGAGCGCGCTCGGTGTGGCACCGTTGGCGGGACCACGGTTGAGGAAGGCGAGCCCGGCCAGGCCGAGGGCCAGGAGAGAAAGGGTGGAAGCCATGACTGGCTTTTTTGAGGGATTCATGTGGTAGTAGACAGAAAGTAAAAATTGTATGTAATTTATACATTTTACTGTTGGAATGGTCAAAAATACTATCAGTAATAGCTCGTATATTTCTTAGTTTTTTGGCTTAAAGTAAACACTTTATATTTGTTGGCGGTTGTTCGACAAAAATCAAGAAAAAGACTATACTAGAAGGGATGATTGATGTCCTTCTGGCTGATTTAGGCTTCACCAAAAAAGAGACCGAGCTCTATCTGATGATCCTTCAGCAGGGGAAAATTTCGGTGACCGAGCTGGCGTCGCTCACCAAGATCAACCGCACGACCGTTTACGGACTGCTCAAGAACCTCATCGATAGGAAAGTGATCCGCGAGGATGTCACCTCGTCGAAGCGGTATGTGCTCGCTCGTCCGCCCGAGGATCTCTACCAGCTCATCGAGAAAGAGAAGGAGAACCTGAATAAGAAAGAACACTCCATTCGTAAAGTCGTCTCCGAGCTGGAGACCATCGCCAAGAACGTCCGCTACTCCGTCCCGAAAATCGTCTTCGTGGACGAGGACGAGATCGGCGCCTACCTGCAGAGCGAGAGTCCGAAGTGGGTCGCGAGCGTCCGGGCGACGGACAACGTCTGGTGGGGCTTCCAGGACCACACCTTCGTAGAAGAGTACAAGGACTGGATCGACTGGTATTGGACCAATCCCGATTATAAGACCGTTCCGCTCCGATTATTGACGAACCAATCGGAAATTGAGCGGAAGATGGTTCAGCACGACTACGTCAACCGCGTGGTGAAGTTCTGGAAGCAGCAGGACGAGATCAAATCGACGCTCTGGGTGAACGGCGAATACATGGTGATGATCGTGACGGAGACCAAGCCCCATTACCTGGTCGAGATCCACGACGTGCGTCTCAGCGCCAACCTGCGCGCAATGTTCCGAGAGCTGTGGGAGAAGGCCTAAGCCTCAGCGCTTCAGGAGCCAGTGCAGCAGGCCCATGGTCCCGGCTACCGCGAAGGTGACGCCCCAACCGTTCAGCGTCATCTGGGTGCTCAGGTCCAACGCCTCCAGTAGGCGCTGACAAAGAAGGAGGATGAGCAGGTTCACGATGAGCGAGGCCACCAGGCCGCTGATGAGCGCCACCGGCAGCGTTACGAGCGCAAGCACGGGGCGGACGATGGCGTTGAGCAGGCCGAACATCAGCATGACTACGATCAGGCCGGTGAGGCCGTTCGTCACTTCGAAGCGTCCCGGGAAGACGAGCATCAAGATCCAGAGCAGGCCGGCGGTGGCGAGCAGGCGGAGGAGGAGGGCTTTCATACTGTATGGAGGGAAATGGCTAAGACGATGCCGTCGAGGTCGACCGATTGTAGTGGGCCGTGGCTGGCACCGAGCGTGGCGCCCGTTTCGCGCTCAATAAGCCCCGTTTCTTCGACGGTCAGATCGCCGAGGCCTTCCACCTGGAGGACAATCCGGTCCGAGACCGACAGGCCCGCGTCTTTACGCACCTGCTGGATGGCGCGGATGGCGTCGCGGAGCAGGCCTTCGCGCTCAAGCTCGGGTGAGACAGCGGTATCGAGCCCCACCACGATCCCCTTATCGGCGGCGACGGCCTGGCCGTCTTGGGCCTGGTAGGCGATCGTCACTTCGTCGGGGCTGAGGCGCTCTTCCAAAATCAGTACCGTGCCATCCTCCTCCACCGTAAAGTCGCCGCGCTTGCCGGCGGCGATCACCTCCTGCACGCGGCCACCAAGGCGCGGGCCGACCTTGCGGGCGTTCACCTGGGCGACGGCGCGCCCGAGGCTGCCGGGGTCGTCGGTCAGGATCACGTCCTTCACGTTTAATTCTTGGCGGAGGAGCGCAATCTCGCCTTTGCCAATGAGCCCGCGCAGGTTTGGGGGCACCGCCATCGTGGCCGAGACGAGGGGTTGGCGCACGCGCACCTTGGCTTCGCTGCGGAGCTTTAAGCCCAGTGATACGGCTGTGCGCAGGAGGCGCGTCTTCTCGATCATGGCGCGCTCCTCCTTGGTAAGGGCGCGCTCCTCGGGCCAGCGCGTCAGGTGCACCGAGGCGTGGGGCGTGCGGACGAGGTTTAAGTACATCGCCTCCGTCACGAAGGGACAGAATGGCGCAAGTAATTGCGAAAGCGTCACCAGCACGCCGTGCAGCGTCCCGAGGGCGTCGTTTCGCTCCTGGGCGGGATCGCCGAGCGGCTCGTCCAAGTCGCCCTTGCCGGCGAAACGGCGGCGCGAGAGGCGGATGTACCAGTTCGTGAGGGCGTCGATGGTGCCTTGGAGTTCGTCGCAGGTGGCCGAGAGGTCGTAGGCTTCCAGTTGGCCCGTCATGCGGTTGGCCAAGTCTTGCACTTCGGCGGTGATCCAGCGATCAAGCGAGTGCACCGGCGGGCGACGGTCGGCCGCGGGTTCGAAGCCGGCTTCGTTGGCGTAGGTGACAAAGAACGAGTAGCTGTTCCAGAGGGGGAGTAGCAGCTGCTGCACCGCCTCCTTTACGCCGCGCTCGCTGAAGTTGAGCGTCTCGGCGCGCACCACCGGCGAGCTCATGAGGGCGAAGCGCAGGGCGTCGGCGCCGTGCTGCTCCATCAGATCATTCGGGTCGGGGTAGTTCTTGAGCTTCTTGCTCATCTTCTTGCCGTCCTCGGCCAAGATGATGCCGCCACAGACGCAGTGCTCGAAAGCCGAAGTGCCAAAGAGCGCCGTCGAGAGGACGGTGAGCGTGTAGAACCAGCCGCGCGTCTGGTCGAGGTTTTCGGCCACAAAGTCGGCCGGGAAGCCCACGGGCTCGTCCTTCTTGGTGCCCGAGCGGAAGCGGTGAGGGTAGCCCGCCTGCGCGTAGGGCATTGAGCCGCTCTCAAACCAGCAGTCGAGCACCTCGGTGGTGCGGCGCATGAGGGGCGTCAGCTGGTACTCGAGGAGCGCTAAATTCTCGATGCGTACGGCCGAAAGTTCGCGGTGACTTCGCCTTTCCATAAAGGCGCGGAACATGTTCATGAAGCCGCCGTGGCTACAGAGCAACACGCGCTTGCCCGGGTATGTCTTGAGGATATAGGCGTACGCCTGCTGCGCGCGGGCAAGGAATTCAGAGAGGCTCTCGCCGTTCTCGGGGGTGTGTGTGGTGAGGCAGGGGTTGGTGGGGTGCTTGTCGAGAAATTCCTGCTTCGACCGTTCCTGCCAGTCGCCCATCATCCGTTCGCGGAACATGGGGTTCTGTTCACTGAGCGGTAGGTTGAGGGTTTTGGCGATAATCTGCGCCGTCTCCACCGCGCGGCCAAGATCCGACGACAGGACCACGTCGTAGTGGCCCTGCTTGAGTTTGGCAGCCACGGCGTTGGCCTGCTCCCGCCCCTTGTCGTTGAGCGTGCGGTCGGCTTGGCCTTGGACGATGCCCTTTAGGTTATAGTCGGTCTCGCCGTGGCGCACGAGCGTCAGTTCTACGGTCGTCTCGTCGGCCGGGCCGGGCCAGACCAGGTGGTCGACCACTTCTTTATGCAGGTCCAGCTGGGCAGCGGTGACGTGGTCCCAGAAAAATGTTTCGGGGGCGGCAAAGGCGGGCTTGGGCTGAGCCACCAGTTTGCGGTGTGCTTCTTTGGAGAAGTGATGGCGCACGCACAGGATGGGGTCGGCGTGCGTCACGACGGCGACGTGTTCGCCGCGGTGGCGCGGGAGCACATCATCCAAAAAGGATGAGATGCGCTCTTGGATCTGGGCCAGCGGCTCCATGCCCGGCAGGTGGTGACGCGGTTCGGGGGTTTCCTCCTGTGATTGGCGGAGGACCTGAGCCTTGCGGCCGTCGAGCTCTTTGAGCGCGTTGGAGGTCTTGCCCTCGTGCGGACCGCAGTCCACCTCGCGCAGGCGTTCATCAACAATAATCTCGGCGCCGGTGGCCTGCTTGATGATTTCGGCCGTCTCGAGGCAGCGCTGGAGCGGCGAGCAGTAAATAACAGAGACCGCTTGGTCTTTCAGAAAGGCAGCGCCTTCTTTAGCCATGTCTTTGCCGGCCGAGGTGAGCGGCGTACCGGGCACGGCGCCTTGGTAGAGGCCGTGGAGGTTGCCCTCACTTTCGCCGTGGCGCACCGCCGACACTTTGGTGAAGCGGATCGGCTGCTTGGCCATCAGGTGCGTCCGGTTCTCAATAACCTCGGTTGCGCCCGTGGCGGGCGAGCGCCAGATGGGCAGCGGCGTGCCCCAGTAACGGTTGCGGGAGATGGCCCAGTCACGTGCATTCTCCAGCCATTTTCCAAAGCGGCCGTCGCGCAGATGGGCGGGCACCCATTCGGTCTGGGCGTTGGCCGCGAGCATTGTCTCCTTGATTTTTTCGACGGCGACGAACCACGAGCTGGTGGCGTAATTGAGCAGCGGACTGTCGCAGCGCCAACAGTGCGGGTAGCTGTGGGGATAGCTGGCCGATTTGAAGAGCAGCCCCTTCTCCTTCAGGTGTTTGACAATCAGTTTATCGGTCGCGGTCGGGTCGGCCTTTGGCTTCACTTCCAGACCGGCGAAGTCCGTCACCTCTTTTTTGAAATGACCCGCCATGCTCACATGCTGGAGCAGCGGCTCGAGTGTCTCGGCGTTGCCGAGCGCGAAGTCGTCCTCACCAAAGCCCGGGGCGATGTGCACAATGCCGGTACCGTCCTCGACGGATACAAACTCGCCCGCCGCGATGCGGAAGGCCGTGGGGTACGTCTCGGCGTAGTAGGGGAAGAGCGGTGTATAGGTTTTGCCCACGAGCGTCTTGCCCTTAAAGGCTTTGCCCTCAATGGTGTGCTCGATGTCTTTAAACACCGTCTCAACGCGCGCTTCGGCGACGATATACGTCTT
Organism: uncultured Candidatus Peribacteria bacterium; assembly: GCA_964640945.1. Taxonomy (GTDB): domain Bacteria; phylum Patescibacteriota; class Gracilibacteria; order Peribacterales; family Peribacteraceae; genus JAGOUB01. The sequence continues at coordinate 69,935 of CAZXIV010000003.1, read as the reverse complement.
GTTCTCTACATGTACGCGCACGTACGGAATATCTTTACCCACGGCCAGGAGCAGATTGCCGGGCAGCGTCCACGGCGTGGTTGTCCAGGCGAGCATGTACGTGCCGGGCTCATCGGTGAGTTCGAGCATCACCGTCGCGCTGATATCCGTCACATCCTTATAGCCGTCGGTGACTTCAAAGTTGCTGAGCGGCGTGACGCAGCGGGGGCAGACGTGCATGGGCTTGTAGCCCTCATAGAGCAGGCCCTTGGCCGAGAGTTGAGCGAGCACCCACCACAGGCCCTCCATATACTCGGCATCCATGGTGCGGTAGTCCCAGTCCATATCCACCCAGCGGCCGCTGCGCTCAACGGTGGCGCGCCACTCGTGCACGTAGCGCTGCACGGCGTTGCGGCAGAGCTGGTTAAAGGCCGCGACGCCCATCTTCTCAATCTCGGGTTTGCCGCCAATATCATTCTCCTTCTCGATGATGTTCTCGATGGGCAGGCCGTGGCAGTCCCAGCCGAAGCGACGCTCCACATACTTGCCGCGCATGGTCTGGTAGCGGGGTACCACGTCCTTGATGGTGCCGGCGAGCAGGTGGCCGTAGTGGGGGAGTCCTGTCGCAAAGGGCGGGCCGTCGTAAAAGCTGAAGCGCTCGGCGCCCTCACGTTCCTCCAAACTGCGCTTGAAGACGCTCTCTTCCCTCCAATACTGGAGGATGCCGCGTTCGAGAGCGGGGAAGGATTGCCGGGGGTCGACGGGGTCGAACGAGGGCATAGCGGGAAGTAGACTCTAGACGGGGAGAGCGTAAAGGAAATGGCCTCCAAACGCACGACTGTCTGCCTTGATTGACCTGACCCCGTCCCGACGGGACAATGACGGACCTGTGCCACTGAAGCCACTTTCCAACTATCACCTCGACGATTGGTCCCGAAACGTCCTTGATCGTTTGGTGGGGTGCCCATCGCATACGCCAAATTTGGCCCAGAAGAAGATGGGTCTCATTAAGCAGCTGATTGGGACCGAAGCCTTCGAACAACGCATAGTGGATTACTGGGAAGAAACGCCCGAAGACAGCTCGTACCTTATTTGTCAGCTTGGTCAGCGCGAAAAGGCGGACTTTACCGCGTTTGTGGTGGCTCATGCCGACACGGTTAAACCATCGACCGACTGGAATAGTCCTCATGTGCTTACGGCCCAGGCTGATGACCTCGATCGTCTGCGGGGTCTTGGTGTGTATGACATGCAATCATCGGTCATGAACGGCATCCACCTCCTGCGTGAAGTGAACGTGCCCGAAGGCATGTGTCTCTATGTCGCTTTTACCGGTGACGAAGAATACCGCTCGCACGCTGCGCAGCACATTATCAATCAGTGGCCGCATTTTTCGAGTATCGACCTCGTGCTGTCCTCCGAGATCGGACCGCTCCAAGTTCCGCCCGGCCAGGACGAGATGAACGTCATTGGCGGTCGGCGCGGCATCCTCAAGTCAGGCATTCATGCCAAGTTGGTAATGGGAGCGGGCCACGGTGCGCGCCCCAACATGCCCTCGGCGTACCACGAACTGGCGCAGGTGTACCGCATATTCAACCCCGATGCGCTCGATCCGCTTTCGCCAGCCTTGCGCGCGGCTGCTCCACATCTACGTCATCATCCGATATTGGCAGGAGACGAGGGGAGCGTGCCGGGCCCGCTTGGATTTGAGGAAATCTTCGCCGCCGATGTGAGTGCCGATTCGGAGGGGCTGATCCGTCCCCAAAGTGCGAAAACCAACTACAAGATGTTGCTCGTGCCCCCGTCCACGATCGAGTCGGCGCTCAAAGTACAGATGGAAGCCGTCGAACGTCTCGGCGTGATCCGTGATTGGAAACGCACTGGTATTAGCGTGTCGCTCAGTAAACGGCCCGATAGTACCTCGTATTCCCCCTTTATGGTCGATCCGAAGCATCCGTACGTCGGCGTGATCAACGCTGCCATCGAGCGTATCACGGGCGCGTCGGCCAACTACGTGTACGGCCATTCTAATGCTGACGAGTGCCTCTATGCCGCCCAAGGCGGTAAGCCGACGCTCAGTATTCCGATCAAAGGTGGTGGCGCTCACTCCCCCCTAGAGTGGGTTTCAGCTGCCGATATCGCCCGCAATTACATCGTTTTTCGTTACTTGATTCAGCGTTGTTTTGAGTTGTTTCGGCGGGCGAAGCGGTCAATCTAGTCTTTTTGAACCGCATCCTTGTTTTTACACGCAAATTTCATGTCGCCTTTAGTTGACAAAAGAGGCAATATTCTTAAACTTTGGGTCCCAAATGGTAGTCAATACCCTCATCTACGATTCGGCCTCCGACACCGTTCCGATTCCTCAGACGGAAGCAGAGGTTGTGCAACGTGTTTTGGAGGAGGCAAAAGCTCTTGAAATCGAGGAGGCAGTGCTTATTATCCACAACCGTGTGCAAGAAGCGCTTCGCAGAGAAATCCGGGCGTTGTTACTTCGGCATCCTCTGAGTGCTACTGCTTGCCGAGTGGCGAGGATGCTGCGTCAGCGTGGGGAGATTCGAGAGCTGATCGAACATAAGGCTATTGAGTTGACTGGTGAGATCGTACTAGCTGATCTTCTTCGAAATGTTGATCAGCCCCGCGTGGATTTTGCCGCATTATGTAAAGAGGTGCGCACGGTGATTGATGTGCTGATGGCGGAAGAATGTCATTCTTTTGATTCTGGATTGCATCCTGCGGAAGACATATCCCTCCTTGCGACAGCCTAAGTCTGGTTGAACGTACGGCGGGCGACTTGCAAGGATAAGAATTCCATGCAGAATAGCGCCACTTTTCTTTTATGCCTGCTGAGAATCCCGCAGAAAATACTGGTTCGGACCTGCTAACACGCTTACGCGCCGAGAGCGCCCGCCAGCAAGCTGGGCGTCGGGCCGAGCAGGCCCGCGCCGCCCATACGGCCCACATCATAGCGTTACTTCGTCAGGGCACGATCGAGAGTACGGCGGCGTTCGAGATCGAAGCCGAAGCCGCGACCCCGGCCGATGTCGATGAGCTTCTTGATCGTCGTCGCCAGCTGACAATCGCCATGCGTTTTGTTGAGGCGGCCCGGCAAAAGCGTGCTGGCATGCTGGGACCAGTGGCGGGGTTTCGTAGGCTTGTTGCCCAGGAGGGTGGCCTACTTGAAGTGGATGGTTACGGCCGTGACGACATTTTAGCGAGGCTCTGCTCCCCGCATTGGGTCATTTCCCATGCCCGCGGCTGCGTCATTGATCCCCAGAGTGGCAGCTTGCGCCCGTCCACATGGGCGGCCGACGTGCAGATCGAGCTGCCGGATGATCTGGCCATCGAGCCGCTGATGTTTGTGCCCGATCCTCAGACCCAGCGCGACGCGTTCTTCCCGCAGCAGCGCGAGTTGGCCGAGCGTGTCGCTGCCGAGATTCGCACTGAGCCCGCCTGCGCCGCCGTCCTGAGCGATGTTGGTGTGGCGCCTTTCCAGCCCGGCACCTCGCCGGCTCTGGCTCATCCTATCGCCGATTACCGCGGAAAAAAGTTTGCTTCTGCGGCTACGAATCACGCTCTTGGTCGTATCGGTACAGACATTAATCCCGGACGCCACCACCCCGTGCGCTACCTGATTGCGAATATGTTCAGCGTTCCGTCGGTCGTCCTGCCGGACGGCGAGGAGGTCCGCTTTGATTCTCCTATTATTAACGACGTGAGCGTCATGGTCCATTCCATCGGCAACGAGGCACGCGAGTGCTTTCTCGCCTGGGAGACGCCCGGTAGTAAGATCGCCGTCGCCGATGGCTCAGTCATCAACGCTAACTGGCTGACGGCCGTGCGCATACTGCGTCGGTCCTGACGGTTGACTGTCGTCGGTGTGGAGCCAAAGAAGCCAGCAAACCGTCATCAAGCCGGGGAGCGCCAAGAGCGGCCACCAGATCCAATTCGTCACGAGATCGCCCGCCACCGTGGAGACAATCACGAGCGGCAGCAGGCGGTCGAGGAGGCGGCTCTCCGTCAGGCGCATGATTTCGAAGTACAAGATATACGGCAAGACCGTGAAGACGAGTACGAAAGCCGCCGACAGCCAAAGGCCAGGGCCCGTCAGGCCGCGGAGGGGCGTCCACGGCAGGAGAAAGAGTGAGCAGACGAGGGCTGTGATCGCCACCCAAAGTAGGAAGGTCGGGTAACGCGTGCGGATGCTGACGGTTTTCTGGTACTGCTGGCTGGCCAGCGAGTAGACCGCGAAGCCACCCGAGCCGAGCAGGGCCGCAAAGATACTGAAAGGACTGGGTTGCACCACCGCGATGTAGGCGGCGATGCAGCTGCCTACCACGCCCAGGCTAGCCAACGTGGCCGTTGCGGGTTCGCGGCGGATAAGGGCACGCGCCGAAGCGACGGCGAGTACGCCGGCGACGATCATAAGGATATAGCCAGTCGGGTCGATGGAGCGCAGGGCGGAGTACGTGCCGACGGTCGTTGCAAACAGGGCCATGCCCGAGGCGAGCAAGGTTGGGCTCAGGGGCGAGATGGGCATTAAACGGCCGAGATTTGCTCGTTGCACGTTTGCTTGGGCGACGAGCGCCACGACGATAAACATCACGAAACGCACGATCGTTAGCCCGGGCACCGAAGTGTACTGGTTAATGAGCAGTTGGCCGACGACAGGGTCGAGTCCCCAGAGCACCACTAGGGCGATCGCGGCGGCGAGCACTTTCGTGCGGAGACGTTTTGATTGCAGCTTCCAGCGCGCCGATGGCAGACGCGGGCGCAGATAGGCATCGATCGAGTCGGCCTGGCCGGCGGTGAGGGCCAGCTGCGCCCGGACCGTCTCATGGCCGCGATTGCGCCCAAGGTGAAGGCGGTTGGGGTGGAGCGAGCGTAGCCACGTCACCCAGCGTTCCGATTCGTGTTCGCCGGTCAGGTGCATGCGTAGTTCCCATGTTTCCGGCTTGGTCGCAGCGGCGCCGAGCGTGTGCGAGAGGAGGTTCAGGGCTTGAGGCACCGTCAGTTTGCCTTCGGCCAATTGGATGAGAAGGTCTTCGGGCCGGTTGAGGCCCAGGGCCGCCAGGGTGTCGTCAAACACGCGTGGTTTCAATTCGGCCAATCCTGGTAGGTTATGGCGTCGGAGGCCGACGTCGAGCAAAGTACGGCCGAGTAAAATCTTCTCGGTTTCGGGAGCCTTGGCCAGCTCTTGGCGGATGAGGGCCGAGGCCAGACCAGATTCGACGTAATTCAGCCACTCGCGTCCCGCCTGTACTTCGTCGTGGAAGGTGACATCCACCACGTCGCCGTTGGCGAGAGTGGCGTCGAGGGCCACTTCCTGGCCGTTCAGGCGGATGGCGCCCGCCCGGATGGCTTGCTCATTGAAGAGGTAAAAAGCGGCGTCCAGCACGGTAGCGCCGCGGGGGATGGTGACCGACTGCTCACTGGCGCCATAGACGACGATCTCCTCGCCGAGCAGGTCGCGCTGCAGGCTCGTCCAGAAGGCCTGGCTCTGGTAGCTGGTGCCTTCGGCCAGTGGCGAAATGCGCTCAGTCCAGGGTAGCATCGCCACTTCCTCGCCTTCCTTGTGCTTGCGGAAGCAGTACATCGCCACGCCCAGCCGGTCGTAGACGTCCATCGTCTCGGTGCGCACCTTGCAGCGCACACGTGTGCCGTTGGGGAGGATAATGGTGGTGTGGATGCCGCGGTAGCCGTTCATGGCCGGGGCATTGATGTAGTCGTCGAATGTCAATTTCTGCAAGTGCCAGGTCTGATGGATGAGGCCGAGCACGGTGTAACAGGCCTGCACGTCGGGGCAGGCGAAGATGGCCGTCACTTCGGCCTTGCCACTACCGCTGCCAAGTTCATGGATGATGCGGGTCTTTTCCCAAGACAGGGGCTTAGTGTAGGTACGTACGCCCTTAGGGAGTGAGCTTTTCAGTGTCCGGGCCATACCCACCACCACGTCGCCGGCCTGCGCTTCAAATTCGCGGCGCATGGTCTGGAGCGTCAGGAAGAGGGTCGGTTCCAGCACGGCCAGCGACTGGGCCGTCAGCTCTTCGCGGAGCTCTTTCATACTCAGGCGATCGGCGATCTTCACGATGATGTCGAGCGTTTCCTGTGCAAAGCTCTGGCGACGTTCGGTGGGCAGTCCGGTCACCGTCGTCATGTTGTGCCAGCGGTCGACAATCTTGATCACCATGATGCGCACGTCCTGCTGCATGAGCCTGAACATCTTCCGGAGTGTCTCGATCTGTTCGTCGTGCGAGGGCGAGGTGAGGTCGGCGCGCGTCAGCTTTGTGACGCCGTCGATGAGCCCCCGCACCGCCGGGCCAAAGGCCGCCTCGATCTCATTGAGCGTGAGGGGCGTGTCCTCCACAGTGTCGTGCAAAAGGGCGGCGATGAGGGTATCGGCGTCAGCGCCCATGCCGGCCAGCCGCTCGGCCATGGCGATCGGGTGGGTAAAATAGGGCTCGCCGGATTTTCGCTTCTGACCGTCATGCGCCTGCTTGCCCATCTCGAACGCCCGTTCTAACCGGCGCCGGTCGGCGTCGGAAAGATAAGCCAGGTGAGCGTGGAGGTCAGCCCAAACCATAGACTCCTAATCCTACCGCATTCTGGGCCAATATCTCAATTGGCTTTCCGGCGACGGCTACACCCGGGCCCAGCCGCTCAGGGGCGAGGCTCGGTCTGCAGAAGCATCACCTGCGGCCAAGCAAAGAGGCGGGCGCGCAGGAGCGATTCGCCGGCGCCGCGCGAGACGGCGAGCGTCGTCTTGTTGCCAACGGTGAAGATCCCTTGGTCGTAGGTGCGTCCGAGTTTGCTCGGCATCGGCCCGAGCGGCCCGTACCACGGCAGGCGGATCTGGCCGCCGTGCGTATGGCCCGCCACCACCAGGTCGGCCTTCGCGCTCAGAGTATCAAGAATCACATCAGGCTGGTGTGCCAAAAGGATAAGCGGCGCGCCGGCCGGCAGTCCCGCCAGAGCTGTATCCAGACTCGGCTGATCCGACCAGAGGTCATCGATACCCGCCACATGGATGGAGGTATTGCCCTGGCGAACTATTGCGCGCTCGTTGCGGAGTACGCGGATGCCGAGTGATTCGAGGGTGGCTTCCACGGCGTCGCTGCGGTCGGTGCGTGCCAGCGGGGTGGCCATATCCAGTTTGAGGAAGCGTCCGGCGTCGTGGTTACCCGTCACCGCGAACACGCCGAGCGGCGCCGACAGATTGCCCAGTGGCGCCAAGCCGGCCAGGTCGCTCGCTTCGTCAAAGAGGAAGTCACCGGCCAAGAGCACGATGTCCGGCAGCTGGGCGTTGGTTTCATCCACCAAGCGGCGGACGAAGGCAGCGTCCTTGTACGGCCCCACGTGGATGTCCGAAAGGACGGCGATCTTGAGGGGCGTCGGCGAGGGGAAGGCAACGGTGAAACGGTTGACGACAATGAGCTGCGGCTCGACGAACGAGCCGTACGCGATGGCCACAAAGCCAATCGAACCGAGCAATCCGAGCAACCGAACCGGCACCTTCACATACCAGCGTCGGCCGCGGTGCAGTCTTATCCAGCAGTGGCAGAATATCGCCACGGCCGCGCTCGCCGTTAAGGCTACCAGGAGGAGAAGGTCCCAGCCGAAGACGGACGGAGTGAGGAGAAACATGCGCGGGAGGTGCGCGGGTGAATGAAGGCACTCTACCCATGACCCGCCGCACTGCAACTGGCAGCGTCGCCGGTGGTCGTCGGGCCTTTAGAGTGTCACGCCGGTGGCTGTCTTATCGGTCACGATCTCGCGCTTCAGATAGAAGCCGATCGGCAGGGTGTACCGCCTCTTGATCGGATCGTACTGGAACGACACCGACTGCTCGGGGATGAGCCAGCGGTGCTCGTCATTGGGATGATAGGAGGTGCAGTCTTGGGCCACGGCCTTGGTCTTGGGCGTCAGTGAGTCTGCAACCTTCTCCGTCGCCGGTGCGGCGAGCTGGTGCTGGTCGTAACTGGCGCGGAAGCACTGGTCGAACACCGGATCGGAGGTGAGCGGGAAGCCGTGCTGATCCACCACGAATGTCCGACGGACGATGGTGGAAGACGAGGAGTCGGACCCTGCCTTCGACACGGATTTTGTACGGCTCAGAGCCTCATCGTCACGCCCACTCTGGCGGTACGTCGAATAGCCGAGCTTTCCCTCCAGGTTTCCTCCCGCCACCCACCCGATCGCGACCGGCACGCTGGTGGCGGCCAGGAAGCCGACGATGATCAGCAAGCGTCTCATGCGTATTTAAGACTACGTTCGGCGCCCATAAGGTGCAAATTGAAGCGCGCTGTACGGTGCGAAGACTGGAACAATTAGCGCATAATCGCGGTCGTCTTGGCTTTGATGTTGGCCCTCGGCTTCATCGAGGAGGTACTGGAGCGAGAGGGCTGCATAATGCGGGCCGGCTTGCTCGACGAAGCGGCGTCGGACGACAGTGCCCCGCGCGACTTCACAGATGAGCGTGCGTTCTTCTGGGAACCAGGAGCGATGGGCCCTTTGTTTGCAGGCATGGATGCGCACGCGGCCAAGCTGAGGGAGAGGGCCGCGCAGATGGTCAACACATTGTTTGAAGCGGGAGGGCTGCATGGGCTCAAGCATGGCCCACAGGGGCGCGCCCCGGCAATCACGTGGTGGTGCGACGGAGCGGTCCCTATGGTCAAATCGCGTCTAGATTTCGACATATTTCTTCTTCAACATGTCCTTTAGATAGCGGCCGGTGTGGCTGCGCACGGTGCTCGCCACGGTTTCGGGTGTGCCCGTGGCCACCACTTCGCCGCCTTCATCGCCGCCTTCGGGGCCGATATCCACGATGTGGTCCACCGATTTTAAGACGTCGAGGTTGTGCTCAATCACCAGCACGGTATTGCCCTTATCCACCAGGCGCTGCAGCACGTCGAGCAGCAGCTGGATGTCTTCAAAGTGGAGTCCCGTCGTCGGCTCGTCGAGGATGTAAAAGGTGGAACCGGTGGCGCGCTTGAGCAGCTCGGTTGCCAGCTTCACACGCTGAGCCTCGCCGCCGGAAAGCGTGGTGGCGCTCTGGCCGAGGCGCAGGTAGCCGAGTCCAACGTCCACCAGCGTTTGCAACTTTTTCTGCAGGACCGGGATGGCCGTGAGGAACTCGCTGGCCTCGAGTACGGTCATGTCGAGCGCTTCGGCGATGGTCTTGCCCTTGTAGGTCACCTCCAGCGTCTCGCGGTTGTAGCGCTTGCCTTGGCAGACCTCGCACGTCACGAACACGTCGGGGAGGAAGTGCATCTCAATGCGCTTTGAGCCGTCACCTTCGCACTCCTCACAGCGGCCGCCCTTGACGTTGAAGGAGAATCGTCCCGGGCTGTAGCCGCGGAGCTTGGCCTCCGGCGTGCCGGCGAAGAGATCGCGAATGTCGGTGAAGATGCCGGTGTAGGTCGCGGGGTTACTGCGCGGCGTGCGGCCGATGGGCGACTGGTCGATGACGATCGCCTTATCGAGCGTCTCCAGGCCGTCGATGGAGCCGACGTTCTGCGGCTTGGTATGGGCTTTGTTGAGGACGCGCTGCAGCTCTGGCGCCAGGATGCCGTGGATGAGGCTCGACTTGCCCGAGCCCGATACGCCCGAGATGCCGATGAACGTGCCCAGCGGCAGGCTGACGTCCACGTGGCGGAGGTTGTGGTGGTGGGCGTCCTTAATTTCGATCGTCTCGCCGTTGCCGGGGCGGCGCTGCTTGGGGATGGCGATACTCTTGCGGCCGCTCAGGTACTGGGCGGTCACGGAGTCGGAGTTCTTGATGAGATCCTTGGGCGAGCCCTGGGCGACGATGGTGCCGCCGTACTTGCCGGCTCCCGGACCGATTTCGATCAAGTGGTCGGCGGCCATCATCGTCTCTTCGTCGTGTTCGACGACAAGCACGGTGTTGCCGAGGTCGCGGAGGTTTGTCAGCGTGCCGATGAGGCGCGAGTTATCGCGTTGGTGGAGGCCGATGCTCGGCTCGTCCAAGACGTACAGCACGCCCTGCAGCGCCGAGCCGATCTGCGTGGCCAGGCGGATGCGTTGGGCTTCACCGCCCGAGAGTGTGGAGGCCGAGCGCGAGAGCGTCAGGTAGGTGAGGCCCACGTTCTCCAGGAAATCCAGGCGAGCGAGAATCTCGAGTAGCACTTTCTTCACGATCGTGAATTCGTACTTGTTCAGGCTCTCCTTGGTCTTGCTCTCCGGTAGGAGCGAAGTGAAAAAGTCCTTGAGCTGCACCACGCTCAGCGCGGTGGCGTCGACGATGTTCTTGGCGCCGACGGTCACGCCGAGCACTTCCTTCTTTAAGCGGAGGCCGGCGCAATCCGGACAGGGGAGCTCGAGCATGTATTCCTCGATCTGCTGGCGGACGTAGCTCGAGTCGGTCTCGCTGTGGCGGCGCTCCAAGTTGGGGATGACGCCCTCGTAGGTCGTTTTATAGGAGCCCTCAAATGCGCGCGTGCCCACCTCCACCGAGAGCGGGTGCGGGTAGCCATGGAGCACGATGCGCTGGTGCTCGGGCTTCAGGTCTTTCCAGGGTTGGTCGAGGCTGAAGCCCACCTCCTGAGAGAGAGCTTTGAGCAGCTGCATCATAAAGCCCATCCGGCTGGCCGAGGTGGCCCAGGGGTGGATGACGCCCTCGTTGAGCGTCAGGCTCTTATTGGGGATGATCGCGTCCTCGTCCACGCGCAGTAGCGAGCCGAGTCCGTGGCAGGTGCCGCAGGCGCCGTGGGGCGAGTTAAAGGAGAAGCTGCGCGGCTCGATCTCGGCGATGCTGCTGGTGGGGTGATCGAAACAGACGAAGTTCTCGGAGAAGCGAATGGATTCTTCGCTCTCGGAGTCGAGCACGCTGATACGGCCCTCCCCCTTGCGCAAGGCCAGTTCCACCGAGTCGGCGAGGCGCGTGCGGTTGGGGTTGATGCCGCCGTCCTTGGGCGCCAGGTCGCGCACCACCAGGCGGTCTACGACAATCTCAACGGTGTGCACTTTCTTGGGGTCCAAAGCCACTTCTTCATCGGTCGTCATCACCTTGCCGTCGATGCGCATACGCACGAAGCCTTCACGCCTAATACTGTCGATCATCTTCTGGTGCTCACCCTTGCGACCTTCCACCAGCGGCGCCAGCAAGTAGATTTTTTTGCCTTCCGGTAGCTTGCTGATCGTCTCCACAATCTCGCTCGAGCTTTGGCGCTTGAGAGGCTTAGCGCATTCGGGGCAGTGGACGCGGCCCACCTTGGCCCAGAGCAGGCGCATGTAGTCGTAAATCTCGGTGACGGTACCGACGGTCGAGCGGGGATTCCGGGGCGCAGTTTTTTGGTCAATGGAGATGGCGGGGCTGAGCCCCTCGATGGAATCGACGTCAGGCTTCTCCATCTGGGCGATGAACTGGCGGGCGTAGGCCGAGAGGCTTTCCACGTAGCGGCGCTGGCCCTCCGCGAAAATCGTGTCGAAGGCGAGCGATGATTTACCCGACCCCGAGACGCCAGTGAAAACCGTCAGCTTCCCGCGAGGGATGGTGACGTCGACGTTCTGCAGATTGTGCATCTTGGCACCGCGGACGATGATCTGGTCCATAACGGAGAGTTTGGGAACACGAAAAAACGAGCCGCGGGGCGCGGCGGGCGTGCGCTAGAGCGTACCAATTGCCGGGTGTTTTGTCCAGGGTCTAGGGCGGATTCTGCTTTTCTAGCCAGTCGCGCTGCGGCCTCAGCCCCAGAGGGTATCGTAGGGTCGAAACACATCCTCCGGGTGGCTCCTGAGTATAAAACGCGGGTAGCGGCCACTGGCGTCCAATTCGGCGCCCAGGTTGTGGAGGGCTTGCTGTCGGCGGTTATCCGGTGTCTGCCAGGCGGTTGGGTCTGGCGCCAAGTGGCGGATGGCCCGGACAATACCGGCCAGCTCTGCCAGGCGCGCCTCCTGTTCGGCGCGGTGCGGCAGGTAATGCGTATAACGGCAGGCGAGTGCGCTTCGGCTGCGCGTCTGGACGGAGAATTCGCGATGAACAAATTGCTCGGGCAGGCGGCGACGCTGGCGGAGCCCGTTTTGCTGGCTCTCGCTCTGTCCCGAGCGAGGGGTGAGGGCGAGGGTGTCGGGGGTGACAACCCGGCGGAGCGACCGCCAGTGCGGCCGGAAGCCTTCCGGCGACACGGCGGTGGCGCTGATGATGTAGCCGCCCTGACCGCCTTCTTGGTAGCCGGCGACGTTTGTATCAGCTGGCGACATCTGGCCGCTGCGGTTGTTATTCACGCTGAAGCCGAATTGCGGCAGCACCTCGGTGCAGAGGCGGTTGAATTGGGCGTACGTGCAAGCCGTCACCGGTAGGAAGAGCGTCAACAAGCCGTCATCGGGGAGTAAACGGCGGGCGTGGATGAGCGCGCGGCCGCGTTCGATTTGGCGCTCATTGCGCTCATCGATCTCGTTGTCGGACCAGCCAAAGTTCTCAAGACCAGTAAGCACGACCTGGCCGGCGTTTCCCCAGCGCAGATTGGCGGGCAACGTTTCGATTGCATCCGTCATTTTTTTGCGTAGATGAGGAGCCTGCATCACTGTCGATGTGCTGCGGATCATTGTGCCCTCAGTGGCGAGCGGCACGGCCTCCTGTTCATGCTGGCGGATTCGTTCCGTGGGATGACATTCGATAATTTCCGCTTCCAGGGTGGGTGCGAGACGGCGCCAGTCTTCGCTCAGCACGGCGCCCGCAGCGCCGAACGAGACAATCGGCCGGGAGTGTAATGCCTCGGGGAGATGGGCGCGTTCCGCCAGGGCGAAGGCGCTCACGAAGCGGTTGGCGTCGCCGCTGCCGAGTTGGTCGCGGTTCCGGCGGTGGCTGAGCCAGTCCGTCCAGACCGGGGCACGGTCGAGGTGACGCGCCACCAAAGCGGCGCCGCGGCCGTGGACATGCTGCGTTAGGCGCTCATGGCGCTCATCGGGGTGTTCAAGATAACGCATGACACGCCCTTCCCGCACGTCGGCCTCAGGACTGGTGCCTGGGTTGTAGATGTGGCGAAAGCGGCGCGTGGTGATGGGCTGGTCGGGCGCAAGTACGGCCAGTTCCTCCTTATTCCGGTGATGCGCCAAGAGACGCTTGCCGGCCTGCAACGTCTCGTCAAAGTAACTCAGCGTCAGCGGTACCTGCGTGCGCCCGGCGCGGTTGGCCCGGCCGCTCAGCTGGTCGAGGATGGCAAGGTTGGTCGGGTGGCCGAGGTAGCGGATATCGTCGATGCAGCGGAGATCAATGCCGATGTTCACCGTCTCGCGTTGGGCGAGGATAACCACTGTCACCTGGCGTTCCTGAGCGGTGCGGGCGGCGGCGAAAATCTGCTCGCGCTGCCGTTGCGGCGTATCGCCCCAGATGGCGTGGATCTCCAGTGGGCGCATGGGCGCGCGCTCGTTCTCGGTCGTGCCCCAGTCCTGCAGGCGCTCAAGGAATGACTCCCGGCCAGGAAAATCATGATGGCGCACGAACACGCCGGACTTCAACCAGTCGACGGCCACGAGGCTGGAATGCACGTCGGGTTTTTCGGCGAAGAGCTGGCGGATCTCGCGCGTAAGGTGGGTGAGCAGGGTCGGGTCATCACGGTCGCCGCCGGCGAAGAGCCAAGGGGCGAGCAGGGCCAGCTCGGCCTGCACGTGACGGGCGCCGGCGTCTAGCTCGCGGTCGCGCGTAATGCGGTTCATCACCCGCACTTCGGCCGGGTTCTGGCGGAGGCGGCATTGATGGAACCATTCCGACCAGCGCGACGGCGGCTCGGGGTTAAAGAGCACGCGGCGCAGCGCCGAGCGAAACTCCGCCACCGATGTGTCGAGGTCGGGACGCACGCGAGCGTGCTCGCCCCACCGGTCGTCGGCGGTCTGTTGGCGCAGAAAGAGCGTGGCGGCGGCGCGGATGCCCGCGAGGCTGCCGTTCAGCTGCGGGGTGGCGGACGTACCGCTGGCGTAGGTGCTGGTATCGATGAGCCGTTGCGCGTTGTAGCTCCGGTCGCCGCCCCCGTTGGCGCGATGCAGCTCGTCGTAGGTCAGTTCGGCGCGCTTCTGGGCGCAGAGGCTTTCCAAAATACTGGCACCGTTACGGACGGAATCGAGCATGGTGTCGGAGACCAAGACGATTGGCTGTTCTAGGGCGGCGGCGCAATCTTCTGGCGTGATTCCCTCGCTGATCACGCCCACGCCCGGCGCCTGGCCCGCACGGTAGTAGCGCTGGACGTCGCCCAGGCCGGGCTGTGGCGTCAGTCGGTTGGCAACGGCGCGCGTCATGTTCGGCGGGTAGATGCCGAGGAATTGGTTCTCCTGGTTTCCTCGCTGGCGGCGACGGATCTCCCAAGCCAAGAAGGGGATAGCCGTCTTCCCGCGGCCGGTCGGCAGGCAGAGGTATTGGTCGCCGTGCGTGAGTAGGCGCTGCGTTGCCACGCGCTGGGCGAACGATGGGAAAGGCTTCGGTTTGCCGTGGTGGTCGTCGAGGCTGTCGACGAACACATCGGGGATGGGCATGGTGGCCGCAGCGATGAATGTATCCACCACGGCCTGGCGCAGGTCAGGGTGCTTCTCCGGCTCGAGGCCGGCTCTCTCCCAGAGGGTGTCGAGGCAGGCGTTCGCTTGGTGTTCGATGGTGGTCAGGTGCTCCGCTTCGGAGCGCAGGTCCAGGTCGTCGGCGCCGTGGGCCAGGAGACAGCGGTAGACCTGCACTTCCAGGACGTGTGTGAGGAAGACGCGAATGCTCGGCGAGTCGGCGAAGGCGTCAAACATCCGCAGAATGTTTCCCCAGTTGCCGCGTCCACCACTGGCGTGTCCCACGTACTGCGCCAGGATGCCAGTCATGGCGTCGCGGTCCGACTCGAGCGTCAGCTTGGCGGCAATGAGAGCATCCACTGCCGCTTCGGGGCCAATGGCCGCCGCCAGCGCGATGAAGTCGTGGGCGGCGTTCTGTAGCTCCACCTGCTTCAGTTTGGCGCGCTTGCGGCTACCAGGATCGCGCACGTCCTCGGTGGTGAGCGACGCCAGGGCCGCGGCCGTGTCGTCAAGCTGCGGGGCAAAGGTCGAGAGCGCGCGAGCGCCCAGGCGCAGCACCAGGTCCTGCTCGCCGGCGGGCGCATTGATAAGCGCGGGCACGTCCGCAAGGTCCGTGAGCCAGTGGATGAGTTCGCGTGTCTCGGTCACCGTCGCCTGCGTGCTCTGCGCCACTACTGCGGCGATGAGCGTGTCGCTTCGTGCTTGCGTCACGTTCTCTCCGGGGGCGAGGGCGCGCGCTTCGGATTGGAGGAAGGCCTGGACGTCGGCGGGAAGGCGGAGCATGGGCTATTTATGAATGTCGAAGATTGACGAGAATTGCCTTGAGAGCGAGCAGTGTATTCAACTTAAGATTGTCGATCGCCTCAATCGTTTCCGGGTCGGTTTCGGTCTCACGCGCCTCATCTAGGTGGGCCATCTCCGTGCGGATGGTTGCCAGTGTGACACGACTCTCGAAAGACATATTCTCGGCTGAGAAGCCCAGTTTCTTTAATTTCTCCTTCAATTCGGTGCTCGCCCGTTTCTTTAAAGGTGGTGCGTCCGGTCCGCGAGGGAGAGACGCCGCCGGGCGGGCGACCGGCTCTTTTTCGGGGTCGGGATCGGTCGGTGGGGCCATTCGTGGCGTCGGATGCTCGCTCCGCGGCGCGCTCTCTCTGTCGGCCGGCGGGCGGGTCGGCGTGGCGACGGGCACAGTCGGCACGACGATGGCCTCGGGCTCAGGTTCGGTCGGTGTGTCTGCTACTTCTTCTTTCAGCTCGTCGCGCGGGCTGTCTGCGGCCGGCGCTTCCACCACACTCTCGACTGCCGGTTCGTCCGCAGTCGGGACCTCGGCCGCGGCCGGCGTCTGGGCCGGTGGGCGGTAGAGCTCAATCAGCGCCAGGAAATCGCTGGCGTGCGGGATGTTCGCCAACTCCCGCGCTGTGGCGAGGAAGCCCGGGCGCTTGCGCTGGCTCTTGAGCATCAGCCACAGGCGCGAGCCGAGGACGGCGTACGAACGGCTAGGAGTCGTGGCAAGGCAGCTCCGGACCAAGTCGGCCAGCTCGCCGTTCGGCCGGTCGTGGATCGTAGCGAGTTCTTGGAGGGCGGCGGCGATCAGTCGGGGCGCGTCCTGCCCGGCCGTGTCGAGCTCAATCAGCGCCTGGGCGAAATCGATGTCGTCGGCGAAGACAGGGGAGGGTTTGGTCTCGGGTCGGGCTGGTCGCGTGTCGAGCGGCGCCTCCGTCAGACCGCTGGCGCTGTCCGCGCCGGTGAGAGGGGCGTTATCTGCGCTCGGCCCGACGTCTGCATCGCTCTGTAAAGGATCATCCGCGGTGCTCGTGTCACGTGGTTCGGTTGGGGCGGGCAGCTTCCAGATGCCGCGCAGCTCGGGACATGAGGTGATCCACTCGCGGAAGTGCGCTTCCAGCTTTCGGGCGATGGCTTGGCGGATGCTGGCGTCCGGCGGCGTGGGCTTCTGGAGATGATCAAGGATGCCGCCGACATACCGGAAGAATCGTTCCGTTTCCTCAATCGAATCGATAGGTTCGTTGAGGATGTGGTCATAGACCAACTTAAAAGGCGCGCGGATGGCTTTATTCAAGACATCCAATTGGGCCTTCTGATCGACGCTGACTTCCTGGGCTACTTGGCGCGTCAGCTTCTCGATCATATTCAAACTCGGGCAGGCGGCTCGAACGAGGACCTTGCCCGGGAGCCAAGCGCCTTCTCGCACAAGCGTCGCCGTCAGGCGCTCGCTCTTCGGCAGGCGGTCGAGCGGCGTGAGGTGGCGCTCAAGCAAGAGGAGGCAGGCTTGCTTCGCGGAGGGCAGGGCCCGGTCCAAGCCGTCCAGAAGGCGTGTGACTTCGGCGGCGTCTGGCGGCGAGGTGACGCTGAGCTCTCCCTCAGCTCGAAATGTCGCCTGCCAAGAGATCAACTCCTCTCTCAGGCTGGCCCCGGCGGCATTGATAGCGTCCCGCAACGTGTCTTTTATGACGGATTGCAGCGTGCCGGTCTTGAGGAGGTGGGCGTAGTGGTAGCTCAATCTGGAGAGCAGATCATTACTTATCACCCCCGGGCTGCGTTCTTCCGGAGTGAAGGTGTGGTGCTTCCATTCCATGAAGAGCGTCCGGAGCACGTCGTTATCCATGATGACGGCCGGCGGTTTCTCCCCGGCAGCGGTGAAGTCACGGATTTTCTTAGCCGCTTGCAACCACTGTTCGGCGGCGCAGTTTTTGGGGAGGCTCTGTGCGAGTATCTCCTTCGTATCGTAGATCCACATCGCCAGGTGCGGCTGCGCTTCAGGCGCCGTCTCGGCCAGCTGTCTCTCAAGACTGAGGGTGTATCGGTTGAGCGCCGCTATGATCGTCCCCTCCCGCAGCGGCGTTGAGCCTTGGATGTCCGAAAGGAGCGCCTCCCAGGCCTCGACAAACGACGTAATGATCGGCCAGTTTTTTCCATCATTATGAATAATTGCCGGCGGTACGATGGGGCGGAAGCGGGCGTCGAGCCAGAGATCGCGGCCGATCTTGCTGCCGATAGGATCCCGCGAGGCGACGCCGACCGTGTTCCAGATCTCTCGGACGGCGGGGAGTAATTCCGTCATTTTCTCATCTTGCTGATAGAGTGGGAAACTGAGTCGCGCCATATGGATGGCGTGCTCGCCGAGCATTTGGATAGAGAGCCACAACTGCAGCGCCAAATCTGCAATCGGCGTGAGATTTGCCGCCTCCTCGTTCCTCAGGGTGGTCGCCCGGTCGATGAACCAGTCCCAAACGCTTCTCGTTCCTGGTGGTGCTTTCGCCCTGCTTAGTTGGATGACCATTTCCGCAAAGCGGGACGTGAATGCGACTTGGCTCATCGGCGGCAAATCGAAGTGTGTCCTTGCCATGTCCAGCACTTTTTTCTCACATTCCGCCGCCGCCTGCTTATTTCGGCTCGATAGAGTGAGAGATTGTAGGAACGCTTCCAGTTGGTTCATGCAGGTGATCATGGGCCATGAGCTTGCCCAGGTGGCAAAATCTTCGATATTTTGAGGCTGGCCCTGGCCGTCAAAGTAGTAGGCCAGGGCAGTCTCGGGGAACAGAACTGTGCCGCGAACGGTGCCTGGATCCAGTGTGGGATCGTAGAGCGTTGGCTCTCCGTCTAGATCGCACTCTGCCTTGAGGAGTCGGTAGAAATGATGTTGCCAATTCCGATTCCGAGCGATCATTTCACGAACGGCGGCGCGCTCGAGGGGGTGAGTGATGTTATCCGGTATTGCAACGTCGGCATTGCTTACTCGCCAGTAGGCGTCGACTTGTTCCCACGTGGTCAGGGGAAAATTCGTTCCCGCCATAGTGGCATCCCAATTGCTATTCCACTGGGCAATAATCTCGCTAGTGCACGCCCGTGCCGGGCCAAAGTCTGCTTTGAATATTAATAAGTTCTGCCCATATTTCTTGAGCAAACTTTCAAATTTCTCTTTTGTCAGTACCCGGCTCATGCTAGCTTCGGCTGCTTCCGGCAGGTTGAAGTATTGCTGCAATTGCTCGTCGAATACCTCGGGCACATAGGTCAGACCGTACTGCCCGATATCCATCTTTGTCACCTGGGACGACAAGGCGTCCCGGAATGCCTCATATTCAGCGCGATTCTGGATGATTGGCTGCCGGCCGACCCACGCTAGGAGGGGTTCCGGCGGCATTTCGCGGTCCTGGCCCTGCAGACTGTAGGAAAGGACTGTCTCCGGCAACAGCATTGTGCTGCGGATGACTTCGGGTTTTTCCGGAGGCAACGAAAGGTGCGGCTTCCCTTGAAGTGTGCATGCCTCGCTGACACTGTAAAAAAAGCGCTCCAAATTCCTTTTGCGTCGCTGGACTTCTTCTGCGAGGAATTTTCGAGAGACGGGATCAGTCACGCTGTCATGCAAGACGTAAGCGCCTTCCCAGAGACCCCACGTTTGTTCCATAATGCCCCAGTGAGTGACTGGGAATTTCAGACTGTCTTTGGCCGTTTTGGAAACCTTGTGCCAGGCTGTGATCATCTTACTTACGTCTTGCCGGTAATCACGATGGAAGAGGGCCTTCATCATGAAATGTTCTGTAGCATATGTAGTGTAGATTTTCGTCCATAACTCCTTCGTTAGGATCGGACTTTTCGGAATCGCGACGGTATTGATGCCTGGTGTAGACGTGCCGCCCGGAGGAGCAGACACCATCTGCATCGTTGTTCCACCGCCCAGTGGCACCGCCACGGGTCGTCCGTCCGGACCGGTCTGCATCGGCGGCAAATCGGGGGGACTGTTCATCAGCAGCGCGTAGTTCGCGCAGAGCTTCTTCGTTAGGTCATCGATAGCAAGTGTGAGGTTCGAGAGGCATGCTCCACCGCGCATCGTGGCCACGCCCGCGAACGTTTGGCGCGCCACGGCGAGGTAGTCGAGAAGCTGGCGACTGGTGCGGAAGGTGGCCGGAGGGGGGAGCGACATCCCTATCTCCATGTTGAGGACCCGTGTCGAGAGCGCGGTTAACGCATTGGTGACAATAGCGCTCGTCAGGATTTTTCTGGCTTCAGGAGAAGTAATCGTCGAATTGTTGGTTTGTTGTCCGGTGACCGTGGCGTTCTCTATAAAATGCTCTGGCATGTCGTATTCTTGCCGCAAGACAACAAGCGCTTCTTTAACGATCTCTTCATAGGCCGCTTCATAGAGGGCATCAGAATCTCGTTGCCGTTCTGAATTGCCTTTTCTCGCGTTTGCCAGTTGACCGCGAAAAGCCCGCATGGAGTCGTCTGTATGTTGATGGACCTCAGCGTATGAACACAAGGTACTGCCTTCCATTCTGGGATTAATTTTAAGATGATTTATGAAATGTTCGAATGGCTGTTTTGCTTCTCCAACTCGCGTATCCGCTAGGCGGCTGGCAGCGGTTTTCATCAGCTGCGTCAGTTCGTTGAGAGTGATCAATCGAGGTTTTGTTGTGAGGACCTCTGTGACTCCAGCACGAATTTCCTGTACGCCAGTCAGACGAGATGCTGGCACCTCCGCCGGCAATCCACTCTGTTCACGAAGGATGCGGATCGACTGGCGTACGACGTCGCGGTAGGCCGTGACGTAGGCCGGATCTCGTGCGCTCTCTTCACTCAGGCGGATATCCTCCTCAAGGGTCATCACCACTTCATTCATGCTCTGGAACGGTTTCGCTGGTCCCAAACTCGAATGGATATTGTTAGCCACGAAAGCATACATCAGACCGACGGCGTCATTGTGTGCGCTCGCGATTCGTCGAGCAACGCCGATGAGCACTTGCTGAACCACTTCTCGGTCCAAGGTGTGGCAATCTCCCGGCACCGAAAAATCTAGGTCACTGGCGACCACTTCAGAACCATCTGTTTCACGCAGATCTTCTGACATAACTGCGTATTTATACATAATTATAGTTTTATGTCAATAATCATATTCCACAATAAAGAGGCTATGGTAGGCCCCTATGTTCACCGGAATCATCGAAACCGCCGCTACCGTTCTCGAGCGCACCGATCACTCCCTCCTTATAGAGAGACCGGCGGCGTTTACCGAAATCGCGATTGGGGCCAGTATCTGCACCGCGGGGGCGTGCCTGTCTGCGGTCCGTCTCACGTCGGATTCCATCGGTTTCGACGTGGTGCCCGAGACCTTCGCCCGCACCACGCTCGGCCGCCTGGAGAAGGGGTCAAAAGTGAACCTTGAGCGCTCGATGCAAGCCGGTGCCCGCTTCGAAGGCCACGTCGTTCAGGGTCATGTAGAAGGTGTCGGCCAGGTGATCGACAATCAAGATTTTGGCTCTGAACAGGGCTGGAAGCTCATCATTAAGATTCCGTCCGAGCTCGTCGCGGCCGTGGTGCCGAAAGGCTCTATCGCCATCGATGGCGTCTCGCTGACCGTCGCGGCTGTAGAAGGGGATCGCTGCACCATCGCTCTTATCCCGCACACCTTGGAAGTGACGAGTCTCGGGACGCTCAAGCCCGGTGACGGCGTGAACGTCGAGACCGACATCATGATGCGCGGTTTGCGGCGCCTGCTCGACACCATGAAATGAGCGCCAGAGCATGAGCTCTCGGCGGTGTCGACCTCGCTCGATTGAACAACAAAAATGTTCAAGATAGTCTAGCGGGGATGACACCCTCCCTCCGCACCGTCGGTCGCTGCCTTGCTGGCAGCTTGCTCTCTATAAGCTTGGTCCTACCGACCCAAGCTGCGCTCTTCACGGATGTGCCTGATGGCAGCCTCTACCAAGGAGCCGTCGAGGGTCTTACCTTCCAGCGCATCGTCAACGGCTATCCGGACGGCACCTATGGTCCGCGTAAGCCCGTGAACCGCGCCGAGTTCTTACAGTTGCTCTTCCGCGCCGCCGGCCTCGAGGCCGATCCGGCCGATCGCCTCTGCTTTACCGACGTCCCCGCCGGCGCCTGGTTTGAGGGAGCGGTCTGCACCGCCAAGTCGCGCGGCATCGTCCGCGGCTACGACGATTCTTCGTTTAAGCCGGCCAAGGAAGTTACGCGTGGCGAAGCCGTAAAAATGCTCTCTGTCGCCTTCGGCCTGGCGGCCCCCGATCACCTCGCCGTCGGCCTTTATACCGATATCCCCCTCGACCGCTGGGATGCGCCCTACATCGCCCACTTACTCGAGCGTGGCGTGCTCCCGCTCACCGGCCAAGAGTCGGCCACTGCCTTCCATTCCGAGTGGTCGCTCACACGTGGTGATGCGGCGCTTCTCCTTTGGGCCACGCTCCAGTCGCTCCAGCGCCTGCCGACGTCGACGTCATCTTCTTCTTCCTCCTCCTCATCATCCAGCGCCGCCAGCGAGTCATCGAGCGTGAGCAGCGCTGCATCCTCGTCGTCCGTGGCCTCTTCGACCTCGTCCTCCTCGTCCGCTTCTGCCACACCCGGCGCGCCCTCCATTAGCACGGTGGTCGTGCCCTTTACCAAGGAAGGCGAGTCGACGCGGCGCGCCTCCGCGCTCTACCGCTTTACAATCGACGCCACCAAGACCGTCTCGCTGACTGTGAAGAAGGGTAAGAGTGCGATTGAGACGCCCACCTGCCGACTCTTCCGCTTGCGCAGCGACGGCATCTCCAACGAGTACTACTTCGGCACCATCTCCGCCGGCAGCTGCCTGCTCAAGGTGACGATCGCCGCTGGCGATTATCAACTCGAGGTCGGCTCACAGACCGCCACCAGCTTTACCGTCACGGCCGCCGATGCAAAGAGCGACGGCAACGACGGCTTCTCGGAAGCGAAGCTCCTGAAGTTCGGCGGCACCGTCATGCGCGGCTCATTCGCCGACACGGATTACGGTCAGTACTACAAATTCAACGCCACGGAATCACAATTAATAACACTCGAACTCATTTCCGAAAAATCCCTGCAGTGCCTTATCTTCCCCGGTGACGACGTGGAGCTCGCGAGCTTCTCTGGTCCTACCTGCAACGAGGCGTACCTTTACCCCAAAGGCTCATACACGGTTTGGGTAGGCCAAGATCCCGCTGCCGTCTCGCGCGCGAGCTTTAGCATCCGCCTCTTCTAACTCGGTCGACGTCCAGAAATGATCGTACTGATGTACTGCTACAGCAGTACAAATTCGATCATTCATGGTATCACAGTTTTAAAACTGCGCCGCATGATTCAATTCACAGGAGCGCTGCATCTCCTACAATAAAAACCGCTTTATCAATTCCTTCCCTCCCTCCTATGGTTAAGAAGAAGGCTACGAAGAAAAAGGCCACAAAGAAGAAGGCCACCAAGAAGAAGAAGTCGAAGAAGAAGTAAGCGTCTTCACGCCTTACGAGAACGCCGTCGCCGCAAGGCTGCGGCGTTTTTGTTGTGCCGCGCTTGGTGTGCCCCCGCCGCGTCCGCGGCTGACGGGCGAGTGCGCCTCAAGTGCAGATGGAAGTATGGGGCCTAAGTTCTCCGATCGCACCGCGTGGCCGGAGCCTTGTTGGTGGCGGCTTTTCCCAGCCTCCCCGCCGGCCAGGAGTGCTACACTTGCCTTGTATGGCCAATGACATCCGCGCCTACAACATCTATTCGGAGCAAGAAGCGCCCTACCAGCGCTGGTTCCAGCGCGTGCGCGGCACGCTCTTTGGCCCCTTCCTTACGCTCTGCGAATGGCTGGGCATTACCCCGTTCACCCTTTCGCTCTTAAGTCTGCTCTCCATGTTCCTGCTGCCCTTTGGCTTCAGCGCCTCGCCGTGGTTTGTGGTGGCGGCCTTCGGGTTGCACATGTTCTTCGATGGCACCGACGGCGCGCTGGCGCGCAAGCTCGGACAAACCTCGGTGCGTGGTGCGTACGTGGACGTGGTGGTGGACCACCTGGCGCTCATTATCACCGTCTTAACGCTGCAGTGGTACGGCATCGGCAGCGCCTTCTGGATCCTGATGTACGCCACCAGCTACTTGCTGCTGGTGGTGCACCTACTCATCCTCAACATCCGCGGTACGCCGCCTTCCATTCCGGTCATCCGCAGTCGCTACTTAATGTTTCTGGTGGTTGGACTGTTACAGTTTAGTGCCATCTCACTCGGTCATTTCGATCTCTTCTTTCAGATCGCCGGCATCTACCATGGCGGCGTGATGCTGGCTTACTTCTTCCTGCTCGGATGGAGTCTTCCCTCTTAACCTTCCTCGGCGCGGCCATCCTGGCCTATGGCCCGGCATACATGGCAAACATGGCCCCGCCTCCGGCCAAGTGGCTCGGGTTGCCCGGCGCCCGGCCCATCTGGCCCGCCCGGCTCGGCACCCACAAGACCTACCGAGGTTTGGCGGTGGGCATCCTCGCCGGCGCCACCACCGCCACGCTGTTCTGGTGGCTGGGCACGAGCTGGTTCGGTGCCCAATCCTTCTTCGTCTCGGTGGGCACGGGCGCACTTGTCGGCTTGGCGGCCATGGTGGGCGATATGCTCAAGTCGGCCATCAAGCGCGCGGTTGGCGTGCCCGCCGGGCAACCCTTCGTGCCTTGGGATCAGATCGACTTCATCCTGGGCGCCTCCCTCGTCATGTTGCCGCTCGGTGTCGTGAGCTGGAAGACGGCCGGCGTGGCCTTAATCATTACGCCGCTCCTGCACGTGCTCGTGAACATTGCTGCTTATTTGGCCGGACTCAAGGACGTTTGGTGGTGAGAGATTCAAAAAAGCCAGCTTTCGCTGGCATCTGTCATCATCTCGCCTTGTTCCTTACGACTGAGGGTCGTTGGCCGGTAGGTCGAGCTGGATGGTGGTGCCTTGCGGCTCAGCGATCATGTATTTGCGTGCAAACATGTAGCCTAGGCAAACAATGACCACGATGGCGAGGATGGCAACGATCGCCGTCATGGCGTTGGATTGCTGGTCTGACATAAGGGGGAGAGTGAAGAGGTACAGAGAGAAGACGTCGAAAAAGTGTGCTCCTTACACTCCGTCGGCTTGAGGGTATTGACTAATATATGATAATATACAATTATCGTACATCGCTCGATCATTCAATTCGGGGTAATCATGCCAAAAGAATTATTATTCTTGCGAGTGTTTCGCGACTCAACAAAGGAAAGGGCTGTCGCTGTCTATAGTACCCAGGCTGCCCGAGACGCGGACGCCGCGAAGTTCAAGAAGATTCATCTCTTCTCTGTGGATATATCGTTCGACATAACGGACCCAATGCTTACCAAGTGCAGTGTCGACTACGACCACACAATGCCGCTGCCTGATGAGCTCTTAAGGCCGTTTGAAGAGCATCGACTCATGATGCTACGACTCATGGCCGCGTTTACGTCAGGGAAATGAACGGTTCAGTCGTAGGTCCTTCTACCCCGCCAGTGTGCGGGGTATTTTTTTACGCCCCCGTAAATGGCAATGCCAGCCAGCGCGCCGTCTCTTTGGTGGTGTAGACCCAGCCGTGGCGACGGCCTGAGCGAATGAAGGCGAGCGGAATGTCGTAGGCGAGCTGGAGCGAGAACAGGCAGAGCAGCGGCAAGTTGCGCCAAGTGAGGACAACGCTGACCAAGCTCTTCTGGCGGTCTTTGCTGTCACAGAATTGTTTGAGGAAGTGTTCGCGCTGCCGGTCGATGATGCGCCAGAGCGTCGTGAAGGTGCGGTCGCGCTGCATCATGTCCCAGACCATGCGGTAGAGGAGCTGCTTGCGGTAATAGGTCATGAGCTTGTAGCGCCGCTCCAGCTCGCGGTGGAATGAGCCCAGGGCGTCGCGCTGTCCATTGAGGTGGGCGGGAATGAGCTCGGCCGCGATCTTACCGCAGGCGATTGACCCCTTAATGCCATCCGCCGCGAACGCGCCGCACGTGCCCGCCGCGTCGCCGATGAGGAGAGTGCGGTCGTCGCTGATTCGGCGCAGCACGCCGTTCATGGGGATGAGGCTGCTAAATTGCACCACCTCTTTGGTCTCGGGTTCGATGCGGATGATGCCGCGGGCCTGGAGCGTGGCCACGAACTCGCGGATGAGCGTCCATTCGCGCACGTCCTGCTTCAACTTAGCGAGGCCCAGGCGGAAGGCCTTCTTACCGTTGATGATGGTGGGGGAGAGCCAGCCGCCGTAGCCGAGTGAGAATTCGCCGAACCAGAAGTGGTAGACGCTCGCCTCCGGCGCGTCACCGAGCAGGATATCGCCGTAGAAGACCTTCTCGAAGCCGGAGAGAAAGCGCCAGTTCTGCTGCAGGCCGCGGTCGCGCGCGACGGATGAATAAGCGCCGTCCGCACCCACAAGGAAGCGGCACAAGACCCAGTCCTCTGTTTCGCCGACCTGACAGCGCACACGGAGCTTGTAGGGACCGTCGGCGATCTCCTCACTGCCGGCAAAAAAGGTGCCGATCCGGATCTGCACGTTTGCGGGCACCGTCTCGGCCAGGTGCTTCACGAGGTTGGGTGTGTCCGTGGAGTAGATCCACGGCTCTTTGGTGCGCGAGAAGAAGTGGCGGACATAGTCCGGGGCCACCACACCGATGTGCGTGATTTGGTTCGGGATAAATTTCTTGATGTCCATGAAGGTGGCGAACATGTCGTACGTCGCCTGCGTAATCAGCCCCGTCGACTCCACGGCGTGGTCGAGCGTTGGTTTGGAGTCGACGATCAAGACCGAGAGATTCTTCGGGAGGTGATGGGCCAGCGTCAGGCCGGCGAAGCTCGCGCCGATGATCACGATGTCGTAGGGCTGCTCGGGCATAGATAGGAAGTGCATGGTGCGGCCGGCAGGAATTGAACCCACGACCCCTTGGTTCGAAGCCAAGTGCTCTATCCAACTGAGCTACGGCCGCACCATCAACAGCATAGTTCACGTTTGTGCGTCGTGCAGTGCATTTTGCTAGGCTAGGGCCATGTCCCTCGACGAAGACGATGATGATCTGCCTAGTCTCTCCAGCGCCGAAGCGCAGAACCGGGCCGACCACGGCAAGCAGCGCCACCTCGAAAATAAGGCCGCTGCCAAAGGGAAACTCCTTCAGCTGAAGCGCGCCGCGCTGCGTGGGGAGGTGTCTTCTAAACAGCTCAAGAACGATGAAAAACAGGAGCAGGCGACGGCTGCTGCCAAGGTCCAAGTTGAGACTGCTAAATCTGGAGCGAGCTTTGTCACCAAAAGTGCCCAAGCTGAGGCCCAAAGCCAGGTGCTGGAGGCTCAGGATGTCCAAACGTCGGATCAACTGGTTCAGGAAGCTAAAAGGACCGAAGCGACCCAAAAGGCCGCTGACGAGGAATACCAGCAGGATCTCGGTTAGCCTTGGCGGGAAGAAGTCCGCTTGCTACCATCTTCGGGCTTATCCGGCTCCGTTTACGGACTTCGCCGGGAGAGCGATTGGGGAGTCGCCAAGTGGTAAGGCAACCGCCTCTGGAGCGGTCATACGGGGGTTCGAATCCCTCCTCCCCAGCCAAGACGTACAGGTGTTAATAGACCCACGTGCCCGGGCAGGAGGGAAATCAGTGGTGGATAGACCCGCCCGCCTTCCGCCGTGGAATTTTTAGTTTAACGCCAGGATCCAGCTATACTGTCACCTGTCTCTTCCATATTTTTCATGACTCCAGATCCTCGCGCATTCGTTAGCTTCGACTTCGATCATAACGATACAGAAAAAATGCTTTTTATCGGCCAAGGCAGGAATTCCCGTACTCCTTTCTCGATTCAGGATTGGTCCGCGAAAGCCGCTATGCCGCAAAACCAATGGGAACGACTGGTCGAGGAAAAAATCAGCCGTTCCAATATGGTCATTGTTCTTGTAGGAAGATCGATGAGCACTGCTTACGGGGTGGAAAAGGAAATCCAGATGGCAGACAGGAACAACGTTCCAGTGTTCGGCGTGTACGTCGATCAGGCGAACATTAATAGCGTTCTTCCATATAGTCTTCCAAGGAACCGAGTTATCGCGTGGGAGTGGGACAACATTGCATCAGCGATTAACCAAATGATGGGAGAAGGAAAGAACCGTTCTCAATACTGATCTTATGAGGCGAGCGCTCATCGTCGGGATTGACGACTATTCGGACACGCCGTTATCCGGATGCGTAAACGATGCTAATAAAATTGCTGAGATGTTGCGAAAGAATCACGACGGTTCTCAGAATTTCGAGTGCAAAGTCATGACCGCTCCCGGTGAGAAAGTTCAGAAGGCAACTCTGAAGAAAAATATTCAGGAATTATTCGCTCATGAAGCAGATGTCGCACTACTCTTTTTTGCGGGACATGGCACAGTGAACAATTTGGGTGGCTATTTGGTGACACAGGATGCAGCCCAATATGACGAAGGAGTGAGCATGCAGGATGTTCTCAGTCTTGCCAATCAGTCGCCAGTCCATGAAGTCGTAATTATTCTTGATTGCTGTCATAGTGGAGCGCTTGGTGCCGTGCCTGCATTGGGCAATAGTAATGATCTCGCACATTTGCGACAGGGAGTATCCGTGCTCACGGCCAGCAGGGACTCTCAGCCATCTGTTGAAGAAAATGGTTCCGGTGTGTTCACGACCCTTGTGTGTGCAGCTCTGGACGGAGGGGCGTCGGATGTCATCGGTGATGTCACAGTTGCAAGTGTCTATGCATATGTCGACCAAGTTCTGGGAGCATGGGATCAGCGACCACTCTTTAAATCGCACGTTGCGAAATTAATCCCCTTACGGACTTGTAAGCCCGTGGTAGACCTCCCAATTCTTAGACTATTGCCGAAGTACTTTCCTGATCCCTCACACGAATTCCCTCTTGACCCTTCATACGAACCTGATGCAGAGCCGGATCACCCCGAACACGAAGAGATTTTTGGCCACCTTCAAAAGTACAGAGCGGCGCGCCTTCTTGTTCCCGTTGGAGAAGAGCATATGTATTTTGCGGCGATGAATAGCAAATCCTGCAAACTCACCCCCCTCGGTCAATTCTATTTGTATCTCGCTAACAGCGGCAAACTATGAGAGTCGGCATAACAGGTCATCAACGGCTTCCTCATGACGACGACTGGATTTGGGTAAAAGATGAGATGAATAAGATCATCAAGGGACTTCCTGCAAAAGTGACAGGAATCACTTCTTTAGCCGCAGGCGCTGATCAATTGTTTGCAGATTTAATCCTAAAAAACGATGGCATGATATATATAGTTGTTCCGTTTGAGGGGTATGAGGAAAGCTTCGGAAAATTGGAAGATCGAAATCGTTATCACGATATGCGAGGATTAGGAATGAAAATTGAAGTATTACCGAGGAAAGCTTCCGATGAAGAGTCGTATCTCGCCGCAGGACAAAAAGTGGTTGAACTTTCCAATGTGATGATTGCTGTGTGGAATGGGAAACCTGCTGCTGGCTTAGGAGGTACTGCTGACATCGTTGCGTATGCCCAGAACAGAAATGTTCACTTATGGCACATAAATCCTCTAACTCGCGAGGTCACAAAAAATTTCTAACTCAAATACTTATGAAGCAAATTCAGAGCCTGACTCCGGCTGAATTCGAGAAATACACCAGAGATTTTCTTCAAAAACTTGCAGACTCTAAGCGGGGCAGTCTTGAATCTTTTCAAGTAGAGCATTTGGAAGAGTTATCCGCTCACGATGGTGACTATAAGATTGATGTAACAGCGCGACTTCGTATTCTGGGATTTGATTTCCTTCTACTTGTCGAGTGCAAACATCTGAAGCGTCCCGTGGAAAGAGAGGCTGTAATGGTGCTCTGGGCGAAACAGCAATCATTACATGCGCAGAAATGCATAATGTTCTCGATTTCCGGTTACCAAGAAGGAGCACTGAAGTATGCGCAGGAAAATGGAATAGCTCTTATTCACATCATGGATGGGCAAGCGACATACCTTACTCGATCAGCAACTCCCATTCATCGACCGGAAGCTCCTCCAGTCTCATTTTGGTTTGCTCATCCAAACGAGCATGGAAAGCTGTCTTATAGCAGCCTAAATGACAATCAAATGGAGCCTATGAAAGACTTCTTTCGATAGGCCATTGGGGGAGAATTATCGATAATCCTGCACACTCATCGTGTACGTGGCGATGGAATTGGATTCGATGTAGTAGGTGCCAGCATTGTAAAAAATGCTTTCATCTTTGATCGGTCCCGTTCCATTCATGATTAGCTCGAAGCTGAATCCGCCTTCGGGCTTCTTTAGCCATGCTTGGCAGAGGCTTCCATTACAGTCGTACACAATCTTGAATTTGTCACCCGTGATGGTGAATGGCTCAGACTTCTTCGCTCCATTCCCTTTGAAGATGAATACTTCCTGATAGGATTTCTCGACAGCGGGCACCTGAGCGGCACCGGGCTGCGTATCGGACGGCTCTGCAACTTGTTCTGCAGTCGGCAGCCGTGATTGATCCATCGTTCCTACGGCTACTCCCAAGAGAACGACGACCACGATGAATTTCACCCCTCCGGATAGATGGAAGTTCCCCTTCTTCTGAATGAATCCCATTACTGGTGGTAGAAGAACGGCCGATGCCGCGAGTAATGCCAATCCTGTTACAGGCTGCGTTGTGAGCATCGATATCGCTGGCAGCAGCAGGAAGATCCCTAGCACCCAGCCGACGATCAAGCCGAGGGTGATTTTCCGAGGAACTGGTGTTGTCTGAGAAGACATAGAGATGGGGAGGAAGTGATGTACCAAGCAATGGCACAGATCTGATCGAATGCCAGCCATAACGCGCCAGAAGGCATACGTGTCCAGTCTTTTACCCACAGTTATACACCTACAATCATTGGTTCTCAATAGCAGGTGAACAATCGAGGATAACGGGGTGAAGAAAGACACCTCACATCAACTGGGCATCCAAATCCGTTCCCTGAGAAGGAAATACGATCTGACTCAGGAGGAATTGGCCGGACGCTCTCGCATCAGCCTTAAGTACATCCAGAATTTGGAAGGAAAGAACCCGCAGAATCCCAGCCTGGAAATATTGCAGAAACTGGCGGACGGCTTTGATATCCCGCTCTGGAAGTTACTCCGATTCGAGGGCTAAGAATCAGCGTTTTGGGATTTTCCTCCTCTTCTCAAGCTCGATTGCCCCACTCTTCAGGATCATCTTGGTCTTGAGGCATCCGAGCAGCTCGTGCTTCTCGTCTTTTGTCCCTTCGTGCAAGATATATTTTGCATAGCGTCGCACGTCGACTCCCAGCATCTCCGGTGCGGACTCCTTTCCGAACACGCCGTTCGTGAATTTCTTGTATCGCGCGACTTCGTCCTCCAGTTTCATCCGCATCCCTAGCTCGTCGAGATCAATGGCATCGATGATCTCCGAAAGTTGAGCGATCAATGCATCCTCCCGAATAGCCGGCTCTTTGCACCCGAGATTCCGGTAATGCGTGCAACGGTAGTAGATGTATTTCTTAATGCTGCCGTCCTTTAAAGGTTTATGCTTCTCTTCGGCGGTAATGCCCGACCCGCATCCGCCGCAGAGGAACATTCGTGTGAAGTGGAAGTTATCCATTTTGGAGCCCCAGTCGCGCTTCGGTCCCATGCTGAGGAGTTTCTGCACCTCGTTGAAGAGATCCTCCGGCACGATCGGTTCATAATCGCCTTTGTAAAAGTTGCCGCTGCCCTGCGGATACTCGAAGCGCCCCTTGTAGTAGTGCTGGCGCAGCATCCGGTAGATCATGCTTAGGGTGATGCGTTTGCCTTTCCGCGTCGTGAAGTTCATCTCGTCACGGAGCCATTGTTGCAAAACCCGTCCACTGGCACCGTGATGTGCTACGTGCTCGAACATCTGCTTAATGACCGGTCCCCGTATGGGATCGATCACCACTTTTCCCCTCGCCAATCCTGATTGCTTTTCCAATAGGTAGCCGAGCGGAACGAGGCACGGTCGGTATCCCATCTCCACGCGTGTTTTCTGTCCGCGCTTCACGTTCAGTCCTCTATTATCGTTTTCCAGCTTCGCTTGCGAGCACAGAATCATAAGCAGGAATTTTTCATTCGGATTATTCGTGAACCGCTGACCATGCGTGCGGATATCGATAAGGAAACCCTGATCCATGAGATCGACGACCGTACCCAAGTCTCCGGCGTTTCTGCTCAATCTGTCCGGTGCCCACGTCAGGATGCCAGTAAATCCTCCGCGCCGGATGTCCTCGAGGAGTTGTTTGAATATGGGACGCGCACCGGAGGCCTTCGCGCTGTGACTCTCGCGTCGGATTTCCACGATCTCAAGGTTCTCCCGTTTCGCGACAGCGAGCATCTCTTTGATTTGCGAATCGATACTGAGCGCTTGCCGCTCATCTTCCTCGCTCGACTTACGCGCATAGAGGCAATAGCGCGGATTGATAATGATTTTTTCAGGCGGCGTACCGATGCGCGCGTCGCCGGACGTGTGAATAAGAGTGGTGGTCGCCATAGATGGGATGGGGAAAGTTGTACCTACACCAATGGCGTTGCCCGACACCAAAGGCCAGGCGAAAGACCCGCATGCCTTTACCTAAAACCCTTCACATCCCCGAAATGGCCTAAAATCGCATATTGAGAATATTTTGTCGGCCATTGTGCAGTCCCGCCCTTCGCCAATGGACATCGTCGTCATCGTCATCATCATGCCCACCGATCCATATAATCCCGAAGCTTGAGCCAATCCCTTTTTCCAGAACGTATGCCAGGAGAATGGCAAACGCATCGGCGAGATCGTCGTGCGATTCGATGCCGAAGTTCACCAATTGATTGATGAGATCCTCGCAACCGTGTCGGGGGAACAAAACCCTACCCGATTGCAACAAATGTGAGGTCAGCGCGAGCCGCGCTCGCTTGTCTTGGTTCTTCACCTTCATTCCCGTCACGTCGTAGCCGTCTTTATCGAGCGTCTCGATCATCATTCCCTGATAGCCCACTTCCTCGATGCACAGGTGCGTCTTCTCACCGCCTCCGATTGCCTTGGACACTTCTTTGGCGCGGTCCAATGTCTCCAGCGACGTGAGGTGTTCGTTCACGGGGTTCGGGAGAATGTAAATCAGCGCCTTCCCATCTTCCCGATACACTTTCGCCGACACCATCGCCGTGAAATCCGCGCTCTCGCTCTGGGAAATCGCAAGATCGATGCCGGTAGCCGCGTATCGAAACTCAAATTCCTTGTCTTTCTCCGGCGGAAATTCGTCATAGCATCTGATCCAATCGGAGTGAATGACGCGGTCGATGTCCGCCAAAATCCGGAGGAGATATTCCCGATACCACGCGCTGTCGCTGCCGATACGCTGCCGCTCGGCCTCGATCGCCTCGTCCGTCGGATATTTCCCCGGCCACAAACAAATTCCTTCCAGGGTGACGAGGGGGAATTCCCGATAGATGCCTTGCAATTGCCCCGCCACGATTTCCTTCTGAAGCCGTTTTAAGAGGCAGTCTTCATGCAGGAGGTTCCCGATGAATACGGTCCGCGTGGTCGTGTCTCCGGCGGACATCAGCTCGCTTTTCACCCACTGGTACGTCTTGTCCCGCCCTTCTTTTGTTTTGACCGACTGCAAATCTTCGATGTCGTCGCAGACGATAAGGTCGGGACGATGCGGCCCATGGCGCAGGCCGCGGACGGATTGATCGATGCTTACCGCCATGATCTTCGCTTTATAGTTACTGATCACCAGGCAGGAATTTCTCCACTCGTCTTCTTCCTCGCGGAACGGTCCGAGATCGGCACGGAGCATCTTATTGTTTTCTAGTTCCTCTTTGATGTTTTTCAAATGCTGCCTTGCCTGGGCCTGCGTCTGTCCCACGAGAATGATGAACTTTTTCTGCGGCGTTCCGAGAATCGACCACAGCACATACGAAAGATTCATGACGGTGGACTTTGCGGATCCTCGGAAGGCGGTGATCACTACCGTCCGGTGTTCGTTGTTCTCCGTCATCGCAAACATCTGTTTCTGGAACGGCGCCGTCCTGAAGCGCACGTAGTGCCAGAAGTAAAAGTGGAAGAACCAATAGTGACTCGCTTTCACGGTCTGCAGCCGAAAGACACGGTCTTTGAGCATCCGTGTGCGTAGCTCGTCAGCCAGCAGTTTCTTAGGCTGCTTCTTCATGCTGCATCGGGGAAGCGGTTGGAGGATCGGAAGATTCCTCCTCGGTAAACGAAGCAAGTTTTAAGGCTTCGGTGATCGCGGCTTCCTGCTCCGGCGTAAGTTCATCGTCCATGTTCTTGAGTCTGGCCGTCACCTCCAGTTTGTTGTTGTAATGGGGATTTCGGTGTTTCAACCAGTACATGACCGCCCCGAGGTTCCCGTCGCGGATCGCGGTCAGAAGTTGGCTCTCGGCCATGTCGCTCACGAGTTGCGCCCCCTCGACGAGCGCTTCGTCGGCCGTTTTCCCGAATTCCTCGTCTTCTTTTTTCCATCGATAGTACGTTGCCCGTCCGATGCCCACTTTTTCGCAGGCGATCTGCACGATCGGTACTTTACGCAGTTGTTCCAAAAGCGACGCCTGCTCGCGGGCTTTGCGTGCTTCGATAACTGCCGAGTCGCGGTGCACGGCTTTCTTATCGGGCATGGGTCTTGGGAGAAAGAAGTTTAATCGCGTCGATACCCGCCAGTTTTTCAAAACGCCGAATGATCACCTCGCAGTAATGCGGGTCCATTTCAACGGCGACGCATTTTCGCTTCGTCTGTTCGCATGCGATGAGCGTGCTTCCGCTGCCGGCGAAGGGTTCGTAGACCGTGTCTCCGATTTTGGAACTATTGAGAATGAGCTGCCGCAGCAGTCCCACGGGCTTCATGGTGGGGTGCAGGACACTCTTCGATGGTTTCGGGTACACGATGACGCTCTTGTCCTTGGATTTGTGGAATTCATGCACGCCGAGCCAGCCGTAGGCGATGAGTTCATGTTGGGGGAGGTAATCGAGCCGCCCGACGATGGCTTGGGTCTTCACCCATACGAGGAGCTGCGCCAGATGGCACCCGGCGTCCTGCATGCCTTCCCTGAGAGGAAAGATCATCCGATCGGAGTTAAAGATATACAGGGCGTTCTTACGCTGGAGGAAAGGCTTTGCGGTTTCGATCCACCGACGCGTAAAGATGCGGTACTCGCCGTCACTCTGCAGGTGATCGTTTTTGATCGCCGTATGCGTCGTCTTCGCCTTTCGGAAGCCCTCTTTTCCCTCCACGTAGGCGATGCCATAGGGAGGGTCGGTGAGGATGAGGGAGATTCGCTTTTTCCCGAGCACATCGCTCGCGAGCGATGCATCCGTGCAGTCGCCGCACACGAGGACATGGTCTCCGAGCGTAAATCGATCGCCGAGTTTCACCGTAAAATTCGTCATGACTTGAGGAGGGAAGCTTTCGCGCCCGTGAGAGCTTCGAAGCGGCGGATGATGAGGTCACAGAAAATCGGCTCCACTTCCATAAGGAGCGCCCGGCGCTTCAGTTGCTCACAGGCGATAAGGGTCGAGCCGGAGCCTCCGAAGAGATCGAGCACGATATCTCCGGGCTTGGTGCAGCGCCGCAACGGTTTCTCATGCAACGTTGGTGGCTTCTCGGTCGGATGCTCGTACTGGGAATTGTGGATGCGGTGCGCGAGCCAGATGTCGAGGTGATCGAGGATGTCATCGACGGCGCGGTTCCCGCTCCCGACTTCCTTGTTTAAGATTTCCGCGAGGTTGCGGATGCTTTTGTTGAGATACGGCTTCCCGCGAATCCCGTAGACGCACGGTTCGTAGCATTTGGAAAACGCGACTTCCAAAGTCACGTTCAAATTATTCTTGATCCATAGGCACGTACGCTGCGGCCTCAGTCCTACCGCGTCAAAGAGCGCGTGGAGGAGGCCGATGTAGCTGTGATCGCAGTAGCAGAAGAAATGACAATCCGGTTTCGTCACACTCAGCGCATTCTTGTAGGCGCTACGCAGGAATGCCGCGTAATCCTCGTCACTCTTATTATCCCGCGTCGTCCCGCCGTACCGCATGGAACCGCCCACCCCTTTGTTGTAGTCGAGCGTGATGTTATAGGGCGGGTCGAGATACACCATGTCCGGCTTCATTTTCCCGGTGAGCTTTCGCACATCATCAGGGTTCGTCGCATCGCCACACAGAAGGCGGTGATTGCCGAGGGCATAGAGCTGTCCTGGCTTCGTCTTCGGCTTCTTGATGTCATCAAGTTCTTTTTCGACGTCGAATCCGTCATCTTCCGTTTCGAGCATTCCATCCCAAATGCTCGAGAGTTCGCTATCCCCGAATCCCACGTCCATGAGCACGTCGATCTCGAATGCCTTCAACTTCTCCCAATCCCACTCCCCGGTGGTACGGTTGAGGCGAAGATTCAGTTCCTTTTCCTGTTTGATGTTCGGAATATCAACGTACACCACGGGTACGGTTTTCATGCCGAGTTTCTTGGCGGCTTCGAGCCGCATGTGACCTCCTATGACGATATTTTTCCGCTTGGCAGCACCGTTGGCGATGACCGGATCGATGAACCCGAATTTCCGTATACTCTCCGTGAGCCGTTCGAGGGCGGCTTCGTCCCACTTGCGAGGATTGTAGGTCGCGGGATGCAACGCATCGATCGGCACCATCACAATCCGAAGATCTGAAGAGCGCTTTGTCGTAGCGAATTTGGATGCCATAAAGAAGAGGGCGGGAGATAAGCCCTCTTCTTATAGCCGTTTCAAACCGTTGTTTTCATACTTGCCGCATACGTGCCTCTTTCTCGGCTTTTGCTCTCCGCTCCAATCTTTTTTGCTTGTTCGTGTGCTCGGCCATGCAACGAGGATCGGCGCATGTCCACTGATCCTTCTTGTTAGGACGAGGGATGAACGGCGTGTGACAGATCTCACAATAGCGCTGCAATTCGTTGAGCACGTCTTTCACGGTTTGCTTCTTGCCCGTAAGCGCGTACAGCAAATCATTGAGGATCAAGATCATGCGGTTCGTTTCTTCGGCGTTGATGAGCGTCTTGTCCTGCACTTCGATGACATACTTCTTGATAGGTTTACGGGTATTGAGGACGCTCTGCTTCGCAAGGAACGTTAGCCACGATCCAATATCCTCGATGGTGAACTTGTGTGAATTCAAGATTTCTTTCGCCTCTTTCTTCATGGCCGGAAGCTGGGCGTGGGTAAAATCGAGTTGCCATTCTTCAAGCGCGTTTTTCTCGCCTACCTCCTTCTTTACTTCATCGAATTTTTCATAGCCAAAACGCACCCATCGATCGTGCATTTCTTCGACAGTCAGATAGAAGCGCAGGAAGTGGTAGAAGGGCGCTATCTTTTCTTGAACGAAGCGCTTCACGCGACCTCCGGCAAGCGGTGTGAAATCGCTGTAGTAGCGCATGGCGTCGCGAATCATTTGCAGGGCGATGATCTGTCGCTTTTCGTAGAGCAATTCGTAGACATTCCCCGCCTTCTCCCTATCGGTAATGAAGTAGGAGTGTTCGCGTTTCTGCCACTTGAAGTACGGATTCGATGCAGGGTAGCTCACGAGATCGTGCGGCTCATACCACTTCAGCCAGTCGTCGCCGCCCATCATGAGGGGGCCTGTCATATAGTACGGCGTGTCCTCTACTTTTTCGGGCTTGAATTCATCCATGTGATGGGGTTCCACGAATCTCCACTCATGCTGGCCGTTGAAAACCGCATAGATCTTGCGAAACTCCCCACAGCCAAGATCGACGCGCACGGCGGGATAGAACAAACCGATGCGGTGAAATTCCTCCAAATTTTCGAGTGTGACGTTGATGCCGTTCTCTCCACAGTACTTACAGAAGTCATCCTTCATTAAAAGCGTGCTCTGTCGAAAGGGCACGGGGGCTTCCTTTATTTTTGATATAGGGGGAGACATCACCACTATTCTATTTATTTTCTTATTCAAAAGGAAAAACATGTAGCAAATACAACATCCAAGCCATTTTTATGAAACTGCAGAGGCCTTCGTCATTTGCAACATTGCATACCAGGCCACGGGCGCGAGAAGAATGACACTTAACATCCCAGGGAAGTAACCGAACGGATCGGGCGTAAAAAATGGAAGAACGAAGTGCCCTAGGACGCGAGAAGCGGCACATTCTTACGATCCTTACGTCTTGCAGAACCGGTTGAGCGTGTCGGCGGAGTACACCGGCTGGATGGTCGCGTGGCGGATGCCGAATTGCGAACAGATCGCTTCGACTTTGCCGATGATCTTCTCGCAGTCGCACACGTCCTCGATCTTCACCGTCACCTTGCACGTCAGATGGTGCTCGGAGGGGTTCTGGCTCCACACATGGATGTCGCCGACGGACGTAACGCCTTCGACGCCCAGCACGGCTTTCTCGAACGCACCGTAATCGAATCCTTTGGGCGCGGACTGGAGGAAGTATTCCATGCCCTCACGAAAGATGCCCCAGCCAGTCCTCGCCATGAAGAACGTGATGAGGAGCGCGGCTGCGACGTCGAAGTACACGTAGCCAAAGTAGTAGGAGAGGAAACCGCTTAGGACCACGGCCGCGGATCCCACGACGTCGTATTTGAGGCATTCGTACGTTCCTTTGGCGTTCAGGCTGCAACAGGCGTCGGCTTTGAGGCCAAGGGCCGATACGAGGTTCACGACGATCGCTATGCCGCCGATGATCATGACGGGAATGCCCTGGATCGGCTCAGGATCGAGCAAGAGCTTCATGGCCTGGAGCAAGGCCATGAGGGCTGTCACAAGTAGTAGGCAGCCCTTCACGAAGCCTGCGAAGGCATCCATCCGCTTGTATCCGAAGGTCCGTCGTTCATCGGGTGCTTGCCGC
Organism: uncultured Candidatus Peribacteria bacterium; assembly: GCA_964640945.1. Classification (GTDB taxonomy): domain Bacteria; phylum Patescibacteriota; class Gracilibacteria; order Peribacterales; family Peribacteraceae; genus JAGOUB01. Next base: position 31,854 of record CAZXIV010000003.1, on the reverse strand, counting down.
GTTTTACGTTCGCTATAGATGCTCAGCACGAGGGCGGCCGTGTCGTCGACGTTCATGAATCCGTCCGCGAGGAGTGCGCTGCTGTTCAGGATGATGCCTGCCGTCATTTCGCCGATCGCGAGACCGCCGTTGAGGATGAGGGCCACGACGAAGTTTCTCTCCAGTTTCGTGGAAGAGGAATGTGATTCGCAGCCGTCGTGACAGTCGGTGGACATAGCGGATGGTTCTTAGAAGGAGTGTAGGTGCAGGGCCGATAAAAATCAGCCCTACATCCGTGAAATTATTGCGTATAGCCCCATTCGCGCTGCCAGCCACGCATCATGTCGATCTCGCTCTGTTGTGCCGAGATGATGTCGTCGGCCATGTCTTTGATTTCCTGGTGCTTCGCGCTCTTCTGCCCGGCGCGAGCCATCGCGATGGCACCCTCATGGTGCGGGATCATCATTTCGATGAACGCTTTATCGAAGTCGTCGCCGGTCTTGCCTTCGAGTTCTTCCATCATGTCGTCCATGCTCATGGACAGGTGGCCTCCGGCCCTTTGTAAATGATTCGTGCCTGATGGAGCGCATGCCGTAAGACCGATAGCTGCAATTGAAGCAATCGTGAGGAATCCGAGTTTATTGAGAGTGTGATTCATAAGAGGGGAAGAAATTAGGAAGTGATTTGAGCGCTGCCATGCGCCTCTTTTCCAGTGTGATGGCTTTCTTTGAATCGTTTCACCTCACGCGCGATGGCTTTGCGGCCGAGCAGCATGAAGAGCCCGGGGCGGATCATGATTTCCACGACGAGGGAAAGAAGTGATCCGCCGAACATGGTGATACCCAGGGGATAGAGGATTTCCGTACCGGGCTTCCCCGCACCCATGATAAGCGGGATAAGGGCAAGAAGAGTGGTGGCAGATGTCATGACCATCGGCGTGATGCGATTCAGGCTGCCCTGGACGATCAACTCTTCACTGAAAGGCATTCCTTCTTCCGTGGCCTGGTAAATGTAGTGCTCGATGAGCAGGATGCCGTTTCGTGCGGCAACGCCGAGCAGCGAGATCAGACCGACGAGGCTGGCGAGGTTCACGATATTCCCCGCGAACAGAATCGCGATCATTCCTCCCAAGTACGTCACAGGCACGATGATGAGCACTTGCAGCACAAAGGCCATGGATCGGAACTTGAAGTAGAGGGATCCGATGACGCCGATGAAGGCGAGAACGCTGAAGAGCATCAGCTTTCTCGATGATTCTTGCTGGCTTTGGTACGTGCCCTCATAACTGAGGAAGTACCCTTGGGGTAATTCGAGCTCTTTGCCCACGCGCTCCTTCAGCGCCTCGATGATCGTGACGCTATCCCCGTCAAGAATGCCTGATGAGATAACCACGCGCCGTTGTCCATTGTCGTGGCTGATGCTGCTGCGGCCTTCCTTGATGGCAATGTCCGCGACAGCGGAGAGCGGAATGACCGTATCCCTCGGCGTACGGATAAGCAGTCGCCCGACATCCTCCGGTGAGCGCAGAGAACGTTCGTCGAGGCGGATCACGAGCGGGAAACTCCGTGAGCCTTCGAGGATCTGCCCTATTTTCTCACCTGCGAGCTGCACTTCGAGGATGTCGGTGAGATCACCGAACACGAAACCGTATTGAGCGGCCCGCTCGCGGTTCGGTGTGATAACGACCTGCGGCACCGCAATACCTTGTTCTACAACAGGGTTCAACGTACCGGGGATCTCCGCCAGGATATCGCGGATCTGGTTTGCGTATGTCTGCAGTTCGTCCAGATCGGGACCGAAAATCTTAATGACGAGAGGAGCGCGCACGCCGGAGAGAAGATGCTCGATGCGATGGGAGATCGGCTGGCCGATGCTCACGTTCGCCCCCTGCAAGTTCAGGGAGGCAAAAGCGGTTTTGATATCGGCGATGATATCGTCTTTGTTCCGGCCGGCGAGATCGATATCGACCTCCAGTTCCGAGACGTTCACGCCGTTTGCATGTTCGTCTTCCTCCGCGCGCCCGGTGCGCCTTGCCACGGATTTCACGCCCTCGATACCCAGGAGAGCCTGTTCGACAGACGCCCCGATTTCACGGGAGTTGATGATCGATGCCTCGGGAGGAAGCGCGATTGCAATGGTCAGTGTTCCTTCGTTGAAGGGGGGCAGGAATTCCTTTCCTGCACGCAAGAACATGAGTGTTGTCAGGACCATCGATACGAGGATGATCGTCACCCCGACGTGCGGTTTTCTGATATTCCAACGGATGATGGGTTCGGCGGTACGTTTCAGCAATCGTACGATCCATGTTTCCTTTTGATCCTGCATGAGCCGCGAGCGCGGCAGAAGGTAGTACGACAGGATCACCGTAATGGTCATCGCGACGAGAGTGGATGAAAGGAGGGCGATGATGTACGCGATAGCCAGCGGTGCGAGCAGACGTCCTTCGATGTTCGACAGCGAAAGGAGCGGGAAGAATACGAGGACGATGAGGACTGTTGAGAAGATGATCGAACCGCGCACTTCGGAGCTGCCGCGTACGACCACCTCGTAGACCGAGAGAGGCTGTTTTCGCGTACGGTTCTCTTTGAGCCATCGGATGATATTTTCCACGTCGACTAATGCATCGTCGGTCAGTTCTCCGATCGCCACGGCGAGGCCGCCCAGGGTCATCACGTTGATGTCGATCCCAAGCCAACGGAGAATCACGATCGCGCTGATGAACGAGAACGGAAGGGCGACCAAGGTGATGACGATCGCCCTCCAGTTTTTGAATCCCAGGAAGAAAATAAGAACGAAGATGACGAAGATCGCCGCATCTCGTGTCGCTTCCACGGCGTTATCGATGCCGTTTTCGATGAACTTCTCCTGTTTGAAGAGGTCCGGATGAATTTCGACATCGTCACCGAGGCTTACTTCCAGCGAGGCCAGCGCCTCTTCGACGCGATGGGTAAGATCGACGGTATTGACCCCCGGTTGTTTGGTAATGCTCATGACCACGCCGGGCTTCCCGTTCACGCTCGCGTCCCCGCGCGGATTGACCTGGGCGCCTTTGCGCACGGTGGCAACATCGCGTAGGTATACGAGCGCCCCCTCGTGTTCGGCGATGACGGTATCGCCCAGGAGTTCGACGTCGGAAGTGCGGCCGAGGATACGGATGGGATACTCCGTCGTATCGGTCGCAACGAATCCTCCGCTCTTGTTTTCGGAAATTGACACAAGCTTCTCTTCAAGTTCCGCGATGGTCATTTGCGCGTTCGCAAGGCGCACCGGATCGACGAGGACTTGGTATTCTTGTATCTCTCCGCCAAGTACCGTCACCTGCGCGACGCCTGGCACCGTGAGGAGTTTTGGGCGTATCGTCCAATCCGCGAGCGTCCGAAGATCCCGCGCGTTCGTCTCGCCGGTCTTACTGGACAGGCCCACGAGCTGGATTTCCCCCATGATGGAGGAGATCGGTCCTAGTTCCGGTTCGACGCCCGGGGGCAATGGGGAGGACTGCAGTTTTTCGGAAATGATCTGTCGCGCCAGGTAGATATCCATCCCCCAGTCGAATTCCACGAAGACGAGCGAGAGTCCCGGCGCGGATACGGAGCGGACACGCTCCACATTAGGAGCGCCGTTCATGACGGATTCGATGGGCAATGAGATCAGTGTTTCCACTTCTTCCGTTGCCAAGCCTTCCGCTTCACTGAAGATCGTAACAGTAGGGCGGTTGAGGTCCGGCAGGATATCCACGGGTGATGTGACCGTGATATACGTCCCGTAGATCAGAAACAGTGTGGCCCCGATGAGCACGGCCATGCGGTGCGTCAGAACAAGCCGAACGAAGCGGTCGAAAAAATTCATGGGTTAGGGAGGAATCAAAGCTTCTTCGTATCAATTTCTAATCCGGACGTGAGTTCGACCGGAGATTTCACGATAATCCAATCTTTGGCGGTGATGCCCGACTTCAGATAGGCGTATCCGCTATGCACGAACATTACTTCGACCTTCTTTGCTTCTGCGGTTACATCGGGACTCACGATCCAAACCGTGCCGGTATCTTTGCTTAGCTGCAGCGCAGCTTCGGGCACTACGAGCAGGGAAGGATCTTGCGTCACGGGGATCTGAACGCGAATCGTCATCTGTGCCAGAACGCGATCGGCATTGTCCTGCTTCTGCACATCTGCCTCCACTTGAATCGTCCTGGAATCGGGATCGACCGATTGAGCAATGCGCTGAATGATGGCGGTGAATTTTTCCGAAGGAGCCGATGTCGGCGAGAAAGTGACGGTTGTGCCAACTTTCACGAATGGCAGGTCGGCCTCGGAAATATTGAAACGGATGTATTTTTTGCTGTCATCGATCAAGTTGAAGACGGGCTTCTCCAACGTGACGCTTTCCCCGGCATTCACGTACCGCTTGGTGATGACGCCGGAAAACGGGGCAATCACCGTGCGACCGGCGCCCATCTGCTGCTGGAGGCGCACGATATCCGCGGCAATGATTTCCGTATCAAGATCGGCATTCTTCCGTCCGCCTTGGATTTCGACGATTTTTTGTTGGGTCGTCGCTTGGAGTTTCGTACGTTCAGGCGCGAGCTGGTCGATCTTGCTGTCGGTAGTCGCCAGAATCCTCAGCTTCTCCGCTTCGAGACTCTTTACGTCGCTATCCGCCTCGGTGAGGTCGGTGGTGATTTCGAGCAAGTGGTCGGTCACCTCCGCAACCTCCTTCCGAATGCGATCCACTTCTTCGTCATCGAATGCCGGAGAATCAGAGATGCTCAAGGAAATCTGACGAGCTTTCTGTCCGATCTCCGTTGCCTCCGCGATGAGCGTCGATGAATCTGTTGCTCCTGCCTTTACTTTTTTTTCGAATTCGATGATCTGATACTCGAATTTCTGTCGGTCCATGCCGTTCGGCATGACGATTTCCTTTCGACGATAGTAATCGAACGGAGCGTTATTGAAATAGTTGGAGATACCATCGGAGCGCGTGAAAAGCACTTCGTTGAGGCTATCGAGCAAATCGTAGGCGGCACTGTTGACCGCACTGAGTCGCTGTTCCTTCACCTTTTGCAGCCCCGCGATCTCAGCATCAATCTTTTGTAGTTCGGCGTCTTGCTCCTTTTGCAGCGACGAAGCTTGTACGTCGAGGATCTGGAATTCCGATTCGCGCTCCTGTTCCGCGGCTTTGATGTGGGAATCCACGGAGATTACGGCACGCCTCTTAGCGATTTCGAGCTCTTTTTGCTTGAAAACAATTTCAGCAGCCAATTCCTGCTGGCTCTGGTCTGCCCGCAGTGTGGCCAATACTTGCCCCTGACGCACGCGGCTGCCGAGGTTTGCCGAGAGCGACTGGATCACGCCGTCTTGCGAAGGGAAGAGATCTGCTTGTTGCTGCGCGAAGACCTGTCCCGCTGCCTCTATGTTCACTTGGACCTTATCGGCGCTCTTTGGCTGTTCGACCGTGACGACGGGGAACGTAGAAGTCGCACCGGTGACATCTGAGCCCTCATGGCCCCCCTCATGACCAGGTGAGGCGTCGGCATTGCCCTGGACAAGGACAAAGGCGATAAAGAGACTCGTGACGCTGAACACTGCAACAGGAACAGCGGCTTTAAGGCTTAGCCAGCGTAGTGCGGGAGGGCGCTTCTCCCAGGCTTCCCTGAGAAGAGAGAAAAAAGATTCGATGGTCATAGTAAGGAGTGGAAGAGATATCAATGGCGATGAGGAGGCTCATTGCTGTCATCATGGGATGAAGAATGGCCGTGTGCTGGTTCGTTCGGATCATCCACATGGTCAGCTGGTGCGGACGCGACGGAATCGTCATGGGGAGCCACGTTCGTTTCTCCGGCATGATGGTCATCGGGGGATGTCGCACTATCTGCGCGCTTAGAAGAAACAGCGGCAGCAGTCGGCTCTGTATCGCCCGTTCCTTGAGTCGTGGCGCTTGTGCCCGCGCAACCAGCAAGAGCGACTACCAGTAGAAGAGGGAGAAAGCGTTTGAGTGAAAGCTTCATACAAGAAAAAATGAAGGGAAATAAAAAAATACGCAGCATAAGCAACACCATACGGTGCGCTTATGAACGTACAGAAAACGATTTAGACCCTCATCGAGACCGTTGCCGCATACAATGAGGCATACTCAAAAAGAGGTGGGGCTCTTCCTTTGAAGGTGAGAGGTACCTCTGTCTGGTAATACGTGATTTTGGTGATGAGTGAAGGGATCACGCCTATTGCCCCTGTAGTAAAAGTTCGCTGTCCAGATGGTGTCGTTATAGCTACTTGCGGCGAATTTTCGTAACAACTCTCTCCATCCGACCCAAAGCTTAGCGTGTCGATGGTGTCGCTTAGATCAGTATTGTCAGCATGCGCTACCAGATGGTCAGAAGTCTGAGCATCACTTCGTTCTTGGGTATGCAAAAAATCGCCTAAGACGCCGCCAAACGCAAGGGAGAGAGTGAGAAATCCTGCGATCAGTCGGAAGTGGCGCATTGGGCACTTATTGTACTAAAGATGTTATTGTTTTGCAATAACTGAAAAGTCAGGGCTGTCCGCTATTATTTTCATTGCACAGAAGAAGCCTACTGCGTAATCAATCTACTTGGCACTTTTCATTTGCATCCATCCCCAGATAATTACCACCGCCCAAATCATAGCCAGCGATAGCAAAAACCACCTGAAATCACTATGTAGAAGAAAATTCACATAGGTCATCCAGCCAATTGAGGTTGCACCCATGATGGACATGCTCATAAGAGTTATCCTGTCTTTAGGGAAGCCTCTCAGCGCTGTTGCAAAGACCGCTATGCCCGTAGTGGCGATGTATCCGCCCATTACCCAAAATACTTTCTGCAGCCATTCTGCAAGTTTTGGAAGATTCTCCATTACGAAAGCGTCGGTTACTCCTATATAACGGAGATCCTCAGGTAAAAGTGGTGGCCGCAGGACTATGAAATATAAACCCATACCTATGAGCGATAGACCGCAAAAACCAAGAATCTGCGATGGTAAACGATGAAATCGCATATCAGGAAAGGGTACGCTCCACGCGCTTGAGCAGTACAGCGTTCGTCGCAACGATAATGGAGGACACCGACATCAGAAGTGCCGCTATTTCAGGCCGAAGTGATATGCCGAACGAAGGATAGAAGACGCCGGCGGCTACGGGGATCGCAAGTACGTTATAGATCGCCGCCCAAAAGAGGTTCTGCTTCATCTTCCGCACGGTTGCCTTGCTGAGTTTGATGGCATTCAAAATGTCTGCAGGATCGGATTTCATCAGCACGATGTCCGCTGTTTCAATGGCGACGTCCGTTCCGGCTCCAATGGCGATACCAATATTTGCTTGCGCGAGGGCGGGAGCGTCATTGATGCCATCGCCCACCATTCCCACAAATTTCCCTTCCTGCTGGAGCTTCTTCACATGCTCCGCTTTGTGTTCGGGGAGAACCTGGGCAAACACACGTTCAATACCCAATTCTTGTGCGACCACTTCTGCCACTTTCTGATGATCTCCCGTCATCATGACGGGTTCGATGCCAAGAGCCTTCAGTCCGTCGATTGTTTTCTTGGCGCTTCCCCGAACGGTATCGGCTGCTGCAAGAATACCTTTCAGCTTCCCATCAACGGCAAGGAGACTGAATGTCTTTCCCGCAAGTTTCAGCATTGGTTCTTGCGCAGAGGCAGTATCGATCTTGTGATCCTTCATCAGTTTTTCGGTGCCGACGAGGACGGTCTTGCCTTTGATGGTCGCCTTCAGCCCGTGTCCCACGATGGATTCAAAATTTTCGATGACGGCAGCGGGTATTTTCCTCTGCTGAGCTTCTTCCACGATAGCTTTCGCAAGGGGATGATTCGACCCGCTCTCCACTCCTGCTTCGTAGCCCAGCACATCGGCCTCGGTGAAATCATCGAACGCGATAATATCCGTGACCTTCGGCTTTCCTTCGGTGAGCGTTCCCGTCTTATCAAGGATGATCGCCGTCAGGCGTGACGTGTTTTCCAGCGTGGCCGCATCTTTGATGAGAATGTTGTGCCGTGCGCCAATGCCCGTGCCGACAGCAACCGCAGTTGGCGTCGCGAGGCCAAGGGCATCCGGGCAGGCGATCACCACGGCAGAAATGGCAAACATCAACGCCATGAAGACATCTGCCCCACCGAAAACATACCAGCCAACGAACGTCGCGATGCCTGAACCGACTGCCACGATCACAAGAACTGCGGCGGCCTTATCGGCAATGCGCTGTCCCGGCGCTTTTGAGTTCTGCGCCGTCTCCACGAGCTTGATGATGTGTGCGAGGACGGTATCCGCGCCGACTTGCAGGGCTGTAAACTTCACGGTCCCTGTCAGGTTCACGGAGCCTCCGACGACCTTTCCGCCTTTTTCTTTAGCAACAGGCATCGATTCGCCCGTGACGAGCGACTCGTCGATGGATGTTTGACCTTCGATGATCTCTCCATCCACCGGCACCTTGTCACCTGGACGTAGCACGATGACGTCGCCTTTAATGATCTCTGCACTGGGAATCGTCATCTCTTTCCCATCACGAATAACGGTCGCCTGCGGCGGGATGAGATCGAAGAGTGCCCTGAGCGCTTCCGATGTTCCCCTGCGCGACTTCATTTCCATCCAGTGTCCGAACAGCACAAAGGTCACGAGCATCGCCGCAGCGTCAAAGAACGTCTCGCCGCCGATGGTAAACATGAGAATGAGGCTGCCGAGATATGCTGCAAGTACGCCCGTCGCGATGAGGACGGCCATGTTGAGTTTCCAAGCTTTAAGCGAATAGTACGTTCCCGTGATGAAGATCGAGCCTGCCCAAAAGACAATCGGCGTGGTGAGGATAAGGAGCAGCCAATTGACCGGAATCGGTGTGGGAAGTGCGAATCCTATCAGCCACTCTCCGAGCGAGGAGTACAGGACGATGGGAATCGTAAACACGAGCGAGATCCAGAAGCGACGACGCATATCCGCTTCCATTTGCTTGGCCATCGCCGGATCGGTCATCGCTTTTTCATGATCCATGCGGCTCATGGCTTTCATGTCGTGTGTTCCATGGTCCGTATGCGCCGTCTTCTCGTGCGCGTGGACAGGGGCCTCTCCCGAGCTGTGGTTATCGTGTGTCATGCTATAGATGGGAAGAATACAAGGATCCAATTTCATCATCTGCCCATCGCCTGCTCGATATCACGGGCAATGCTGTTGGGGTGAGGGACAAGCGGGATGATCGTGTCTTCCCCTTCGAACTGCAGGTTGCCGTAGCGGAGGATCGTCTGAAGTACGCCATGTTTTTTCGCTTCCACTGTTTTCATCCTGTCGAAGGAGACTTCTAATCTCTCCTCGCTGAACAGCACCCGCTCCCTGATGCGCATGACCCGATGGTTCGTCACGATGATATGCGTCGCCGATTCCCCCAAGAGTATGAGAAAGAACCAATGATGTGTGACGAGAAAGAGAAGGAGAGCCGCTACGAAAGATGCATGCGAGAGCCACATGTAATGATGTGCCGTAAGCCCCGCAAGCACGAAGAGGAGCAGGCTGATGCTTAGGAGCGTGATGGCGATGAAGATCGGGAAAACGTATTTGATCCAGTGCTCGCTCACAATCCGAATGAGCTTCTCGCCGCCGTGTGGAGTGGAATTGAGAACCATATCAGAGGATGTGTGGCTGAAAGATAAAGACAAACGTCGTCATAATCGTCACAAAAATCGTCATGCCTATGTACACCCACAGCAATACGCCTGATCGGCGCTCTACCCGTCCGTGTTCTCCGTTGCTAATACCCTGGAAAAAAGCGACATGCCTACGCATAAGCACGCGGTATTCCACAACGCACACTGCAAGAAAAGCGAGTGACAATACTTCGAAGAGTAAAACGATAAACGAGACTGTTGTCATGGCCGTTGATGCGAACAGTGTCGACATAGGAGCGAGGGGCGTCACAGAGAATCATGCAGAAGGCGTGGCGTACTTTATTTCTTCTGGCAGTGATTCATACACAGCGAAAGCGTACCGCCGAAGAGAAAGCCCCAAGCGTAACTATGGACTATGCCAAGAATGAGCGTGAGCCAATTCATACCTGCACCGCTCCAGCCGAACATGAATGAGCGCAACAGATTGGTATGAAGATCCCTCAGAACAGGATCAGCCTGCAGAAAGAGATAGCCGTAGAGCATGCAGAGCACGAAGATGACTGCGAAAGTTCGACTGAACGCATGCGCCCATTGCAGAGGCGGGTAAGGGGTGAAGAAGGAAATGGACATGGGAGAAAAAGGGAAGAAAGTGAATCAATGCTTATGTGAAGTTGCATCTTCCTCCGAGGCTTTGTCCTTTGGGGGAGAGTGATCACCGTGACTGCCGTGCATGCCGAGCATCATGAGCGGGCAGAGGAGAATGATGAGGAACGGCCAGTATGTGTACAGCGCCTGCCACTGGAATACGTAGACCATGACTGCGAGGCCGATGAGGACAGGGATGATGATGTAGAGCCAAGAGGGTTTCATGGATAGTGAAGGAAGGGCTGGAGACAGCCATTATTTTGCTCACTCTGAGCAGCATGCTTCGTTGAAGTCTGAAGTTGTATTTTCTAAAAAAGAAGGGGCCCGAAGGCCCCTCTTTCTTACTTCTTCATGCCGGCAGTGGCACAGGCATTACACTTGTAACATTTAGTACAGACTTGGCCTTGTGCCTTACAAACGGCACAGCCGCCTTCTTTCATCGCCGCATCACAAGCGGGACAATTCGTATTTTCCATACAGAGGGAGGGGAAAGAAGTACTATACCACCTAATGACGCTTGGTTGACTACAGCCTTACTTGATTGTCCTTGCTTATAATGAGGTAACTACGCTCGCGCAGGGAATGAATCTCGCTTACGGAAGGACTTTGAACTGCCCCATCATTCCGTTGCTCAGATGTTCTGCGATGTGGCAATGAAACATCCAATCGCCGGGGTTGGTAACGTCGAGAAGAATATCCACCGATTTCCCCGCAGGAACCAGCGTCGTATCTTTCCAGACAAGGTTCTCATTTTGCTTTCCGTCGACGGCAAGCACGACGAAGCGCTGCCCGTGGAAGTGGATGGGGTGCTGCATCGGGTGATCTGAGCCGTCGCTTTCTTCATCATTCACGATGCGGATTTTTACCTTATCGCCAACCTTGAATTGATAATTGATATCCATGTTTTCCTTGCCAGATTCCTCATCGATCAATTTCCATTGAGTATTGCCCTTCACGGACATCACGTTCATGGGAGGCATAGGATCTTCCCACTCAATGCCCTCACCATCGGTGGCTGCGTCTCCATGCTGCATAGCTCCGTGGTCCATACCACCCTGCTGCATCATCCCTGCCATCGTCGACTCGACGGTGAGATGAATCGTCTTGTCCACAGGCTTATTGAAGAACGGACGGACGGTATCGATGTCCGCAGTGACATCCCCATTGTCGCCTAGAGAGGCGAATGCTTCGTCGGGGGAGGTGTTTTCTGCAGTCGCCGTAACCATGCCAAGCAGCCACGTTCGTGTAGGGCTGACGCTTTCAATGCGGTATGTTCCCGTATCTGAGAATTGCACTTCCACAATCGCTCTTTCCGAAGGTGAAAGAATAAGAGAATCGATGATTTCTTCACGCTCTGCCCTTCCTGCGTCACCGCCGATCAGCTTCATCTTCGCATCCCCGAAACGCACGTTGAAGCTGCGGGTATTTGCAGTGTTTGTGAGATAATACCGCACAACGGATCCACGAGGGACGGATACGTTGTAATCGGTTTTTCCGTTCACAATCATCGTATTGCCGAAGCGTCCCATAAGGGCGTGGTCTGCTTCTTGCGCCCCATAAGGCACAGGCAAGCCGCCTTCGAGATATATGTCATCCAGCATGACGACTTCTTCACGATCAACGCTGCCGTACGCATTTTCATCCTTTGGTGTTACCCAGAGATTTGCGTAGAGACCCATGTCCTGTTGCAGATCTTCGCGGACATGCGGGTGATACCAGAACATGCCTTCATCCGGCACTTTTACGGTGTACTGAAAACTTTCTCCCGGCTCAATGGCCTCCTGTGTCACGCCTGCCGTCCCGTCGAATCTGTTATCCAATCGGATTCCGTGCCAGTGGATTGTCGTCGGCACATCAATGTTGTTTGTGACATTCACCGTGAACGTCGATCCTTGCTTTACCTTGAGCGTGGGTCCGGGGAACTGACCGTTATAGGCGTAGATTGCAAAACTCTTCCCGTTGATTGATGCGCGGACGATTTCGGGATTCAACGTAATCGTATCCCCATCTTTCACTTCAAGTATGCTCGTCAGCTTCGCTTCGGGAAGCTGGCTGATATCTTTGCCCTGTGCAGGGAGGAACGAACCTTGCATCATTCCTTGGCTGCTATCCATCATGCCGTTGCCATGCTGCATACCGTCGTGGTTCACAGGACTATTCGCTCCTGAACAAGCTGCAAGGAAGAGTGTACCGATGAAGAGAAGAGGTGAGAGAGTTTTCATAGACTGAAGGAGGGAGATGAATGGAAACGAAGACGAGAAAGAAATTCCATAAGCAGGCCTGCAATTGCTCCGGCAATAAGGCTGGCGATGATTGCTGTCCACATATCTGTTGTGCCGTACTGGAATGGCGGCTCGAAGAATCGGGAGGTAAAACCATAGAGAATCGTTCCGTGGAGTGTTCCCGCAAGTAATCCCCGAAGAATGAAAGACCGCCCCCTTAAAAGATCGGTGACGGCCGCAGGAACAAGGCAGGAGAAGATCATCAGCCAACCCGGCGCGTGATCATGTGGCTGGATTGAAAGTCCTGGTGCCACCTTCTCGCCGAAGTTCATGGCAGCAAGAAGCATGAAGACCCCCGCTACTGATACTGCGCTGCCGAATCTTCCCATCCAGTGCTGCGCCAGAAGAAAAAACAGGGCGATGATCCCGCTTCCGACTGCCGCTCCAGCAAACCCGACAAGATGGTACGGACCGATCGGCTCCAATGGCGAAGCTAGGAAAAGTAAAAGACTCAGTGCAGAGGCCAGCGCAACGCTTTGAAGGAGGTGTCTCGCAATAATGTCTTCGTCTTTTTGTAGGTGGATGAAGAGATACAAGAAGCTGCTTACCAGAGCGAGTGCCAGAATGACGTGTGGCGGACTCCAGACGATGAGCGGGCTGTTGATCTGTTCAACGCCGAAGATCCGATGCCATAACTCATCGAAGGGAGCCGAGGCGGGAACGAGGAACAGGACAATAGCGAGACACTTCATCGATCGCTCTCTCGTCTTCCACCAGCCATAGAACCCCGTGCCAATTGCAACAAGGACAGAGGCATAAAGGAGAAGATGCGGCGGCGACCAGAAGCTCTCCCGTCCAAGCGCCGCATGCCACCACACGTCCCATGTCCCGGCGAGCACCGCAGAAAAAAGGGAGATCGTGATGAGCCGAATGAGGGTGGAACGAAAGGTTGCCATATCAGTGTGATGAATTGTGCGGTATAGCTCTACTCTTTTTGCTGGGTTTCTTCTCACAGGAACCGTCTTCGCACTTTTGTCCCATCAGCAGCATCACTCCGCACATAAGCGGACACAGGAGGAATGGCAGAAACGGAAGGATCGCATATGCGTTGACCGTTCCCGTCGCAATGAGAAGGCCGATAACCCCGGCGATGCCGAGGAGGATGTACAGTGTTTTTCGTGAGCAGCAAAACATAGAGGAAGGTTAAAGGGAGCCGGGAGGAGCCAGACAAGGAATGGTCGGATCAGCGATACAGTTCTCCGTCGGTGGTTTGCCGCGCTCTGGACAGGTTTTAGAGTACAGACAGGCATCATCTGTCATTTCCTGCCACTGCGCTTCCCACTCCGTGTCGCTTGCGCCGTAACTGAAGAGAATCTTGTCTATATCTTTGAAGTCGTAGAGCGGATCGAGGAACCGCATTTCTCCGTTCACGATCATTTTCCAACTGCGCTTCCCGTCAGCACAAATTTCCCTTCCATCATCAAGGGTCACACACTCTTCTGTTATGGTCATACCCAATGAAGATAGGAGTTCGCCGATAGCAATTCCTGGTTTGTGACGGTGGAGCACAGAGCCGTTTTCATCATGAAGATGAAAATACGGATGAAGAGCTTTTTCTTCATTGGACATGTATTTCTCATTCGACAGATCCAGCTGCTCCCCATCGATGAACATAGCAACATCAGCATGCGTATGGTTCGGATCGGGATTGATTGCAGTCATCCCTGCAGAGCTGATCTTCGCAAATCCGATAAATAGAGCAGTGAAGCCAATAGCCATGAAGATAGGCGCAAAGTCCGAGAGCCAATTCTTCTTGGTAGGATGGAAGCCTTTCAGAAGTAATGAATTTGTCACCACTGACACCGAACTAAAAGCCATCGCAAGACCGGCAAGCTCCGGTCTCAAAATCAGATCCCACTGCATGAACGCTCTGGCGGCGATAGGAATGCCGATGACATTGAAGAAGAGCGCGAAGAACATGTTCTGATGAATCTTGTTCACGGTGGCGCGGCTCAATTTGATCGCGGTCACGACATCCCGTAGATCATTCTTCACGAGCACGATGCCGCCTGTTTCCATCGCGATATCCGTGCCACTACCCATGGCGATCCCAAGATCGGCTTGGGCAAGAGCGGGACTGTCGTTGATGCCGTCACCGACCATGGCAACTTTCTTTCCTTGTTCTTGCAGTTTTTTTACTTCACTTGCCTTCTGTTCAGGCAGGACTTCAGCGAGCACATTGGTGATACCGAGATTTCTGGCAATCGCCTGAGCTGTCCGCTTGTTGTCTCCCGTGATCATATAGACCTCGATGCCCATCGTTCGCAGCCGCACAATGGCTTCCCTCGAAGTCTCTTTGACAGTATCCGCGACGGCAACGATGCCGAGCACACGTTTCTCATCGGCCAAGATCATCGCGGTCTTTCCTTGTTCCTCTAGCCCTATCAATTTTTCTTCGATCTCCTGTGTGGCAATCTGAAACTTCTCCATTAGTTTTCTATTACCGAGGAGGTACTTCTTCGATTGAATCGATGCCTCGATCCCATGACCAGGGATGGCTTTGAACGATTCAACGGAGTTGAGCACCACTCCCTTTGCTTTTGCATGGTTCACGATGCTTTCGGCAAGTGGATGCTCAGATCCTTGCTCTAGGCTCCCTGCGAGCTGCAGCAATTCTTCCTGAGTTCCATGAAGCGCAAGGATGTCGGTCACCTCCGGCTTTCCCTTCGTGAGCGTGCCTGTCTTATCAAATACAATCGTATTGATCCTCTTCGCAGCCTCCAGCGGCTCGCCACCGCGTATAAGAATGCCCTGCTCGGCTCCTTTGCCCGTTGCCACCATAATGCTCGTGGGAGTCGCGAGTCCCATCGCGCAGGGGCAGGCAATGACAATCACGGAAACGAACGCGAGCAGAGAGAACGTGAGACCCGCGCCGAGGAACATCCAGATCGCAAACGTGAGGATCGCAATGCCGATCACGGCGGGAACGAACCATGAAGAGATCCAATCGGCGAACGCCTGAATCGGTGCTTTGCTGCCTTGAGCTTCTTCGACAAAGCGGATGATCTGAGCGAGCGCAGTTTCGCTGCCCACTTTCTCTGCTTTGAATTCGATACTTCCGTTACCATTCATTGTTGCTCCGAAAACGCGATCTCCTTCTTTCTTTTCTACAGGAATACTCTCACCCGTGAGCATGGATTCATCTACGGAAGAGAGTCCTTTTAGTACCATGCCATCCACGGGGATCTTCTCACCGGGACGCACGACAACGATATCTCCGGCTTGCACATCCTCAATGGGAATATCTACCGTTTGTCCGTTTCGGAGGACACGGGCGGTCTTTGCCTGTAACCCCATGAGTTTCTGAATGGCTTCGCTCGTCTTTCCCTTCGCTTGCGCTTCAAGCCACTTCCCGAGGAGCACGAACGTGATCAAGAGCGCGGCAACCTCGAAGTAGAGATCGTGCATTTCACCGATCACCGTCCCTTCGGTGAGGAGGTGACTGATGAAGTTCCATAAGCTGTAGAAGTAGGCAGTGGAGGTTCCAATCGCGATGAGGCTGTCCATGTTGAACGTTCCCATTTTCAAACTGCTCCAGAAGCCACGGTAAAAACCGGCTCCCAGCCAGAACTGCACGGGCGTCGCGAGGATTAGGGACACGATGCCCATGTAGGGCATGACGACTTCATGAACGGGGCCTTCCGGCAGGAAGGACAACACCATGAAGCCGAGCATGGGTAGGCTCAGGATGAGTCCGATCCAGAATTTGCGCCGGTAGCTGGAAATTTCTTCTAGTCTTCGTTTCTTCTCTGCCTCTCGATCCTTCTCATCCGCAACCATAGCGCCGTAGCCTGCCGCCTTCACGGCAGCGATGAGGCCTTGCTCGTTGACTAGTACAGGATCGAAGCGAATGCGCGCCTTATTCGCGCTGTAATTCACATTCGCATCCTCGACGCCCGGAGTCTTTTTGAGCTTCCGGGTGATGAGGGCACTGCAACTGGCGCAGTGCATTCCGGTAATGGAGAGTGTGGATTGGGAAGACATGAGAAGGTCAGGAAGCGGATTCAACTTTGTAGGTATCACCAAGGGTTTCGATTTCCTCCGTCCACTTGGACAGATCAAAATCTTCACCGTGTTCCAATGTCACTTTCTTCGTTTCGATATCGACATCTGCTTTCTGTATCTGGGGAAACTCGGAACTCACATCTTTGATAAGGGTCGCGCAGGCGGCACAATGAATGCCGGGGATAGAAACAGTAGTTTGCATGGGAATAAGAGAGAAAGAGACAAAAGAATTAACGACGGGAGAGGCCGACGACGTTCAACACTTCATTGATGAATGCCTCCTTGTCGGCGGGGGAAGAAAGTTTTTTTGCGGCGCAGGTATGGAGATGACTTTCGAGCACAGCTGACTGGATGTGCTTGATATGCCCCTGCATGGCGAGGGCGAGTTCGAGGATCTCCGCGCAGTAGGCATCCGCTTCGACCTGCTTGCGCAGTTTTGCGGTTAGTCCTTCCAGTCGCTTGATCGCGTCGAGCGATTTCTTTTTTGCAGTGTCTCGCATACTAGGTAGGGGTAGGGGGTATCTGTACCCTACCCCCTACCAAGCCACAGTCAAGACATACATCATCGAATCAGCAGCGCGCCGCTGGCAGCTTTGTCGATGGCCTCGCCAATGGCACCGATGGTGCTTTCAACGCGTACTCCGTTCACGAAGAAAGTGGGCGTTCCGTTTACCCCGCGCTTGTCGCCCTCGTCTCGATCGGCAAGAACCGTGTCCTTTTTGATCTCGGACTTTAGACAACGTTCGAAGAGCAGCAGATCAAGCTTCAAAGCTCGCGCCCAATCGTACACCGCCTTTTCTCCCAAATCGTCTTGGTTCTTATAGTTCATTTCTTCGAATTCCCAGAATTTCCCCTGATCCGCGGCGCACTCGGCCGCCTGTGCCGCATACACGGAATAAATATGTCCGCCTCCGATCGGGAAATGATTCACTTCAAATCTCATTTGCTGGCCGTATTTCGCCAGTAATTGAGGAATGATTTTCGTTTGTGCCGCTCTGCAGGCTTCGCATTGCAAATCGATGAACTCTTCAACGAGGACAGCGGAATTGAGATTGCTCCTCGGATGAGGAGGCCTGCTCGATTCCGGGGAGAGTCCCGTCATATCGACGCCGCAGGCGGTGAGTACGAGGAGGGATCCGATTGCCAACGGGAGGGAGAAACGCATGTTCATGGGAAGTGGGTGGGGAGATTACGGAAGCATGGAGTCGATCGCCTGTTTGAAGTTCGCGAAGGGTACCGCGCCGCTGATCGATTGCGATTGGCCGTCGGGACCGAGGACCCAGAACCCCGGCGTGCCGCTGATACCGGCAGCCGAACCGTCCGCCATGTCTTTCTGCACTTCTCCCGCATGCGTACCGCCGTCCAGACAATCGTTGAACGTCTTGGTGTTCAGTTTCAAATCGGCAGCGTACTGCTTGAGGGTCGGTACAACGTCGGCTGCATTGCTCCACGTCGCTTGCGTTTCGAAAATCTTGTCGTGCATCTCCCAGAACTTGTCCTGATCGTCCGCGCATTCCGTCGCTTCGGCCGTCTTTTGGGCATGCGGATGGAAGCTGAGAGGGTAATCGCGCACGATGTACTTCACTTTGCCGGTATCGATGTACTCCTTCTTGATTTGACCGTAGGTGTCCGTGAAATGCCTTCCGCAGAAGGGACACTGATAATCCGTGAATTCGATGAGCGTGACGGGGGCGTCTTCTTCGCCGAGAATGGGATCGTCATCGACGGTCGCGGGAGTCGCGGGAGCTGTGGGAGCCGCTGGTGCGGAAGGAGTGGGAGTGGGAACCTGCGCGACTTGCTGCGTGTTCCTCCCGCCCGCTCCGAAGACGGATCCTCCCGTCGTATACGAAGCGAGGGCGTATCCGACGATGAGACCCATTAATCCCACGGAGATCGCGAACCAGGGGGTAGCCGAGGCTGCGCCGCTTTGCGCGGGCTGCTGAGAGTCCTGCCATTTCAGATTGGTCATACAAAGAGAAGAAAATGTGGAAATAGAAAATCATTTCATCATGCCGCACCCTTTCCCCCCGCCGCATCCGCATCCTCCCGCCGCAGGAGCGGCTGCTATCGTTGGGTTGTCGCCTGCGGGCGCGATCACTTGTCCCGCTTGTTGCGCAGAGCTTCCCGGCGCGAAAATTGAAAGGGACGATACTCCGACGATGAATCCGAGAAGACCCATGGAAACGGCGAACCAAGTGGAATTGGCTGATGAAGCCAGGGGAGGTGCGGAAGGAGATTCCTTCCATTGAAGGGTGGCCATACGGAGAAAGAGGAAAAAATTAGATGACAGTGAAGGATCCGCGCACCATGCCCATCGAGCACATGAACGCGAGTTGGCCCTTTTGGGGAGCGGTGAATTCAATGACGTTTTCGCCACTACGAAGTGCCTGGGAAATGTTCAGTGAGGGAATCGTCATGATGCTCGTGCACCCCGCCGCGCCCGTGCCGTCAACCTTCCATCGAACGGGAATGCCTGCCTTGATGGTGAGATTCTGCGGCTCGTAGCCGTTGCGAGTCACTTTCATGGATATTTCCTGTACACCCGCGTTTATAAAGGGGGCGGATCCCGCTTGCCTATTTCCTCCTGCGAATGCTGACGACAGGTCGATGCCAGCGAGCGCGAATCCGCTATTAAGATTGAAGAGAGCGAGGAGCAGCACGAGCGCCCCCGAGAAGCGCAGAAAAACCTTCGAAAAGGTGCCACTCGCGGTCGAGGAGATCGCGCTGATGCCAAGCAGGGAAGGCAGGGTCCCCACCGCAAAGACAAACATCATCAAGCCGCCGGTGAGGAAGTTTCCCGATGCCAATGCTGCGATCTGCAGTGATTGCGTGAAGCCGCAGGGAAGGAAGAACGTGAACGCACCCAGAGCGAACGGAGCGGCCGGATGATCGCTATCCGAGAGTCCTGCGATCCAGCGTGAGAATTTCTTCGGCGGCCGAATCGGGAAGCTGCCCTTGGGGATGATTTCGAGGATGTTGAGGGCAAGGTAGAGCATGACGAACGCGACGATAATGCTCATGTAGCCGCTCATCCTCGTGGACAGCGTGATGGATTGGCCGAGCACGCCCACAAGTCCGCCGAGAACAAAGTACGAAATCAGGCGTCCGATGTTGAAATGAAGCAGAGGCTTGAACTTCTGCCACGGGCTTTCGGCTTGATGGAGTTCGTTGTGCTTCGCCGCGAGTGCTATGAGCAAGCCTCCGGTGACAGCGAGGCAGCTCGTAGTTCCCGCGACGAGGCCGATGACGAAGATTCCACCAAGGGAAAGCACGCCTGATGTGGAAGGGGCCAGCGAGACGAGGTCGAAGGCCTGCAGGAGCTTGTACAGCGCGAAGATGACTAGCAGAGCACCGCCGATCTCAAGCCATTTTCGCTTGTCGGGTGAAAGCGTGGAAAGCGTAGGCATGCCCTCTTCTTGAATGCTGTAGCCCGCTTTTGAAATGACGGCGGCGATAAGCTCGCCACTGGGCACGCTGTCGGCATTCGCCGTAATGCGGGCGATGCCGCTCTTGTGGTCCACATCGACATGCTTGATGCCCGGCACAGCTTTGAGCTTTTTCTCGAGGAGTAGCTCGCAGCTCGCGCACGTCATGCCGTCGATGCAGACGGTCGCATACCGTTCGTTTGGAGATGAGTCTGACATAAGGAAGGGGGTGAAATATAAACGAGAGCCGGATAATGACCGGCATCTTCAAAATATTTCCCTCTTCACTCCCTCATGACAACCATCTGTGCCAAAAGACGAGGCAGATGGGGTGCGGCGCGGGCATGCACCTCGGTTCGTCCCTCCGTTTGCGGCTCAAGGAAAAAGAACGCCGGACGCAGCGCGATCTTCAGTTCGTCTTTCAACGATGATTGCGCAACGACTGCAGCCGACGGCGAGTGTCCGGACAAACAGTGCCCGTCAGTGCAGGGCATTCCTCCCGCCATCGGAGACGAGTGGTGCTTTGGCCGGGTGATGGTCACGCATCCATCACAATGAACGGAGGACATGGGATGCGCCGGCGTCATCACTATCTCAACGACCTGCTCCATTTCCTCCATTTCATGATCCATGGGCATTGCCTCCATGGCAGAAGCAAATGGCATCATGCAGAGATTGCCCAAGAGGACTTGGGCAGCGACCATAACCGCTGGAATGAATCTCTTTCGCATGTTTGGGCAAAGTATAGACCAATCTGCACTTTACTCAACAACGGCTATTCTTATAATTATCGGTTATGCCACTCCTTGAGCAAGACGGGCAGAAGTTCAAAACACGCAGCAAAGAGTTCGACTGGGATCACGTCATGGACATGGTCGAGAACATGCAACGAATGCATGAGCTTCTTTTGCCCTTCCAGGAGGAAGAGGATCGACGGCAACGCAAACTCAAGGAGTTCCCGGATGGCTTCCACCTCAATGGCAAGGGCTATTCCTGCGCCATCTGCGGCGGATCATGCTCGGATGATGAAACGTGGTACGACCAGTACGGGATCAAGTGCATGGACTGCAAAGCGGCGGTGGATCGCGGGGAGATTCCCGCATACTGCGCGGAGGACAAAGAGAAGTGGTATTCGCGGTGGGATCTGCAGAGCGACTTCAACGTGAAAGGTCCAACGATCATGCGGTGGATGAAGGCGGGCATCATCAAAGCCAGACGCGTGAAGCGCGAGGGACATGAAGATGCGTTGCTCTTTTTGATCGAGGACAACAAGGATCTTCTACCTCCGAAGAAACTTGTCGAAAATTATTCCGATACCGAAAGGACGGGCGAAGGCACGTTCTCTGTCCACATCGAGCCGTGGTACAGGCATGTCGATCCGCACGTTCATCTGAAGGGCTACAAGATCATGGACCAGCTCCAATTCGTGAACGGAAATCTTGAACTCAAGAAAAACAAATGATTTCCCCTTCTTCATATGAGCTACCAACACCTCAAAGATCGGTCCCACTACGAAGAGATGTACGACAAGTTCACGGTCGACTGGTGCCGTCGCTTTGAAGAGCCGCGCCCCATTTCCGATGAAGATAAGGAACTGTCACTGTCGGAAATCCAGTGGTGCCACGATCTTTCGACGGATTTTCTGCTCTTCCAGGAAGCCGGAAATCGATTTCTTCGGAGGGAAGAAACAATCCAAGGATGGCTGGAGCGTGACAAACGGAGAGACCGGATGGTGGAGCGGGCGCAGGTGCCACTGGTTCGCTGCCCTTCCTGTGGAAAAGCGATGAAATGCATCTACACGGACGTGCGTTCCGATATCGACAGCGACAGGGAATGGCTGGAGTTCTTTCTCTGCTGCAAACCCTGTAAGCAAGGAAAGGACGTCTATGAGAACGGCAGTGAAGTTCCCCGGAAGCCCATTCTCTGCGAGAAATGCAATCGGGAGGTCGAGACCGATATCAAAAAGAAGAATGGCAAACGCTACTACATTGAAACGTGCAAGCACTGCGGGCACGTCGAGGAGACGTTGAGCACAATCGACGAGAGGAAGAAAGAACCGACCCAAGAAGAGATCGACCGCTACGAGCACGACAAGAAACGCTTCTGTCTCTCCGATCAGCAAGGACAACGATATAAAGCGTGGCAGGAGCAGACGAAGCGCTTAGGTGACGAAGATAAAGTGCGACAGGCGAATGCGGAGTTCTACGATAAGCTTGCGGAGGTGAAGAAGCTCAATATCGCGGGCCTGGAGAAGCTACTCAAGCCAGCTCTGAAGAAGGCGAACTATGGCGACTTCCACATCACCATGTCGCCACCAGCCCCGCAGATCATCCTGAATTTTTCCGTTCGCGACATGGAAGAGAAACGGGAAGACTACGACAGTCGCAAAACCCTCGAGAAAACGATTGAAGAAATTTTGGAAAACAAGAATTGGGCGCTCACGTCCGAGGGCGTGACCTACCGGCTTGGCATGCTCGACGGACGCATCCGTGGATATGAGTCAAAAGAGGATTTGGAACAGCTCACGAGGTCTCGCATGAAGAAGATGGGCAAACATGTGAAATTATCCAAGTCGAAGCGACCGGAATTCGCGGGCACGTTTCCCGATGGCCTTCAGTATTAGTATTTGGCTTATAATAGGCAAAATATTGATTTTGTCCAGTCGTGAGACATACCCCTATTGTACTGTCTCATTTGTCTCGTTTCGAGGAGCTGACCCGCTTGCCTTACCCCCCCTCAAAACAAGCCCCTGTACAACCGCAAGACACTCCCTCAAAATTGGTTGCCTGACCCGTCCGTTCAGCCAGTCATTCGATTTCGCCCTCTTGGCTATCAACTGAATACCGTTTTTGTAAGCTGGGAGCACGATCCCGTCTTTTACTTTAAGGTTCGAAAATACCGAATTCAGTAGTTCGCGCTTTTCGATGTGGGTAGGGCATGATTCATAGACTTTTGCGCTTGCGTGAGCCAGTTCGAAAATGGCCGAGCCAAGATTTAGATAATTCTTGTTCGCCTCTTCTAATCGTTTAATAGAACGATTAATTCTCTGGAACTCTGCGTCGTACTCAGGGTATTTTCGCTGATAAAACTCCACTGTGATTTTGCGGTCCACTTTATCGTCGTACAAAGCATCGATTCGCTGCTGCTGAGCGTCCAATTGCTGGCGCAGCTGGGAGAGTTCTTTTTCTCGTGCCTCAATTTCGAAAGAGTGGTTGTCTTTAAGGGCCTTTCGTACCCATTCAAGCATTCGCGTATCCGTGCACTGTAAGCCTTGTAGGATTGTCAGAATTTGTTGATCCAAGACCTCCTCCCTTAAATACTTCCGTTGACCACAGTTCGTGGCATACCGGGTACATGAATAGTACGAGTGGCCCTTCTGCTTTTGGCCGACAACGGAACGACCACATTCACCGCATTGGCATATACCCTTAAGCAAGAAATCATTTTTACGATATTTACCCGTGATCTTGCGGTTCAACTTCTCTTGGACGCTGTAAAAAAGATCTTGGGAGATAAGGCCATCATGCTTTGCGTTGGTGTAATGCTTCTTCTTCCAATTGAACTCACCGCAATAGAAACAGTCCGTCAAAAGTCCATGGAGAGTCGTCTTGCCGAGTCTTTTTCCATTAGCGGCTTTCCAACCCTCTTCGTAGAGATACTTGCTGAGGCTCAGGAGGGTATGTTCACCTGTTTGATAGAGCTGGAACGCTCGACGGATGAAAGGAGCCTCTGAGGTCGTAGAATCATCAATTTGCCAAACTTTCTTTCCGGTAGCCCCAACGCTTACGTATCCGCGCTTCTGACTGGCGGGACACCAGCCCTCTTCAGCTTTCTGCAGCAGCCCCTTAGAGGCCTCTTCGGACAGGTTATTGCTGTACTGACGAGCGAGTACTAAATGGATATCCCACTGAAAGCGGTCGTTTGCTTTCGAATGCTTATGAATGATGAGGCTTTGCTTCACAAAATGAAGCTGTCGTTCCTCATTTTCACTCAGCCAATCATCAAGTAGGACGGCATCTTTAAAGTTGCGGGTGATCCGATCTACTTTTTCACAAAGCAGGATGGTCGCCTTTGATTTCCGTAAATCACTCAGCATCGCATTGAACAGCTTTCGTTCCTGCTGACCTCTTGCAGACTCTGGGACGATATATCGCTCCTCAACAGTCATGCCGCTTTTATCGGCATACTCTTGCAAAAGCTTTGCCTGAGATTGAAGGGAATACCCTTCCTCAGCTTGTTCCTTCGTGGATACCCGGCAGAAGATGATGGCGTTAGGCACAGGAGGGTGAGTGTATCAGGGTAAATGGTTCGAAAGTCGTTCGACTGTCCTGTAATAATGGAGGATGTTTTGCGCCATTTCCTCAGCCTCTGCCTCGGAAGGCTCTAATTCATACACTTCCTTTAAAATCACGCGAAACTCATCAAGTGACTCCCGACTGATGGCAGTGTCCTTCTCAAGCATTGGATTTTGATGAATCTTCAATTGCCTTATCTATCCAGTGAAGAAGGATTTTGATGTCTACCCCGAAGCGCTTTGCACACGTAGATACTTTCTTACAGGTGACTTTAAAAAATTTCTGACTCGGCATTTGTTCATACTCAAAATGTTTTCTTTCTAACGGAGCAGCTTTAAAACCTTGTTCTTGTAGTGTCTTCTCAATAAACCGGAGAATGCCCCAGGAGGTATTTTTGTTCCTTAGATGAGCCTTAAAGACCATGAGCAGGTGCTCAAGACTTAGAACAGATTGTAAATTTACCGAAAACGTCTGACAGGGTCGGCTATGTAATTCTATTTCCACTCGCGTTACCAGACTGTAGGACGAGTACTGCGGATATAGCCGTTCCTTACCTTTTTTAAAGATTTCAATCAATTTGTTGTAAATTCTTCCCTTCCAATCACGGGATGTACCTCCGAAATACACTGTTTCAGGTGTTCTCGTCTCGTTATCTTTCTCAAGTTCGGAAAACTTCTTTCCTCTGGGCATGAGCCTCACAATGCTTCTTTGCACCTGCCGCACAGATAGATTTCCTATGTCAGCGCAGATATCTATCCGAGAGACGGAGTGAATTAGACGCTCCTCCTCAATGTCTCGAAGGAAAATATTCCAGTAATCATAAATATTGATATGACCCAATCTCACGAGGCTAAAAAACCAGCCGTAGAAGCTTATTCGATACCTATACCTCTCCTTCACAGAAGGAGGCATGGTGCTTTTTAGTCCAATTTTTTGGATCGAGAATAGATGATCCTCAGCTCGAAAGACGTACGCAACTTCATCTTGTTGATACTGACTGAAGCGAACGGTGACATCCTCACCAGTATCGGCCCAGCCAAAGCCTCGGTACTCAGCAGCGTTGGTGTCGTTATGTGGAAGACTGAAAATCGCATTTATTAATCGAAGCGATGCCGCATTTTTATTTTCGATACCAAGGAGTAACACGAGGTAATCCAATCCAAAATGCAGCAGTGCCTTATTTGGCTTCCGCTCAAAGCTTGATGGATCTTCTGGGGGTATTTGATGGTGCGTGATTGTTTTCCCGCACCTTTCAGGCATGACGCCTTCGCCGCCTCGCAGAGGTGCAGCGGCGGGCGCAGGCGAAACGTTGTCAGGTTCTGAATCTAGGCCGTTGGGGTTACATAAAAAAGACACAGGCGGAGAGAGGTAAGTCTCTCGCTTGCATCGTGGGGGTATCCCTCTACAGATTTAGTAACCTCTCCCTAAAGGGTCTAGGGCCGGTTTTCACGGCGAGGTACTGACGATTATGTGGCAGTTTTATTACCCTCCCTTTCGGGCTAGGCAGCCACAAGCGAAATGAATATGAAACGATCTACACCTATCTTCTCCTCTTTAGAGATTATTTCAAGAGGGGATATTTCCTCTAAAGAAAGCCAAAATGGTTCCATTCTAATTTTATTAATCGAATTTTGAAGCATCATAAATTCCAGAATTGGCTTTTATGTTGGTTAGATCAAAGGTCGTCAACATTTCCGAAAGAGAGAAGAGTTCGCCGTCTTTTTTTTGCCAATCAAGGAGAGCAACGAAATTGATGATTGCATCTTTTAGGTAGCCCTTCGCTCTAAATTCTTCAACCGAGACATTTTCATCTGTATGACAGAATTTTTCACCGTCCGTACCAAAAGCTACAAGTAAATGAATATATTCCGGCACCGACCAGTTGAAATTCTTGTACATGAGAACGCTATTAGGAAATGTGGATAAGAGTTCCGGTCCACGAACAACATGAGTGATTTCCATTAAATGATCATCAATCACTGAGCTAAATTCATACGTAGGATTACCATTTGATTTAAAAAGTAAAACATCTTGCAAATCATTCATTTGATAGGTTTGAAGACCCCTAAATTTGTCTTTCACAATTACCTCACCGTCAGAGGGTACTTTTTGTCGCACTACATAACTCTCACCTGTTTTGAGACGCTCTTGAATTTGATCGCTTGTTAGATGACGACAAGAGTGGGTCTTTTTTTCTTTTAAATTACCAAAGTGTGTCAGGTTGCAGAAACAAAAATAGGCGCCGTCTTTTTTGAGCAATTCATCAAGGTGTTTTTTATAAATTGATAATCGCTCACTCTGCAAATATGGTCCGTATTTCCCTCCAATACCTGGCCCTTCATCAAAATTTAATTCTAGCCATTTTAACGTATCCAATAGTCTTTGAGTATTTTCACTGGCCGACTCTTGGTCTATGTTTTCTATCCTTAAGACCACTACGCCCTTAAGGATCTTAGCTAAAACGTGATTGAAGATAGCAGCTCGCAGACTTCCAATATGGAAAAAATTTCTTGGACATGGTGCGAATCGAAGTCTTACAGCGTTCATCGATTAGGGTTAGGAAGGAGAGCTACTGCGGCCCCTGAGTCAAAATATGCTCTGCGGTTCCATCTGTATCCGAATTCTAGTTTTCCTCCTCTATGATAAAAAAATAAAGTGGTTACCCAGCCGCGGACTTCAGAAAGGTACTCTTCCATCACATCATCGATAGAAAGATCCATATGATCCTGCAATCTGTTCGGATTGATAACCAAAATCCATCCTACATCAACGCTGGATAGTGCCAGAAGATTAAGTTTTTGACATATATCCTCCCTGGCCCTTCTGGTCGTCCAACCCGCATATTGATTACCTAAATCAACATCTAGAATTAGAACATCACCCGGGACGGTTTCCTCAAATTTCTCTCTGCGTAGGGCTAGAAGAGGTATTGATCGAATTCGGTCCGTTCCCAACTGCCCTTTTCTGTAGTGAGTAAACAATCCCGCTCTCTGCTCGTTCAAATGCACTGCAACATCTTCGACTAAGACGCCGATATTTAGGTACGGGTCGTGGACGCCAATGTGCTTAGCAAGAAACTGTATTTTTGGGACTGCCACTCGGCTATAGCCCTTTTTTAGGGGCCGAGAGCATCGTTCCTTAAGATATGCTGGATCTATTTTTAAGTCAGCAAAATATTTTTTCTGTAACAGCATTAATTGTTCGGCAACTGGTAATGCCCAGCTCTGAGGCTCAAAGCGTTCCTGCTTCAGAATGATATCTTCGCGAAAAGCATTTTGGGGCCCCCATATCTTTTTAAATAACTTAAGCATGCTCATAGGATAAGCCACTTAGCTGTCGTGTGCACTATATGCAGAGAAGAGCTACACATCACGCTGCAGCCTTCAGCCTCTTCACAACCAACTCGTGGCCCATTACTTGCATAATCTGATAGAGATCAGGCGTCTGAGCTCTTCCTGTAAGGAGTACCCGAATAATTCTAGTGACATCAGCGATTGAGCCCTTGTACTTGCTTGGATCTGCTTTCAGCATCTTGTGATTTTCTGCATAACCCAATTCAGCACAGGCGCTTCTTATTTTCGCTAGCCACACTTCCTTGGTGTCTTGCATGTCGAACGTACTCAAAAATTTATCAATAACTCTGGTGATTTCGCCCTTGTCAAAATTTGCCAGTAGCTCGCCCGATTTGTTCTCAATTGGGTCAAAGAAATACGCAATTTCATGTTGAACATCGGACCATTTTGCGATGTCCTTACGCACCGTGTCTCCTGCTCGCTCAATCTGCAATATTTTTCGGACGTACTCGGAATGTTCCTTCATGAGCAAAGCTAATTCTTTGTTATATTGATCGGCCCAGCGCAGGGTAGGATCGAAAATATCTGCGAGTCTAGCGATGAATTCTTTGCTGATATCGTTTAGCTTCGAAAAATCAAATAGGGCGCCATTGGAGTTAGCTAGGCGCTCAAGACTTAGATTAAAATTAACGTTGGGCATGTCGATATGCTCCTTTCTCCAATCTTCAAAATTTGAATTAGCAAGATTGAGCAAATATTCAATCAATGCTTCCTGAGGATAACCCTGCTCATCGTAGTACAGAACATTTGCCTCAGGATCTTTACGTTTACTTAATTTCCTCTTCGAGGAACCCTCCATTTTTTGGATTGGAGCAAGGTGGCCATAGGCAGGGGGTTCCCAACCCAAGGAATTGAAAAGTTGCAGGTGAAGAGAAAGCGAAGAAAACCATTCGTCTCCACGAATAACATGCGTAGTACCCATAAAATGGTCATCGACGATGTGGGCCAGATGATAGGTTGGAGTGCCGTCAGACTTGATCAAGACAATGTCTTGATCATTTTCAGCCACATCCCTCTTTCCCTTGAGAAGGTCCGTTACGACAACTTTATTTTCAACACCTCCTCTCGATTGAAACCGGATCACATATGGTTTGCCCTCATCCAAAGCGCTTTGGACTTTCTCGCTAGAGGCATTACGCCACTTTGCCCAGTCACCATAATATCCCGGCCGAATTTTCCCTTTTTCTTGCATAGTGCGCATTTCCTCAATTTCCTCGGGAGAACAAAAGCATGGATAGGCGACGCCTTTCTCCAGGAGTAGACGAGCGAAAGTTTGATACAAATCAGTCCTTTCACTCTGTGTGTACGGACCGTACAGCCCCTTATCCTCACCCGATGAGGTCGGACCCTCATCAACTTTGACCCCATAGTGCTCCAAAGATTCAATGACAGAAGACGCAGCCCCGACCACCTCTCGCTTCTTGTCAGTATCTTCAATTCTCAAGAAAAAGACGCCATTCGTTTGGTGAGCAAGACGCTCTGAAATAAGAGCCGTGTACAGAGTTCCCACGTGCATAAAGCCAGTCGGACTAGGCGCAATACGAGTGACCATTTGACCTGGCTGCAAAACACGAGGGGGATACCTTTTCTGAATATCCTCGATTGAAAGCGTGGAAGGAGGAATTAATCGGTTAATAATTGCCTCGTCTAATTTTGGCTGTTCCTCGAAATTCTGGCCGGAAAAATTCGGGAGAGAATTCATTCTATTGTATATAGTAATATCTTTTAGGGCGTTTATCAAACGAAGGATATACACAGGTGAGAGTTATATTGAGGATCCAATCTCAACTCTTCATATCAGGAGTCTGCTTTTTAAACCTAGTCTCTAAGTGTTTACCATCATGCTTCGGATAAGACATGTAACGCTCCATAATGAGCGTATGATTTTTGTCTTTCCATTGATCCACTTGATCGGGTGGAATAAGTAGAAGTATTTGCTCCTTCCAATGCGCAGGATGAGAGCTGTAACGCTCAATAATTCCATCTAAAATTGCCTGATTAGAGCCAGTACGAGCAGCTATTCCTCCAGTGATCATGTCCGTCCAAATAATAGCTTTTTTTTGGTCAACGGATGTCACTTTGAGAGTGAGAGGCCAGCCTTCTAAAAGTTTAAGTGTTTTTTCGAGATGATCGAGAGTGACAATCTCGCCGGGATAATCGTAATCCGGCGGCAGGTCATAGCGTTCATGGAGGTCAAAATACCAACGATAGTAGGCCTCTAGAGTTGTTTCATCGATTGGCTCATATATACATGTGAAAACATCTACATCGTGTTCATAGTTCGCGTAACCCTTAGCTACTCCACCGCAAACAAACCCAAACACTAGATTTTCCCCAAAAATCAGAGGCAGTGATTTTTGGACTTCGGCGAGAATTTCATGCCGCACTCTATCGGCTACCGGTCGTTGGCGTTGCTGATCTTTCGACTCCATCTGTTTAGGGGCAGGAGATGCTAAAGAAGATGTTTAGTAACAAGTAGTGGCAACTGCTTCAATAGAGCTTCTTTCGTTTTTAGCCAATGCACATTGTGCTCAGTAACAATTTTCTTCATCTGCGGAGTAAAAAGGGTGATGGTATCAATGCGCTTATCTGAAATGACGTTAGCAGAAACATCCACAACCCCAGCACAGTTTTTATGGACGGCTAATTTTTGTATCTCCTCCCTGTATTCATCAGAAGCGCCACTTGTAGCAATAAGCATGTCGTATTGTTTCGAGTTTTTTAAACGATTAAATTGATAAATAGACATGATATTTTCTTTGCCAATTAGGTCACTCAAGCGTTTTCTAGCCTTTTTGTATCTGCGAGATAACAGGAGAATCTCTGGATAGCCCAGGTCTTTGTAACTCTCGAGAACTTCTCGGCCGACCATACCAGTTCCCACTAACAGTAGAAGTGGCGAGTGTGTTTTTTGATGTAAAATTCTGAGCGCAAGAATGCCGTGACTAGGAGCGTTTAAAGAATGCTCTTTGCGAATATTACGGGCGAATGAGAGCGTTTTAAGAAGAATTACTTTCAACGGATTATCATCATTTAAAGTCTGAACATACGCATCTGCCTGCAGCTCAATGGCCTTTTCACCAATGATTTGGGAATGTAGTCCGGTGGCAATAGCAAGAAACCGAGTAAGGACCTCCAGGTCACCAGTCACAACTTGCATCTTCATGTTGCCAATGCGCTTTTCTGCTTTGACATCTGCAAGACGTACGTTTGAGATGTGTTCGATACGATGACATGTAATCAGCATTGGCTCAGAAGCAGTATTTTTGACTGTAAACGTCGCCTGAGCGAGTAAGGCTTCATCGCCACAGGATTCATAGTCTATGTAGCTACATACCAGCATAATGTGCTAATACTAGCAGTATTATTGCTAATTACATCGAGAGTTTTCATGGATAAGTCACTTGAGATTCAAACGGCCAAGGAAGCTTTCAACCGCTTTTTTCGTGAAGATCTCTATGGACGATTTGATTCCGATGAGAATCTGATTCTCAGCCGTGGATCTTGGAATGACAATGTTGTTCGTTTGCCTAAATTTTTCAAATTCTGTTTAGACCTGTCATTGCAGAAACACTGGATTGGCTACTCTAATTCACTTGGCCACTCACAAACATTTAGAACCTTGATCGAATGGGTGAATGTTGGACAGATTGCCGCTTACTCTTCTGAAAACTGTGCTCTCACGATGGGCAATATCGCAACGATTGGCTTGGTCTTCGATCAACTTAAAGAGTGGTTCCCTAAAGGGAAAGTCTTAACTTTGGAGCCGTATTATCCCTCTATCCTAAAGGCTGTAAGTCGGCATTTTTCTGTCGCAACTGTCAGCTCACTTCAAAGTGAAGAAGATCTTGAGCGAATGATTCGAGATATTTGTACTAAGGATCGCGACTACAAGATTCTGCTACTAAGTAATCTTATTGGTGTCGAAGGACGAATTTTTTCACGAAAATTTTGGGAACGCATCAGTCAGGTTTGCAATGACCTGGATCTCTACCTTGTAATTGATGAGGGTCTTTGGTTTGAGCGATTGGATTATCCGCCTGACATGAATAATGAAAGGACGATCCGATTGGTTTCTACTTCAAAAAAGTATGGTAATCCTGGTATGAAGATTGGGTACATGCTTGCCCCAGAAAAATTCATCTATGAGTACTACGATCGAGCATCGACATATTTAGGAGGACCGCCGAGCCTATTATTCCTTTTGGCAGAATTTCTTTATAAGTTTGAGTACGTCCAAAGCACTCAAGATA
>CAZXIV010000002.1:0-122392 GCA_964640945.1 uncultured Candidatus Peribacteria bacterium | reverse complement strand
GCCCGAGTCCGAAGGACGACGGGCGAAAGGCTTGGCTCGCAGTCCCTTAGGGAGGTACTTTTTGTCGCGCACAAAAAGTACCACTCGTCCGCCTGACAAAAGTGGAAACCAGTCAGTTTGCACCTGCCAGGAGAGAAGATTTTTATCACGCTGATAAAAAGTGAAAACTCCTTGGTGAACACCAACGAAAGAGATCTATATCCACAACACATCCTTCTACTCCATACAATGTCCCGGAAAACGGCTTCGTGCTACAATGATCAGAAACTATGACACAAACCGACATTGTCACCGAGGCGGCGGTTACCACTACTCCTTCATTGAGCAGTGCCTTGGCGCTGTTCGGACTCAGCTTAGTGGCGTTACTCGGCCTGTCGCAGGCGTTTGTACTGCCGCGCTTCACGCGCATTCCCGTGGCGGGTTCGCTCCTGACGGTCGATGAGCTCCAGGCGCGTGAGGCTGCCTTGGTCGCCGCCATCAACGACGCCGAAGACGAGCGTCGCGCCCTAATGCTCCCCACCCGCGACCAAACCTTTCAGGCGCTACAGGAGATGAAGCAGGCCATGCCCTCGCCGCTGGCTTTGCAAGTGCGCCTCGACCAACTGGCCGCCGCCGCGGGCGGATCGGAGCGTGCCGTTACCATCGATCATTTCGCCTACGTCGGTTCGGGCGCACAGGTGGTGATCGGTGGCGATGTTGGCAACGTTGGTACGCGCAGCATGACGGTGCTCGCCACCTTTGTGGATAGCCTCCGGGCCGAGCCCTTCGTGGCCGAGCTCATCGTGCCGCCCTTTGTCCGCCTCGAGTCGCCGGCGGGTTTTCATTCACCGTTCAGCATCACCATCACTCTCGCCCCGAACCAGCCATGATTGCTTTTCGCCTTCTCTCCCGCCTGTGGACCGAGCCGCTCACCAAGACGCTGGTTGCTTGTTGCTGTCTCCTGGGCGCTGCCGGCCTGGTGTTGGGACACATCCGTACCATCCGCGACGTGGGCGCCATCGGGCTGCCCGCCTCGCAGCGCGTGACGGCGCTCGAGCAGCGTCTCGACCTGCTCAAGCAGCAGATGGAAGCCACTCAGGCGCAGGCCGTGCTTAAGGGTGATTCCCAAGATGAACTCATCCGCCAGACAGTGCTGCCGTCCTCCTCCGACCTGGCGCACGTCGTACATCTCTTCGATCTCCTGCGCGACCACCTGGCCGACGACGGCACGGTCCGCTCCATGTCGGAGGTGTTGGTAGGGGAGGCAGTGCCCGCCGTCGGCCGCAAGGACGTGTCCGTGTCGCCCGTTTCGGTGCGTTTCAGCGTGACGCGTGAGGGCATGCAGTCAGTCCTGCTCTTCTTCGAACTTTCCGGCTTCCTAACGGTGGGCGATGCCCTGACGCCGAGCGAGCGTGAGCAGCTGCTCATCTTAACCGAGCGCGAGAACGCCGCCGGCCTGCCTGCCCTCGAAGATTTTTTCCGCACGCCGCTGCTCACCTACGCCCGTGGCAGCCAGGCCGCGCGGGACGAACTCACCCGCAACTTCGCCTCGGCGGACTTTGCCGCCGCCCTCGAACGCATCATCCAGAATTCTCGCCTACCCCAGGTGCGCTATCTCCTCGGCGGCACCTTTGGCGCTGCCCTCCAGGATGACGGGCTGTGGCCCCTTCGGTTTATGACGGTCGACCGCACCGAAGTGACACCGACGGGCGATGGCTTCCTGATGCTCTCCCTGGGGCTTTCGGCCTACTCGCGCACGGGGGCGGAACGCTGATAGAAAGGAGGTCAGTCCCTTGAGCCAAAAGACGGCTTAGGCTATGCTCGCGGGCACATTCCCCCCGCTCCCCCTGCGCCAGCGTTCGTCGCGATTCGTTCGTCCCCAGAAAATCGAGAAGCGTCCTCGGACCAATGAACAGATCACCTCCCCGGAGGTGCTCCTCGTTTCTGAGGAAGGCGCCAAAAAGATGCCCATCGCCGAGGCTATCGCCCTTGCTCGCGCCCAGGAGCTCGACTTGGTAGAAGTCTCGGGCAACGCCAATCCCCCCATTGTGAAGATCGACGACGTGGGCCACTTTATGTACGCCCAGCAAAAAAAGGAGAAGCGCCAGAAGGCGCACAGCAAGCAGACGGAAGTGAAGATGTTGCGCTTCGGGTTCCGCACCGAGCAGCACGACTTAGACCGCCTCATCGACCGCGCCAAGGAGTTCTTCGGCGAGGGGCACATGGTCAAATTCGTCGTCCGCCTGCGCGGCCGCGAGCTGACCAATAAGCAGTTTGCTGTGGAGAAGCTTAAGGGCGTGTTGAAACAGATGGCCGACGTCGCTGATGTGGAGCAAGATGTGCGCGCTCAGGGCAACCAGTTCATGGCCGTCGTTCGCCCTAAAGCCCGCAGCTGACGACCGGGAAAATCGGTGTTGCATTCACTTGTCTTTGCCCGTACACTCCGGGCCCCATGCCTAAGCAGAAGTCCCACAGCGGCGCGAAGAAGCGGCTCCGACGCACCGGATCCGGCAAGCTGGCCGTCAAGCGCAATAGCCGCGGCCACCTCCTTATGCAGAAGAACAAGCGTCAAAAGCGCCTGAACCGCACGCTCCTCATCCACCCGACCGATCAGCGCCGGATGGCTGCCCTCGTCCCTCACCTCTAAACCATGCGTGTTAAGCGCGGAATCCACCGGCATCGTCGTCACAAGAAGATCCGCAAGCTCGCCAAGGGGTACCAGGGCGTGCGCAGCGAGACGTACCGCAAGGCCAGTGAGGCCGTCATCAAGGCCGGTCAGCACGCGTTCCGCGATCGCCGCAAGAAGAAGCGCAATTTCCGCAGCCTCTGGATCATCCGTCTCACGGCCGCCGTCCGCGCGCGCGGCACGACGTACGCCGTCTTCATCAAGGGTCTCAAGACGCACAAGATCGAACTAGACCGCAAGGTTCTCTCTGAGCTCGCCATCCATGAGCCGAAGATCTTCGATCAGATCGTCGAGAAGGTGAAGGTCACGAAATAAATCGGATTCCTGCCTGAGTTTCTTGACATAAGACACTTCTATATTTTAAATAGTTGTAGTTTTTTCATAAACGCCAACCTGTGAGGAATACATGTCAAACGATGCATTGAGCAATTCAGAAACACATTCCTCTGCCTGGCGGGCTTTTTTAAGGCCCGCTCTTGTACTAATGCAAGAAGCAGAGGAAAAAGAGCAAGAAAGACTAAGAGAAGAAATTCAGGTGGAAATAGATCTGGCACAATTTCTGTGTGAGAGCATGAACGGTCCTTCGCTTACGAGCTGGATAGTTTGGTGTTCTAATTTGCAGATGTGTCCCTGGGATGTTGCCCGCCACGCTCAGTTTTGCGACAACTGCCGCTCCTGGTATGAAAAGTTAGTCATTCGTTGTCGGGCAGTCGACAGTTAATTGTCTAATCTACACTCCCGCCTTCAGGCGGGAGTATTTCTGAGGCTTTCCTTTTTTTAGGGTCTTCGTGTCGTGCAATCCGAGCCGCTTTTGGCGCGCGTAGGATGCTATTTGACGAGGAGGAAATGGCTGTCTGCACCCATTTATGAGGCTGGCGGTTTTTGGGCTGGCAACGGGTGCTGGCGGAGATGGTCGTAGACCGCGGTCAGCACAAAGAGTGACACAACGGCAGCCACCGCGCTGGTGCTGGCCCGCAGGGCGTCGCTGATAGCCAGCAGACGTGGATCGATGGCGGCAATCGCGGCCTGCAAGATGCCGCTCAGGACCACAAGAGGGAGAAAGAGCAGGAGGGTGGTGCCGAAGATCGTGCCCGCCACCTTCCAAGTGCGGCCCTTGACCAGGGCGACTGAGCGCCGGAGGGCCGGGCGGTAGGCAAGGCCTTCGGCCACGATCACCGGTTGGGCGACAAGCGTGCGCAGCGCATAGAGAAGGCCGGGGACGACCAGCGGAATCAGGAGGAGAATGGTGATGCATGTGCGCAACACATCGGTGACGAGGAGCGGCCAGACAAACGGCGTCGCCAGCCGGCGGACATGCAGGCTGGAGCGGGCGGCGCCATCGCGGGCGGCTACCAGCACCGAGGCTGACCCCCACACAATGAGCACGTTCAGGCCGATGATCAGTATGAACGCCGGTAGCCAGGCCCAGTCTGGGGGCGTGTAGCCCGGCCAATAGGGCAGGTGGTCGGGACGCGCCAGGCGCTCAATGGTGGCGATGGAGAAGCTCGGGACAGCAATCAGCCAGAGTACATCGTCGTTTAGGGCGGGCAGGGCCCGGTAGCGCTGCCAGGCGGCCGCAATGAGGGAGATAATCGATGGCATAGTCAGCGGCGTTTGATGCGGATAAAGCCGGAAACATCGACGGTTGCCAATTTCTTCTCGGTCTTCTGGAGCTCGTCGAGGAGTAGATTCATGCCGAGCGTGTCACTGGCCATGTGGCCGCACTGGATGATGTTCACCTTGTGCTTGCGGGCCTCCTCGATCACTTTCTCGGTGGCGTGCATGGAGAGGATAGTGCCCACGCCGGCGCGGGCCTGCTGCGCCACCTGCTCTTCGGGGCCGTTGGTGCCACCCGTGAATTCGCTGATGACGATGCGGCCGGGACGGCCGGAGCCCGAGCCGCTCAGAATGAGGGGCTGGTTGCCGCGGCGGGCGTAGTGGCGGTATTCCTCAATGTCCGTAATAGCGTGGCAGACTTCCTGGAGATCTTCGAAATGCTCGGCGGCGATGATTTTCTCCATAAACTTCCAGGCGAGGTTATCGGTGATGGTGTGGCAGACGACCGCGGGGAGCTTTAACAGTTCGGCGGCGCGCTCGACGCGGAAGAAATTATCGGCGTGGATGCTGCGGCGGATGCGGTCCATGCGGGCGCCGAGTTCGCCTTCGGCTTGGTTGATCGGCACGCCGTAGCCGGCAAGCAGATCGGCCTGCATCGGCATCATCTTGTCCAAATCCATCAAAGCGCGGCCTTCTGGGTGGTGGATGAGCAGAGCGTCAATCTTGGTGCCTTGCTCGCGCAGGCGGTCGGCGAGGAGTACTTCGGGCGTCTCGATATCAATGCCGACCATCAGGTGTATGACTTCCTCCTCGCCCGTGCCCGCGATCAAACGGGAATCCGGAAAAGGGTTCCAGGTGCGTTCCTCGTCGAAGAATTCCTTCTCCTTTCCCTCCAGCTTTTTCTGCTTTTCCTTCTGCTTCTTTAAAAGATAGTCGATGCGCTTCTTGCCGCGAGGATCGGCCTCGATACCAATCGCGACGGCCCGTTGAAAGAGGGTCTTGAGCTTCATGTGCCTAGGCTAGAGGGTGGGGCGCCTGAGCGGCAAGCGCTTTAGCTTCTGAGCGGGGCCTCGGGCAGGGCGAAGAACGTCTCGCGTTGGCGTTTATTCAAGTGCTTGTCCGGACGGAGCAGCAGGGCTTCCGCCGGATTCTCCGCGCTGACGAGCGTCCAAAGGTCGGCGTCTTGATTGCCCCGGCGTTGCAGTCCGCAGGGCTGGAGCCCGGTTTCGGCCAATTCGTCGAGAATAGCGCCAACCAAGCGCAGGGCGTGGTAGTTGCGCGCGTCGTTGGCGACCTGCCTGTCCGTCGGCGGCTGCTGGTTGGTAGTCGGATTGCTTGTGAGCGGCACAGCCGCCAAGCGGCGCTGGATATCGATGGCGTCCGCGAACACTTTAGCGATGTGGACGGCCTTGAGGGTTTCGTTCGGATCCTCGCTGTTTCTCCGTCCTTCCCGGAGGTAGAGGCGCACGCTGCCGATGGGCAGGCGGCCGGTGGAATTGCTGGCCAGGTTGCTGTCCGGGATCAAACTCAAGCCGCTGGTGTTGATTGCCTCGAAGAGGGCGTCGCCGTGCAGATGCTTCAGGCGTCCAAAGAGCTCGGCGTCAGCCGCTGCTTCGCTCGGGGAAAGATCTTTTCGGCTCTGCCTCTCGCGCTCAGTCAGCTCCAGGTATTGCCGGGCTTGCACCTCTTCGAAGAAGGCGATGGCCTTCCGGTCGTGGTTTACCTCGGCGCGGCGGAGCTTGGCTTCCGTCACGTCGTGCACCGTGAGCCAGCGTTCGTTGTAGAGCGTTTCCAGTAAATCGTTATCGGTGTAGGCGAAGGGCAGATGGGCATCGAGGCGGTCGACGTTGCCTTTGGCATGGCGTTCAAAATGCAGCCAGAGGCCGTTGGTGTCGACCTGGATCTTGCCGCCGTCCGCTTGCCGGGTGAAGCCGTTCAAGAGGAGGTGGCGGATGAGCTGGGCGCGCGCCTGGTTGCCCTGGGGGTGCTCGCGCAACGTCTCGTGGCAGCGAGCGAGATCGGCGAAGCTCATCGTCTCGCGGAATTTCTTGGTGCGGTAGAGCTGGTCCGGGACGAAGCCTAGCCGATCGATCAGCTCGCCGAGCCGGCGGTCCTTGAAAGCGGGGGAGACCAGCTCTATCCATTTCTTAGCGCCGGGCTTCAGCACTTCTGCGGCCGCCGCCTGCTGGTCGCCGGCGTAGAGCGTCTCCTGGTAGAGGAGCACCGGATCAGCCGTCAGGCCCGGGGCCAGGGAGGGGACGCTTTCGAGGAGAGCGGAAAGGTCGGCCGGCCGCATGGGATCGATGAGCGCTTGGAGCACGCTGCGGACGTGGCTCTGCTCTTGGCGCAGCTGCGCGGCGAGGAGTGTGCTGGAGTTATTCGCCGCTTCACGCAGGTCGCGGCCGGTTTGGCCGTCGAGGAGTTGGTAGAGGGCCAGACGGCCGGTGAGACTGTCGATCTGTTCTGCCTTCAGAGTGAGCAGATGGGCTTCGAGCGCCCGCCCTTCGTCCGCACTGGGCTGGCGTCCGATGGATGTCAGGTAATTCGTCGTCGCCTTGAGTAAGGGGCCGATCGGGGGAGATTCGGGTTCGGGCATGGAAATCTTCTTAGTATACCAGGTTTTGATTGATTTGTATGGTTCTAAGCGCACCGTTCTTCGTTCAAAATAGGTATATACAATAAATGTTTTATAATATATCTTAAAAAACCTTGCGATAGGCAAGGAGAACGTTCACTCCAATGGTAGCAATCAACAATTTCTCTCGGTTTATCCGCAGCCACCGGACGATGATGTCGTCATTCGGCGGCTGTGGATACGCCTGAGGGCTACACACGGCCGGAGCGCATTGCTGGGGGGTTTTCCCCTGGGATCGCAACGCCCGCACGAGTCGCGGGAAACACCTCCTTTCTAGGAGCAACAATGACTCAGTTTAAGACCATCCGCGAGCTGATCAGCACCGTCGGTCTGCGGACACTGGGCCTCCGTTATGCGCGCTTCTGCTGGGCCGGCTGGAAGGCCGGTATCATCAAGAAGTTTGACGACCCAAGCCACCCCTTCAAGGGTGCGCCCATCGCGGGCACGAAGGTCACCCTCGTCAACGGGAATGTGAAGGTGCTGACGGAGAAGGATCGCGTCCGGATCAACGAAGTTACTGACGAGACTCTGCGCTCCCTCGGCGTGTACGACGCCGTCGTGAAGTGTCGTACCGAGGGTCGCCTGAAGGAAGACCTCTTCCACCCGGAATTTGTGCCCGACTTCGAGAGGCTCGTGGCACTGGATCATAGTTTCCTGCTGAATAACCTCGTCCCCAGTGTGAACTTATTCACCTGGATTGCGGACCAGTATGTTACGACGGAAACTTCCCTAAGCGGCTTTTGCGCGGCTGCGAAGGAGCTGCTCGCCGGCAACGACCCTAAATCTGTGAAGGATCTGAATATTGCGATCCGCCACGGCTGGCTGGCACGAGTCGTCGTGCAACAGCAGTACAACGGCAACCGGGACTTTGTCCCATCCTACGATTTGACCACCGACATCGCCGCTCTGGACACCTACGTGGTGGTGCCTGTCTTGGGGGAGTTCGTGAAGGATGTAGAAGGTAACGTGTTCAGTAACACTAGCAGTTCACTCTTCTTTGAGTGACTGCCCCTAGGCAACTAGGGAGAACCGGCCTGTGCTCCGCATAGATCACCGATTCTATGGGTCCTCCCGGACCCGCGAACGATTGCTACCGAGTGATCAAGAGCCCCGTCTATGTAAGTAGGCGGGGTTTTCGTATGTCCGCGAAAAAAGTGACGCCACAAAAAAACCGACCGGGGTGCCGGTCGGTTGGGGGATGTTTCTCGGACGGGATCCGCTCGGGCAGCGGGCGTCCGACACCGCGGTCGGTGGGGCCACGTGGCCCTAGTCGTTCTTGAGGTACAACGTCATCGGCATGAGGTTGTGCTTCAGGGCGGGGTCGTGCCACAGGGCGGCCATCTCCTGCAGCGTCTTGCCGCGGATGCCGTTATGGCGCGGGTTCTTGTATTGCGGGGCGCCGCCGGCGTAGATCTCTGCAAGCAGCTCAGGCGAGGCCAGCATGACGCGGAACTTCCGGGTCTTGAGATCGTTGTGCCGTTCACACGTGATGCCTATCACGACAGTCATGGCTTGTCCTTTGCCCAGGCTGTACCAGAGCGCTCCTTCGGCGAACTTCGAGCTGAGATGGTTCAGCACGACGTTTAGGAACGTCCAGGCTTCCTGTTCCGAGTGGAAGTGCAGGAAGGCCGTCTGCTGGCGTGCCAGATGCATCAGCCGCAGCCGCGCGTAGGCATCGAACAGCGTGCCCACTCGCGTTTCATCAAGCGTGGCGAAGGCGAAGAGGTCTCCGCCGGCCGGCTTGAAGTTGAGACTAGCGTTCAGCACGTGGGTAAACACGCGCCGGCGCCACTTGTACCAGGCCCAGATGAGGCCCGGCACGAAAGTGAGCAGACCGAGGATCCACAGCACCGCGTGGTGCCAGTGGTTACCCGCGAGGGTCAAGGCGTGGTCGAACATGGTCAAATACCTCCGGTCGATGGTTGAGAAACATCATCTCCTGTGTGTCAGGATGATACTATTTAAATGTATTTACATTAAATTGTCAAAAATACGCTTTCCCTCTCCACGCCAAGCTTTTCAGCTACAGATCACTTTGGCGTCGGCGATGATCACGCCCTTTTCGGAGACAAGTACGGGGTTGAGGTCGAGTTCCGTGATCTCGGGGCAGTCGATCATGAGCTGGCTGATCGAGACGATGGCCTGGGCGAGGGCGTCGATATCGGACTGGGCTTTACCGCGCATGCCGAGCAGGAGCTTCCAGGCGTTGAGTTCCTCGAGCATCTCGTAGGCTTCGCGTTCGACAATGGGGCAGAGGCGGAAGCTCGTGTCGCGGAAGAGCTCGGCGTAAATACCGCCGAGGCCCACCATGACCATGGGACCGAACGAGGCGTCGCGGATGCCGCCGACGATGAACTCGTTGCCTACCGGCAGGAACTGCTGGATGAGCACGCCGCGGATGCGGGCGGAGGGGGCGTTGTGCTTCGCGTTCGCCATGATGTCCGTAAAGGCCTGAGCTACGTCGGCTTCGGTCTTGAGGTTGGAGCGCACGCCGCCGACATCGGTCTTATGGGCCAGGTCGGGCGAGCTGATTTTGGCGATGACGGGCAGGCCGATCTCGCGGGCGATGCTGAGGGCCTCCTCGGTCGTCTTGGCCACTTGGCCGCGCGGAGCGGGAAGGTTGTAGACCGAGAGGAGTTCGCTCGTGCGCTCTTCGTTCATGAGACCGTGCTTCGGCAAGAGATGGCGGGCGTGCGCGGCGAACTTGGAGGGTGTGGACGGGCGCACCTCGGTCGGTGTCCGCTGGCGCAGCGCGGCGATGGCGGCGACAGCGCGCTCGGGCGTATCGAAGTTGGGGATGCCGGCTGCGGCCAGGATACGGCGGCCTTCGGCGCTGCCGGCTCCGCCCATGAAGCTCGTCACAATCGGGACCAAGCGCGAGGCCTTTTGGGCCTCTTGGATCTTCTTGGCTACCGCCGCCACGGGCGTCATCACCTGAGGGGTGAGCAGCACCACCAAACCGTCGACGTTGGGATCAACGATGGCGGCCGAGATGGCGGCGCCGAAACGGTCGTCGCCGGCGTCGCCCAGGACGTCGATTGGATTCTTCAGGCTGGCTGCCTCAGGTAGGGCCGGGGCCAGGCGGGCGATGGTGCGCGCATCGAGCGCGGGCAAGTTGAGGCCGTGTTTTTCGGCGGCGTCGGTGGCAAGAATGCCGGGTCCGCCGGCGTTCGTGATGACGGCAATATTGGAGGAGACGAGGGGCGGCTCGCTCGAGAGGACGCGGAGCAGATCGGTGAAGTCGGCGACCGTCGCGGCGCGGCGGATGCCCGTCTGGATACAGAGGGCTTCCACGGCGGCGTCGGAGCCTGCGAGCGAGCCTGTGTGCGACGAGATGGCACGTTGGCCTGTCTGCGAGGTGCCCGCCTTGAGGAGGATGATCGGCTTCTTGGCACTCAGGCGGGCGCAGATCTGGCGAAACTGCTGGCCGCGCGGGATGCTCTCCAGATAGAGTCCGATGACGGCTGTCTCGGGATCGTGCTCGAGCATCTCCAGAAAATCGCACTCGTCTTTGAGGGTCTTATTACCGAGGCTGAGCACGCTCGAGAAACCCAGGTTGAGGAGCGGGGCTTCGTCCATGATGGCTACGGCTAGGGCACCTGATTGGCTTAAGAGGGCGACATGCCCGGCCGGCGGCAAGTCCTTGGCGAAAGAGGCGTTGAGGCCGATGGAGGGGCGGAGGAGGCCGAGGCAGTTTACGCCGAGCAGCGTCAGTCCGTGGGCCACGGCGGCGGCGCGGACGGCTTCTTCGCGGGCCAGTCCCTCGGGCGTGTTGAGCTCATGGAAGCCGGCGCTGATCACGCAGACGTTCTTCACGCCGGCGCGGCCGCACTCCTCAAGCAGGCCGACAACCGTGGGTGCGGGCGTGATGATGACCGCCAAATCAGGTGCGGACGGGACGGCCCCGATGGACGGGTAGGCTTTGACACCGAGGATCTCGTCGTACTTCGGATTAATAGGATAGACCGCGCCTTTGTACCCCTGGGTGAGCAAGTTCTTTAGGACATCATGGCCCACCTTCCCCTCGCTCGGGGAGGCGCCGATGACGGCGACGGAGGTGGGAGAGAGAAGTGTCATGGTGAGTGAGGATCGTACCGGCGGCGACCGGAGGTCGGTGGATGGTCTGGGTTGCCCTTGGGGCCGGTCCATTTGTCGGTGTCGTCCGGTTTGTAAGAATGAGGCCGCGCAGGGCAAAGGTAGCGCTTAGCGGTCGCGATTCTTTTGAGGGCGGACAATCATGGTTGTTGGTTCTGGTACTTCTATATTATAACATTTTCATAATTATTCGTCTACAGAGCCAAGATGGGCCAGAAGGTTGGCATCTCCTGGCCCGTGTTACACTCCCGTACCGTCATGTCGATCCGTCTCCGCGCGATCTACGCCTCCACCTCTGGGCATACGGAATACGTCGTCCAGGCGCTCAGCGAGCGCCTTGGCAGTCAGGCCGACGTGGTGCTGCAACGCGCAGAACAGGCCCAGCTGGTCGATCTGCGCGCTGGCGATATCCTCCTGTTGGCGTCGGGCACGTGGAACACCGGCGGCGTGGAGGGGCAACTCAATCCGCACATGCACGCCTTACTCCACGAGCGTGCCGACCAGGTTGATCTCACGGGTTTGCCATGCCTGGCCATCGGTCTCGGTGACAGCCGCTACCGCTACACCGCCAATGCCGCCGTGCACTTGGGGCAGTTTGTCACAGACCACGGGGGAACGATGCTCCTCCCCGCGCTCAAGATCGTCGACGAGCCTTACGACCGCCTCGACGACGTGCTCAAGCCCTGGCTCGATCAGCTCTCGGTCAAGCTGACAACTTTTGCCGTTGCCTGATGAAAGCTCTCGTCCTTAAGGTTACCGGCGCGCAGGGGCAAGGGGTCAACTCCGTGGGCGAGATGTGTGCCAAGGGCCTCAAGCGCGCGGGCTACTGCGTGTTTGGCTACCGCGAATACAACTCGCTGATCAAAGGCGGCCACTCGAGTTTTCAGCTCGATGTTTCACCGGAGCTCCTACAGAGCAGCGACACGCTGGTGGACCTACTCGTTTGCTTTAATCACCACGGCCTAGAGAAGAATCTCGGCGAGGTGCGTGCCGGCGGCATCGTCATCCACCAGACGGGGGATTGGGTGTTTCCTGCCGAGACGCTCGCCGATCTCACGCGCCGGTCGGTACGCGTGTTGCATCTGCCGGTGGAGGAGATTCTCACTCGCCTGCACGCCAAGCCCATCCTGGGTAATGTCCTGATTACGGCCGTCGTTTGGGCCACGCTTGGCCGCCTGCAGGGCGAGCTCGAAGCGCTCGTGCGCGAGCAGTTCGGGCATAAGCCAGACCTACTGGAAGCCAATCTTGCCTGCCTCGCCGCCGGCTTTGCATTCGCCGCGGCCGAGCCCGAGCAGGTGGCTCTTAAGCTGCCGCCCGCCGACCCGCGCTGGAGCAAACACTTGCTGGTGACGGGTAGCCAGGCCATGGGTCTCGGGGCCGTGCACGCGGGCGTTCGTTTCTACGCCGGCTATCCCATGACGCCGAGCAGCCCGCTGCTCACATTCATCGCCTCGATCCAAAATGAGACGGGCATGGTGATCAAACAGGCGGAAGACGAGATCACGGCCGCCCAGATGGTGTCGGGCGCCATGCACGCCGGCACGCGCGCTCT
The DNA here is from genome assembly GCA_964640945.1 of uncultured Candidatus Peribacteria bacterium. Classification (GTDB taxonomy): domain Bacteria; phylum Patescibacteriota; class Gracilibacteria; order Peribacterales; family Peribacteraceae; genus JAGOUB01. The sequence goes on along the minus strand of CAZXIV010000002.1, from coordinate 109,888 downwards.
CACGGCTACCTCGGGCGGCGGTTACGACCTGATAACCGAGACAGTGTCGCTCAATGGGATCATCGAGAATCCGACCGTGTTTGTTCTCGCCCAGCGCCCGGGTCCGGCCACAGGCCTGCCCACGTGGACTGGTCAGGGCGACCTGCATTTGGCTGTGCATGGCGGCCACGGCGAGTTTCCGCGTTGCGTAATGAGCGCGAGCGACGCCGAAGATTCCTTCAGTCTCCTGCCCATCGCCTTCAACCTGGCCGAGCAGTGGCAGCTCTCGGTCATCGTCCTCATGGATAAGCAGATCGCCGAGGCGCTCTACACCGAGCCCGATTTCGACCAATCCCAGACGGCCTTCACGCGCGGCAAGCTTGTGACCGATCCCAAGGCCCTGGCCAAGCTCCAGAGCAGCGACCGCTTCGACCCGTCGGCGGCAGACGGCGTTTCGCCGCGCTGGCTGCCGGGTAGTCCCGCCGCCACCTACGTCGCCCAGGGCGACGAGCACCGCGGCGACGGCAGCGTGGATGAGTCGGCAGCCAACGCGATCGCCCAAATACAGAAGCGCAACCGCAAGCTCGCCGGCCTCAAGGCGACTCTGCCGGAGCCTGAGCTCTTTTTAGGCGGCGGCAAGCGCGAGGCGGTGGCGGGGGAGCCGGCGATCGAGACGCTCTTTATCGGCTGGGGATCAACCAAAAGTCCGATGCTTGATGCGCTGGTCGAGGCGCCCAAAACTGCCGGCTACCTGCATGTCACCTACCTCTGGCCGCTCAAGACCGAGCGTTTGCTCGCGCTCGCCAAGAAGGCGAAGCGCGTCGTGCTCGTCGAAGGCAACTACGACGGCCAGCTGGGCCAGCTCATTGCCCGTGAGTGCGGCCTCATGATCACCGACAAGATCCTGAAGTACGACGGCCGGCCGTTCTTCCGCGACGAACTCGCCGCCCTGGTGGCTCCCTTCCTCGGCGCGCCCGCGCCCAAGAAAGCGCCGGGCAAGCGTCTTGCCGTCCGTTCCCCTAAAGCCTGATGGGTATCCCGCTTTCCGTCTCCGGCCCGCAGGACAAGGCGTCGATGGCGCAGTACCGCTGCGAGAACAAGTGCGTCTGGTGCGACGGCTGCGGCGACTATGGCATCTGGGCCGCGCTCAAGCGCGCGCTCGTCCAGAAGGACATCCAACCCTGGCAGGCGCTACTCTGTTACGACGTGGGCTGCCACGGCAACGGTTCCGACAAACTGAGCGGCTACCGCTTCCACGGCTTGCACGGCCGCGTGCTGCCCTTCGCCGCTGGCGCCAAATTGGCCAATCCCAAGCTTCCCGTTATTGCCTTTGGTGGTGATGGCGCCACGTTCTCGGAGGGGATCGGCCACTTCGTGCATGCCATCCGCAGCCACTACCCCATCACGTTTGTTCTCCACAACAACGCCAACTACGGCCTCACCACCGGCCAGGCCAGCTCGCTTACACCCGAGGGTCAGCCGATGAACACGTCGCCCAATGGCATCCCCGAGCACACCTTGCCGTTGATGGATTTCGTCTTCTCACTCGAGCCCACTTTTGTGGCGCGCGGCTTCTCGGGTGATATCCCGCAGCTGACGACTATCCTCACGCAGGCCATGGAACACCGTGGCTTCGCCTTTGTCGACGTGCTCCAGGCCTGCCCCACCTTCAATAAATTCGCCACGCACGAGTGGCTGCTCGAGCGCTGCCGCGACGTGTCCACGCTGGGCCACGATGCCGGCAACTTGGAGGCGGCGCGCAAATTGGCGCTCGATGTGAGCGAAACGATTGCGACCGGCGTGCTCTACCGCCGCGAGGACGTGCCGAACTTTTACGAGCGCCTCGTGCCGCGCCAAAGTAAGCAGACGACGCCGGTGGAGGAAGTCGCTATCACCGACGTGGGCGGCTATTTCGACCGCTTCCGCTAAATTTCTCATCATTTACTTGCTAAGGATTGTATTAAGGGAGAGACTGTGTTTCCTCAATGGAGTGCAACCCCCACGCGATTGGGCCCGAGCCGAGCCATACCAACCAGCCTCAGACAGTTCTCCACATTGAAACGGACCCGGTCCGCGAATTGACCGTGCGTGCCGCTCCCGAGAGCCGTACCCGCGCGGCCGTCCGCTGGACTTGCGCCCGCCTCTTTGACGGCCTCGCCTCCGAGGCGCTTCTCACTGCCGGCCAAAAGCTCTGGCCACTCCTTCCCCTCGCATGAACAACACCCTCCACACCACCGGCCCGGACAGGATCGACACGGCTGCCCTGGGGCAGCGCCTCGCCCGCGAGACGGAAGGCGACGCCGTCCGCGAATCGGCTGACCGGCAGGCGCGCGTCGCCCAGGTGGAGAGCGTCCATCAGCGCGCCATCCGCGCTGCCGCCGGACGGCTCCTGGCGAAGCAGGGCTCGGCCGACGCTCTCCACCAGGTGGAAGAGGCCGCCGTCCGCGCAGCCTCCGAGATGGCCCGCACTCGCTCGAAGCGCTTCGATAGCCGCATGCAGGTGGGCAACATCGACTCCGCCGGTCTCCAGAAGGGCAAGCAGATCTTCGTCGCCCCCGACTTCGCCATGTCGACCGCCGAGGGCGGCGCGGCCACCGAGATCAATGACCACGAGGTGCAGCACCTCGACGGTCAGGCGAAGCAGATCAGCGACGTGCTCCTCCAGACCGGCGACCCCGAGGCGGATGAGCTCCTGCGCACCCCGCCGGTCGCCTTCTTCGAGGCCGACGCCATGCTGGCCGCCGGCTACGCCAACACCTCGCCGCAATACCTGCAGGATTACCTGCTGCCCGTGAACCGCATCGCCGACTACGTCGACGGAACCGAGTACCAGGGCGGCACGGTCAACGGCCAGCGCCTCATGCGCCACGCGGCCAAGAGCGGCGACATCGCCTCCGTCCGCTACGTCATCGCTGCCGCCCAGCGCCAGAAGCGCCGGCAGGATCCAAACCTAAACTAACCAGAACAAAAAGACCCGGCGTTGGCCGGGTCTTTTTGATGCTTAAGACGCGGAGCTCTTAGGCTTTAGGGGCCTTTACACCGAAGAGCCAGAGCTTCTGGGCGAGGGGCGTGGTGGCGACCAAACGCATGAGCCAGCGGGTGATCGTCACGCCGGTGATCATCGAGACGGCGATACCCAGAGCCAGTGTGACGGCAAAGCCGCGGACGATGGAGGTGCCGATCACAAACAGGATGGCGCAAGTGATGAGTGTCGAGATGTTGCTATCGCGGATGGAGGGCCAGGCACGGTCGAAGCCGATTTCAGCCGCGGTCTTGAAGCTCTTGCCCTTACGCAGCTCTTCTTTCATGCGCTCGAAGATGAGCACGTTTAAGTCCACCGACATGCCGATGGAGAGGATCATGCCCGCGATGCCGGCCAACGTGAGGACGACATAGGTGTTCGTCACGAAGAGCAGTGGCAGCTTCATGAGGGCGAAGAAGATGATCGCGTAGATGGCCAGAGCGACGTTGGCGATGAGGCCGAGCATCCGGTACATCAAGAGCAGATAGATGGCCGTGATGATAATGCCGATCAACGAGGCGTAGAGCGACGCCTGGAGAGCCATGTTGCCGAGCGTGGGCTCCACGGTGCGCTGGCCGCTCAAGTAGATGGGCGCGGGGATGGAACCGGTATTCAGGTCCTGGGCGAGTAGCCGGGCGTCCTCGAACGAGCTTGAGCCCGTAATAATGGCGATGCCGGTCGTGATCTCGGTCTGGACGGTGGGTGCCGTAATGAGCTCGCCGCCGACAAAGATGGCGATGCGCTTCTGCAGGTTCTCCTTGGTGAGCGTGGCGAAGAGCTTGGCGCCCTCATCGTCGAAGGTGATCTGCACCACGGGTAGGCCGGTCGTCGGGTCGGTGGTGACGGCGGCGCTGCGGAAGTGTTTGCCGTCGAGCGGCGTGTCCTTCCAGCCCGAGGGTTGGAGCGATAAGAATAGGACGCGGGCGGGGAGAGCCTCCTCACTGCGCGTGACCTTGCCCGTCTGCAGGCGGTCGAGCAACGTTTGGGCCTTCAAGAGGCCGCCGGAACCGATAGTCAGCAGGTCGTAGCCGGCCGAGTCGGCAGCGCGAGCGGGGGCCTTATTGGCGCGGATGATGTGGTAGCCGAAGGCGGTCTCGACCGGTTCGCTGATGATGTTGGGCAGGGCAGAGAAGGCGACCGTCTCGAAGGCTGGAGCCACGTCGCCGCGGCTGATGGGGCCCAGGCTGCCGCCGCTCTGTTTAGAGGGGCCGTCGGAGTCGCTCTTGGCCAAAGCTTCGAAGTTCGCGCCGCCGTCGAGCTTGGTTTTAAGGTCCTGGGCGCGGGCGAGGGCTTCTTCCTTGGTGCGTGTGACACCGGCTTCGGCGCGCAGGGCGCCCTGGTAGGAGACGAGGATGTGGCTGACATCGACCGTCTCGGCGCCTGCCTGGAAGGCGCGCACGAAGAGCAGGCCAGCCTTGCCGTCGGTCAGGGTGAAGGTGCTGAGCGAGCCCGGGCTAGTGGTGCGGATGGCGGAGAGCAGGGCGGGATCGGCGTCGGCCGGCAGCACGCCTGGTTCCTTGGCGCTGGCCTGCAAAGTCGAGTCCTCGGTCTTCAGCTGGGCGAAGGCGGTGGAGGCCTCCAAAATGACGCGGCCCGTGGCGGCGCGCGGGCCGGTGACCTCGGCGATGAAAATACCGGGAATCTCAGCCGACGGCTGGGTGGCAGTGGCCGGGATGACCACGCTGCCGTTGAGGCGGACGGGGCCCTGGGCGACTGAGCGGGTCCAGAGCGATTCGAGCCCCTTGGGGAGCTCGTCGCGGAAGTAGGGGATGGAGTCGTTGTAGGCGACGCCGAGATCGGAGCCGACGTCCTCACCGATAGTCTTCAGCTTCTCGCCGCTGCCCGTTAAACGGGCCATGAGCTGATCGGCGCGGGCGCGCACGTCGGCCTCAAATTCGGGAGTGGCCTCGGCCATCTCTTCCTTGAACTCCAGCTTGATCGTCTTGCCGACGGTGTCGATGCACTTCTGGACGTCGATGACGCCGGGACAGTCGACGAGCAAATGGCGCTCGCCGCCGATGTACGACGGCGTGATGGTAGCCTCACTGACACCGAGTGAGTTGATGCGCTTCTCCAGCACGGTGCGGATGGCCTCCACGAGATTTTGCTGCTGGGCGTCGATCGTCTGGAGTTGCAGCTGCAGACTGCTGATGATCTCGGCGCTGGCGCCGCGGTTGCGGGCGGCCTGGAGTTCGGCGGCGACGGCGAGGCGCTCCTGGGCGATCTCCTCTTCGGAGATGCGGAAGTCGAGTTGTGTGCCACCCGCCAGGTCGAGGCCGAGGTGCAGGCTGGGAGCGCTCAAAAAGCCGGGCGCCCATGTCTTCCAGCTGCTCGGGAGAGCGATGACGACAATGTAGGCAGCCACCAAGGCGGTGACGATCGGCCAGAGATAGGAGCGGGACGGAGAGGGGGGCATGGTGTCGGGAGGAAGCGGGGAATTATTAGTTGCGGACGAAAGTCGCGTGCAGGCCAACGACGACGTCGTCGGCGAAGATGGCGGCGAGGTCGGCGGAGGGAATCTTATTGAGGACGATGTCGCCGCCGAAGTTGGGGTTCATGGTGAAGAGGCTGATCAGTTTACCTTTAGCGAAGAGTCCGTACTGGCGACCGCCATCGGTGCCGGCGAGTGACTTGAGGAGGCCGTGGCCAACCTCATTAAAGGTGATGGTGACGGCGCCCATGCCCTCGGCGTCGGTACTGGCTTCCATCCACTCGACGTGCGTCTCGTTGAGGCCGCTCTCGGCAAAGTTGCCGAACTTTGCCACCGATATGGCGACCGTCTCGCCACTGCCGGCGACCCGCATGAAGCGGAGCGTATAGGGGGCGGTGAGTTGGGCCGTTAGAGGCTCGATCAGGCTATTTGGCATCGTAATGGCCACCGTAGCGCCAGAAGCTGTGGGCTGGACCATCACATCGGCGGTGGTGATGCCAAGACTGCCTAGGCGACCGCCGACGACGTTATTCACGGCGATCGGTAGATCCTCCAGCCGATCGGCGGGGAGGTTTTTAAAGGTGACGTCGTAGCGGACGAGCGTGGGGGTATCGGGCGAGCAGGCGACGAGCGCCAGGACGGCCAAACCGCTGAGGATCACAGGGGAAAAACGCATAGTGGAGGCAGTGTACGCTTTCGGTCCGACTCTCGCAATTCGGCACGGGGGCCTCATCGTGTCAATCAGGCTCCGTTTCCCGTATATCCCCTCAAGGCTAGGAAAGCGTGTCATGGTGAGCGTGGTCGAACCATAGACACGCGGTGCCGCCCTTCGGCTACGCTCAGGGTGACACCGCTTTACGGACTAGGCTTTAAGGGATAAACGTCCTCCGTTTCCCGCTGGCTGGCACATTTCTTATTTGGTCAGGATCGTGCCCGCACGGAGCATTTTGCCGGAGAGGTCCACGCCTTTAAGAATGCATCCGCGGTCGAGGATGCAGCGGTCGAGGACACAGTCTTCTACCTGGCAGTCCTCGAAAAGCACGGTATTCGTGAGGTCACTGCCTTGTACCTGTGAACGCGCGCCCAGTACCACGCTGCCCTGGGCGGTGCTTTCGTGAAATTTGGCGCTCGGGTCGACTTGGAGCGTGTTGCCGACGAGGGCGAGGGTAGCGGCCAGGTAGGCTTCGTAGGAGCCGATGTCGAACCAGGGCTCCGTAAAGGGAAAGGCTTCGCAGCGGATGCCGTGCCGCAGGAACTGTTCCCAAACGCCGCCGTTATTATCCGGGTGCGTGAGGGCGTAGTCGAGGATGAGCGGGAAAACGCTCGGGGGGAAGACGGCGCAGGTGGTGCTCACCAGGCTCGACTTGGGCTCTTTGGGCTTCTCCTCATACAGGGCCATGGTGCGCGTGCCGGGTTGCAGCACCACTGTTCCAAACTTGGTGGCGGCGGCGCGGTCGCCGATTTCGCGGACGGCCAGCAGGGGGACGCCGGGCGTGTAGGCCGCGAGGAAATCGCTCATCTGGAAGCCGAGATAATTGTCGCCGGCGAGCAGCAGGATGTCGTCTTGGACCTGACTCTCGCGCATCCACTGGGCCAAGGCCCCGAGCGCACCCAGCTTCTCCTTATCGTTGCGCGTGCGTTCGACGATGACCGTGACGGGCCGCCCGAGGCCGCGCTGCCAATCGCCCACGCTCTCGGCGAACTCGGCGTTGGTGCTGGCGGTGACGGGCAGGTGTACCGGCAGGCTTTCAACGATGTGCGTTAAAAGAGGTTTGCCGACGAGCGGCAGCAGCGGCTTGGCCCGGCGCTCGGTGAGCGGCCAGAGCCGGGTCGCGAAGCCGCCGGCGAGGATAAAACATTGCATGGGATTAAATCAGCCAGCGCCACCAGGCGCGGGTGGAGGGTTCGACAATGGTGACGGGCAGGCCCTCAAGCATCTCCACGCGCTCCTTATCGCCGATGATGCCGAGCACAGAGGGGAGCAACATGTAGGTGATGCCGCGGCTGCGGCAGGCGGAGAGCAAGTTGATCGACTGCTCCAGGTCTGAACACTGGATGAGGTGCGTGATCTTCTTTTGGGCGATCACTTCCTCGAGCAGGTTTAGGCGCCCGAGCACGGGCACGCTGTCCACGTCTGTCTCCTTGGTGCCGCGGCCGTCCAGAATGGCGACCGGCTTAAATGGGCTCTGGAGGCCGTTTAGGCGCTCAATCAACGCCTTTGACTCGCGTGTTAGGCCGACGATGAGTGTGGGATACACGGGCGGGTCGCGGCGCAGGCACTGCCGGCGCCAGGCGTCGAACAGCCAGTGCGTGAGTAGGGAGGTGATGAAGGTGAGAATGAGCGCGAAAAGCAGGAGGAGGCGACTGAAGAACAGGCCGTAGGCGAAGTAGTAGCCCAGCGCGAAGAGGGCCGTGCCCACGAGCGCGGCGTAGGCCAAGCCCGTGACCGAGCGGATGCTGCGCTGGTCGGCAAAGAGCGAGAAGCTCTTGGTGCTCAGGAGCACGATTAACCAGGCGGGCGCTGCCAGCGCGACAATGGTTAGGTACGAGTCGAGCGGGAAGTCGGTGGAGAGAATGGGCCCCACGCGCAACACGTAGGCCAGGCTGTAGGCCAGCAAAAAGGCGGCCAGGTCGGCCGCGAGCCATAAGCCGAAGATCAGAGGGCGTCGCATGGGAGGATGAGGATACCGCCCCGGCGCCGCGCTGCAAGGCTCTTCAGCTCCTCTGCAGCACGCTCACCATCTCGATGTGGGCGGTGTGCGGGAACATGTCGACCGGCTGGACAGAACGGAGGTCGTATCCACCCTTCATCAGGGTGCCCAAATCGCGGGCGAAGGTCGCCGGATTGCACGACACGTACACGATCTGGCGGGGTTTATGGGCCAGGACGGCCTCGAGCGCTTCGGGGTGGAGGCCGGCGCGGGGCGGATCTACCACAATCACGTCGAAGGCGTATTTGCCGCCCGGCGCCAGTTGTTGCTGGAGTACCTGCTCGGTGCGCCCCTTATAGAAGCTGATGTTGGCGATGCGGTTCTTGCCGGCACTCTTGAGGGCGTCGTCCACGGCGGCAGGCAGGCTCTCGATGCCCACCACGTGGTTGCAGTAGCGCGCCAAGTACTGGCCGATCGTGCCCATGCCGCAGTAGGCATCGAGGACCGTGTCTTTGGTGGTGAGGTCGGCCATCTGCGAGATCACTTGGTAGAGCTTCTCACTACCGAGCGTGTTGGTCTGAAAGAATGAAAAGGGAGAGATCTCGAAGCTGAGATCAAACAGGCGCTCGGTGATGAAGGGCTGCCCGACGAGCGTGTGCACCTTGGGCGCCTCGGGCTTGTCGTTGAGGCCGGTATTTTCGATGAGCAGCAGCGAGCTCAAGCCCGGGCGGCCGGCAAAGCGCATGAACTGCTGGAAGATGGCTTCAAGCTCCTTCTTTTTGCCGTTGACGGTAAAGGCGAGCATATGCTCGCCGGTGTGCACGCCGCGGCGGAGCAACATGGTGCGGAGGAGCCCGCGGTGGGTCTTGGGGTTATACACGGGCAGGCGCGTGTCCTGCAGGAAGCGGCGCACATCCATAAGGAGCGAACTCGTTTCCTCCTCATAGAGGTGGCATTCGGTGATGGGCAGGATGGTGGACCACTCGCCCGCCTGGTGGAAACCAACCGACGGGTTCTCGTCGAAGTAGATCCGCTTCCCGTTTTTCTCCTCATGGCGCATTGTCTCGTAGCCGAAAGTCATCTCCAATTTGTTGCGGTAGTAGAAGACCTGCGGGCTCGGGATGATCTTGAGGACCCGCCCGGGGAGCGTGGCGCGCACAGCGTCGTCCACTGGCGTCAGCGTCTCGAGCGTCTCGCGCACGATGTCTTCCTTCAGGATGATCTGCTTGTTGTAGGGCAGGTTCTGCCAGGTGCAGCCGCCGCAGCTGCCGAAGTGCGGGCAGCGACCGGGGATCTCATCCTTTGATTTCTTGATGACCTTGTCCAGGCGCGCCTCGGCGTAGCCGTCACGTTTCTTGGTGACAGTGGCCAGCACTTGTTGGCCGGGGAGGGTACGGGCGACGTAGAGCGGCAGGCCCTCGACGAAACCGATGCCGTCGCCGCTATGGGCGACTTTCTCGATGGTTATCGTGTGTGCCTGGCCCGGGGAAACGGTCTTGGGCTGGGGGTCGGTCGTGTCAGGAATAGTTGACATTCCGCAGAAAGTAGTGTACAAATAGACCCTTTCACTTTTTTCCACCACATGAGAGGTCGCGCCCCATTCCTCCTATCGGTCGCATCCATGCTTCTCCTGGGGTTAAGCCAGTCTTGGCTCGCTTCGAGCGTAGCAGAGCCCGCTGCCGGTGCCAACCGTCGTTTGGCTCAAGCGGCTGATACGCATGCTGCCCCTTCGCTCGTAGGGAGTCTCCTACCGGCTCTTTCAATCATGCCGGCGGCGCTGGACCACGACGACATTCCCGACGCCTATCAAAACTTGTGGAGTGACACCTTGCGCTCACTGCCGCCGGATTGTCAGGCGCACCTTCGGGACGTGTTCGTCCAATTTCATAAGCCGAACCAGCGCGGCCTGGCCAGCGCGGAGGCGATTATTCTCTATGCCGGTTTTGATCTGGCGCGCGCCTACGAGCGAGATGAGGCCCGCGCCCTCTTCGTCCACGAGTTCGGCCACATTACGGACTTAGGCTGCCTCACCGGCCGGAGTCCCGAGGCGAGCGCCTTCGTGGATGGTACGGAGATGATTCCTGTCGACGATCCAAGTGTCGGTTTCTATGCTATTTCGTGGCTGAACAGCGACTCGCGCCAGCCCGGCAGCAGGGGGGCCGATTTTGCTTCGGGTTACGCCGCCGCCGACCCCTTTGAAGATTTCGCCGAGACCTACGCCTACTTCGCCCTCCAAGAGCCGGCCTTTGCCGCCCGTGCGCTTGAGAATCCGATCCTGGCGCAAAAATACCTCTGGATGAAGCAAAACGTCTTCGCCTCCGGCGCACCCAATGCGCTCGGCCTCAGTGCCTGGGACGGCGCAACGGTTCCCTGGGACGTAACGCTCCTGCCCTACGCCTGGACGGGCGGATTAGTCGTGCTCTCGCAGTGACCGCTATCATCAGCGCGTGCCCGTCACTCTCCTCTGCATCGGGACGCTGAAAGCGAGCTGGGCCAAAGAGGCGGCGGCTGAGTACGCGCGTCGCTTGCGCGACTTGGAGATGCGTGAGCTGCCGGCGAGCCGCGAGAAAGAACCGCTGCGCCAGCGTCTCGACGAATCAGAGCGTCTCCTTAAGGCGGCCGAGAAACTGAAGGGCGAACTCTGGGCGCTCGACGAACGGGGCGAGGCGGTGGATTCGCTGCGCCTTTCCAAGCTCCTCAGCGAGGCGGCTGACCGCGGCCAGCCCGTCACGCTCGCGCTCGGCGGGGCCTTCGGTCTCAGTGATGATCTGCGTGCGGCGGCTCGGCGCATCATCCGACTCTCAGACCTGACACTCCCGCACGAACTCTGCCGCGTGCTGCTGCTCGAGCAGCTCTACCGCGCCCAGGAGATCGCGAAGGGGAGCGGCTATCATCACTGATCCAAACGGGTGAAATAGCCCCGTTTGCCTTGGCGGATAGGGTTGGTTTGCTATACTCCGCCGGCGTCTATCCCGGCATAGCCCTAGGGCGAAGTCGGATTGCTCCTTATCTCAGCGGCCCCATCGTCTATCGGTTAGGACACTTGGTTCTCATCCAGGAAAGCGGGGTTCGATTCCCCGTGGGGCTGCCATAGTGAAAAATCGACTTCAGAAAGGCTATTTTCTGGCTTAGGAATCACGAAGGATCGAAGTTCGATCCGCTCTGATTTCTGCTTCATCGCTTCCAAGCCTTCTTGGATCTTCAAAAATGGGAATCTGGCTTCACACTGCACTATTCCGTCTTTCATCGTCCAGTTCGAGCCAATAGCCATGAGGATAACCTTCTGTGTATCCACGCTGCCTTTGTCGAAGAACTTCAGGGCGTTGCAAGAGAACTCAAATGTTTTGATAGTCCTATCAATCGCAGTGTCAGCATTCAGTTCGTTATCATCGAGGAGCCTTTTGGCATGGTCACGCTCTTTCGTAAGCGAGTTCTTTTGCACTTTGAATTCATCCTCGCTGATTACTGAGCGGTCCATGTTATCGACAGACACGTAGAGCTTCACAAGGTTTTGTATCGCCGCCATAGCGTTGTCGTACTTGCGACGAAACTCTACCAATTGTTTCTTCTGCCCCTTTTTGTCCATCTCATGCACCCGTTCCATCTTATCTTTCAGCCAAACTAACAACCTTTCGGAGATGGTAATCGCTTCGATATACCTCCTAAGCTGAGGTGTCAGTTCGTTTTTATTCAGCTGCACCGACTGTGAACAGGGACCCTTCTTCTTGGTGCAGCGATAGTACAGATGCATTCGTACATTCCCGTTCTTGAGCTTCTTACGTTGTACGTCACAGGTGATCATCGAGCCGCATTCAGCACAGTGGATGAGACCCGTAAATGGAGAATTGTGCTTTCGATTATTCGGTCTTCCGTCTCTCCCAAGAATCATCTGTGCTTTCTCGTATTCTGCATATGTGATCATCGCAGGGTGAGTCCCTTTATAAAATTCCTTCTTCCACCAGAAGAAGCCTGCACAAAATGGTGACGAAAAGATCTTATAAAGGCATCCAAGAGTCACAGGGCGCTCTGGGTACTTGTCAGTTGCGCGGAGTGTCATTCCCCAATCATCTCGCGCTATACGGTGTATCTGAGGGACCGAGTATGCGCCCGTGAGCAGAAGCCTCCAGGCTTTCTCCATGTTTTCATATCGAAGCTCATCACTCCCGATGTAGCACCTACCACGTTCACCTGCATTCACATTGCTGTAACCGAGGGGTGCTTTTCCAGGGAACTGCCCGATCTTGCATTTCGTGGTCATGCCTCTTGTTACATCTACTCCCAGCTTTTCCGATTGGTATTTAGATTGGGAGAGGGCAAAACTGAGCATCATTTTGCCCTCTGGTGAGTTGCTGAAAAAATAGGAGCCAAACTGCAAATCCTTCAGTACTTTTCGATCAAGTGCGTAGATCACTTCTGCTGCATCAATTGGATTACGACTTAAGCGGTCAGGATGCCAAACGATTATCCCATCAGCTTCACCCGCCTCTATGCGCGTTAGCATGTCCTTGAACTTGGGGCGGTTATAGGGCTTGAAGGCACTACCGTCTTCCGTAATTTCCTCAACGATCTCTAGGTGCTGGAACTTCAACAGAAGCTCTTGGCGCTGCGATTGGATCGAGAGCGCCTGTTTCTCTTCGTCGGTGCTTCTGCGGGCATACAGGAAGTATTTATAGGCCATAGGGGTGGGTGGATTGAGGGATGCCCATAAGCGTGGGCAGTATATAATTAGTTGGCTTAAAATCAACTATCGTTCACAATGAAACAGAAGGTCCTTTGCGCTGGGTGTTCTGCCATATAGTCCCTAAAAAATTGCACCATTGGCAGCTGTTCTTTGGAGCCAAACCAAGGCTCTCCATCCAGCACATCTTCTAGGGAAGGAAGCTCTTCTTGCCCGATGATGTAAACACCACGCTCATGGCGTTCCAGGTTTAGAAATGCTTCACCTATACCGCTTTTTTCAAGAACTGAGATCGCGCAGTGAGGAATATGAAGGATCGACGATCCTACGGGATTACCCCAATTAACATTTGCAGGAAAGATTCTCATGGGAGTTTGGGGTATCGGAAGTAAAAGCTGTGAAACAGAAGAATTCTTGGTTGGGGTGACTCTCCATGTACCCCGTGATGGCTCGAAGAAGCAGTTGGTCATCAGTCGTGCCTTTCCATTCCTCGTCTTCTCCTCCGAGGATTGCGTGCATCGTTGCTAGGTCCGTTTGGTCATCAACCGTCAGGAAGCACATGAAATTGCATCTGGGCGATTCATAGACAGTTCCAATTCCACTCGCTTCGAGCCTTTTCAGTGCATCGAAAGTAAGGTGAGGAAGCGGGATGTTCCTGGCGCAACAATTCCAGTTGGGTTGAGCAGGTATAAGGTCCATAAAAAAAGAAGGGAAGAAAATAAGGGTTCAGAATTCGTCCGAAGCCAGGAAGCAGTAGTGACCGTCTGGGGTAGGATTTTTCTCGATGTATTCAAGAATGGTCCTCGCAAGTTTTTTTACCGCTGGAAGATGTTCTTTTGAGACATCGAACCAATGATCACTCTCAAGAGTTTTTTGTAGACCATCTAGGTAATGGCTATCGACGTAGAAAAATCCCATGTTGTGGTCGCAAGGATTTAGGTAAACCTCACCACAGGCGTTTTGCGCCAGCTTTATAAGCAGACAGTGAGAATTTTCATCCTCGTACAACGTAGGGGTGAGGTCCCATTCAAGTTTGGCAGTGCGAAGGTTCATAGGGGGTGGGGAAAGAATTAAGCGAAGAGCATGAACAGGTATTCCTCCTTCGGATGCGCCGAGGCGTATTCAATAATTTTCTCGATAGCGTTTTGCAAAGCGGGTTCTTCTTTCCAGTCTTTAAGCTCCTCAATTTCATACTTATCGAGCATGAGGAATGCGATGGCGGGGTCCTCCTGTCCAATGTCATAGGTTCGGATAAACACCGAGCCAATGCCGCCTTGGGGAAGTCGGTCCATCAGCAGGACAGCATTTTCATCCTCGTGCAGAGGATGCCTGTTATCTGATTCGAATGAAGCGTGAATTTCCATGAGAGTATTTGGGAGAAAATGAAGCAGAGTTACACACCGTCAGATTTGCTTTATTCGGTATTGGAATTAAGTAGTTCTGACCCTGTGTTCCATTTAAAGTGAGAGCGGCATTCTTCCGAGCTGAACCACATGAAGTCTTCCTGGAATTGGATACCCTTTTCCGTGGTCAAATCGTCAGGGTCCCATTCCTCACAAATTCCGAGAATTTTCATGGTCTGCATTTCGTGGAGTGCCGTTGGCTTTGAAACCTTCAAGACCTTCTCTACCTGTCCTGTAGTAATCTTCCCGCCACGATCAATAAGTGCGTGCAACAGCTCTGCTCGATGCCCAGGAGCAGAATCACATGCGAGAAGGACCACACAGGGCATGTCTTCATCTGTTATTTGCTCCCTCCCAAGCGCCACGGCATGGCCTCTGGCGAGGTTATAGAGCAGCTGGTTCAAGCGGTCTGGCTTCTCGATCACAGGCGAGTGGTAAACCAAATCTTCACCCGCTTCGTTACGCTCCCTGTCCGTATTCAATGTGCCGCGAAGCTTTGCAAGGAGGCTCGCGCATCGAGCAATGATCATGAGGTGGTTTGCCTGATCCTTTGATTTATCCCATGCAATACCGTCACGATGCTTTGCCCAAAGCGTTCGCAGCAGGTCGCCAGTTACTTTTCGGCACAGCATTTCTTTCTCCCTACAGGCATTGCCCTGCAATTGGCGCACAAGCTCCACATTCGTTTTTGTCTTCATATGCAAACCCAAGAAGAAAAGGCGGGGTCCTTGGTTTCCCATGACCTTCCAAACACGCCGTGGGATAGGCGTAGAAGCTGCGAGCAACATGAAAAGGTAATCGCCTGTGCGGGTCCGTTGCCCGTGAACACCTCCATCCGTAGCAAGTCCCTCGCCATCAAGTACGCGGGTAAGTATTCCCACGTTAGTGATCAAATCCTCCTCTCGCGCAGAAAACACCGTAGCGAGGTCGCGGATGCAGAACATGCGGTACTTAAGCCGAGGAAGTAGGTCTACCTTCTCCAGGTCTTCACGTTTCACGTTTGCGGCATTCGATACAAAGGACGCGGGACTAAATTTATCCGAGGGGTACATGAGTTCGGGAAGCCCAGACTCGGCAAAAAAGTTGATTGTGATGGTCTTCCCCGCCGCTGGCACGTCGATAAGAACGAGAGCGAAAGGATTTGTGATGTCCTTGATAAGAAGCTGTGCAACAGTGCTAAGGGCTATCTCTGAAGCAACAACGAGTTCCTGAAAATTCTCCCGAATAACATTCCTCCATTCGTTGATTTCCACAGGCTGTTTTGGCGCAGTGAGAAGTGCCACCCGTGGGCGGTTGTCGTTTTCATCCTTCTTTTTATCACCTGCCTGTGGCACTTTTTTGGCGAGTGATAACAGTTCGGTCTTGAGGTCCTTTGATGCTTTTTTGCAGTAGCGAGCGAAGTCTGTGATGTCGCCGCCATCGCCAAGTACTTCGGGTAATTCAATTCTGAAAAGCTCAATATCGGGTCTCTTTTTTTCGAAAAGCCGTACTGTCTTATCGGCTCCCTTCTTGCCCGCTTCATCGAGGTCAAAACAAATGGTGACTTTGATTCCTTTTGGAATGAGATCGAGCCATTCTTCTTTGAAGGTTCCCGCGCCTCCCGTCGAGCAAATTGCTTCTAATCCATTACCGATAAGCACGAGGGCATCAGGTTCACCTTCACAGAGAATTATGTCCGTTGCATCGCCTAGGTATGGGAGTGGATACAGTGTGGCGGGACTACCCTTGGGATGTACCAGATATTTGGGCTGGGTCTCTTTGCCACTTGTCGGCCTCTTCAGTTTGTTGAAAAGAGTTTTGCCCTCTGTATCACGAATGGGGATCACAACCCACTTATTCTGCGCGTGGACAGTCCATGCAATGCCTTGGCTCTCCAGGATGTCCTTGGACACGCATCGTTCCTCAAGCCAGTACTTGAGTTCACTAGAGGGCAACGGCTGCAACTTGAGGGGTTTCTGGGTCATAGGAAGCAGGTGGAAAGGAATTCGGCTGCCTCCTTCAAAGAGCATTCGTTGATGTGCATCACGAGATCCAAAGTGGACCCCTGCGACACGCCACCCTGCTCTTTGCCTGAAAACCGCTTCCAGGTGTTTGTTTTCTCAAACAATGTGAGCGAGGTTATCTCGCCATCCAACCTCATGGCATACGCACCTGCTCCCGTCTTCACCACTTCAACGCCAATCTGATGAGCAACTTCAAGGATTGGGATTTGCCGTAGAGCATCGAAGTTCTTATGCATAGAAGTGAGGTGAGAGGAGTGGTGGGAATGCAGGGTGAGCTTCGCGTTCCAAACCGTTGCGAGCGTGATGAGGCTTGAGATAAAGCGGTTATCTGCTGATAAATCTTGAGAATTAGCGCGTTTAAAAGTAGAATTCGTCATAAGGAATAAGGGAAAAGAGCTAGTCTTCTTGCAAGGAGGGCGGCTGTTTTTCCTATTTATGGAGCTTGGGGCATTGTCATTGGGGTGGCTGGGTAAGGAGATAAGCGAAATGAACCAATGCCTCTGCCTCTTTCCGCGCCTGTTCCTGGGTCAGCTCAACGCCAAAATCCTCTCGGATGATTTCGATGAACTCAGCCACGTCTGAATCGTTGAGGCTCATAGTTGGAAGTCGTAAAGGATGTGCTTTGCGCGTTTAAGCGATGTCAAAAGGGACTGTGCGGGACACATCAAAGTATCGCTCCAGTAAGCCTGAAGGATTTGTTGTAGATCGGGAGATTGCTCAAAAACGAATACCACCCGACGCGGTTCCGTACGGTCTATTGTGAGGAGTTTGCACTGCTTATGGAGCAGTACGGCTGCCGTTGGAAGATCGTGTGTTCTGTAATCCTGCATGATGTCGCCACCATGCATCCCTCAAATTTTAAGGGCTAATCTAAGTTTTTGAGGGACAAAGTATCTTTGGATTCTTCGAACCAGCCAGCTACTTCTTTTGGCTTTACGTCAGCTACTTTTGCGAGTTTTCCTTTCAGGTTATCAAGTGTCTTCGTGAGATCGAGTGTCTTTGCTTCTTTATTCCGACCCAGTGAATTTCGAATAGATGTTTTGAGGAATTCTTTATCCAAAACCTCGCCTTTCTTATCGAGCAATATTTCCCATAAGAATTTTCCTGAGGAGACTTTATGGAAACTAATTTGCAAATCTCGATTGTCGATATTCCAAATCTTTCTAAGTCCGAAATCAGTTACCACATTCAAATATCTGATTTCATGACTGTTGGATGCTAAAGGCAAATCGGTTTCATCATCCATTTCTAGCCTTGGTTTATTCGAAGGAGGTCCATGTGAGGCTATCGCCTTCGTAAACATTTCAGGATGAGGCTTAATTATGTAACGTAATAAAGTGCCAATTGGATTAAGTGGATTGTTGGCGGTAGCTTCATCATCCATTGGAACAATTTTTGCCCAAGGATATTCCATTTCGACACTCAATTGTTTTGTTTTGTTCAATGTTAATAAAATTCCATGAAGCTCTGTTTTTGTAAGGTTCGGTACACCGTTGAGGAAAACATCGGGTTCCACATAGACCGTTAATTCATCTTCAGTACCAATTTCAAGTTGGTCTGCGGCAATTTTTATTATTGCATCCTTTTTATCGGCCATTGTCAGGTAGCCATTCGGTGTATTCACCAGGGGCGCAGGAATCAATTGGTTGTACTGCCTTAGGGGACGTATGAGGATTTGTAGTTGTTCACTTTCATCTAACCTCCGCGTTGCACCACCCATCAATTCACCATCCTCATCCAAAGCCAGAATCGTTTCTGTTGGCTTCATGCCTTCAGGAAATGAGGGGAGGATGAAATCTTTTTCATTCAGCCAAAAAGTTCGCTTGAAGTGCTTCTGTTTTTTACTCAATACTTCGTAAATGGCTTCCTTCTGCTGAGACCAATTCAATACATTTTCTTCCCACTTGATGTCGTGCCAACGGAAAGACTGGAGATAGTCATGCAGATTCTTTTTTGCCAACTTGTGAACACCGACTGCCTGTGTGAAGAACTCGATAATCACGGGGGATGAAGTCATAAAATCTGCACTCTTGCTCATCCATTGGTCTCTGTGAGGATTGTCTTCTAAGTTCAAACGATGATCGCGGGTAACCACTTCCTGTCTTGCTAAAACTAATGCAAAGGCGAGATCAAAAGCCTGATGCATTGGAACGATAACTGAACCCTCTGCTTTCAGCTTTTGCCAAAGCGCAACGGGCTTCTTCTTCACATATTCCTTATCTCCACCTGCTTCAAATACACTGACCATCGAGTGAAAAGACCCGAATGCATTTGTGCGCTCGAATTCGTGTATCTCTACTGGACTCACTGCCATCTCTACTTCTACCAGTGCGGTCTCAACTTTATGGAACATCCTCAGCATGTCTATCATTGGTGGCAACTTCAAATCATTATATTTCACAAACTGCGCCCTGCCCCATAATAGGTCGTTCAGGTGGTCCTGCATTGCCCCAGAGAACTTGCGCTGCTGGGAATCATATTCAGTCCGTGGAACACTTTTTGCCCCTTCCGTATAAAATGCTAGCTGGTAGAGAAAAAGTAGAGCGTTCGGATTGATCGGTGGTGAAGGTTCATCGTAGATGTCATCTGCGTAAACCTCATCTTTATCAATACTCATATTGAAACAATTTTAGCGTGTTTTACAGGTCTTGGAACCTGTGTTGTTGTTTATGTCACATAATGCGCCTACTGCGACATACCTATGTGCATTCAGTTCCCTTTAAAAATGAAAGCATGCAGAGAAATACAGCCATATGATGTAAAAATGGTTTCTGAAGTGGCATTGGCCTGTTCTCCGAGCTTGGACAGTTGCCCTTGAAGCTGAGGCTCAATCTCAGGTTCAAGATACCTCCACCAGCTTATGCCTTGCCCCCAGCCTTTCTTTCGTGGACTAGAGAAATCACAGAGCAGGAAAATTCCTCCAGGTTTGAGGATACGGTGGGCTTCTTCGAATGCAGCTGCTTTGGTAGCAGTTGAAAGGTGATGGAACATGAGGGTACTGATAACAACATCAGCCTTCTCACTTTGTATGGGCGTAGCGTCGATAGAAGCAATATAAAACTCAATATCTTTGTCTGCGACTTTCTTTCGAGCTATGCCTATGATCCCTGGATCAATATCTACTCCTGTAAGCTGAATATCAGGTCGTTTAGAACGAATGATCCGAAGAACACTGCCTGGTCCACAACCAAGATCTACGACATAGCCACCATTCGGTGTTCGCTTGCTTACTTCTTCTGCAATTTTGTTCCATGTTTTCCACATGAAAGGCTTTACTGCGGCCTCATAGAGTGGAGTCAGGAAGTGAAAACGAGCCGCAGGGAGAAAGCTGGAAGTCATGCGGTGAATCTGTAGAGCCTTAAACTATTTACAACAACCAACAGCGTCATTCCCACATCTGCGAAGATTGCCAAGGCAAGGCTGCTCCATCCTGTGACTGCAAGAACCAGGAAGAGAAGTTTCACGCCCACAGCGGCTGTAACGTTGAATCGTACAGTTTCCACCGTCTTTTTTCCCAACTTCACAAGGAAGGGTAGAACTGCGAGGTTATTATTCATGAGAGCGATGTCTGCGTTCTCAATGGCAAGATCTGAGCCAATGGCTCCCATAGCGATACCAACGCTAGCCGTAGCCAGAGCAGGTGCGTCATTCACGCCATCTCCGACCATAGCTACATATTTGTACTGTTCAAGTAATCGGGATAACTCCTTCACTTTCTCATCTGGCAGGAGTTCGGCTTTTACCTCTTCGATGCCTACCTTCTCTGCAACGAACCATGCAGAGGCTTTGTTGTCTCCTGTGAGCATGACAGGCTTGATACCCAATGCCTTCAGCTCGTTAATAAGCTGCTTACTCTCAGGACGGATCTCATCAGTCACGCCGATCACACCTTTCACTGTTTTCTGATCGCTCATGACAATTGTCGTCTTCCCTTGGTTCTCAAATTCGCTCACCTTCTGAAGTACTTTTTCTTCAGTGGAATGTTCTTCAGTAATGAAGCGCAGGCTTCCCATACAATGATGCTTGTCTGTGCAAACGGTGCATTCGCCTCTCAGTCCCTTTCCCGCCACAGCTTGGAAGTTCTGAAATGGATGATGTGCAAGCCCCTTCTCCTTAGCTTTTTGGAGAATACTGAGAGCAATTGGATGTTCGGAGAAGGCTTCCATTCCCGCCGCGCAAGCGAGTACGTCATTCTCCGTATACCCGTTGAATGGCACGATGTCGGACACAACTGCCTCTCCCTTCGTAAGGGTCCGCGTCTTATCGATGGCAATGGCTTTCAACTTCCCCATCTCTTCGATGAACTTGCCACCTTTAACCAGAACACCTTTCCGAGTCGCATTTCCGATAGCAGAGAACACGGCTATGGGTGTGGAAATAACGAGAGCACAGGGGCAAGAGATAAGAAGCAGCGTAAGCGCTTGTGTGAACCAAGGTGTAAAAGGTTTTCCTAGAAAAACGACAGGGATAACGACGATCAAGACGGCAATCCCCATGACCGCAGGCGTGTAATAGCGGGAGAAGGATTCGATAAATTGCTGTGATTGGGATTTTTTCTCTGCGGATTTGTAGGTGAGATCGATGATCTTTGCGAGGGTCGTGTCCTTTGCGATCTTTGTGACCCTCACTTCCAAGTACCCCTGTCCATTATGTGTTCCAGCGAATACGGTATCACCTATACGTTTATTCTTTGGAAGAGGCTCACCTGTGATAGCCGCTTCATCGATGAGCGAGCTGCCTTCGGTCACTATTCCATCGAGTGGGATTTGATCACCTGGTTTTATAATGACGATACTGCCAACCTCCACACTTTCAATAGGCACCTTTTCATTGGTTGCCTTTAAGAGTGCGGATTTGGGTGCTTTATCAATGAGCGCGCGAAGTGCCTGCTGACTGCGTTGGATGCCGTACTTCTCCAATGTCTCTCCAAGAGAGAATAGAACAACGATGATCACTGCTTCCTCCAATTCTCCCAGATACATAGCGCCAATAATGGCGACTGTCATAAGGAGATTGATGTTCGAGAAATTGAATTTTACGATGCTTTGCAGCCCACTGAGGAAAACTGCGTGACCGAACGCGATAATAAGCGTTAGAAACAGAGGTAATTCAATCCATGGTGGCATATGGATCGAAAGAATCGAGAGAATTTCAAAAGGAACAACGATGAGCAAACCAAGAAGCAGGAAGCGAAACTTCGTATTTTGAAGAAGGCTTGTATGTTGCACAGCACTTTGTTCCTCCTTAGGTGGAGAACTTGTCTCGCAATTGTTGCAGCAGGATTGTTCGGTATTCATTGTGGTTGAGAGGGATTCCAATCAAAACTAACAGTCTGCACTTTGCCGTCGATCTGAAATTGGGTGAATGCTCTGTAGAACGTATCAGAAGGCAGAGAGGTCTTAAATTTAGGTACTTCGCCTTCTTCAGATGCATGCGTGTGTATGAAGTCTCCTGATGGCGAGATAAGTACACTATGACCTTTCGCACCTAGATACTCCTCCAACTCCACAGACTGCCCCTGGCTGTCTGTAATATCGTAGGTGAACGTCACTTCGTCACCTGATACATCTGGCTTGAAAGTGAAGCGGTAATCATCGACGCTCTTCACTGTCTCGAAGCTCTTCACAATGCCCTGACTACCAGGCTCACCCGTAAATGTCCGCTCGAAGCGTAGGGTATGGGGCGCTTCATCTTTTTCGATGAAATCCGCATAGATCCAGTATGTCCCACCTGCACCAGCGGTGAATGGTACGCGCCAGATTCCCTTTGCATCGCGTTCAGGATGCAAATGTTGGAAGTGCTGCAAATCATCGCGTACTACGATGAGGTGCATTTCTTTCGTATGACTGACACCGTAATCATCGAATACTTCATCGCCGTCTTGAACGGAAAACGCTATTTCTGTATCTGTACTTTCATCAAGAACAACAAGATTCTTTGCTTCCTGTGAGCTTCCTTGCATATGGCCGCCACCCGTTGTGCTATGCTGGGCAGTCGGTGTTGCAGGAGCACAAGCGGAGAGTAATACAGAGCCAGTGATGAGCAGTGAAAGCATATACCTCATAAAAAAGCGGGAAACTTATGGAGCAACGCAAGGAACAGTCGGGTCAGATACACAATTCTCTTTTGGCGGTGTACCACGCTCAGGGCAGGTCTGGGAGTATCGACAGGCATCATCAGAAAGCTTTCTGAGTTGCTGTTTATACTCGGTGTCGCTCGCGCCATAGGTCAGAAGAATCTGATCCAAATCTTGGAAGACATACGCAGGATTCAGGGGAGTTTCCTGTCCGTTCACGAACATCTTCCACTGCTTTTCGCCGTCATTGCAGTATTGCTCGCCTGTATCGAGCGTGAAGCAATCTGCAGCTAGTGAGATATTCAAAGAAGAAAAGAAATCTCCGATGGTTATTCCAGGCTTGTGGCGGTGCATCACGTTTCCATTGCCATCATGGACGTGGGTATAGGGATGCTTTGGATTCGTATCCGTGGACATATACTTCTCCTGTGAGAAATCGACTCTGCTCCCATCGATGAAAACAGCGAAATCTGCATGCGTATGATTTGGATCAGGGTTCACAGCTGGACCTGCCGAACTGATCTTAGCGAAGCCAAAGAAGAGTGCAGTAAAGCCAACGGCCATCACATACGGCGCGATGTCTGAGAGCCAGTTTCTTCGCTGTGGATGGAAACCTTTGAGGAGAAGTGAGTTTGTGACAACAGACACTGAACTGAACGCCATGGCGAGTCCTGCAAGTTCGGGACGAAGCACGATGCCGAAGTCCATGAATAGCCGCGCCGCAATGGGAATACCGATGATGTTATAGAACAACGCAAAGAACATATTTTGCTTGATCTTGCTCACTGTCGCTCGGCTCAGCTTGATTGCCGTCACGACATCTCTGAGATCGTTCTTCACGAGCACAATGCCGCCTGTTTCCATGGCAATATCGGTGCCGCTGCCCATGGCTATCCCCAGATTTGCCTGTGCAAGCGCAGGGCTGTCATTAATACCATCTCCGACCATAGCCACTCTCTTGCCCTGTTCCTGTAGCTTCTTCACTTCGCTGGCTTTCTCGGCAGGGAGTACTTCAGCAAGGACATTCTTGATGCCAAGATTCACTGCAATCGCCTGAGCCGTGCGCTTGTTATCACCTGTGATCATGTAGACCTCAATTCCCATCCTCTGAAGCTGTTCTACAGCCTCCTGGGAGGTTTCTTTGACGGTATCCGCAACGGCAATGATGCCAAGAACCTTGCTTGTATCCGCAAGCAACATGGCAGTCTTCCCTTCATTCTCTAATTTCTGAAGTTTCGATTCGGCATCTCCAATTACAATCTTTTCCCGTTCCATGAGCTTACGGTTTCCGAGGAAATACTTTTCTCCGTTGATCGTCCCTTCCACTCCATGTCCTGGTATTGCACAGAATCTATCTACTGCGACAAGAGAAATGGGCATCTCGGTTGCTCGTTTCACAATACTTTCAGCAAGTGGGTGCTCCGAACCCTGTTCCAAGCTTGCTGCAATTTGCAGGATTTCTTTCTCTGATCCTTGAAACGCAAGAATATCGGTCACTTCGGGTTTCCCTTTTGTGAGCGTTCCCGTCTTATCAAAGACAATCGCATCAATCTTATTAGCAGCTTCCAAAGGCTCTCCTCCACGAATGAGAATGCCCTGTTCTGCACCCTTACCTGTAGCGACCATGATGCTTGTGGGTGTCGCAAGTCCAAGGGCGCAGGGACAGGCAATAACGAGAACTGAGACGGCAGCAAGGAGTGCAAACGTGACGGAAGTGCCTGCCAAGAGCCAACCAATAAGTGTGATGATGGCTATGCCAATGACTGCGGGAACAAACCAGGAAGATACCCAATCGGCAAAGTTTTGAATGGGTGCTTTGGAACCCTGTGCATCCTCCACAAAGCGGATGATCCGAGCGAGAGCAGTTTCCGAGCCAATCTTTTCGGCGCGGAACTCGATACTCCCATTTTTATTCATTGTTGCACCGAATACACGATCACCCTCTTTTTTCTCTGTAGGGATACTTTCACCTGTGAGCATCGATTCATCAACAGAAGAGAGTCCCTTTATCACTATTCCATCCACAGGAATTTTCTCTCCTGGGCGCACAACCACAATATCTCCCACCTGGACCTCCTCAATCGGTACATCCACTGCCTGCCCGTTACGGAGCACTCGTGCAGTCTTCGCCTGAAGTCCCATGAGTTTCTGAATAGCGGATGATGTTCTTCCTTTCGCTCGTGCCTCCATCCATTTTCCGAGAAGGACGAATGTGATCAGTAAGGCTGCAACCTCGAAGTACAGATCATGCATTTCGCCAATCACCGTTCCATATGTCAGAACGTGATTAACGAGGTTATATAAGCTAAAAAGGTAAGCAGTGAGCGTTCCGATAGCGATGAGGCTATCCATGCTGAAGCTGAACATGCGAGCACTTGACCAGAATCCTCTAAAGAAGCCCGCTCCCAGCCAAAACTGCACAGGAGTAGCGAGAATGAGAGAGGCAATTCCCATGTACGGCATGATTTGCCAATGCAAAGGCGACTCTGGGAAGAAGGACAGCACCATGAAGCCGAGCATCGGCAGACTGAGAACTAGTCCGATGAGGAATTTTGTACGGTAATCCGCGATCTCCTTCTCCTGACGCTTCCGATCAATATCAACACCATGATGACTATGCGGGTCATGCACTTCAGCGCCGTAACCTGCAGCTTTCACGGCAGCGATGAGTCCTTGTTCATTTACTAGCTCAGAATTGAAGCGGATACGGGCTTTATTCGCTCCATAGTTCACATTTGCTTCCTCAACGCCTGAAGTCTTTTTGAGCTTGCGGGTAATGAGTGCGCTGCAGCTGGCACAGTGCATGCCTGTGATAGAGAGGGTGCATTGTGAACTCATGAGACGGGGTGAACTTTGTACTTCTCATCCAATCCTTCAATTTCCTGCTTCCATTTTTCCATATCAAAACTTTCGTCATGGTCGAGGGTCACTTTCTTCGTATCAATATCAACCTCTGCGCTTTTGATAGCAGAAAATTCGCTGCTTACATCTTTGATGAGAGCTGCACAGGAAGCGCAGTGGATGCCAGGAATAGAGACACTGGTTTGCATAGGTTGGAAGGGAAAATAATTAACGTTTAGAGAGGCCAACAACTTTGATGACCTCATCAATAAATGCTTCCTTATCTGCAGGTGATGCGAGCTTCTTTGCGGCACATGTATGTAAATGGCTTTCGAGCACAGCTGCTTGGATATGCTTCAAATGCCCCTGCATAGCGAGAGCAAGTTCGAGAATTTCAGTGCAGTAGGCATCATCCTCAACATCTTTCCGAAGTTTAACGGTTAGCCCTTCTAGCCTGTTGATCGCAGCTAGTGTCTTTTTCTTGGCATCTTCTCTCATATTATAAAGGGGTAGGGGGTAGGGGTACTTTATCCCCGTACCCCCTTACATGGCAAGACTTCATTTATAGACGCATCGCTGACCCGCTTGCTGCTGCCTGAATTGCAACACCAATTGCTTCAATGGTGCTCTCTACTCGCTGTCCATTTACGAAGAATGTGGGAGCCCCATTCACACCGAGCTGTTCACCTTCCTGTTGGGACGCTTCTACAATAGCCATCTTGATGTTGGACTTTCTGCATCTCTCGAAGAGATCCATATCTAGACCCAAGTCCGTTGCCCACTTGGAAATCGCCTTGGGACTCAAATCATCCTGATTTTCGTAATCCATCTCCTCAAACTCCCAGAACTTTCCTTGGTCGGCAGCGCACTCAGCAGCCTCTGCTGCCTCTTTGGAATATTGATGGTTCGGGTAGATCGGGAAGTGCTTCACCTCATAACGAATCTGTTGGCCGTACTGCTCCAGCATCGGTTTTATAACTCTTGTCTGTGCTGCTCTGCATGCCTCACACTGCAAGTCGATGAACTCTGTCACCGTTACGACAGAATTAGCATTGCTTCTGGGATGGGGAGGACGGTTGGATTCCGTCGCAATACCTGTCGTATCGACGCTGCAAGCTGAGAGAAGCAGAAGGGAGCCTAGAATTGATGGAAGGAAATAACGTTTATGCATGGAAAAGATTGGGAGGAATTACGGAAGCATGGGGTCAATTGCCTGTTTGAAATTCGCAAAGGGAACCGCGCCGCTGATCTGCGCTGTCTTCCCATCGGGTCCAAGCACCCAGAAGCCAGGAGTGCCGTTCACGCCTGATGCTGAGCCATCGGCTAAGTCCTTGGCCACTTCATCTTTGTACTTGCTGCTATCGAGGCATGTATTGAACATACTCGTGTTCAATTTTAGATCAGCAGCGTACTGCTTGAGCGTTGGCACAATGTCCGTTGAATTGCTCCACGTTGCCTGTGTTTCGAAGATTTTGTCATGCATTTCCCAAAACTTCCCCTGGTCATCCGCACACTCTGTCGCTTCGGCTGTCTTCTGTGCGTGTGGATGAAAACTCAAAGGGAAATCCCTCACTACATACTTCACCTTGCCAGTATCGATGTACTCCTTCTTGAGTTGTCCGTAGGCACCCGTGAAGTGCTTGGCGCAGAAAGGACACTGATAATCGGTGAACTCAACGACTGTCACAGGTGCATCCTTCTCACCTAGAGTCGGATCGTCATCGACGGTAGGAGGTGTAGCGGGTGGCTGGGGAGCAGCTTCGGGAGCAGAGGGAGTAGGTGCTTGCGCGACTTGTTGAGGGCTTGGATTTCCTGCTGCCAGGGTGAAACGTCCTGCATTGAAGGAGCCAAGCCCAAATCCTACAATGATGCCAATAAGACCAATTGAAACCGCGAACCATGGGTTGCTTCCAGCTGCGGATGGCGCAGCGTTTTTGTGAGCGGATTCTTGCCAGTTGAGAGCCATAATGGAAAAGGGAAAGAGTAAGAAGATTAAATAACGTTAAATGAACCGCGCACCATGCCCATTGAGCACATGAATGCCAACTGACCTTTCGCAGGAGGAGTAAATTCAATGATATTCTCACCGCTTCGCAATGCCTGAGAGATATTCAGAGAAGGAATTGTCATAATACTTGTACAACCTGCTGCACCTGTTCCATCCACTTTCCAGCGGACAGGAACACCTGCTTTGATAGTGAGATTCTGTGGCTCGTAGCCGTTACGGGTCACTTTCATGGCAATCTCCTGCACTCCTCCCCTAACAGTCGGAGCAGCAGCATTGTTCTGTTGATTGCTACCAGCAACCGCTTGGGAGAGATCAATACCTGTGAGAGCGAATCCTGTATTGAGATTGAAGAGTGCGAGTAAAAGCACGAGAGCACCAGAGAACCGCAGGAAGATACGAGAAAAACTCCCTTTAGCAGTCGAAGAAATGGCACTGATGCCTATAAGAGATGGCAATGTCCCAAGGGCAAAGATGAACATGGTTAATGCCCCTGTGACGAAGCTGCCTGAGGCAAGTGCCACAAGCTGGAGAGATTGAGTGAAGCCGCACGGCAGGAAGAAGGTGAACGCACCGAGGGCAAAGGGAGCGGCTGGGTGTTTGCTCTCGGAAAGTCCTGCGATCCAGCGTGAGAACTTTTTAGGTGGGCGAATAGGGAAAGCGCCCTTTGGAATCACTTGGAGGATCGTGAGAGCCAGATAGAGCATGACGAGGGCAACAACGATATTCATATAGCCCGTCATCTTTGTGCTCAAGGTAATGGACTGCCCTAGTAGCCCCACAAATCCTCCCAGAACGAAGTAGGAGATTAGGCGACCTACATTGAAGTGGAGCAGTGGCTTGAATTTATCCCAGGCGTTTTCCGCTTGGTTCACCTCGTTATGTTTCGCTGCGAGGGCAAGGAGAAGACCGCCAGTGACAGCAAGACAACTGGAAGTCCCTGCAACCAGACCAATAACAAAGATCCCGCCAAGCGAGAGCGCTCCTGAAGGGGAGGGTGCAAGGGACACAAGATCGAATGTTTGCAGGAGTTTGTAGAGCGCAAAGATGATGAGCAAGGAACCACCGATCTCCATCCATTTCCGCTTATCGGCTGGAATAGAGGAAAGCGTAGGAGCACCATCCTCAGCGAGGGAATAACCTGCTTTACGGATTACCGATGCAATCCGCTCCTCACTGGGAAGGTTCTCTGCATCAGCGGTGATTTCTGCGATGCCCTTGCGATGATTTACGGACACATCCTTGATACCAGGAATAGCCTTAAGCTTTCGCTCTAAGAGTAATTCGCAGCTGGCGCACGTCATCCCGCCTATACCAACGGATGTGTAGCATTCTTTTGGAGGTGAGTGAGACATAAAGAAAGGAAAGCGAAGTACAAACGAAGGAGCCAGCTAGACACTGGCTTCTTCAAAAAGAGTTCACTTCACTTATTCCCGCAAAACAATTGTTCGTGTGATGAAAACCTGAGGCGTGGGATCGGCAGGAGGTCTCAATTTCACATCACTGGTTTCTGGCAACTCAAGAAACAGATGCATGGGACGTGCAGGCATCTTAAGCACGTCTTTCTGCGAGGATTGCGTTGCTATAGCAATTGATGGCGAGTGTTCAGATAGGCAGTGGCCATCATTACAAGGCATTCTCCCGCCTTCCATATCAGAAGTGTGATGCTTCGGGCGAATAACTGTCACGCACCCATCGCAGTGCAGAGGTGACATAGCGTTCACTGGGGTCATCACCATTTCTGTAACCTGCTCCATTTCTTGCATATCATGATCCATCGGCATGGCATTTTCGCCATACGCCATGGGCATGAAGCAGAAGTTGCTCAATAGCACTTGTGTAGCAACTACAACCGCTGGAATAAGCTTCATTCTCATTTGTATAAACTATAAGCCATTCGCTCACAGATCACAATGGAGGCCTATTTTATTGCACCTAAGCTCGCTACTGCGAAATAGGCATAGTCAGACACGTATCGGCTGCATCATCACTGCATGGTTTTTCAGCCTATCTAGGTTATGAAAATAACGCTGTGTGGTGGAGGGATTTGAATGCCGAGCAAAGTCCTGTGCTGCTATGAGGGTTGCTCCTCCATTGATGAGGTGGGTAATGGAAGAATGTCTTAGCGAATGCGTACTGACATGCGGGTGATCAATACCAAGCCCTTTGAGGCGCACCTTCACCATGTGCTGGATGCTGCGCCTCGCAATTCTTTCCTTTGCACGATGAGTAGTACCCACAAATAAGGGATCTGCTTCTTGCAAAGTGCCGCGTGTTTCCAAATACGATTGGATAACAACATGCACATCATCGCGTATGCGGGTATCGATGTTTTTACCTCCTTTGCCTCGTACCTTCAGCACTAGGCAGCCATCCGTTTGTACCAAGTCTCCGATGTTCGCTCTTGTGATCTCGCAAACTCGAAGACCATTGATGAGTAGGAGCGCAATAATTGCCTTATCCCTCTTCCCTCTAATACTTACAGATTCAATAGAGGCAAGTAAATGATTACACTCAGCCAGACTCAAGATTTCCCTCGTTGTTTCATTACTGACTTTGGGAAGCTTCAGCCCAGATGCAGGGTTAATAGGAATGACACCCTGCTCGTAAAGAAAACAGAAAAGTCTTCGTAGAACTGTTAGCTTCTTTGCGATAGTTGCTGGTTTCAATCCTCTAGTTTCCAGTCCCTCTTTGTACCCGATCAGATCGTGCAGCGTCACTTCTACTGCCCTCTTCTTCACTGTTCGATAGAACAGCTCAACTTCCGCTTTATAGTCACGCTTTGTGTTGAAGCAGGACTGATTGCGGATAAAAGAAAGGATATAATCTGAAGATGGTTCTACTATTGCCGTAGTTGTCTGTATTGGAACCATCTGCATGTTCAAAGCTTATCATATAGTTGGGTTATAGCCAACTATTATTAAAAGGCCAACGGAAGCAAAATAGTAGGCATGAAGCAAACGATCCAAAAAGCGATGGGAAGAACCGATGTGGCAGAGTATCTAGGCGTATCACGTCAATATGTGGACAGGCTTGTGAAGGAATCAAAGCTGCCCTTTCAAGAAACATCGGCGGGAATGATCTTTATGGAGAGCGATGTTCTAGCTTACAAAAAAGAGCGGATGAAAAAAGCGAAGAGTGATACACGTATTCGTCTTAAGAAAAGCAGTAGATAGCAGAATCAATTCCGCGAGAGCCGCCACATCCCAAACCATGCGGCTGGCGCAAGCACTAGGACACTGGCCATTCCAGGGAAATAGCCATAACCGCCCTCCCTGAAGAACGGGAAGAAGAAATGCGCTAGTTCGCTGATTCCCATTGCAACGAAAAACGTCCACATGAGGTAGTAACCAAATGCATATCCTCGCTTCATGAGGATCGGCGCAAGAACCCATGCCAGAACGCTACCGATGAGTAGAATCATGATTGGAAGAGATGCAACTTCAGGCACTGGAACACCTGTAATACTAGAAAGAGTAAGTTGAAACTCAGATACATATTCATCGATCCTATGCAGGATGAACAATAGGAGCGTTATGAAATAGGGAATTTTTACGGATGCGAATGATGCTCTATCAGGTACGAGAATCCACAGAATAAAGCCACCGAGGTATCCCACTAAAAATATTGAAGCAGGAACAATGCCAAAGGAGATATAACCGATGGCTGGCACTGCTAAGGAAAAAACGAATGCAGCAATGACGGCGGCTCCTTGTTTATTCATAATTCCATTGTAGCAAGTACAATCAAATTTTCTATGTCGCAGTATTCGCATTCTGTGAAATGAAGCCTCTATCTGAAGATGCTTTCTATCTGTAGTGCAAGGCGCATTGCCCTGTCCCATCCAACTGCAAGATATGCATCGAGGATCGAAAGGAAATCAGTGCGTAGCTGGCTTCCTTCTTTCAAAGACGCTTTATGCTCAGCCAATATACGTTCCAAGATTTCTATAGTGTGATCCGCTGCCAACTGTTCATTGGTGAGGCCAACAGCACTATTTGCCTCAGTGACCTTGGCGAGCCAATGCAGCGTTCGTTCCACATCAAGATCGATCAAATCCTCCAAACCCTTAATAATATCGAAAGCAATAGCAGGGTGCTTTGCCTGGAGGATTGAATCGAGTAGTGGTTCCGTTATCTTCCACCAATCGGCTAGCATCACCTTTTGCCTTTCTTCGTCTGCCCGTCGATACTTTTTAACGAAATCGTCAGCTGCAGCATGGAAATGGCGTGAGGCATGGTGAACGAGGTTGGCCAGCTGTCGTACCCAAGGAGGCAACTCCTTTGGTCTTTTCTCTGGCGGCATCGCATTCATCTCTTCTTGCGAAGCGGTAAGAATACTGTGGCTGTGGTTAATGAGTTCAATCAAAAACACGAGTGCTCTTTTCCGTTGATCCTCATCGGAGGTCGTGCCAGCATTTCGAGGCATTATAAGCTCTAGAGCGGTGTACTCTGCGCCTTCAAGTTCATCAATATGCTCAGGCAACGCCTTAATATCCTCTTGAAGAAGAGCGTGGCACCATTCTTGCTCTTTCCTGAACCATAGGATTCCCAGCCAGTCACCAACCATTTGTCGTAAATCATCTTTCTTCAGCGAAGCAACTTCATGCCGCAGCCTACGTATCAGTGTGGTTGCACGTTTTTCATCGCTCTTCCAAAGCGGCCAGAACCAGCCATTTTGTAATGCCCCTCGCAGTACCCCTGGGGAACCGTTATTCGAGGGTATCTCTGCAATCCATCTCTCAAGGGTATTCCAAATAAATTCAGGCCATTTGTCGAAAAATCTCCATACCAATCTTCCTAGATAGAAGCGCACACGAGGGTCTATGTCCTTGCTCAACGTTTGTAGCAAAGCGCGGTCCTGAGCTTCGATATGAGGTTTCCTCAGTATGAGGTGAACAATGCCTTCAGTTGCGTGAGTCCTCTCATCTGCGCTGAACACATCTCCTTCAAAGTGAGCGATGCTCTCAGGATCGGTGCGTGTCGGTTCTGATAAGACAGCCTCGAAATGCTGATAAAGCTCTTTCTGTATTTCTGGCTCCAATTTGACTGTGCTACTCGCAATTTCTGCTTTGCCATTCGTCACTCTTACTTTCAATGTCGCTGCCAGTCGCGGATTTATAGTATCTCCTGCGGCATCAATATCCTTGGTCAGAGTGGAGATTTTTGTAAGCAGTTCATCCACGTTCTTATCTGTTACACCTCGCGCTGACAGATCTCTAAGAAATCTCGAAGCATCAAGAAGGGATTGGCTAGGTGTATTTGTTACGTCGATGCCTTGATGTGCAAACATCTCTTCCTCGGTAGCCATGGAAGTCTCGCTCGTTATTTGAGATCTGCTTAGCTTGGCAGCAAGCTTCTTTTCTTCCAAGCCACTGCCTGCAAGGAAATCAATAGCAGCCTTGTTGCGTAGATCTGCTGGGATCGCGAACAAAAGACGCGCTTTCTTTTCCTTGATATGCCGCTCAAGGAATTCTTTGTCATCGGTATGCGGAAAGTGGGTTTCATTGATGCTGAGAACCAGAGCTTGAAGCTCTGAAACCCATGGCTCACCAAGCAAAGGCCCAAAAGCAGCGATACATCGTCTCGCTTCCAGCTCCGTTTCACTCTCCAAAAGTAGAGGGATGTTTAAGAGCAATGCTGACAAACGAGAGGCGAAGAAATCAGGGCTTTCCGTAGCCGCAGAGATGAGTCTGCGCCAGAGAGCCGCACATGAATTTTCCTCTATGAGAGCTTGCCGTATAGCCATCCATACCTGTTCCGCATCTTCTCGTTGTGGGAGTTTGGTACTAAGAAAATTCTCCCACTCTTCGAGCATTCTTTCTTCTTCATCAGGAAAGCTCCCATCATCCCAGATGTAGCAGCCATCAGGCAGGAATTTTGGCGCATCTTTCTCCCATTGGAGTGCAAGTATTTCAGGCGTTTCACCCCATCGTTCTTTTCTCTCATAACGACTGTCTATCACGGTTGCCAACGCACGAGTTCCTTCAGATGGAGCTGCTTCCAAGAACTCAGGAAACTTCTCTGAAAGACAATGTGCGATACCATCAAAGTCCTGCCGCTTATTGCTCACGATAGAAAGAATTTGCCCTCCCATTGGTTGGCTAGGACTATCGTCAGTTTCGGTGTGTGCATAAATCTTCTTATAGAACTCCGTCACGAAGGCAGGTCGAACTTTCCAAAGGCTCTCGATATAAAAGGAGACCTCGAAGCCTGCCTGGTAGCCAAATTCCTTCATTTTTTTAGTGTCTGTTGCACGGTCAATTGCCTCTAAAGAAGCTTCAATATCCGATTCAATGGTCTGACAAATCCATTTCAATGGAGTAGTGGAAGAAGCATTGTTGTAGCCCTGCGCCGAATAGAAATTAAACAGGGAAATCGCTGCCTTGTTCAGCAGGTCTTTCCCCGTTTTTGAGAGCTTTCCAATGTGTTCAGCAGCTGCATGAAGAATGCGCCTGCCTAGGTGTATGAGGTGCTTATTGTCAGTTCCAATGAGTTTATTTGCGAACTCAAGCCACCACTCTCCTGAACCTGTAGAGAAAAGGCGCGCTGCCGAAGAGAATTCAAATGCAGAAATAACTCCTTGAACGGGTATGGGGTTGGAGTCATTGCCCTTACTCAACAGAGGCTCCAAATCGGCAATGCTTCGCGCCTCTTCAGCAATGATGAGATAGGCGGGAATTCTTTGGATGTGCGGGATATTGGCAGCCTGAAGTTGCTGAAGAGTATCCCAGAATTCAGCTCTCGCTTTAGCCCAAAGATGCCTATGGAAAAGCACAAGACTAGGCCTCAGAAATAAGCCCCATGTATCGTCTCCTGTGAGTTCAGTTGTGAGCATACGCTTCCTTTTGCGAACAAACAGAAGCTCTGCAGCGTAGTCAAAGAGAAGATGGTGCTGGAACTCAATGAGATCATCAGATGGGAGATAGCCAGCGGGTGCGGGAGGATGACGGAGAATTTCGGTACTGAGCAACGTCCTTCGTACCTCTCCCGTTTGTTCTCCAATGGGGATCTGCAACTTTCTTTCCGTTACCATGCGTTCAACAACCTCAGTGAGTGCTTTTTCAAGGTCCACTGCTTGAGCAGGATCGAGCCGAATACGATGTTCCCAGAAACTTTCAAAAAGCTCAGCTTGCGTCGATATTGAAGATAGCTCCGCTGCGGTAACACCATCGGTTATCAATTTGCAAAGAAGATCGAGGCTGAAGAGATTCCTTACAATGGGCTTTAGGGTTGGAGTGCTGTCGAGTACTCCTTTTATTTCTGGCAGCTGTGTAACTGCCTGCTGAAATTCAGCCTCACTGAGTTCAGGGATGCAGATGTGATTCACATTGGGGAACATCTGATGAGCGAACGCCGCAGGCATGTTCTGATGCCGAGGGAAGGCATCTCGAAACGAAGCAGAATACCGCAGATCGAAGGAGCGCATGGAAGCAATGACGTGGATACCAGCGTCCATTGCGAGCGACATTAGTTGTTTATACGCATTCTGCGATGCGGAATCACGAAGAGCATCTAACCCATCAATGATGAGATACGCATCATTCCCAAGCTCAGAGAATAGTTCCTGCCATGTGTTTTGCAGCTGCAGGACGGATGCTATCTCTTGAGAAGAAGCATGCTGAAGCGAATCCGCTGGCCAATACAGCACCTGTTTCCCAGAGTCTTTCAGTTTTTTGGCGAGAGTAAGCATGCAGCCCGTCTTTCCGCAGCCCGCTCCACCAATAACGAGAAATGATGCGCGTTGAGCGAGCGCATACATCGCTTCGCTGACTTCTCTCGTAATGAATACTTTCTTGCCTGCTACTTCGAGCGCCATTCTTCCCTGTAATTCTTGAGTATGGATTTCGGTATCGGAAAGGTCAGAAAGCCGTTTTAGATCTTCTCTATAGTCCACTGTTCCCTGTAGCTGGATGCCACTTGTGAGCAATTCTTGCCTGAGCGCATCCATGCTCGCTGAGCCACGTTTCGCAATAAGATCACCCATAAACCTCATGAGGGTGTTGATCATCTGCTGCGCTTGGGTTGGATCTTTAAGTAAGCCGTGCCTCGCGGCATCAATGGTCCAGGTGTAATCGGTTTCGCCTGGATCGAATTGCAGGCGAATTATAAAGAGTGAACGAAGAATGGTTTCTTTGTGTGCTGCTATGCCTTTATAAGCATCAAGTGCTTCCAGCGCCGCAAAGAGCGTATCGATCTTTTCCGTTACCTTACGTTCAGCGGCATTGTGAGCTGCTGACTCAAAAGGTTCGCCTTCAGCGATCCCTCTATAGCGTTCTAAAAGTGTTCCTAAGATCTCAAGGTTTCCATTCTGAGCGCCGTATATCACTACAAAGCGCCGTTCAGTCTTAGGGGCATGTGGACGTAAAAGTTCTGCATGACAATCTGTAATAGCGGCTGCCCATTCGCTGGTAGTACTGTCTGAAAGGCTCAAAGATCGCTTACACTGAAAATACAGTTTGGCATCCGAAGAGAGATCAACGCACAGATCATCAACTGGATCTGCAGTTTCGCAGGATATTCGTTTGGGAATGGATTGAGCTGGCAGCCCATATGTTTGCTCTACGGGCGTTCGCAGAAGAATCCGCATTGCCCACCATGTAGCAGCCTGGGCTTGGAAACGCTGGCCAGCACCCATTGCCGCGCCTCCAGCGGTGTTCTTTCTTGCCGCTGTTTTTCTCTGTTTGGCCACCTTGCAAGGTTACATTCTTCTGTTGCCTTACTCAATTAAGGAAAACTGACGGTGTGTAGTTCTCAATGGATCTTTCGCTCTTTGCATTGTCCTTTTCCTTCTTTGATTTTTGCTGCTCCTCAAGAAGCAATCTGCGCTGAATATTTGCCAGTATTTGGAAGTACTCAATGCCAGCCTTTAACTGTTCAGGAGTAAGTGTCATGGCGCAGTACGGCTATTCTGTGCAATAAAAATCGCTCATCATGGAACGTAGATTTTCTTGGCTACCGTGCCGTCACTGCTTGCATAGATAAGTATGAAGTCCTGTTGGTCCCTAGGAAGGATGAATGCCAATGCGCCGTCCGTATAGGAACCAGGCTGGAGGTTCACAGCATCAAAGTAATTGCCGAGGCTGTAGGTAGCAGACTCGTGCGTGTAGGCGCGTCCTTGAGCATCCATGATCGTGATGTGGTTGGGATTGGCATGGATGACATTGTTTCCAACATTTTTCACAAATACACCCACACGGACGTAGGCATAATCCTTCGGGCTATTTACGCAACTGTAGCTCAGACAATTGCTCTTAAGCGTGTCTTTATGGACTGCGATTTGAATGTCTCCGTTGCCCTCATATTGTTGCATGCTGTCTTTTAGATTTTGGATGCGTGTTTTCTCGGCTTCCGCTGCCAACCGCTTTTGCTCTTTCTCCTGATCAGCCGCAACCCGCTTCTCATCATACTTCAGGTTCTTTACTTCAATCTCCTTCATACCCGCAGCGTAACCATCTGCCTTAGTGATGATTGAATATTTGTTTGTCTGAGCGTTATAAGTCGTGTCGAAGGCCATGAGAATCGAGCCGCTACCATTTTCATTGAGAGTGACGCTTTGCTCATCCTTACCCTTCACGGTTACGGTTGCTCCTGGCAATCCACTTAGCTGAAGTTCAAACTTGGCACTTCCTGTCTCCAGTACTGTATTGGTCACATCGATAGATGCGATCTTTCTTTGGAAAACGCTTTCAGCTTTGGTCTCGATTACCTTTGGGTTGAATCTCCCTCCTGTGACAATTGCCGTCACTTCTATTTTTCCTGTGTCAGTCCCACTCGGAGCATCGAGAGAAACCTTGAAGGAGTCGCCATCTATCTTCACAGGCTTTCCGTTTACAGAGAGTTCCAATTTGCAGGGGCAGCTTGCGGTTGCCTTTCCTGTTACCTCAACGCTATTACCTGTGAACTCATACTTGTCACTTAGCTCCATTGCGGCGCTCCTAGGCGCGTTGTAGCCCCTCACAGCGACTATTAACACGAATACCGCTGCGAGTGGTGTCACGATCTTCCAATGCCTCTTAGAGAAAGAAAAGGTGCTCAGGGTCCAACGTTTAAGCTTCGCACGTAATTCGGGCTTCTTATAAATGTACCAAATCGCTACGCCAGGAATCGTGATGTACCAGAGAAGGATGCTGGCTAATCCGATGAGACACCAAACCAGAACTTTAGGAGAAATTTTGATGTCTCCTGTCTTCTTCGCAGCAGCCGATTTCTGTTGCTGCTGGATAGGGAGATCTTCTCCACAGTGCTTACAGCGGATTGCATCTTTCTTTATTTCCTCAGCGCAAAAAGGACATTTCTTGGTATCAGCCATAGGTTATTTGGGAATACGATGAAGCATTCCATCACGAACAGAAATACGTGTTTTGCAGGAAGTACATTTCACAACCTTCTTCCCGCTCATAAGGATCACCTCGTGTTGGCAATAAGGGCAGTTGCCCTGGCTCAATGCGAGGAACATGACAGGAGAAAGCAAGATCGCTCCTCCCCCAATGAGCATCATCGGAATACCAATAATACTTCCAATTACGGTTAGTGTTATCAAACCTCCTAAGCCGATCATCACAACTCCAAAGAGGATGCTCACTCCTACGGATTTTGCGAACCCAGCTTTTCTCAATAGGTTGGCTTTGCCTTCTGAGCTTTGCGGCTTTACTGGAGAGGAAGGATCGGACAGATCGGCTTTGCAATGCTTACATTTCACTGCTTCCGCTTTGATCTCTTCGGCGCAGAAAGGGCATTTCCGCATTTGTTGTGTAGGAGGTGTCATATGCGAAAAATAGATGGTTAGTTACAGTTCAAGGCTTTGCGCCACCCAGCAGCCTCTGCCTCGCTTTCAGAGCAGAACCAGCGCTCACCAGCAGATGCGTCGATCTGAGTTGCGCTATAGCTTCCGCATCCCTCTACATGGTAAATCTTCTCTTTGCTGCTGCTGATATTTCCCTTGATAGTGCAAGAGCCTGATACCGAGCTTTGTGTGCTGGAAGAGGAAGTAGACCGAACAGAAGAGGAGGAAGATTGCACTTTGGTTCCAGCTTTTTCACATGCCGTACCCCACAATCCTTTCTTCTGGTCCCGTGCTTCGCTTTCAAGAACGTTGTAATCCTCAAGACGTGGATGAGGATACTGTTTGTAGCTAAAGGCATAGCCGTCACGGATCATAGAAGCGCCGATGTCCTCAGTCTTTAGA
Source organism: uncultured Candidatus Peribacteria bacterium (assembly GCA_964640945.1). Taxonomy (GTDB): domain Bacteria; phylum Patescibacteriota; class Gracilibacteria; order Peribacterales; family Peribacteraceae; genus JAGOUB01. The sequence continues at coordinate 71,612 of CAZXIV010000002.1, read as the reverse complement.
TCCACATAGCGAAGAAGCCTTTTGTACTTATCTGTGTCCTCAGCAGGATTTTTTATCAGAGTAACTTTCTTTCTTGTGAGGAGTTTTTTCATCTTTGCGGATGCCTCTTTTCCAAAGCATTGCACAGGCTTCCGTGGATCAACGGTCTCAGGCGTATCAATGCCGATGATGCGAACCTTCTCCCTTTTCCCTGAAGCAAGTTTGACCTGCACCGTGTCACCATCGATAACTCGAACGACAACGGCTGTCTCGTTACTCGATGGGCTTGCTGCAATTGCAAGGGGTGACAGGCTTAAAATACAGCTCGTAATAGCGATACTTCTAAGGAGATAGCTCTTCATAGGGGTGAGTGGGCGAAAGTTGTCTTGAAGCCTACACCGTCACATATGACGGTGTAAAGAGATTCAAACCATCCCGATAATCAACGGGATGACATCAGACACAGGAACAAAGTTGGCAAAACGCTTAAAAGAGCTTCGTGAAGAGCGTGGTTGGACGCAGGAGGACGCAGCTCGTAAGTGCAAGATGGAGTACAAGTATTATCAACGGTATGAGAGCAAGAAACCGCGTGATATGAGACTGAGTACCCTGGAGAAGATCGCAAAGGCGTTTGGCATGGAGCCGAACGACATGATCACCTTCAATTAATCTCCACTCGCATCGAGGAAGCGTAGAACAAACCCAGACACCTTCTACAGGCGTACTGTCCGAAGTCCTGACGGTAAAGGCTCGAATATGCCTCATCACACCGAGGACAAATGAAGTAATAACGGTATCCATTTTTTAAGTTTGTAAGCATGCCAGCTATTTGCAGGTCTTGGACACCAAATCTGCCCTCAAGCTGCAAAGTGGCAGCCAATGATGACTTTGGGATTGCGGCTTGCACATCACGAATACACAGCCTATCTGCTCGTTCAATGAGAGAGTTGTGAGGCATGAGATCGATCATTGGAATCTGCTAAATCTTTAGGAGGGGTACCCTGATTGATTTGTTGGTTTTGGGCGAAAAATGCGTTCTTCGCTTTCACATGAATCGGAGGATGGCACAGGTTTTGTAGAGCCTGAGTGAGCCGAATAATCTGATCATTGGCAGACTCAATACCCATACGCGCTTCTTTGAGGTATCTGGTTTTGTCTGGGTCATAACTGAAAGATGTCACTTTGCCATCCTCTTTGGATTGGTACTTAGAACCGAAAAACATTTTCTCGTATGACCATGCCATGTTCCAGGCGGAGACAAGGCGATCAATGAGTATCCGCTTATAAGCGGTATCGCCCTTATATTCTTCCAATAGTTCTGCATGAAGTCGTTCCGCTGCCCCTTTGAAATGTTCATCTGCAAGCGTAGATGGCAGGAGTCCTGTATGTAACAACATGCGGGCATGAACTCTAGATTCAACCAACGTTGCCTCTTCGTACTCTTCTTTGGTTAGTTTCTTTTTTGCCCGTTTTTCGAGGAGCCTACAAAAAGTCAGATCATCGATGCGATCCCTATATACCAGCTCCGATTCATCAGGCTTCTTTTGATTCTCCTTTGTGATGAGGGCGAGCATAGACATTGGAAGAATAGTAATTTTACAAATCGAACCCATTTTCATTGTTCATATTCACATCAATCGCAGCGGGTAACGGCGGCTGGTTGCCCTGTCTGGCACTTTGGAGCCTTTGAAGCTCGTGAAGTGTATGCATGAACATTCTGTGAAGATTGGACTCCCCACGATGGATCGCCAGCATCTCCTTCTCTGGTGGAACCAGCCTTGAATCCTCCTCTGCCATATCTCGCTGCAATTCCATATCCTCCCACATCCGTAACCGAACCTTTGCGATTTCCAGCATGTATCCTGCGAATTCACGGGCAATTTTTGTCATCTCTATCAATGTCTGTTTATCCGCTTCAGAAAGCTCAGGATCAATGATCCTATCCTCCCAACGAACAGCCTCCAGCTTCATGCTCCCCACCCGTGACTGAGCTACAAAATCAAAATCCAGGATATGTTTAATATGCGTGAACTCATGCGTTGTGCCGAACCTATCCTTCAGCTGCTCACGAAAGTGTGGGCTAAGAGGGAGTCCAAACCATTCCAGGGCAGTAACAAAATTATCAACAGACTCAACGAGTGACTTACATACGAGACTTGTGCGGAAATGCTCAACGTAGTCGATTGTTGGCCGCTCTGCATGAAGGAGTAGATGTTGTGCGTCCTCAAGTGAGTGCTTCATTCTGGCATCCATACGACCTTTTAAAACCATCGCACTTTCCGCCCTAGTGATACGCGCAAGCCTCCACTGAAGCGAAACAATCCTATCTACGAGAGTCGTTTCAACAATTCCTACGGGTTGTAGCTCTCCAAAGTATTGTGATCGCATATCTTTATACAGCTCTTCATCCTCAATCTCTTCCAGGACTACAACCTTTGAGAAAATCCCGTATTTAGTCGCGTTCTTACTAGATACGGCTTTACCCTGTGGCGTTTTTACACCACCTAGGAGCGCATTATTGCGATTTGCCGTGAGCTGCTTATCAGAGGTTGAGGTCGTCATGGTTAAAATATAGTTTGCCACAGCCCAACTAATTTTCGTAGAGTGAAGTTCGGTATGAATAAAGGAAATCTGACGCTGTGTTATTGCGTCAGCATGCAGCAAGAACAGGGAGATCAAATGCCTCCTGCGACTCCTCCCAAAAAGTTCGGATCGTCTCTACTAGGGGCTGCCACGTATAGGTGCTACGCGCCACGTGGCACAGCCGGAGCACGCTTCGCTATCCCCCGTGGGACTGCCAATTTTTACAAAAATGATAAAATCATCGTATGACTGAGAATAAAAAAATCGTCGAACGCTGTATGGACGGCTTTAACAAAGCTGACCATGGGCAGATACTCTCCTGCCTGACCGATGATGTGATTTGGGAAATGCCCGGATTGTTCCATCATGTAGGCAAGGAAGCTTTCGACCAGGCACTCGGGAACGACGCCTTCAAAGGGCACCCCGTCGTTACCGTGACCCGCATGATTGAAGAGGGGGGCGTGGTGATTGCGGAGGGCTCGGTGAAGGGTGACGATGGCATGACGATGGTTTTTTGCGATGTATGTGAGATGCGCGGCGGAAAGATCAGCAAGCTTATCGCGTACACCGCCCAACAGCAGTAGTACGTTGCATGTGACGCGGAGGTGATCGCGATATTTTCAGCACTTCGTACCCATGATTCATGACTTCGCAGACACTTGTTTGAGAAAGTCTTCGAGCTGCCAATATCAAAGCTCAAATATAACACGCTGTGCAAAATGGTCCGATAAGCCATCTGTTTGTACATCTTCATGCAGCAGCGGTTCTAACTTTGGACTAAGCAGGTTGTAATCAAGACGCCATAGTCTCATTCCTTTGATCGTCCATGTCCTTGGAAAAAACGTATCACTGGCTTTATAAGAATCTTGATATTTCCTTAATAGGGGCCGCATATTGCCCATTGGCACAGTAGTATTGAAATCGCCAGAGATATACATGTCCTGAGCGTTCTCCTTTAACGCAGCTTGCAGCAATTGGAACTGGGTTTGCCTTCTATGAAAACGGGTGCGCATATCGGAGAGCAGTCTTAAGGGTTGTGTCACGAGCCACGGATCGAGCTGCAAAGGCATATGCACATTGTAAAAACTGATGCGTTTGCCATTAATGGTCATATCTACCCTCAAGAAATCACCCTCCTGTCCTTCAAAAGACTCCGCCACTGGATACCTTGTGAGCGTCACAAACTCCCCCTTGGCGATGAGAGTGTAATCAGGAAAGTGTGATTGAATATCCTGTATATCGGTTAAGGGCTGAAACTGGAGGTCCACATGTTCCTGCAGGTGGTACACATCTGCCTTTTGATCTTTCAGGAATTGGTAAAATTTTTCTTTGTCGTTGTTTTCATACCATTGCCCTGTATTCCAGTTGAATGCGATTACTGTTGTTCCTTGTGACGCTGAATTATCGCTTCTCGGGAAGTGTATGTCTGTCTGCATCCACACAAGTGGCATCAAGAGGCCTATAAACAGTGCTCCGTACTTGTTTCTTGTTACTAGATTCCAAACGATAAGCAGAAGAAGTGGTAGAAGGAAGAACGCAGACGGAAGAACAGAAAAAAGGTTCCATACCCAGACCTTTCCTGAAAGAAGGATATGAACGATAAGCCAAACTAAGACAATGATATTTAGTTTATTCTTTACTATGAATGTCCGTGGGCTACACATAGCCCTACTATAGTTCGTTTAAACGACAGCAAGTAAGGTTACTTGTGCCTTGGCCTCAGTGGGCAAGCGTAGAAAGGCCTTTGAGCACCTTGTACCAGCTTATCAAAGTCTCAATAACAGAGTTTGTATCTAGAATCCTAAGGTCTGCCATATTCCACGAATTCTTGATGAATTCTACTGTTCAAGGCTAAAACGTGTACTGTGGGGGAATATCTTTCTCCCTCCCCTGCAATTACAGAAATACCGTATAACGATGACAAGATGAAGCGGCCAGAAGAGACCGACATGGAGAATCGTCTGTATTTGATGGAATCAGTCGTCCGATCGGCTACTTCTGCTGTCCTCATTGCCAAGGCTGTTCCGACGGAACCTTCCGATCCTCGCGTCGTTTTTGTTAATGAGGCCTACACCCGTCTCACGGGTTATTCCCCCGACGATGTTCTCGGAAAAACTCACCAGGTTTTGATACGTGAGACTGATCGTTCTCAGATTGAAACCATTCGTACGGCTCTCACAACGTGGATGTCCGCCCACTTGGAGTTACTTACCCATCGGAAAGATGGCTCGGCATTCTGGGCAGAATGGCACATCATCCCCATTGCGGACAAAGCGGGACAGTATTCACACTGGGTTGTCATTCAACGCGATATATCCCAACAAAAAGAAACGGAAGAGGCTCTACGGGTGAGTAAAGAGGCTCAAAAGACATTTCTGGAGGATCAGAATACAGTCTTGAAAGAGAAAGTGGAGGAGCGCACGAAAGATTTGGACAGTGCTCGGCTTGAGATTCTGGTGAAGCTATCCCGCGCCGCCGAGTTTCGTGACGACGACACCGGCCAGCACACCGAACGGGTCGGTCACTTGTCCGCTCTTCTGGCTCGTGCTCTTGGGCTTCCGGAAGACGACGTAGAACTGATCCGGCTATCCGCTCCGCTCCACGACATCGGGAAGATGGGCATTGCGGACGCTATCCTTCTGAAGCCCGAAAAACTGACTCCGGAGGAATATACGATTATGCAAGCGCACACCACCATAGGTGGCGAAATCCTCTCTAAGAGTCAATCGGCACTCCTTCAGTCAGCGGAGACAATTGCTCGTAGTCATCATGAAAGTTGGGACGGAAGCGGCTACCCACTTGGACTCCACGGCGAAGATATCCCTCTCCCGGGTCGGATCGTCACGGTGGCTGATGTCTTTGACGCACTTACGCATGTACGGCCCTATAAGAAAGCCTGGTCTGTAGTAGACGCGACGAATGAAATCCAGCGTCTGCAGGGAAGTAAATTCGACCCGAAGGTCGTTGAAGCATTTCTACTATTACCCAAGGCAGGAGCGTGGCAAGATACGGCTTCATCGTAGAATTGAGCTCTCAAAACCTTGAACTACCTCATCATCCCCTTGATCCAGGAGTGTGTTATCGTGAGCCTTGGGGCGGCTAATCACTCCATCTTTCTATGTCCTATCCCAAACCACGTCGTTCTCGCCACCGTTTCGCGGTGAAGCGCAGCGCAGCCGGGCTGGGCCTATTTTCCGAGTCGCCCATCAAGCGCGGGCAATTCGTTATTGAGTACTGGGGCACGATCATCACCGACGAGGCGGCGGACAAGAAAGGCGGCAACTACCTCTTCGATCTCGACGACACGCCCTACACCATCGACGGTACCACTCGCGCCAACCTCGCCCGCTACATCAACCACTCCTGCAAACCCAACTGCGAAGCTATTCTCGAGGGCAAGCGCGTGTTCATCCAAGCTATCCGCGCCATCAAGACCGGTGACGAATTGTCGTACGATTATGGGGCTGACTATTTTGAGCAAATGGTCCGCGAGAAGGGGGCCTGCCGGTGCGGGCATCACTGAGAAAGTGCCTGAGCGAGCAATTAGCGCACGCCCTCGTTCACGCCGTCGGGGCCGAACATAAGCTTCGCCAGGTCTTGTTGGAAAGCCGCCTCGGCCGGGGCGTTGAGCGTGCGGTTGTGACCCCGTTTAAAGAGGTAGAGTGCGGCGTCGGCGTCGAAGGCGAGGATGCCGAATTGCGGGTCATCGAAGATGGCTTGTACCTTTTGGCCGTGCTTCGTGGGGGAGGTGCCGAGGCGCATGTGGGTGTTGGCAAAGAGGAGCGGCACGTGGCGGGGGTGGGGAATGCGCACCGAGAAGACGGCGTAATCGGCGTGGGGAAGGAAGGTCTGCATCTCGACGATCTTCTGGCGCTGGATAAGGTGGGGGGCGAGGTTGTTTTGGGTATAGACGCCGGCATCGGGCGGGATGTGAGCCAGAATGCGCTCCACAGCCGCCGGGTCGGTGGTAGCCGTGTAATCGCTCCAGTTCAAGCGCTGCCCGTACGGGGCGGGGCTGAGGAGGTACGAAAAAACGAGCGCTTGGATGGGGAAGAAGATCAGCCCGGCTTTCAGGATGGGGCTCAGGCGGGGGCTGGTTTTCTTGAGGCTGTAGACGGCGCCGGCGTAGAGCATCGTGATGACGATGCCCGAGTAGTAGACGAAGGTGATGTTGTTCTGGAAATTGCCCTGATCCAGGATATTTTGGGCGAAGTTTGGGATTGCCGCCAATACGAAGAGCGGTGAGAAGATGGCCAGGTAGCCGCCCTGCAAAAAGATCATGAAGGCGTAGATGAGCTTCTTTTGGGTCAGGATGGCCGCGAATGCTATCCAGGGGTGGGTGGTGAGGTAGAAGGCGACCTCGCCGGGTGAGGAGCCGTATTCTTGAAAGCGTATGAAGGTGGGGGCGACGAGCGTGACATCGAATGCCAGGCGGGTGGCGCTGGAGACGATAAACCCGTAGCTCAACGACACGGCGGCCATGGCCATGCCCGCGGAGAGCGACCACTTCCGCCAGACGAATGGACTCAAGAAGAGCACGAGCAGCGGCATGTCTTCCTTGATGCTTAAGAGCAGGATGATGCAGATCCAGAAGCCGGCGGCCTGCCGGCGTTCTAGGTACAGAAGAGCGCCGAGGACAAGTGGCAGCGCCAGTACGTCGACGTGGAAGTCGTAAAGTACCAGGCTCTGCACCAGAGGATTGCAGAGCAGTGCCAGGCCGAAAACGAGCGCTACCCAGCCTTGGCCGAGAATGAGTTTAGCCAGTCGGTAGAGTAAATAACCTGCGCCCGCGCCCGCCAGCGCACTCAGGATGAGCAGTGTCTCGCTGAAGGGCAGAAGCGCGTACAGCGGGACAAGAAGATAGAGGATGAAGTTGCTATGGGTGACGAAGCGCGACGCGAAGGCGGGGTCCGAAACGGGCATGGAGAGGTGGCCCTGGGTGGCCGACCAAAGAGCCTGCTCCACGTGCCCTAAGTCGTTCATCTGCGTGCGCAGACCCCAGTGGTTCATCACCCCGAGCGTCGAGAAGTAGATCGCGAATATCACCGCGGCTGCAATCATCACGATGTGACTATGGCGATCGAGCCAGGCACGGCTGGCATCTACGACGAACGAGAGGCGGGAGGAGTCCATCCGCGAGCAGCCTACCGATGAGCGGGTATTGTGCGCAAAGACGCGGGTCGTCTCTATTTTGCCTAGGAGGCCAGTCGGTCGCGGCTACGGCCCGGGAAGCGCACGGTGAATGTGCTCCCGCGCCCCGGCTCGCTCTCGACCGCGATCGACCAGTGATGCAAATCGACGATGCGCTTTACGAGCGCCAGGCCCAGGCCATAGCCGCCGCGCGAGCGCGAGCCGTCGCCTTGGTAGAAGCGCTCGAAGATGAATGGCAGCGCCTGGGCGTCGATGCCCGTGCCCGTATCGGCCACTGTCAGTGTCCGGGGCGTGAGTGCGACCGTGATGGTTCCCCCCGGTGAGAATTTAATGGCGTTGCTGATCAAGTTGATGATCACGTGTTTCAGGAGAGTCGGGTCGCCGGTCACGGTTACGCCCGCTTCAATCGTGGTTTCGAGCGCGACGCCGGCGGCCTTGGCTGTCGGCCGCAGTTTTTCTATCTGTTCTTCCACAAAGGCGGCCAAGTCGAAATTGCTCGATTGCAGCGCGAAGCGGTCGATGCGTGCCAGTTCGAGCATCTTCTCGACCAGGCGTACGATTTCGCGCAAATCCTGCTTGGCCGAGATGATGCCATCTTCAAATTTCTTTGTCTTGAGTGCCACATCGAGCGACGAGCCGAGCACCGTCAGCGGCGTGCGGAGCTCGTGGCTGGCATCCTGTGTAAATTGCTCCAGACGGACCATCGAATCCTCAGCGGGCTTGAGACTCTGGCGGGCGAAAAATCGGCCGACAATGTACGTCAGGCTGGAGATGGTGATGCTCACGAGGATATAGATTGTGATGCGGAAGGGCAGCGAGTCGATGGTGGCCTGCAGCGGGCGCATGATCTGCATGTAGCCCAGGAATTCCTCGTCTCGGACGATGGGCGCCGTGAGCATGTCGAAAGGGTCGTCCTGTACGTAGACGCGCGAGATGCCGTCGTCGCTGGAGTATGAGAAGGGAATGCCGCTAAAGAACGATCCCTCATAAAAAATGTCGCCCTCCTGGTCGATGATGCGTACGCGCTCGCGCAGGCGGGCGGGCAGTACGTCGATGGACTCGTTGAGATTTTCGGGCAGCGACCGCTGCACCACTTGCGCCTCACGGAGCAGCTCCAGGCTGTGTTCACGGCGGGTGTTTTGGGCGTCGGCGGCCAGGAAGATGGCGCCATTGATGAGCAGTAGACCGAAGACGAAGACCGTCAGCTGCAAGGCCAGCGATTGTTCGATCTTGCGGAAGATCATGCGGCGGCGGGGATGACGTAGCCCTTGCCCGAGACGGTGGCGATCACATCCTTGCCGAGCTTGCGGCGCAGGTAGGCGATGTGCACGTCGACGGTTTGCGAGAACATGAGGTCGTCGCGGTCGCCCCAAACTTGTTCAAGGATAGTGGGCCGGTCTTGCACCTCGCCGCGGTGCCGGGCGAGAAACTCGAGGAGGGCGTACTCCTTGGGCGAGAGTTCGATACGTTCGCCGTCCCGGCGCACCTCACGGGCGGCGGGATCGATGGTGATGGCATCTACCGTCAACATGCTGGCGCGCGCGGGCACGGCTCGGCGCAGGAGGGCCCGGATGCGGGCGAGCAGCTCCGTGAGGTCGAAGGGTTTGGTGAGATAGTCGTCGGCGCCGATGTCCAGCCCGTGGACGATGTCCTTGCGGCTGTCGCGGGCGGTCAGCATGAGGATGGGTGTGCGCTTGCCTTGGGCGCGCAGCGCCGCACACACCTGGTAGCCGTCGAGGCCGGGCAGGTTGATGTCGAGCACGATGAGGTCGAACTCTTGGTCTAAGGCCAGCTCCAGAGCGGCGTTGCCGTCGGCGCAGGAAAAAACGGCGTACGCCTCGGCCTCCAAGAAAGCTTGGATGTTTTGAGCGAGCTTCGGCTGGTCCTCGACGAGCAGGATGCGCATGTCAGGGCGAGAGTATACCCCTGCCCCGCCGCCGCCATTGTTAAAAACAGGGAATACAGAACTTTAATACGGTCTTAATGCCTCTCCTTTAAAATGTATTACGATCGAATACCCCCATATTCATGCGTTCTCTGCATTTCCCTTCTCTGCTGGCGGGCATTGTCACGGGCGCAATTGCCCTTTGGCTCGTTTCCGGCAGCCTACCCCGTCTGAATTCGTCCCAACCGACGCTACGTCGTGGGGGTCAGTGGGAACAGATGCGCGGCGGTAGCGGTTCGCTGCGCGGGGGATCGGGTGCCTTCCCGACCGGCTCTGGTGGCATACGCGGCTCGGGTGCTCTCAGCCTCCCGTCGTCCTCTTCAACGTCGTCGTCTTCCACCCCCTCCGTATGAACAGTACCGCCATTCTTGATCGTGTCCGCGGCTTAGTCGCTGCCATGCAGCGGCGGAGCTTCCTCATTGGTTTGGTACCCGTGCTCGTTGTTGGTGTTGGTTACATCATGTTGTCGTCCCCAGCGGCGTCGTCGGCGGGTAACACCACTGCCACGGTAGAGCGCCGTGACATCGTCTCGTCCGTGAAGGCCGTAGGCGAAGTGACGTTCGCCAGCGAGCAGCAGATGCGTTTCAACCAGCGTGGCACCATCGCTAAGGTGGCCGTGAAGGAGGGTGACATCGTCAAACAAGGCCAGCTCATCGCCAGTCTCGATCAAACCTCCGTGCAGTCCGACATCCGCCAAGCAGCCCTGTCTATTTCGGCCAGTAAGTTGCAGCTCGACCAGCTCCAGGCTGATCGGGAGAAATCGCTACAGGACGCCCAAGCGGCGGTGGACCAGGCTGCTCGCCAGCTCGACCAAGTGCAGAACGATTGGCAGGTGGCTCAACAGCAGCTGCCGTCCGACCTAGCCGCCGCCGAGCGTGCCGTGCTGGATAAGACCGCTGCTCTCGAACAAGCGAAGCGTGATCTCACCAAGGCTGAAGACACCCAGTATCAGGACATCGGTTCCACCGCCCAATCGGTGCTGAACTCCTCCGAGAAACTCCTTGATTCTTTCTACTCAACGCTCACCCGCGGCACGGCCGCCCGTCCACAGAACGGCAAGTACGACATTGAGATCGACTCACTCCTCGGCAACGATCCCGTCCTCGGGCGGGAGGTGGAATTCGCCTACTACGATGGTGTGAACAGTGCGCTGGAGATGCGTCAAGATTTCGGCACGTCGCTGACTTCCGAAGAAAATCCGACCACCCTCCGTCAGGCGCTAGAGAAAGCCAAAGATCTGGCTCTGAAGCTCTCAGTTTTGGCGGAAAAAACCTACGACATGATGCGCGGGGCCACCACCGACACCACCACTTTCCCGGCCGAGGAGCTCACGGCCTTGCGCAGCACTGTCAGCGGCAACCGCGACACGGCGAGCAACCTCATCAGTCAGGCCGATGATGCCCTCTCGGAGTTGGCGGATATCTCGGGCACGAACGGGTCTGTGAGTGTGACTGTTGGCAGCAAGCAGAACGCGGTCCAGTCGGCTGAGAATGCCCTGACCCTGGCTAAGGAGAACCTTGAGTTGCTCCAGGCTCGCACGCCCGGCGGCTTTCAGGAGCAAGATGATGCCATCGCCTCAGCCGAAGAGAGTCTGCGCTCCAAGCAATCTGCGCTTGAGAGCGCCAAGCGCAGTAGCGACGTGAATATTCAGTTGAAGCAGAACGACGTCGCCCAGCGCTCCGCTTCCTATTCCAAAACAGCCAAAACCGCCGACGAATACGAACTGCGCGCTCCCTTCGACGGCGTCATCCGCCATATCGATTACAAGGTGGGCGATAACTTGCTCGACACTGGCGATACCTCGTCGGTGACGATCGAGAACCCTGACGTGTTGCTCGTCACTGTCCTACTCGACCAGACGGACGTGGTACGTGTGAAGGCGGGGATGCCGGCTTCTATCGTCCTGGATGCCGTCGTCGGTCGCACGATGACAGGCACAATCGCACTTATTAATCCGACCCCAGTCGAACAGTCTGGCGTCGTCTCCTATCAAGTGGACGTGCGTCTACCGGCTCCGAAGGACCTCACCATTCTCTCGGGCATGACGGCCACCGTGCAGATCGACACTGAGCGCCGCGAGCAGGTGTTGGTAGTGCCCAACTTGGCCCTGCGCAGCGTCAATGGCCAGATGACCGTTGTCTCCAACGGCCTCAGCCTGCCGGTCCAGATTGGCCTCAGCGACGGCCGCTACACCGAGATCCTTTCTGGTCTGAACGAAGGACAGACCGTCACTGCCACCAACGTGGCTATCGGCACGTCGTCCACCGCGGCCAACCCCGGCCAGCTCCTCCGCATGGGCGGTGGAGGTGGAGGAGGCCCCCGTTAACCACGCCATGATCGATCTCATCGACATCACCAAGTCCTATCCGCTCGGTCCGGAGAACGTGACTGTGCTCAAGGGCATCACGGTTACCATCAACGCCGGCGAGTTCGTGGCGATTATGGGCCCCTCGGGTTCGGGTAAATCGACGCTCATGAATATCATCGGGCTGCTCGATAGCCCCAGCACTGGTTCGTACCAGTTAGAGAAGCGTGAGGTGGGCTCGTTGACGGAAGATGACCAGGCCAGCGTGCGCAGCCGGCGCATCGGCTTTGTGTTTCAGTCTTTTAACTTACTGCCTCGCATGGACGCACTGCGCCAGGTGATGCAGCCGATGCTCTATCAGGGCATCGACCGCGAAGAGGCCAAGCGCCGCGCTCACGAGGCCCTGCACGCCGTTGGACTCAGTGAGCGCATGAGTCATAACCCCAGCGAACTTTCCGGTGGCCAGCAACAGCGTGTGGCCATCGCCCGCGCCATCGTCACGAATCCGGCACTCATCTTGGCCGACGAGCCCACGGGCGCGCTCGATACCAAGACCGGCGAAGAAGTGATGCAGCTTCTCACCGACTTTAACCGCGCCGGTAAGACGATTGTGATGGTGACGCACGAACCGAAGGTGGCCGGCTTTGCCCACCGCACCATTCATTTGCAGGACGGCCTCGTCCACCGCCAGCGATGAACTTCCTCGAAAACATCCGCGGCGCGCTCGGAGCGATTGTCAGCAACAAGCTGCGGTCGAGCCTCACCATGCTCGGCATCGTGATCGGGGTGGCGTCGGTGGTGTTGATGGTCGCCATCGGTCAGGGTGCCCAGCGCAGCGTCACCTCGCAGATCCAGAGTCTGGGCACAAACCTGCTCACCATCTCGCCCGGCAGCCCCAGCCAGACCAACGTGCGCGGTACTACCGGCGGCACCAGCGCCGCGGCGCTGACCATGGAGGATGTGGCCGCTCTCAAAGAGTACATCACCGGTTTGAGCGGCATCGCGCCTTCGACCAGCACCCGCGCCCAGGTGGTTGTCGGTCCGAACAATGCCTCCACCTCGGTAGTGGGGACAACCGGCGACTACGCGGCTGTGCGCAACACCACGGTGGCGGTGGGCCGCTTTATTACCGATAGCGACGTAGAAGAGGTAGCGAAGGTGGCCGTGCTCGGCTCGACGGTGGTGAAGAACGTCTTCCCGAATAACCCCCAGCCCATCGGTGAGGACATCCGCATTCAAGGCACCATCTTCACGGTGGTCGGTGTGCTGACGAGTAAGGGGTCGACGGGCTTTCAGAATGCCGATGACCAAGTGATTGTGCCGCTCACGACACTTCAGCAGCGTCTAACTGGCAAGAAGACTGTCAGCACCATTAGCGTGTCGGTGGAAGATCCGGAGCAGATGGAGCAGACACAGGCAGTGATCACGGCGGTGATCATGAACAGCCACGGCCTGACGGATTCGGCCAAGCAGGACTTCACGGTCTTGAACCAGGCGGACGCGGTTGAGACGCTCAACGAAGTCACGCAAATCTTCACGCTGTTGCTCGGCGGTATTGCCGGTATTTCGCTACTCGTGGGTGGCATCGGCGTGATGAACATCATGCTCGTGTCCGTCACCGAGCGGACGCGTGAGATCGGCATTCGTAAAGCGATCGGCGCCAAGAAGAAGGATATCCTGCTGCAGTTTCTGATTGAGGCGACCGTGCTCAGCGTGCTCGGCGGCATCATCGGCGTGGTCTTCAGTGCGGCGGCATCATTCATCGTCAAAACGTTCTTCGGTTTCGATGCCTCCATCTCGGTCATATCGGTCGTGCTGGCGCTACTCTTCTCGATTGCTGTGGGTATCTTTTTTGGCCTCTTGCCGGCGTGGCAGGCAGCTAAGCTGCGACCCATCCAGGCGCTGCGCTACGAATAAGACGGCCTTAATCTTTTCTTAATTCCCGACCGTTACAGTGCGGAAGCATTCTTTCCTCCCTTTTTGCCATGCGTCGTCTTGCTCCCGTCCTCCTCGTTACGCTCGCCCTGGCCGCTTGCCAGAGCGCCCAGCCGTCCGCTGTTTCCGCCCCGCTCGCCCAGAAGACCGCCTATACGGGCACGCTCACGACTGTCGATCCGGCCAAGAGCACCGTCTCTTTTGTCGGCAAGAGCAGCATTGTCGACCATCCCGGCGTCTTTGAGCGCTTCACCGCTAAGGTGACGCCTGCTGCCTCGGCCCCGACTGACTTTACGAAGGCCACCTTGGAATTCACGATCGATCTGACGAGTGTGAAGACCGACAGTGCCGGCCTCGATGGCCACATGCAGAAAGAAGATTTCTTTAATACGGCCAAGCACCCCCAGGCCACGTTCCGCTCCACCGCGATTGTTGCCCAGGGTGATAACCGTTTCGCTGTTACCGGCGACCTGACGATCAAAGGCATCACCAAGAGCCTCACGGCCGACACGCTTGTGACCGACGAGGGTCTTACGGCTGAGTTTGAAATCCCGCGCAAGGACTACAGCGTCGCCGCTGATTCGTATAAGGATAAACTCCTCGACGAGATGGTTCCCGTGACAGTCACGCTCGTCTTTACGCGCTGAGCGCCGCGACTCTCCAGGCCCGACGCTCCTCGGGGGCGCCGGGCTTGTTGGCGTAGTGGTGGCTCTGCCCGAACTACGCCAAAAATTCCGTCAATCCACCTGCAGGAGCAGGCTTTTCAAGTAGTCGCCCTCGGGGTGGAAGAGGTTCACGGGGTGGTCCAACGCTTGGCGGTGGCGCGAGAGGATCTTCACACCGCGGCGAGCCGAGCGGGCCGCTTGGAAGACGACATCTTGGAAGAGATCTTGGGTCATCTGGTAGCTGCACGAGCAGGTGAGCAGCAGGCCACCCGGCGGCAAAATCTGAAAGGCTAGGCGGTTTAAGTCTCCGTACGATTTTTTGGCCGGCTCCAAGTCTTGGCTGCGTTTGGCGAAGGCCGGTGGGTCCAAGATGATGAAGTCGAACTTGGCGCCCTTGGGTACGCGGCGCAGATAGGCGAAGGCGTCTTCGGCGCTGGTTTCGAATTGGCTCTGCGAGAAGCCGTTCACGCGGGCGTGCTCCTGGGCGCGGGTGATGGCGCCCTTGTCGTAGTCCACGGCCACGGCCGCCAAGGCGCCGCCGGCCAGTGCATTCACCGAAAAGCCCCCCACGTAGCTGCAAATATCGAGCACGGTGCGGCCGGAGGCGAGGTTTCGGACGAGGGTGCGCATCTCGCGCTGGTCTAAGAAGAAGCCGGTCTTCTGGCCGCCCTGGAGGTCGATGAGGAAGCGTAGGCCCCGTTCTTTCACGGTCACGGTGCCCTGGGGTTTGCCGCGCACCCAGCCTTCCACCTCAATGAGGCCCTCTTTTTCACGAGCGCTGCCGGCCGATTTCTCAAAGATCGCTTCCGGCTTCACTTGAGCCATTAGGAGGTCGAGTACCCACTCGCGCTGCTTATCCATGCCGAGGGTCGTGAACTGCACGGCTAGCACCGGACCGTATTGGTCGACGATTAGGCCGGGAACAGCGTCGCCCTCGGCGTTCACGAGGCGCCAGCAGTCGGTGCCTTTGTCGGCGCGCAGCACCTCGCGGCTCTCAAGCGCGCGCTCGATGGAGGCTTTGAGCTGCAGGAGGGGATCGCCCGGCTGGAAAGCGAAGGCGCGGCCGGCGATATTGGCTTTGGCGTTATAGAACGCGAAGGCGAGGAAATCACCCGTGGCGTCACGCACCTCCACGATGCCGCCGTCTTCCACTTCGCCCGCCGAGCCGATGGCCGCCGGCATGATGGCGTGGTGGCGGCTCCGCAACGACGCATCGCGACCGGGCTTCAGCTGGAGAACGGGGTAGGTCTTCATGGGGCCATTCTACCGCCTTTTTGGCTTCTTGAGAGGAATCTTTGCTACCATGGAGCCATGCTCAACGTTGGTGACACCGCTCCCGCCTTTACGCTCAACGACCAGACCGGCACTGCTCGCGGCCTGGATACGTACACCAACCAGTGGATCTTGCTCTATTTCTATCCCAAGGACGATACCCCCGGCTGCACCAAGGAGGCCTGTGGTTTGCAGAGCCGTCTTTCGGCCATTAAGCGCTATAACGGCGTGGTGCTTGGGGTCAGCAAAGATTCAGTGAAGAGCCATGAGAAGTTCGCCAAGCGGTATAAGTTGGAGTTCCCTCTATTGGCGGATGAAGAGACGAAGGTCTGTCAGGCCTATGGTGTCTGGCAGCAGAAGTCCTTCCTGGGGAAGAAGTATATGGGGATCTTGAGAGTGTCGTATTTAATTGATCCGAAGGGTGTGATTGCGAAGGTCTATCCAGAAGTGAATCCGGAGGAGCATGCGGGGGAGATTGTGGATGATTTGAAGGCGTTGCAGAAATGATGATTTTGCTATCATGCACGCATGAGTCTTGATTCCAGAACAGAGAGCGAGCCGGATTTTGAGATTACCAATGCACGTCCTGGTGATGGGACGGAAATTGGCGAGATCCAAAAACGTTGCTGGCTGGAATTTTATCCAGATCCGAGTGTTGGGCTGACCGTGGAAGATATTGAGACTAAAAAGTATGGCACACCCGAACAAATCGGGAAGTGGGAGAAGACAATCGAAGCCCAAGGTGATAGAAAGCAAATCTTTGTCGCTCGGGAGGATGAGAAAATCGTCGGCTACTCCGTGGCTACAAAAAATGCCGATCAGCATGAAGTGGCAGCCATCTATGTTCAGCCTGAGTTTCATGGAAAAGGCGTCAGCCAAGCCTTAATGAGGGCCAATCTGGACTGGCTAGGTTCAGAGCGCGCAATCGACGTGTGGGTACTTACTCACAATGCCCAAGCGATTCGGTTCTATCGAAAGTCCGGCTTCGAAGAGAGTGGCGAAGCTTCTACGTATGAAATAAATAGCAAATTGATTCCAATCGTGAAGATGGTGCGGAAGGCCAATCAAGATTGAGTGCTGAGAACAAACTTTGATGAAGGTCAGCAACTTTCCCTCCCCTGAGGGGGAGGGTTAGGGAGAGGGCTCAGGCCGAGAATTTCCCAGCTCCCACCTCAGTCGTGCCAGTACTAACTCCGGGGATCGCACTACTTCGGCATTACTAAAGCGAATCACCCAAAAGCCCTTTTGTCGTAAATAGTCTTCACGCCGCCTGTCATATTCTTGTGCCCCTGGTGCAAAATGAGAACTGCCATCAATTTCAATGACCATTCGTCGTCGCATGCAAAGAAAGTCGACGATGTAGGGTCCAATTGGACTTTGTCGTCGAATGTGCAAGCCCTCAAAGCGATTTCGGCGTAGGAGCTTCCATAACACCTTTTCACCAGACGTTTGTTTCTTACGGAGCTGTCTGGCAAAGGCTGTTTTTGGTCGCGTCGGACCGTAGTTCCAAAGCATAAGGCTGATGCTACTTAGCTTTATATGCCCTCCCCCTAACCCCCTCCCTTCAGGAGGGGGAAGATGTTGCTCAAGCCGTACGGTTGGTTCTGTTTCGCCTGAGAACAACTCTTATCTTAGAAACAAAAAAGAGGGCTTCTGCCCTCTTTGAGATGCGATGGGATGGAGATTACTTCTTCTCTTCCTTCTTCTCTCCTGCGGGCGCGGCACCATCGGCGGCTGGGGCACCCTCGGCGCCAGCAGCAGCCTCGCCTTCGGCGGGGGCGGTGACAGGCGTCTCTTCGACTTCGATACGCTTCTCCTGCACAAGCACGAGGGCGTCAGCCGGATCATTCACGATTGTAACGCCGGCCGGCACCTTAAGGCTGGCGACGGTGAGGCTGGAGTGGAGCTCTGTGAGCGAGGAGATGTCGACGATGAACTCCTTGGGCAGGGCCGTGGGGAGGCAGCGGACGGTGACGTGGTCGAGAGGGGTGACGAGGACGCCGTTGAGTTCCTTTACCGCGAGCGACTCGCCGGTGATGTGGACGGGCACGGGGACCTCGATTTCCTTGGTCAGGTCGACGGCGTAGAAGTCGACGTGGACTACTTTGTCGGTCACCGGGTGGAACTGGACGCCGTGGAACAGGACGGGCGTCTTCTTGCCGCTCAGGTCGAGCTCGACGAGCGTGTTCTCGCCAGCCTTGGCGTAGGCGCGGGTGACGGCTGCCTCATCGCATTCGAAGGTGAGGGTGGCGACCTTGTTGCCGTAGACGACGCCGGGCACGCGGCCCGTGCGGCGGATGACTTTGGCCTTCACGGCCGAGTCGCGGGTGGTGGCGGAGAGAGTGAGTTCCATGGGCCCGGAGAGTACGGGAATGAAGAAGAGGGGTCAAGCGCAGTCGACGTCGCGTGATCTAGGGAGAAAGCCCCCGACCGGGTCGATCCGCCCGCCTTTTCTATCGGCGAGATCACGCAATGCGTGGCTAGGGTCTTTCTAGTTAAGTATAATTGACATATCACCCAAAAAGCCTAGAGTGAGTTTTAGTTCGGATACCCGGAATTGTTTTAAAGAAAGGTCCCGTCATGAGAAGTCTGACCCTGGCCTTAGGCATCCTGATGGCCGTCCTTCTGTTCATCGCCTACCGGGAAGCCCCGGACCATCGGCAATGGCTCAAGGAGCATCCTCGGTACATGCTTGTGAAGTTTGTGCCCATTGTCCGCGGGTAACGCCTGCCACTCGCAGGCGCGCCAGTAACAAAAAAGCCCTCCGCAGCGCGGAGGGCTTTTTCTTTGATCTCAGATGAACAACGAGGCCAGGGCCAGCGTGAGCGTCGAGAACAGCTTGATGAGCACGTGCAGGCTCGGGCCGGCCGTGTCCTTGAAGGGGTCGCCGACGGTGTCGCCGGTGACGGCAGCCTGGTGAGCGGGGCTCTTCTTGCCGCCCAAATACCCGGTTTCGATGAGCTTCTTGGCGTTGTCCCAGGCGCCACCGGCGTTATTGAGGTAGCAGGCCATGATCATGCCGACGATTGTGCCGACGATGA
The DNA here is from genome assembly GCA_964640945.1 of uncultured Candidatus Peribacteria bacterium. Classification (GTDB taxonomy): domain Bacteria; phylum Patescibacteriota; class Gracilibacteria; order Peribacterales; family Peribacteraceae; genus JAGOUB01. Next base: position 52,736 of record CAZXIV010000002.1, on the reverse strand, counting down.
GGAAGCCAGCGACGGCCTCAGCACCCACACCCTGCATCTTGAAGAACAAACCGACGAGGATCGGAGCGGCGATGGCGACGATGCCGGGGAGGATCATCTCGCGGAGCGCGCTCTTGGTGGCGATGTCCACGGCGGCGGCGTAGTCGGGCTCTTCCGTACCGGCCATGATGCCGGTCTTCTCGCGGAACTGGCGGCGGACCTCTTCTACAATCACGCCGGCGGCGCGGCCCACAGCGCGGACCGTGAGCGAGGTGAAGAAGAAGATCGTCATGGCGCCGAGGAAGCCGCCGATGAAGACGGGGATCTTCGTGATGTCGACCGACGTGAGGTTCACTTCGGCCTGGTAAGCGGAGAAGAGGAGGAAAGCGGCGAGAGCGGCCGAACCCACGGCGTAGCCCTTCGTGAGGGCCTTGGTGGTGTTACCCGTGGCGTCGAGTTCGTCGGTGACGTTGCGGACGGCCTCGGGGCTGTTGGACATCTCAACGATGCCGCCAGCGTTATCGGTGATCGGGCCGAACATATCCATCGCCAGGATGTAGCCAACAGCGGCGAGCATGCCCATGGTGGCCACGGCCGTGCCGTAGAGGCCGCCCTGGTCGATGCCGGTCTGTTCACCGAACCAGAAGGAGGTGAAGAGAGCGGCGCACACCGTGAGCACCGAGAGGAGCGTCGATTCCATGCCGACAGCTGTGCCGGCGATGATGTTTGTGGCGTGGCCCGTGGCCGAAGCGTCGGCAATGGACTTCACCGGGCGGTAGTTCTTACCGGTGTAGTAATCGGTGAGGTAGACGAAGGCGACCGAAGCGGCGACGCCGCTCATACCGGCGGCGGCAAACCACTTCCAGCCGTCCGTGCCGGTGTTCAGGAGCCACCAGCAGCAGCCGACGAGGGCGATGCTCGTGACGATGGTTGTGAGCCAGAAACCTTTGAGCATGGACTGCATGGGCGTCTCCTTTCCCTGGTGGCGGACCACGAGCACGCCGCCGATAGAGGCGATCAGGCCGATGGCGCCGATGATGAGCGGGAAGAGGACACCGTTGATACCGAACTGCGTGTAGAGGACGACGCCGAGGACCATGGCGCCGACATTTTCTGCGACAATAGATTCGAAGAGGTCGGCGCCGCGCCCAGCGCAGTCACCAACGTTGTCACCGACGAGGTCGGCGATAACGGCGGGGTTGCGAGGATCATCCTCGGGGATGCCGGCCTCGATCTTGCCGACAAGGTCGGCGCCCACGTCAGCGGCCTTGGTGTAGATGCCGCCGCCCAGCTGGGCGAAGAGAGCAACGAAGCTGGCGCCAAAGCCGTAACCGACGATCAAGCCGGGGATGGCCGAAGGATCCAGACCGATGTAGAGGTGGTAGTAGAGGAACAAGCCGCCGAGTCCGATGATGGACAGGGCGATGATAACGATGGCCGAGACCGTGCCGCTGCGAAGCGACATCTTGAGCGCCGCGTTGAGGCTATGCGTCGCGGCTGAGGCCGTCTTGAGGTTGGCCTTGGTGGCGACCACCATGCTCACCACGCCGGCGACACCGGAGAAGAGAGCGCCGAGGAGGAAGGAGCTGGAGAGTTGGATGCCCTTGGTCATATCGCCACCGAGGGCGTAACCGATGAACATCGCGGCGCCGACGGCCACCGAGAGGATGGCGATGGTCGTGTATTGGCGCTTAATGAAGGCGCGGGCGCCGGTGTGGATAGCGGCGGCCACCTTCTGCATGCCGGGGGTGCCGTTCCCGCCCCGTCCTACCTGGTGCCAAAAGGCCCAAGCGAAGAGGAGAGAGATAAGCGCGATCACGGGCGCAAATAACTCAAGCGTTAGGGTATTCGTCATACCAGAGAGGGGGAGGAAACTAGGAAGGGAGGCGCCGGCTGGTCGAGTCGGCATCTAAGCCGGCCAAGCGTCCTCCAACCCTAATTTCCAGTCAAGGGAAGGGCGATGGTGGTTGGGTGGCCACTCGGAATGGAGCCGGTTGATGCGCTACGATGGGGGCCGTGCCTCGCCCGGAACCCTCTTCGCCGGTCTTACTGAAGCTGCGCCAGCGCATCGGCCAGGCCCCCACCGGCCCGGGCGTCTACCGTTGGCTCGGCAGCGAGGGTGAGATCCTTTACGTCGGCAAAGCCAAAGACCTGCGCCAGCGTCTGCGCAGTTACGTTGCGCCCGGCGCCAAGCTTGGCCCCTGGAAAGAGTCGCTCGTGCGCCAAGTACGCGACTTTGATCTGACTGTCGTGCGTACCGAGCTTGAGGCGCTGGTGCTGGAGACGAACCTCATCAAGGAGCATCGCCCCAAATACAACGTCCTAATGAAGGACGGCAAGAACTACGTCTACGTGCGGATCAGCAATCACACCTACCCCCGCATCGATGTTGTCCGACAGATCGAAGAGGATGGTGCGCTCTACTTCGGCCCCAAGCCTGCGGCCTGGCAGGTGTACGAGGTACTGGCCGTGCTTCGCAAGCTCTACCGCTTCCGCAACTGCAAGATGACGATCGAGCCGGCCGAGGGTGCCGGTACGACCATCCCGCTCGAGGTGGTGTGCATGCACCGCGACCGCCCCGTGCCCTGCCTGGATTATCACATGCAGCAATGTAGAGCGCCCTGCATCGGTTCGCTCACGCCCGCGCAGTATAAAGAGCAGTGCATCGAGCCCGTCATCCGTTTTTGGAGAGGGGAGCTCGGTCCCGTCACGCAGCTCCTTAAAGTGAAGATGCAGGAGGCCGCGGTGGCCAAGCAGTTCGAGACGGCCGCCCAGTACCGTGACCAGCTCCAGCGCATCACATCGCTAGCCGAGGAGCAGGTAGTGTCCGATACCTCCGGCGAAGATACTGACGCCGTCGGCATCGCCCTCATGGCCGGCCGCTGCCAAGTGGTGGTGCTGCAGAAGCGTAACGGCAAGGTTATGGGCGAGATCGCCACGGCCTTGAGCGGCCAACCCGAGACGGTGCAGGAAGCGCTCGAGCAGTTTCTGCCCCTCTACTACAGCGACGTGCCCACGTTCCCCTCGCTCATCCTCCTGCCCGAAGAGATCGAGAGTGCAGCCACGCTCTCGGCTTGGCTCGGCGAGCGCGCCGGCCGGAAGGTGGAGGTGCGCGTGCCCGCGCGTGGCCAGAAAACCCAGCTGCTCGACGTGGCCATGAGCAATGCCCGGCAGAAGGTGACGCAGCAGGAGGCGAAGTGGGAGGCCGAAATCCGCAACACCCAGAGTGCCGCCGCCGAGCTGCAATCATTTCTTTCTTTACCTGGGCCGCCCAGCCGCATCGAGTGTTACGACATCAGCCACCTCGGCGGCACCGAGACCGTAGGCAGCATGGTGGTGTTCGAGAACGGCAAACCGAAGCGCGAGCACTACCGCTCATTTACGGTCCAGACGCTTAAGTCCGGAGATATCGACGATTATCGCTCCTTGCAGGAAGTGCTGCGTCGGCGCTTTAGGCACCTGACCGGCGGCATGAAGGGTGAGGCGCAGCGCTGGGCCGAACGGGGGATTGTGCTTCGTAAAGCCGTAAAGGCGGACCAGGCAGCGATCACGGCGCTGCGTGCAGCCGACGGTTCAACCACTACCGATCCGCTCTTGTACAAAGAAGGGGTTGTGGCCATCCGCGGCGAGGCGGTGGTGGGCATCGTGCGGGTGGGTGTCTTCCCGGGCGGCTTTACGGGGCTGCGTTCCCTGCTTGTGATTCCGTCGGAGCGTGGTGCCAAGCTTGGCCTGGCGCTCGTTCGCTTTGCACTCTCCAAGACGAAAGCGAAAAAAGTCTATCTTCACTGCGAAGAGGCCCTACAGGGCTTCTATATGCAGGTTGGCTTCCGCCACATTCTTAAACCCCCAGAAGCCGTGGTGGAGGCTGAGCGCGCGTACCGCGAGACGCACCCCGACGAACCGCCGCTCTGTCCGATGGTTTGGCAGGCCGACGAGCACAAGGCCGATGCTTCGCTGGCGAAGATGCCCGACATCATTCTGATTGATGGCGGCCTCGGTCAGCTGCACGCGGTTGAAATCGAACTGGAACGCACTGGTCTGCCTATCGCCCTTTTAAGCTTGGCCAAGCGCGAAGAAGAAGTATTCACCCGCGGCAGCAGCACGCCGCTGGCGATGGCCTCCGATAGCCCGGCCCACATCCTCCTCCGGCGTTTACGCGACGAAGCGCACCGCTTCGCCAACCGCCACCGTGAGGGTCGCCTCAGTGCCAAGATGGTAGCCTCGCGCTTGCCCACCATCCCCGGCATCGGGCCGGTGACAGCGGCGGCACTGCTCAAGAAATTCGGTTCGCTCCAAGGCGCTCAGTCCGCCAGCGACGAACAACTCAAAGAGATTCTCACGACCGTGCAGCTCAAAGCCTTCCGGTCCGCCTGATCAGGGCTCGAGGACGGTATCCTCCTCATCGTTCTCGTCGGGCAGCTCTAGATAATTGAGCCGCTCTTTCAACGATTCATGCGCCGTTGTGCCGAACGTGTCGCCGTGGGCCGCGGTGGGGTCGTAGCGCCAGATATTGTCGCCTTGCTCCACCGTCACGATGCCGCGCGGGCGGCGCAGCAGCAGGGCGATGCGGCCGCGCCTGCGCACGATCGAGAGCCACGATGCCGTCGGCTGCTCGCCGAGGTTCATGGTCGTGGGCAGGGGTATGTGGTTCCGGAACGAGTGCCCGAACCAGCGGTCGAGGTGGTAGGCCTCGCCGACGAACGCCATATCGTCATCGTCTATGCTGTCTTGCATCACTTCGCGGTAACCCTCTTCGTGCATCGCCCAGGTGACGCAGCTGTGGCGGCGGCGGTCGGTAGCGATGCGCATTGTCTCCTCATCTTTACCTTCGCCGAAGCTGATCGTGATCGGCTGCTCAATGGGGAGGGTCTGGATGCGCTCGAACGGCGGCTTGCCGAGCAGGTCGATGCCGACCGGCACGTTGATTGCGAGCATATCGACCAGTGTGCGGAGGTCGTTGGTCTGCCGCTTGGTCTCCTTCCGCTTCTCGCCGTCGAAGGTCGCCACCGAGCCCTCGCGGCCGCGGCTGCCGCCATGCTCCCGCCCTTGGGCCAAGAGCCGGCGCATGCGCTGCCAGTTCGACGAACGTTCGCCCTCCGTGCAATCGGCCAGCGAGGCGAGGCAGCCGTCGACGTAACCTGCCTCCTTCTTATCGCCGGGCACGCCCAAGTCGATCGCCGCCAGATTGCCCATCACGTAATGGAACTCGTTCGGCGTCGCTGGCTTGAGCTTGGTATCGCGCGCACCGCACAGCGCGCACAAGCATTCGGCCAGATGGAACGCCAGCTCGGGGTGCTTCTTCTTGATGGTTCGCAGTGTGATCTTCGTGGCGAGCAGCGCCGGATCCAGCGCCACCTCGGCGATCGCTGCCACCTCTTCTACGCCGAACGTTTCACGATTAGTCATTGTGCCAATCAAAAACTTTTCTGAGGTAACTGTCAATCGTCAGCGACGCCACTATCGGGCGCCAACTGTCCTGGGAAAGAAGTGAGACTTTCGTCCGTCTATGATAGGGTCCGATTGTTTTTCTTTTCCCCTCTCTCCCTATGCGTAAAGCGTCTCTCCTCTTCGGTGCTCTCGGTGGCGCCCTGGCCGGTTATCTCTTTAGCAACGAGAACCTCCGCAAGGAACTCTCCTCGGCCAAGACGGCCGACGATGCGGGGAAGATTTTGAGCAAGCATCTCCAGCATGACGGCAAGCGTATCGGTGGCGAGGTGAAAAAGTTTGTCGACAGCGACATGGTCCAGGACAATATGAAGAAGATGAAAGTGGCCGCCAAGGACTACTTTGAGAAGGCTAAGGACGACGTGGCCGCGATGATGAAAGACGCCGAGAAGAAGGCCATGAAAGAAGGAAAGAAGGCGATGAAGGCCGTGAAGAAGGCCATTAAATGAAGCCCTCGCGTTTCCGCCTGCTGGCGCAGGTCCTCGGCTGGTATGGCGTCCTTGCCCTACTCGGGGCGTACGTCCTCGTCAGCTTTGGGGTCCTGCCCGCAGGCAGCGCGGCCTTCCAGATCCTCAACGTGAGCGGCGCGCTCGGCATTGTCGCGGTGTCGACCACGAAGGGTGATCTCCAGCCTGCTCTCCTTAATCTCATCTGGGCGGGTATTGGTCTCTTCGCGCTCCTGCGCCTTATCTACTGAGCGCCAGTTGAATCGCTGGCGTGGGCGGGGAGCCTCGCGTACGATTCTGTCCGACAGAATTTCCCGATGCCCACCCGTTCTCCAGGCGACAGGCGCGTCTCCCATTCGCGTAAGCGAAGGCAGACCGACCCCCGCTTTATCGTGGTGACCGGCGGTGTTTGCAGTAGCCTCGGCAAGGGCATCGCGGCCGCTTCTATTGGCGCGATTTTGAAGACCTGCGGCCTCAAAGTCTTCGTCCAAAAACTTGATCCGTACCTCAACATCGACCCCGGAACCATGAGCCCGTTCCAGCACGGCGAGGTGTTCGTCACCGACGACGGCGCCGAGACAGACCTTGATCTTGGCCACTATGAGCGCTTCATCGACGAACCGATGAGTAAGCTCTCCACCGTTACCACCGGCCAGATCTACCAAGACGTGCTCGCTCGTGAGCGCAAAGGCGAGTTCCTCGGCAAGACCATCCAGGTGGTGCCGCACATCACCGACGCCATCAAGCGGCGCATTCTGGAGGCCGGCAAAAAGAGCGGCGCCGACGTAGTGATGGTGGAAATCGGCGGCACGGCCGGCGACATCGAAGGCGAGCCCTACCTGGAAGCCGTCCGCCAGCTCAAGCGTGAGTTGAAGCCTCAGCATCTCTACCATGTGCATTTAACCCTGCTGCCCTACTTGGAAGGCAGCAAAGAACTCAAGACCAAGCCCACGCAGCACTCGGTGCGTGAGCTTCGCCGAAACGGCCTGCAGCCCGACATGATTATGGCGCGCGCCGACCACGAGATTGATCCCGTCTTGCTCGATAAAATCGCCAACTTTTGTGACGTGCCCCGTCACGCCGTCGTGCCCGCCCAAACCCTCCACTCCATCTACGACGTGCCGCTGGCGTTCCAGGAATACAACGTCGGCCAGATTATTGGCGAGGCGCTGGGTCTTGGCCGCCTGAAGCCGAATATGGCCGAGTGGGAAGCTGGCAAAACGCGCTACCTCAAGGCCAAGAATCGCTTCCTTACAATTGCGATTGTCGGCAAGTACACCAACCTGGAAGACGCCTACCTCAGCGTCATCGAAGCCATCAAATCGGCCGCCATCTTCAATGGTCGTCGCGCCCAGATTCTCTGGGTGGATAGCGAGAAGCTGCAGAAGAAAGATGCGGTCGCCTGGGCCCAGCTCAAGTCGGCCGCCGCCATCATCGTGCCCGGGGGATTTGGCAGCCGCGGCATCGAAGGCAAGATCGCCGCCGCCCGCTATGCCCGCGAGCAGAAAGTGCCGTACCTCGGTTTGTGTCTGGGTGCACAGCTTCTGGCTATCGAGTTTGCTCGCAGTGCCCTCAAGGATGAAGTGCTTACCAGTGAGGAGTTTGATGAAGGTCAAAAGCTCGCCCGTGAAAAGTACGTGGTGCACTTCCTGCCCGGCCAGAGCGCCGGCCGCGAGAAGGGCGGCACGCTTCGCCTGGGCGCTTACGAGTGTCAGCTCACGCCCGGTACCAAAGCCGCGGCCGCCTATGGGCAGCGAGCGATTAGTGAACGCCACCGCCACCGCTACGAATTCAACAGCGCCTTCCGCCAGCGCCTGGAGCAGGCCGGTCTGGTGTTCTCGGGCACGTGGGCCAAGACCGGTCTGATGGAGATCGTGGAGGTGAAGGGCCATCCCTTTATGGTTGGCAGCCAGTTCCACCCGGAGTTCCAGAGCCGTCCTCATCGCCCCCATCCGCTCTTCGCCGCTTGGTTAAAAGCGGCCGTCAGAGCCTAAAACCTAACGTATATTTAAAAATATAATCAACTATTGACAAGTATCTAAGGTTGGTTAGAATGAGCTTGTTCCCGGGTGTGTAGCCCGGAACAGGAGTTTCTCCAGCATAAGGAGATCGAGGTGAAAAAGCTCCTCGATAAACTTTAGGTCAGGCCGCCTCGGCGGCCTGATCCGACCCCCCCTCTCAGGCGCAATCGACCGCGCCGTCATCATCCGGGTTTTCGCGCCGCGGACTCCGAAAGCCCTGAGAGGGGCTTTTTTTACGCGTGTTTTTTTGGCATAAAAAAGAACCCCTCCGCCTGAGCAGAGGGGTTTGTGATGGGAGTTCGACACCGCGCCGGTGTCATAGCGGCTGTTCGCTTTCTTATTGGCGTGGTGCTCCAGGCCCACCATGCTGAGCGTTTCGTGGACAGCGTGGTGCAGGTCGTCGAGTTTGAAACGCTCTTCTTTGCTTAAGCTTTCGAGCGCTACCAGCACGTTCTCGCGGAGCGTCATCTCGCGGAAGATGCCGAAATTCTGGAAGACGCGGCCGATGCCCAGTCGCGCGCGCTTGGCGGGGGAGAGGCGTGTGATGTCGTGGTCGTGGAAATGCACCGTCCCGCTATCGGGTTGGAGGAAGCCCGAGAGGATGTTGAAGAGCGTCGTCTTGCCCGAGCCGTTGGGGCCGATGAGACCCACCACTTCGCCGGCCTCCGCTTCCAGGCGGATATCGTGCAGGATTTGCTGCCCGCCGAGCGTTAGGGAGAGATGGGAGACCGTGAGGAGCGGCACAGCGTGATCGTACCGGCGAGCCAGAACCCGGTCGAGGACTGGGAATGGTCCTTGTCGTTCCGTTTTTACAAATCTACAATTCAGACGATTATCTTCTTCCACTTTCATCCTATGAGGCGCTCTCTCGCTCTGGGACTGCTCGCGGCCATGACACTTGCCGCTTGCTCGTCCGCCACTACTCCGACTCCGACCGGAGACGTCATCAAGCTCGGTTTCGTTGGCCCGCTCACCGGTGACACCGCCTCGCTCGGTGTCGATTTGCTCCACGGCGCCCAGCTTGCGGTCGACCAATGGAACGCCAAGGGCGGCATCAATGGTAAGCAGGTGCAGCTCATCGCCGAGGACGGTCGCTGTAACGGCGCCGACGCGGCTGCAGCCGCCCAGAAGCTCATCAATGTGGACCACGTCATCGCCATCATCGGCGGTCTCTGTAGTTCGGAGACGCTGGCTATCGCGCCCATCGCCGAGGCTGCCAAGGTCCCGGTGATCTCGCCTGGTTCCAGCAATCCCGATATCACGAACGCTGGTTCGTACATCTTCCGCAACTACCCCAGCGACGCGCTTAAGACGATTGCGACGGCGCAGGTATTTGCGGAGAAGGGGTACCAGAAGGTGGCCGTCCTCAGTGAAAATACCGACTTCTGCCAGGGCGTGCGCAGCCACCTCAAGACCGATTTGCCGGCGGGTGCGCTCATCTTCGATGAGGTTGTCGATCCGGGCACCAAGGATTTCCGCTCGGTGCTCAGCCGCCTGCAGGGTCAAGAATTCGACGTCTTCTACGTCAACGCTAACGGCGATGGTGTGATGACGCCCATGGTCCAGCAGTTCCGCGATCTCGGTTTCAAGCAGCCGATCTTCTCGCACGAAGTGGCCGACTCCGCCACTCTCGGTGGCAATGCCAAGGAGGCAGTCGAAGCCATGGAGCTGGTGACCGTTCCCACCGCCGGTCAGGGGACAGACTTTGAGCAGGATTTCGTCGCCGCCTTCGGGGCGGCCAAGTCGGGCATCGCTTTTGCTGCGCATGCCTATGACGCTGCGGGCGCTGTCTTCTCGGTGCTCACGAAGGGCGCTACGGACGGCACGGCCCTGCGTGACGGCCTGACCGCCATGACGTCCTACCAGGGCGTTATCGGCGACTGGCACTTCGACCAGAACGGCGACGTCGTGGGGGTGCCGTTCATCCTGAAGAAATTTGAGGCGGGCAAGGCAGTGTTTGTGAAGAATATCGCCCTGTAATTTCGTCCCTCTACCCGTCGCGGCGGTCGTCCTCCCGGGCGGCCGCCGTTTTCGGCTAGAATGTCGCCGTGCAGCTGATCGTCAATGCCCTCATCGCTGGCTCGCTGCTGGCTCTCATGGCCGGCGGCTTAGCGTTGGTCTACGGCATTCTCGATGTCTTTAATTTGGCGCTTGGCCAGATGGCCCTCATCGGCGGCTACCTCTGCTGGCGTTTGTTGCAACTGGGCGTGCCGCTGCCCCTGGCCATTCTCGGCGGCATCGGCGGCGGCGCTTTACTCTCCTGGCTCACCTTCCTACTTGTCGTCAAACCGTTCTACCGGCGCCATCGCTTCCTTCCCATCGTCACCACCATCGGCTGGGGGATGGTGCTCGATGGCGTCATCTTGCTCGTGTTCGGCGAACAGCCCGTCACGCTCCTCAGCGGCGTGAAGTCCTCATTCCTCTTCTTGGGTGCGCGCTTCGGCTGGCACCATGTTTTGCTCTGCAGCCTGACGTTCGTAGGCCTGGCGGTGTTTGCGTGGGTGCTCCATTCTACGGCCTTGGGGCGTCGTTTGCGGGCGGTGGTGCAGCATCCGCAAGCGGCAATGAGTCTCGGCATTCCGGCTAGTGCGCTGCACGCCTGGATCTTCGTGGTGAGCGGCGTCCTGGCGGCCGGCGGCGGGCTCTTCATCGGCTTCGACCAGACGCTCACGCCCACGCTCGCTTTCGCCCTCACTATCAAGGCCTATGCGGCTGTCATCGTGGGCGGACGCGGCAACTTCTGGGGGGCCATCCTGGCGGCCTATTTCATTGCCCTGCTTGAGCAGCTGGTGGTGGGCATCCAGTGGCCGCTCGTCGGCTACCTGTCGCCGGGCTACCAGTTCAGTGTCGCGCTCCTCTCTATCATCGTCTTCCTGCTCTTCAAACCCACGGGCCTGTTCGCCACTCCTTCCCGCACCGCCTAAGATGGATTTCTTCTGGCACATCGTCGTGAATATCGGCTACATGCTGCCGATCGTGCTGGGCTACAACCTCGTCTTCGGGCGCGGGAAAATTCTCCACTTCGGCCAAGAAGGCACGGCCCTGCTCGCCTCTTATTCGCTCTTCTTGCCGCTCTACTACGGCTGGAGCGTCTGGCTCACCATCCCTTTCAGCCTGCTGGTGATCGCCCTCTTTTCTCTCTTCTTGGCCCGACTGGCCGTGCGTCTGCCGGCGGATGCCTTCGCCATCCTCAGCATCGCCCTACACCTCATCCTGCTCGCCCTAGTGCTCAACTCGATGTCACTCACCCGCGGGGCGCTTGGTATCTCAGGCATTGCGCGACCGTTCGGCATCGATTCGACGATGGGCTACGCCTGGCTCTGTGCGGGTGTGGCTGTGGCTTGGCTGGTACTCATCCTGCACTTAGAACGCTCCGCCTTCGGGCGCGCGTTGGCGGCGCTGGCGCAGCAGCCGCAACATGCGGAGGCCCTTGGTATCAACCGTTTTCGCGTCACGACCATCGCCTTCGGGCTGGCTGGCGCGGGTGCCTGGCTGACGGCAGCTCTTTATCCGCCGTATGTTCGTCTGTTGCACCCGAACGATTATACGTTTCCCTTTATGATCTTGATCGTGATGATGACCGTTGCCGGCGGACCGGGTAGCACAGTGGGCGTGGCGATTGCGACGACAGTGCTCATTGTTCTTAAAGAGAGTTTACGCCTTCTCCCACTTTCGCCCGACGCGCTGGGCGCACTCCGTCTCATTTTCTTTGGAGGCATCTTATTGAGTGCTCTTTGGATACAACGCGAAAAGCTCTTCCCGCCGCCGCGAGCAGTCTAAAAATCAATGTTCTTGGCTTATAGAAGCCACATCGTTTCCCGCTTTCCGCGGTTTTTTGCTCTGCGCGAGGCCCAGATTGACAGTTTTTTTAGATTGTTCTTTCCATACTCTTCGCGAGCCCTACGCAAGTGCCGTAGGCCCGCCCAGGGCAGGGGCTGACTTTGGCTTTCCTAAGCCAAGAAAGATTGTCGGTTTTCCACCCCTCGTCAATTTTGGAAGATCGACACTGGACGCCGTCCGGATACCATGAGGAGGCTTACTTCTTCCCCCCTCTTTGTATGGTCGGTAACGACAAGAAGCAGCCTCTTCTCGACGATGAGAAGAAGCCCAAGTTCGGTGGTGACGAGAAGAAGCCGCAGTTCGGCGGCGATCAGAAGAAGCCCGCCTAATGAGGCTTGAAGGGGGCGGCCGCAAGGCCGCCCTTTTTTGTGCGCGCGCTCGCCGACAGTTAGAGTGTAGCCATGCAACGAGAACTCACCGCCGCCGAGATGGACGCGCTTTTAGAGAGCCAGGTCACGGGCCATCTGGCCTGCCAAAGTGGCGGCCGGCCGTACATTATCCCCTTAGCGTACTACCACCGCGACGGCGTGCTCTACGGCCAGACGATGGAAGGGAAGAAGACGGAGATTCTCCGCCAGCATCCCGACGTTTGTTTCCAGGTGCAGGCGCTTGGCTCCGACGGTTGGGAGAGCGTGGTGTGCTGGGGAAAGTTTGAGGAGGTTGACCTGTCGGCCCCGCTCGCGCCGGAGCTACTGGAGAGTTTGGCGGGCCTGGTGGCGCGTCTGGGTGTGGTACAGCAGTCGGTGGGGGTAAAAGTAGAGTTTGATGCCTCCCGGTCGCTACCCATTGTGGGGCAGGGGCACGGCACGATCTTCCGGATTCAGATCACCGAGCGCACGGGCCGCGCTTTTACCGCCGATCGCTGATATGGCTGCTGCTCCGGTTCGTTCGCCGTGGCTCGACCAGCTCGAGCAGGATCGTCCCCACTTTCGTCTGGAGGCCGAAACCGAAACCGATATCGCCATCGTGGGCGGCGGCATTGCCGGCATCGCCACCGCGCATTTTCTCCTGAAGCGTACGACCGCCAAAGTGCTGCTGCTCGAGGCTGGGCGCTTGGCCCACGGCGCCACCGGCCACAACGCCGGCCAGGTGGTGAGCTACTTCGAGCGCCAATTGCCCGACCTGGCGGCCGCGTATGGCGAAGAAAAAGCTATCGCCGCTCAGACGCAGATTGAGTCGGCTTGGGGCTTGCTCGATGACATTCTGAGCGAGTACGGCCTGATGGGGGATCTTCACCGGAGCCTCGGTCACTCGGGTTGGAGTACGCTGCCGCAGATTCTGCGCCGATTGGAAGACAAGGCGCTGCGTGCCCGTCACGGACTCACGCAAGAGCCGTTGCTCATCGCGCTGGATGCCAAGCTCCACCAGGAGATTCCTCAGAAGCTCCTGACGCACGCACTCACGGTGCCGCGTTCGACCGTGCTGCGAGCCCTGACGACTGAGGACACGAGTTTTTTGGCCGCCGACAGCGAACCTAAGGCCTGTCTCAACAGCGCTCTTTTCTGCGAGCGCCTGGTGGCGGCCATGCTGAAGCGCCACGGCGACCGCCTGACAGTAGTGGAGAAGCTGCCACTCGTGGAGGCCGTGCTGCGCGCCGAAGATGCCGACTTGTTCACTACCGGTCCGATGATCCGCACGAAGCGCGTTGTGCTCTGTACCAACGGCTTCGAGAATTTCCGGCTGACGAACCTCTACGGCGATCCGGTGGACCCGCGCTTCCATGCCGAGGTACAGGGTGTGATCGGTTACATGGCGGGCTACCTGGAGCCGCGGCAGGCGCCGGCCCTGGCCGTCAGCTATGTGCGGGGCGACAACGCCGCCGATGCCTATCACTACCTCACGCGGCGGCCCTACGAGCGCGGAGGTGCCAAGTCGTCGCTGCTCTGCATCGGCGGCCCGGAGCGATTGCTGCCAGCGGGCGCTACCTATGAGGCGACGTCGGCCTTCCCGGCTGATCTTGAAGAAGAATTGGAGCGGGCGCTGGTGGGCGTCTACCGCGAGTTTGATCCCAAGGCCAAGCGTGACTTTCTTTGGCATGGCCTGATGGGCTACACCCCCACCGGCGTTCGCCGCATCGGCTACGAGCCGAAGAACCGCGTATTACTCTATAACTTGGGCTGCAACGGTGTCGGCATTCTGCCGTCCATCTACGGCGGGCATCGCATCGCCCAGCTGTTAGCGGGGCAAGAACTGCCAGAATCCCTCTTTGATCCCAATTAAGCACATTGTAGGCCCGGGAGGGCTTGCTATACTCGCCCGGCGCCTGCCCGCCGAAGCCCGGTGGCGAAGGCGGGTTCTTTCCTTCAGTGGCCCCATCGTCTAACGGCTAGGACACAGGATTTTCATTCCTGTAATCGGGGTTCGATTCCCCGTGGGGCTGCCACTCGACTCGTGCTACGGCGCTCGCTCATGGTCTACGCACGAGAGCACTTCGACCTGCCTTTCAGGAGCATAAGGGTGAGAGAGGTCGTTTTTTAGAAGATGCCAGCGAAGCGTAGGAGCATGACAATCGCGACAATACCGATGATGAGGTTCCCTACCTGCTTCAGACGGCCATCCATAGGGATGTAGTTGAAGATGATTCCTACGATGAGTAAAACGATGAAGGGGGCGATAACGGCCATAAAAAATGGGGGAGAAAACAGAATCCGATACAGCCACGGACGTTTCGCGAGAGCATTCCTTACGGGGCCACTATTTCTTTGGATCCTTTGGTACAGTACGGTCCTAGAAAGGTTCTCGGTCCTCCTGCGTCTCCACTGATATGCCCACGAAAAAACCTCTCCCACCTAAAAAGAAGTCCGAACCTCTCGCCGGCCAGCTCCTCGATCTCTTTGGCTGGGCGGTACGCGAAGTGGCGTTGCCCGTGCCAGATATGCTTATCGAGGCCCTGAGTAAGAAGAAAAAGAAGAAGTGACCGTGCCTCCGGACCAGCGGTGGACTCCGTCGTATGGCTATCACCGTCTACAACAAGCTCGTGCGCGACTGCCTTCCTGAGGTGATCAAGGGGAACGGCGGCGTGCCCAAGGTAAAGAAGCTCCCTCAGGCCAAGCTGCTGGCAGAAGCGGCGGAGCTCTGGAAAACGAAGAAGAAAGAAGATCTGATAATGGAGGAGTGAGCGTTCTCCTTGGTATACAGAAAGCCCCAGACGCAGGGCCTGGGGCGTTTCTGTACCTCACGCTAGGGAAAGAACAGATTGGGTGCGGTTAGTCGTTCTCAGTCGAGACGGAGGCCGTGAAGGCCGCGTCGATCATGGCGTTAAAGGACATTTTGATCTTCTCTTTGCGGCTATTCATGCAAGTCGAGAAGGACGTGCCTTCTTCACCCATGAGTTTGCAAATCTGGTGGGAGAGGCGAGCGGAGAGGGTGGCGGCGGCCTGGAGGGAAGTGTTGATGTTGGCCTCATGGGCCACAATCACGCGGCCGCTGCCGGTCATGGTGCTGCCGGTGCCGCTGCGCCAGCTGTCCTGCCAGTTTTTCTTCCAATCGTTCTTCAGGTCTTTCAACCAACCGAGGCGGCGACCATTGGCTCTGCCCTGAGTCAAGATATTACCGCGGAGGGAGCTCTCGGCCCGGAGGCTATCGCGGTCGGTCTTCGCCTGGACTCGGGCGGAAGCGGCGGCGTTGGCCGAGCTGTCGTGAGCTTGGCTTGAGGGGTGGGATGAGCTGAAAACATCGAGACTGAGCGCCGAGGCGGGGACCGCCGCGAAGGCGGTAGAGGCGATGACAGCGCCGGACATGAGACGGGTAGCGAGGTTCATAGTCGCGGGGAGTAAAAAATAAAACGTGCGCCTTTCGGGGCACGTAGTAGAAGACGATCGACCCTTAATGGTCTTACGTTTTTTCTTACAAAATCGGACTTGTCCCGGTGGGAGGAAAAACCTCAGGAACCGACGGTATAGGCACAATTGGGGCAGTTGATCTGCTGCTGGCCGGATCACTTGAGGACGTCACGGAGGTGACGCTGGAAGTGGAGGAAACCGAGGCGCCGGAGGAAGAAGAAGTGGGGGCTGAACGACTACTCGTGGCCGCCGCGTGCGCGCTAGAGGACGATGTCTGCGACGACGAGTTGGGCGATGAGATCTCGATCTTGATGGGCTTCGACGAGATGGGATCGGTGGTGATGGTGATGTGCGACGGCAGGGGAACGGTGACGCGGATCTCGCCGCGGTCGGGCTGCTTGTCGCCCGTTTCGGAGCCAGGGACGATTGGCGGGCGGCTGGACGACGAGGAAGAGACCCCAGGCTCGCCCGTGAGCGAGCGGCCGTTCTCTTCCAAGATGGTGAGCACCGATTCCAGCGGCAGGCGGCGGCCGTCGTTGGCCTTTTCGACCAAGGTGCGTCGCAACGCCTCGGTATGGGCGTTGATTGCGTCCTGGGCTTGTTTCCGTAGCTCTGCCTTGCTGCTTTCGTCCGGCAGAGCGCCCGTCACATCCAGGATGCGGACCGCCTGCTCTTTTAACTGGTTTTCGATGAATTCCAGATTGCGGGCAGTCTCTTCGTTGGCTTCTCGGCGGGCGCTGATCTCATCAAGTTCCCAGAGACGGCGGTTGAGGAGGTTGACTTCCCAAGCGGCGCGCAGCCTCGAAGTGGGCTGGATGACGGCGATAATGGGCTCGATCACGCTGATCTTCATACTGTAGAGAGAATCGCCGGGGATGGTGTTGTTGGCAGCTACAGCCAGACCGGTGGAGAGGACGAGGCCCATGGCGATGGCGGGCAGGCGTAAGAAGTTGTGCACGCGCTGCATGATGGGTCCGCGCGTCGGGCTGCCTGCAATGGCGTCCTGTAAAACGGCACAACCTTCGTTGTGCTCAGCCTCACTGAGTCGGAGGCGGTTGGTTTCGATACCGTGGAGGCCGATGGCGGCAATGAGCGTCATACGCCCAGCGGCCTTCTCACCTGGAGTGAGAGCAGTATCTTTCGTGGCCGCGATGAGGGCGTCTTCGAAGGGGGTCATCGACGTATTAGGCTTTAAGGAGTAATCCAAGGCGCTTCAATCCTCGGTGGATACGGACAGAGACAACGTTGGCGCTGATGCCGAGTGTTTCGGCGATATCACGCGGATCGAGACCATCGACGTAGCGCATGACCACAGCCGAGCGGTACGGCTCTTCCACACCTTGGAGCTTTTCTAAGACTTCACTGCCGGCAAAGTCGCGGGCGGGATTCTGCGATTCGTCCGGCGGGTCGAAGCCCACCGTTTCTTCGAGTTCCTCGAGCGATTTATCGCCATGGTCACGGCGATAGG
Source organism: uncultured Candidatus Peribacteria bacterium (assembly GCA_964640945.1). Taxonomy (GTDB): domain Bacteria; phylum Patescibacteriota; class Gracilibacteria; order Peribacterales; family Peribacteraceae; genus JAGOUB01. The sequence goes on along the minus strand of CAZXIV010000002.1, from coordinate 35,755 downwards.
TGTCGATAATCAAGTTGTGGGCGATGCGATAGAGGAAGGCGCGCATATTTTGGATTTCACTTCCCTTTCGGTGCGCTTCTAGAGCGCGAAGGAACGTGTCTTGCATCAGCTCTTTTGCACGATCACGGTCCCGGACACGAAACAGGCAGTGTCGGAAGATGGCGTCCGCGTACGCGTCGTACGCATCAAGCAGTGGTTGGTCGGAGTGGTGGGGCATAGCACAAGACGGAGGGAGTCCCAGACTCTTACCGTTGGTCGCTGAGGAGACGGTAAGGAGGAGGCGAATGCCGATTTGCTATTTATTGCACTCCTGTTTAAGGCTTTGAGCAAGCGTTCTCCGCTCCTTTTCTCTGGGAACTACGGTAGCATTACCCCCGATGTTCTTCCTCCGTTGCATCGTCGCTGGTTTCCTGGCTGCTCTCGTGGGGGCGTTGGTTTCCTGGTTGTTCGATCTTGGTATGGATCTGGTTGGCTTCTCCTTTGTGCCGTTTGGGATTGGTGGCCATATCTTCGTCGTCGGCTTTTTGAACATTGTCGGCATCCTGCCGCTCTTCCTTATCGGCCGCTTTGTCGGTCAGCCCGTTACTGCCTACTTTACGTTGGCGCTGGTGTTCGCTGTCTGTTTCTCCATCTTGGTCGGGGTGGCACCTCCCTGGAAGAGCGAGTTTTCGCTACTAGTCGCTATTCCCGCTTTCTTAGTCGTCACCCTGGCGTCCGCCACCGTTGCCACGCAGGTCGCTTACTCCGGTCTGAAGTCCTCAGAGCCGGTTAGCGCGTGATCCTCGTTGATGCGGTCTTGGTGCTGGCGGTAGTTTTGCTGCTCCTATTGGTGTGGGCGGTCGTTCAGCACCTCATCTTAGGCGTGCCCTTCGTACCCGCGCCCGACGCCGCCATCGTGGCGGCCCTCACTGCCCTCGGGCTCAGGCCGGGCGATATTTTCTGCGACTTAGGAGCGGGCGACGGCCGGGTGCTGACCGTCGCTTCGCGGCAGCCGGGCGTGACGCTTCGGGGGGTGGAGGCCGTCTGGCCGGTCTGGCTCAACGGGAAGATTCGTCTGTTTGTGACGCGCACGCCAGCCGTCTTCACCTGCGCCGACGCGCGGACCACCGACATTCACGATGTGACAGCGGTCTTCCTGTATCTCACGCCGGCGCTGTTGGCTGAACTTTCACCGAAACTGCAGGCCGAGCTACCACCGGGCGCGCGCATTGCCAGTCTCACTTTTGCCCTGCCGGGATTTACGCCCGTGGCGGAGCAGGTCGTGCCAACATGGCGTGGTCCCCAGACGGTGTGGCTGTACCGGCGCTAAGGCGTGACCACAGCAGGGCAGCGGCGAGTAGTCCGCCTTCTAGGCAGAGGAGCAGCGGCAGCGGGGGTGGTCCTGGGTCCGGCAAGAGCGCACCCAGGGTGGCGCCGACGTGCGCCAGGGCGATGAGAGCATGGAGCCCGAGCCAGGCCACCGGCCGCACCAGCAGCGTGAGCGGCGGCAAGAGGAGACTGGTGCCGAGGAGCGCCAAGCCCCCCATGGTTGCCAAGCCGGAGAGCGGAGCGGCGACCAAGTTGGTGAATGGCGCGATGGTGGAGAACGTGCCGAAGATCCAGGCCGACCAGGGCAGCGTGGGCAGCTCGGCGGCCAACGTCACGGCGGTGGCTTCGGCGAGGAAGGTGGGTAACCATCGCTCGCACAGGCGCTTGAGTGGCGGGCCTAATTCTACAATGCCAAGCGTGGCCAAGAACGAGAGTTGAAAACCGGCGTCGGCAATGAGCTGGCGTGGTTCCCAGAGTGTCATGGCCGCCAGGGCGAGGATCAGCGCTCGCCGGCCCCCCGCGGGGCGGCCGCCTTGGAGGGCAATCAGGCCGACCACACCCGTGAGGGCCGCGCGGACAGCGGAGGCCGGTGCGCCGACAAGGAGGGTGAAGCCGCCGATGCCAAGCGCTAGGGGGAGCAGCTGCCATCGTCTGGGTACCCACCAGAGGGCGCGGCCCATCAGACTTAAAATGAGGGCGACGTTAGAGCCCGAGACGGCGGTGAGGTGCGAGAGGCCTGCGGCGCGGAAATTGTCGCTATCAGTGTGAGGGAGGCGTTCATCGGTGCCGAGGAGTAGTCCCGAAAGCAAGGCGCTTTCGGGCAGGGGCAGTAGGACCGAGAGGCGCTGCTCCGTCTCGCGGCGGAGGCGGGCTAAGCCAGTGCCAAGAGAGAAGGGTCCCGGCGCGGCCACTGTGACGCGCGCATCCTCGAGGCTGGCCACGAGGCCTTGGGCCGCCAGGTAGGGCGTAGGGGGCAGGAGCGAACCAACGATCGTCACTTGGTCACCAGGTCCGGCGTCGGCCTCAGCACTGCGGACGGTCGCTACTACTGCCCCGAGTGCTTGCCCGTTGGTCGTAGCGGCATCCGTTAAAAAGTAGCGTGTCTTTAGCCAGCTCTCGCGCACATCGCGGACCGTGGCAGTGACGGTGAAGCGTCCCTCCGGGAGGGCGAGTGGGGCGGGTACTAGTCCGGCGCGGAATAGTCCGATGGCCAGGCCAAACACGACCATCACCCGCCAGCGGAAGGCGGGTCGGGGGCTGAGCATGAGTATGAGGCACAGCCACACACCGATCAGGGCCGGCGTTCCGGCCAGTCCCAGGGCCGCGCCGACGGGGATGCCCAGCAGCAGCGCGTGCGCCGGCACCATCTCAGGCCGGGTTCGGTCCGGGGAGGCGGGCGGCCACAGCGATCCACTCTACGGGTGTCAGCGTCTGCGGGCGGCGGTCGCCGGCAATGCCTGCGCCTTCAAGGGCGTCTTTGCCGCCGGGCAGGTGGCCGAGGGTGGTGCGCAGCATCTTGCGCTTCTGGTGGAAGCCCATCTTGAGCGTCCAGAGCAGATGATCGAGGGCTAGGCCGTCGACGAGCGGTTTCTCGTAGCAATCAATGTGGAGGACGGCCGAGTCGACGGCGGGCGGCGGCAAGAAGGCGATGGGTGGCACGTGGCGGACCAGTCGTGCTTTGCCAAACAGGGCGACGACGATGGTGAGGAGGCCACGGTCGTGCGTTTCGCAGATGCGCTCGGCCACCTCACGTTGGATCAGGAGAGTCAGGCTCAGGGGTGAGCGCTCTGATTCTAAAAACGCGTGGCGCAGCAGGGGCGAGGTGATGTGGTAGGGGATGTTGGCGACAATGCGGTAGGGCTCAGTGGGGAAGGGGACGTGCAGGGCGTTACCCGCGATGATCTCCAGGGCGGGGTGCGGATGGCCGTCGCTGGCGGTGAACTCTTGCAAGAGCGGGATCATACGTTCGTCGAGCTCGACGGCCGTGACGCGGGCGCCTTCCTTCAGGAGGCGCTCAGTGAGCACGCCGATGCCTGGTCCAATCTCGAGTACGCGCTCGCCGGGGCGAACGCCGCCGTTCTCAATCACGGAATCGAGCACCGTTTCATCCACTAAGAAGTGTTGTCCGAGGTCGGTGTTGAGACGCAGGCGGTGGGCCTTACAAAAATTGCCGATGCGGGCGGAGAGCGAGCCGATGCCCCAGCCTCCCACGGAAGCGCCCGGCGCGTAAAGTAAGGAAAATCCTTTTACTTCGTCTTCTTGAGTGCCAGACTTTGTTTCCGCCCGTTCCCCACTCACTATGAACCGCCGACTTCTTTTCACTGCCATCGCCATCGCTGCGCTGCCTCTCCTAGCGCCGTTGGCATTTGAGTCGCCCGCTGCCCAGGCGGAGGGAATCTTTGCGCGTTCCATGCGGCAGCGCCTTGAGCGCTTTTGCGCCACACCACTGGCTCAGCGCCGTCCGGCCGCCTGCCGTCGGCTTTCCTCAATGAGTACCTCGTCGTCCTCGTCTCAAGGCCCCATCATTCGCCCCCCGAGCTCGTCCTCATCGTCGTCGCACTCGTCCTCAAGCCGCTCCTCTTCCACCTCGTCCCAGCCGGGTTTTGATCCCATCACGGCCGAGCCGGTGCAGTCGCGTCTCCTGCTTTTAGGTAAGGCGACGCCCACGCTGGCCGTCGTTCGCTTCACGAGTCTGCAGGAGCCGCTGACGGCCGATGCTGTTACGGTTGAGCTCAATGGCCCCGTCGCCTCGCTGGAGGCGATCCGCATCTACGCTCTTAATGGTCAATTGCTGGCCACCGCCACGCGCGACGCCTCGCAGCCCATGCGCTACCGCGCCACCATCTCTCTGGGCGCTTTTATGATCAACAAAGGCAACGACGCCACCATCTACATCCGCGGCGTGTTGAGCAATAAGGATAGCGGCGGTAGCGGCGGCGAGACCATCGGCATCGACCAAGTGACGCTCGAGGCCACCGGCGATTGGAGCACCGAGCACTATAGTGTCACTTCCACTGAGACGCTGCCTGCCTCGCAAACGGCCCGCGGCCGCATTACTGGCATCGTCACCTCAGCCAACACAGTCGGCAACTGGCCGCTCACTACGGGCGCTAGCCAGTTACTGTGGGATTTTAACGTCTCAGCCGAAACGAGCGATGGCGAGGCGGCGGTGCGTTTGTCAGATCTGACCTTCACGCTCTCACAAGCCGGTATCAGCCTGACGAACGTCCGCCTGCAGGCCGCCGACGGCGCGACCTCCACCACGTGCTCCGTCTCCAGTAACCAGGTGATCTGCAATAGCCTGCCTGCCGGCATCGGCTCCATCCCGAAGAACAGCTCCGTTCGCCTGCGTGTCTACGGCGACGTAGCCATCATCGGCACGCCGAACTTGGCCTACGTACAGCTCTCGCTCGGCGAATCGGGCTCCGTTTCGGCGCCCGGCGTCATCACTTGGACCGACGGCATCACGACCTATGATTGGGTGGACCTCGAATCGCCACTCGGCGTCGGCCCCCGCTTTACGCAGTGATCACCTCTCCAGCGGCTGATTCTCGCTTTTCTCCTGGTAATGGGCAAAGCGGTAGGGGATCAGTCGCTGGATCTTGAAGATCCCCAAGAAGAAAAATGGGCAGAGCGCCAGCCAGCGCAGGAGGACGACGAGCGTCCCTTCGCGGCGGAAGCGCCGGTCGGAGACAAAGACATCCACGGGCAAGATGCTGAATCGTCCCGCGCGCGAGGCGGCGCGGATGAAGGCGATATCGTCGTACACGGTATCCGAGCGGAAGCCGCCGATCCGCTGGAAGTGTGCGGCCGTCACCACGATGCAGCAGCCCGCGCCCGAGGCGACGAGTTTCTGCAGCAGCCAGAACATGGCGTTGAACACCGCGAAGATGGCGCGGATAGCCACTGTCGAGCGCCAGGGCCGGAAGCGCGGGCAGGCGCAATCGGCGCGCTTTTGAGTGAAAGCGGCGACGAGCGCCGCGAGCGTACCAGGTTCTAGGCGGGTATCCGCGTCCAGGAAGACGAGCAGGTTACCCGTGGCGGTGTGTCCGCCCAGATCGCGCTGATGGCCGACGCCCCGCGGCGATGCGATCACGGTCGCGCCGCCGGTAGCGGCCACGTCGCGCGTGCGGTCGGCCGAACCGCCGTCCACGACCAAAATTTCCGCCGGCTTCAGCGTTTGGCGGGCCAGATCGCTTAGGAGCAGCGGCAGCCAGTGTTCTTCTTCCAGGGCCGGGATAATCACGCTCACCCGTATCGGGGCGGCGTCCGCGCTCACAGCGCCAGCGTGAAGAAGAGGACGAGGCCGACGATGGTGTTTACCACCGGCATCCAGCGGTAGACGGCGAACACCGGCAACTCGGGCCGGGCCACGAGCACAATCGGGATGATGGCGTAGATGAGGCCCAAAAGACCGACGACGCTGAAACCCAGGTGCAGGGCCACTTGATCGGCCAGGAACCACAGCGCCAAGCAGAGGAGTAATGAGTCTTGGCGTCCCAGAACGACGGCGGTAGTGCGGAGGCCTGCCTGCGTATCGGGGGTGATGTCGGGGATGGCGGAGAAGAGATGCATGGCCGCGGCCCAGGCCCAGGCGGCGATAATGACGATGACCGGTATGGAGAGGCCCACGGCGCCCGCCATCGCGAAGCCGGCGGCAACGTAGAGAATGTTACTGGCGGAGTCAGCGAAGGCCACGGCCTTGAAACGCTGGGGCGGCAGGCTGTAGCTAACACCGAGGATCAAAAAGACCGCGGTCCAAGCCATCGCGCCGAGAGAACCGACGAGGAAGGCGGAGATAGCCAAGAGGAGCATTGAGGCACAGATGGCGATGACGAGCGGCTTCTGCTCGCTCTTCTTCAGGCGGTGCTCGTACTCGGACTTCTTGGGATTCTCCGCGTCGGTATCGGCGTCGGCCAGATCGTTCACGCCGTAGAGGAAGAGATTGGCCGGCAGCGTCCAAGCGAGGAGGAAGAGGACGATTTGCCAGTGCGACAATGCGTTCCAGATATTCTCGCTGGCGGCGAGACCCACTAGCGCGGGGCCGGCCAGGTAGAGCCAGAAGCGGGGGCGCGAGATGACGAGGAGGGTCTTCAGCATGGGCAGGGCAGGGGACGCCCTGAATCATCGCCGATGTGGCGCTTCAACGCCAGCTCCGCACTGATGAGACACACCGGCAAACCGATGCCTGGGACGGTGCCGGCACCCACATAATCGAGGTTCTCGAGGGTTTTGTGGCGATTTCCGGGTCTGAGCAGTGAGGTTTGGCGCAGGGTGTGGGCCAAGCCCAAGGCCGTCCCGCGGACGCTGTGGTAGCGCTCGCGAAAGTCCTGGACCGTGAAGCGGCGGCGAACGATGAGGCGCTCGCGCAATCCCGGCAGGCGCAAATTCTTTTCCATCAGCGCGAGCAGCCGTTCCTCGAAGGCGAGTTGTTCGCTCTCCGGCCGCTCGAAGCCCGGCGCCAGCGGCACGAGGACGAATAAATTCTCGCAGTCAGGTGGGGCGACGCCGGGATCGGTGCGGCTAGGAGCGCTGACGTACACGCACGGTTCATCGGGCCAGGCCGCCTGACCGAAGATGGTCTCGAAGTGACGGTCCCAATCCTTCGCGAAGATGAAGTTATGGTGCGCCAGGCTCTCACAGCGGCCGCGGACGCCGAGATACAGGATGTGCGCCGATGGCGCCAGGACGGCCTTTTTCCAGTAGCGCTCGCTGGTATTGCCTTTCAGGGGCGGGAGTAACACCGTATCGGTCCAGTGGCGGTCGGCGTTACTCACCACCCGGTCGGCGGCGAGGCGTTCGCCCGAGGCGAGTACGACGCCCGTGGCGCGTTTGCCCTCTGTCTCGATGCGCGTCACTTCGGCATCGCAGCGGATCTTCACCCCGCGGGCCTTGGCTAGCTTCACGAGCGCGGCGATGACGGTCGTGAGGCCGCCCTGGGGATAGAAGACGCCCTGGGCCATGTCGATGTGCGTCATGATGCTGTAGAGCGCCGGGCAGTTCTTCGGCGAGTTCCCGAGGAATACCAGCGAGTACTGCAGGATCTGCCGGAGCTCCTCGCTCTTGAACATCGACTTGGTGTAGCGGTCCATCGAGCGCAGTAATTTCAGCCCTTTAGCGTGCTCGGCGTACTCGGGCCGCATCAGGTCGAAGATCGAATCGACGTTCCGGTAGAGCACATTCTGGAGCGAGAACTCGTATTTTCGTTTGGCTTCGTCTAGGTAGGCCAGGAGATTTTGCGTGCAGCCGGGCTCCAGCCGTTCGAAAGTGGCCAGGTCCTTCTCTAAATTGGAGTGGATATCAACCGGCTCGGGCTGGCCCGGAAAGAAGACGCGGTAGCTCGGGGTCAGGCGCTCCAGCTGCAAATGGTCGCCGATCTTTTCACCGAGGAGCGCGAAGAAGTGTTCGAACACTTCGGGCATGAGGTACCACGAGGGACCCATATCGAAGCGGAAGCCATCTATTTCCAGCAGGCTGGCGCGGCCGCCGGGCTGTTCGTTCTTCTCAAGTACCAGCACCTCTTCCCCGCGCTGACCGAGTAGGCAGGCGAGCGCTAGGCCGCCGATGCCTGAGCCGATGATGACGGTTGGCTGGCTCACGGCAGGAGGAGGATGCGGGCGGCAGTGAAAAGTTTTCGAAGCGGGGGCACCGAGGCGCGGCGCGTGAAGACGTCGTAGTCCTGGGCTTCGATCTGGTCGAGGATGCGGGCGTAGAGGATGCGGCTCAGGCGGACCGCTTTCTGCGCGTAGGGCGGCAGGCGGGGGATGCCGGCGTCGGCGGAGATATACAGTGTACGTGCCCGGCGGACGTACTCGCGCATTAGGTCTTTGAAACCCGGCGTCAGGCGGCCGGCGCGGATATCGGCGTCGCTCACACCGTAGAAGACCAAGTCCTCGTCGGCTAGGTAGAGGCGCTCGCGCTGCAGCAGGTCGGCGCGTACATCGCGGAGGAAGTTTGTCAGTTGCATCGCCTCGCCGAGCTGGCGGGCGGTGACGAGCGTGGCTTCGTCCTGCGCGCCGCAGAGTCGGGCCATCACCTGGCCGATGACGGCGGCCGAGCCATAGACGTAGCCGCGCATCAGCTCGTCGTAGGTTCCGTAGCGCTTGCAGTCGAGGTCGCGGCGCATGGCCGCCAAGAAGGCGTCGGCGTCGGCGAGCGGCAATTCTTCTTCGCGGAAGAGCGCGGCTGAGGCGCGGATGACGGGATCGTCCGAGGGTGCGCCGGCGTAGGCGGCGTGCCAGCGAGCGGTCCAGTCCTCGAATATCGCGCGGACCGCCTCGGGATCGGGATCGGTCGGCTCATCGACCAAGTCATCGGCCGTCCGCACGAAGGCGTAGAACACCTGGGTGGCGGCGCGTACACGCGGCGGGAAGAAGCGCGTGGCCAGGGCGTAGGTGGACGCGTGACGGCGTTGGATGGCCGCGCAGACCGCCACATCCTCGGGGCGCGACCAGGCGGTCATGGCAGGCGTTGGCGCAAGAATGACACCAGGCCGCCGAGCGTTTCCTTGGTGGCCGGTTGCAGAGGGCACTGAGCCAGCAGTCGGTCGGCCTCGTCGAAGGCGGCGGTGGCCTTGGCGCGGAGGGCGTCCACGGCCCCGCTTTCGGTAAAGAGCGTCCGGGCGTTGGCCAAGTCGCCGGCCGCAAAATGTTTGCCCCAGAGCGTGGTGAGAAGGGCTTTCTGCTCGGGTGTGCCGCGCTCCTTTACGTGCTGGGTGAGCAGCGTGTGCTGGCACTGGGTGATGTCGATACCTGGCGTCTTGCCGGTCTCAGCCTCGTCTCCGAGCAGGTCGAGCAAGTCGTCCTCCAGCTGGAAACCGACGCCTAGGGCGGAACCGAAGGCCTCGCAAAAGACGAGCGTGTCTTTCTTTCCTCCGCCGAGCACGGCGCCGATTTGCATCGGCCGAGCGAAGGTATAGAGCGCGGTCTTGAGGTGGTGGCGTTGGATGATGTCGGCTTCGGCGCAATCCGGGCGGACCGTGAAGGCGATATCGAGGTGCTGGCCGGTGACGATCTCGTGGCTCACTTTGATAAGTAAGCGATGGGCGGTCGTGACGGGCAGGGTCGGTTGCTCTTCTGCCAGGCGGACGAAGAGATCATGGACGAGTGTGAGGAGGGCGTCCCCGGCGAGGATGGCGTGGGCGCGGCCGAGCTGGTCGGCGCCGCGCGCGCCCAAACGGGCCTGCTCGCGTTCGCGGATGAAGGCGTGCAGCGTCCGGATGCCGTAGCGCTCGTCGGCGTCATCCATGATGTCGTCGTGGACGAGCGCAAAGAGATGGAAGGCCTCGAGGGCGACGAGTGCCGGCATGATCGGCGCGTCCGAGTTAGTGCCGGCCGCGTCACGAAAGAGGAGTGAGGCTACGTAGGGGCGGATGCGTTTGGCGCTGCCGGCGGCCAGCGCCTGCACTTGGCCGTAGGTCTCGCGGATGCAGGGATCGGTCGACACGCTGGTCATCGCCGCGCACAGGCGGGCCACCTCTATCTCGAAGGCGGGAGTAAATCTTGCGACGAAACTGGTGCGCGTTTCCACAGCGGAAGTATAGGGATGGCCCCTTTCGGCCGCATCTAGGCCAGAATCTCTAAATGTACAATATGTATTATATATTGTATAATATAGATAGCGTTACTTTCTCACCACTAGTCCGTTTTTTTTGTAGGAGATCTCGTATGGTTCGTTTCTGTGCTGTCGCCGTCACGTTGTTGCTCGTCGCAGCCGCTGCGGCCCAACAGCCTGCCTCTGTCCCGCCGGTGATCAAGGTCTATATGGCGGGCAAGGATGCCGTCATTGTGCTACCCCCGGGCATGGAGTACATGCCGGAGAAGTCCAAGGTTATCAGTAAGTCGCCGACGATCGTCGTCGAGAAGACGGCGGACGGCGGCCAAAAATTGATTGTCCGCGGCCACACCCCGAAGGTGGCCAACGTCGGTGGCGCAAAGGTGACAATTCGCCTCGGTGGCACGTTTTTCACTCCTGAGGTCCACATTGGCATCCCAGAGGGAGCCACTTCCGAGGTTCCGCAAAAGCCGGACGCGATGAAAAAGTAATCGCGTGGGACCTTCGGGTCCCTCTGACCCCCATCGCAAGGTGGGGGTCGGTTCAAAGTATCCGCACTTTGGCGACGCTGAGGGCAAGGGTCTTTTGGCGGCCGTCGTCGAAGGCCACGTCGATCACATCGCCGCGGCGGCGCGTGACCGTGCCTTGGCCGAAGACTTGGTGTTCGATGCGCGAGCCGATATCCACTTCCGCTTGCGACTCGCCGTCGTCCTGGCCGAGATCCTGGTTAAACTCGATGCTCACTTCCTGCTGCACGAAGGGATCGAGCTTTTTGCCCGAGGAGCGGCTGGGATGAGTGACCGCGCGCTCGCTGGCCCAAGCAAAAGCCGAGAGGACGTCGTCGCTGCGGCGCTCGCAGACCTCGGCCGGAACATCATCAAGAAAGCGGCTCTTGGCGTTGGTCTGGCGCTGGCCCCAGAGTAGGCGACTGCGCGTTAGGAGTAGGCGCAGGTGTGTCTTGGCGCGCGTCATGGCGACGTACATCAGGCGGCGTTCTTCCTCAATTTGGGCGCGGTCCAAGAGGCTCGAACTATGGGGGAAGATGCCCTCCTCGCAGCCGGCCACCATCACGTGCTCGTACTCCAAGCCCTTGCAGAGGTGCACCGTCATCAGCGTGAGCGAGGGGCGGTCTTCGTCGCCGAGCTTGTCCGCCTCCGAGACGAGGGCGGCTTCTTCTAAAAAGGCTGTGAGCGACGCCTTGGGTTCCAAGTGCTCATATTTCTGCATAACGGAGAGCAGTTCGCGCACGTTCTGCCAGCGTTCCTCGCCGTCATCATCCTCCATCAGCCACTGGTGCATGTTGAGCGCGTCGAGCAGTTGGTCCGTGAGTTCGCCCACGCGCTTACTGTCGGCCAGGCTCCGGAAGCGCAAGATGAGCGCGGCAAACACGGCCAAGCGCTGCTTCACGCCGGCATCCAGGCCGGGGATGCTCTCGGGGTCTTGCACGGCTTGCCAGAGAGAAATTTGGGCGGCCTGGCAGTGCGCCTGAATCTTCTCGAGCGTCGTCTGGCCGATCTTGCGGGCGGGCACATTGATAATGCGCAGGAGCGAGAGCACATCCTTGGGATTCAAGATGGCGTGCAGGTAGGCGAGCACGTCCTTCACTTCGCGGCGGGCGTAAAACTTGGTGCCGCCCAAGAGGCGGTAGGGCATACCCTCGCGCAGGCAGGCTTCTTCAAAGAGACGCGACTGGGCGTTGGTGCGGTAGAGGATCACCTGGTCCGAGAGCGGCACGCCCTCCTTAGCCAGCTGCTTGGCCGCGCGGATGGCTTCTTCGGCTTCGCCGCGCTCGTCGCGCAGTTCCTGGATAAGCACCTTCGGGCCTTCCTTGCGGTCGCTGCGCATCGTCTTCTTGGGGCGGTTGGGGTTCTGGGCGATGACGGCGTCAGCCGCGCTCAGGATGAGCTGCGTCGAGCGGTAGTTCTGCTCGAGCGTGATGCGCTTGGCGTTGGGGTATTCCTTCTCGAACTCCAGGATGTTCCGGAGGTCGGCGCCGCGGAAACCGTAGATCGACTGGTCGGGGTCGCCGATGACGCACAGGTTCTTGTGCGTCTTCGTCAGCAGCATGATGAGCAGGTACTGCACGTGGTTCGTGTCTTGGTACTCGTCTACGTGCACGTAGCGCCAGGTGTTCTGGTAGCGCGCGAGCACGTCGGGGCATTCATGGAAGAGGCGAACGGTCTCCAGGAGTAGGTCGTCGAAATCCATGGCGTTCGCGCCCATCATGGCTTTTTGATAGGAGGCATACGCGTTGGCCATCATCTCCAAGCGGGCGCTCGTGGCCTGGGTGTGGGCGTCTTTGGGTAGGTAGGCTTCCGACTTCCAGCGGCTCACGGCCGAGAGGGCGGCGCGGGGTTTGAGCATCGACTCGTCGATCTTTTGCTCGCGGAGTACTTCCTTCATCAGGCGCTCTTGGTCGTCGGAGTCGTAGATGACGAAGCTGCGGTCGCGGCCGAGGTGCTCGATGTCGCGGCGGAGGATACGCACGCACACCGAGTGGAACGTGCCCATGGTGGGCATGCGTCCGGCGCCCGGCGTGATGAGGTCGCTCTGGTCCTCGCCGGTTAAATGGAGGAGGGCGCGGATGCGGTCCTTCATCTCGCGGGCGGCCTTATTGGTGAACGTGACGGCCAGGATTTGGTAGGGCTCCACGCCCTTGCTCATTAAATAGGCGATGCGGTGCGTCAGGGCTTTGGTCTTGCCGCTGCCGGCGCCGGCCAAGATGAGCACCGGCCCTTCGGTCGTCTCGGCGGCTGCGCGCTGTTCGGGGTTCAGGGGGCCGAGAAGGATATCCGTGTCGAGGACAGGCACGGGCGAGAGTGTAATCGGAGTGGGGGACGATGGCACGGACTTCAGTCCTCTTTCGAGGTGACGGCGCTTTTGACGGCCTTCACCAGGGCGCCATCTACCAGCGCGCGCGGCGAGGAGAGTTCATCAATAGTCGTCACCTGTTCGGCGGCTGAACCCACCAGGCGACGAAGCTCTCCGGCGGCGATTGCCACTTTGGCGTTCATCGGCTGCTTGCGTTGAGTGATCTCGGCCGTCATGGCCGGGTCCAGGCGCTCGGCCTTTTTGAGAAGCTCAGTGCCCATCTTCGAGATGACAAGGTCGGCGGCGTTGCGGAAGTTGATGTGGAAGTCGTATTCGGCGATCAACTGCACGATGTTCTCGCGCTGCTGCGGGTCAATGCCTTCGAAAGCTTCGTAATTGGTGATTTGTTTGAGGCTGGCGAGGATGGGCGCGAGCGCCTCGGGTGAGATGACGTAGAAGGTGTAGCCGTCGTGCACGGCATGGTGCGCCCTGAGCTCCGAAATGGCCTCGCTCGGCACCACCAGGAAGATCATGGTGGCGATCTTCGGGTTTTTCTTCACCTTGGTTACCGTCGCCTTCACGGTGTTGTTGATGTAGGTCGAGAGACTCTCACTCTTCGATTTCTTGGCGTCGAAGATGACATACTGGTCGAGAAACTCAATCAGCACGTCAGGCTTCAGGCTGCCGTCGAAGCCCTCGGGCAGGTCGGTGTTTGAGTAGCATGTGAAGGCATACTGCGGTTGTTTGCAGAGGCTCTGCATCATCGCGACCACGTTCTTCTCGTGCTCGTTCCAAATGCGGTCGCGGTTCGCCTCGGCGAGCGCGAGGGCCTCCTCATCCTCCCGGATAACGCGCTGGCGCTCCTGGTCCAGGCTCTGCTTGGCCGCCTCCAGTTTCTGTAGCTCGGTGGCTCGCTCCTTCTCGTGGCGCTCGGCGGCGGCCTCGTGCTTGGCCAACTTTTTCTGCAACTCCTCGGCGTCCTTCTTGGCATGCTCCAGGTTATTCTTCACTTCGGTGAACTGCACGTCGAGCTGCTTGCCCTTACCTTGCAGCTCCTTGTATTCGCCCTTCTGTGCTTCCAATTCGCTTTGCAGCTTGCCTACCTCCTTCTGGGCTTGTTCCAAGGTGGCGTGCAGCTTGGCGTTTTCACGTTCTAACTCCGCAGAGCTTCCGCCTTGGGCGGGGGAGCGCATCTTCCAGATCATGGCGCCGACAACGGCGACCATGGCAACGCTGAGGACGATCTCGATGGGGGTCATGGCGGCATCGTACCACGGGTGGACGAAGGTCCACTAGTGTCGATTTTTTGCTCTTCCTTTGGCCATAAATTCATTGCCTACCTTGATTTCCCAGTTCGTCTCCTTAGAATTGCCCTCACGTCCGTGCTACGGGTGGCGTTTGGCCCCCATGGCTCGGCAAGGATTCCTTTCGCGTCCTCCTTCCCCCTTAATCTTATGGCCCTCAAGCAGAAGGCGAAGAAGAAGCTCATCGAACAGAGTCAGACTCACAAGAAGGATACCGGTTCCCCCTCGGTGCAGGTTCGCCTGCTTACCAAGGAGATCGAAGAGCTCACCGGCCACCTCCAGTCGCACAAGAAGGATCACTCCGCCCGCCGCGGACTCCTCGGCAAGGTCGCCCAGCGCCGCGATCTGCTCAAGTATCTCCAGCGCGAGAATCCGACGCACTACCAGGATGTGCTCGAGAAGAACAAGCTCAAGAAATAACTCCCCGTTCCCACGGTTGATTCCAAGAACGCCGTCCCGCGAGGGGTGGCGTTTTTATTGGCTTTTCCGCAGTCGGATCATAGAATCCCGCGCGTCAAAGGCGGTTGTCTTTGGCTGCGTTCTCTCCAAGCTCCATGCTTATGGACAGTCCTACGGCGACGGAAGACACGGTGGTCCCATGTCGACGGCTCAATAGGCTGAATGGTATGGAAAACCCCTGTGCCCCGGAGCGATCCGGGGCCTTTTTTGGTGGTCAAAATGGGATAATTCATGTACTCTTCTGTGGTCTTCCGTTGCACCCGTGGGTGTACGTCTGAGTTCCCGTCCGGGGATTCGTATGTGCATCTATGGCGGGACAGGGAGACTGACGCGCTTGCGTCGCTTCCTTTCCCCCATATTCGTATGTCTAAACAGTTCACGCTGGAGCTCGGCGACAAGAAACTTGTCGTTGAGACCGGCCAAATCGCCCGCCAGGCGAACGGTTCCATCATCTGCAAGATGGGCGATACCGTCGCGCTCGGCACCACCACCGTCAGCGCCAAGCCGCGCGACGGCGTCGACTTCCTGCCCCTGCAGGTGGTCTACCAGGAGAAGTTCTACGCCGGCGGCAAGATTGCCGGTTCCCGCTTCCGCAAGCGCGAAGGTCGTCCTGGTGATGACTACGTCCTCCTCGGCCGCGTCATCGACCGCGGACTGCGCCCGATGTTCCCCAAACACATCCGCAACGACATCCAGGTGATGTGCACGGTTCTTTCGTATGACTATGAGAACGAGCACGACATCGTGGCCGCCAATGCCGCCAACCTCTCGGTCGCCATCAGCGACTGCCCCTGCGACGGTCCCCTCGGCACGGTCCGCGTCGGCCTGATCGGCGGCGAACTGGTCTTAAACCCTACGGTCGAAGCTCGCACCAAGGCTGACCTCGATATGTTCGTGACGGCCTCGCTCGAGCGTGTGGTTATGATCGAAGCCGGCGCCAACCAGGTGCCCGAGGCCGAGATTGTGAAGGCTATTGCGTTCGGCAAGAAGTGGGCCCAGAAGATCGCGGAATTCTTCGCTACCGTGCAGAAGGAACTGGGTAAGACGAAGTTCGAAATTGACCCGGCCTACAGTCACGAAGAGGCTTACCAGTACCTCAAGGCCTGGGCCCTCCCGACCGTCAACGACGCCGTGAAGAAGCCCCTCGACAAGCTCGTCCGCCGCAAGATCTTCAACGGCATCATGGAGGAGGCCAAGGCCAAGCTCGAAGAGAAGTTCGGTCCCGCCGGCGATGATGAGACGCTCAAGAAACTCTACGCCAATGCCAAGGACATCGCCGACAAGGTCATCAAGGGCGAAGTGCGCCGCTTGGTACTCGAAGAGGGCACCCGCATGAGCGGCCGCAAGCCCGACGAGATCCGCGAGATCACCTGCGCCGTCGACTTCCTACCCAGCCGCGTTCACGGTTCTGCGCTCTTCCAGCGTGGCGAGACGCAGGGCCTGGTGACGGTCACGCTCGGTTCGCCCGGCGACAAGCAGATCGTTGAGGGCATGGTGGGTGAGCACAAGCTCCGTTACATGCATCACTACAACTTCCCGCCGTTCTCGGTGGGTGAGACGAGCAACCGCCTGATGGTGGGCAACCGCGAGATTGGCCACGGCAACCTGGCCCAGCGCGGCCTCGAGCCCGTGCTCCCGAAGGAGGAAGATTTCCCCTACACCATCCGCGTCGTGACGGAGATTTTAGAAAGCAACGGTTCGTCGTCTATGGCGGCGGCCTGCGGTTCCACCCTCGCCCTCATGGCGGCCGGCGTGCCGATTTCGGCTCCGGTTTCGGCCATCGCACTCGGACTCATGTCCGACGAAGCGAAGGGCAAGTACGTCGTGCTCTCCGACCTGCAGGATGAGGAGGACTTCGGCGGCGATATGGACTTTAAGGTGACCGGCACCGCTCAGGGCGTCACGGCCATCCAAATGGACATCAAGATCAAGGGTCTCCCCGATTCCGTCTTTATTGATGCACTTGAGAAGGCCAAGGTCGGTCGCGCGTTCATCCTCGCCAAGATGCTCGTTGCCATCCCCGAGCCGCGCAAGGAGCTCTCGCCCTATGCGCCGCGCATCGAGACCATCACCATCAACCCCGAAGACATCCGCCTCGTTATCGGCAAGGGTGGCGAGACTATCCAGAAGATCACGGGCGAGCTCAACGTCGAGATTGATATCGACGACAGCGGCCTCATCTTCGTCACGGCTACCAACGGCGAGTCGATGCAGAAGGCCAAGGAGTGGATTGAGGGCATCGTCGCCAAGCCCGAGGTCGGCAAGGTGTACCACTGCAAGGTGGTGCGCATCATCGACGGCACCGGTGCCATCGTGGAATTCCTCAAGGGCAAGGACGCGATGATCCACATCTCTGAGCTCCAGTGGAAGCGCACCGAGAGCGTCGAGGACGTGCTCCAGGTCGGCCAGGAGGTGGAAGCCAAATGCATCGAGTTCGACGCCGTCGAAGGCCGCACGCGCATGTCGCTGCGCCAGATGACGCCGCCCCCGGAGGGCATGTCCGTAGCTCCTCCCCGCAGCGGTGGTGGTGGCTTCGGCGGCCCGCGCCGCGGACCGGGAGGCGGTGGCGGTTTCCGCCGGTAAGAAGTCGATATAGGACCTCATATAGCCCTGGATCGTAAGATTCGGGGCTATTGACAGTATTTAAATAAAATTCTTTAATATGTTTTAAGAACACAGTCCGTGTTCCTTTGAAACCACAGGAGCGAATCATGCGTCGTACGTCTCTCACCCTATTGCTCGCATTTCTCTGTGTCGGGATGTTCCTGGCAGTCGCGATGGGGGTGTCGGCTTCCATCACAGCGAATCGACTGACGGACAAGATGTCCGCGTTGGAAAAAAACGGCCTGGTGGCTCGGGAAATCACGGCCCTGCCGGATGGCACGTATCGTGTCATGGGCCCGCTCGACCACAAGCCGCAGTACGAAGTGGTCCACAGTCCGGAGTTTCACGTCGTCCGTCGGGAAAAGACGAACGGGATGTTCGTCATCCATCAGTGCGGCAAAATCGACGGTCGCTTCAAGTTGAATGCCGGCCAAGTCAGCCAGCTCAACGAGAGCGGGCCGGTGGAATAATAACTCTCATCGAACTGGTCGCCCAGTTCCCCCTGCCAACCGGCAGGGTTTTTTTATGCGTTTTTTGCTGCCGTCTGCCCCCGCAGCAATTGCTGCTGCTCGAGGATGACGCGGAAGTGTTCGATCGTGTGGTTGGGGGAGCGCTTCTGCCAGACGAGAATCACGGTATCGATAATGCTCACGAGTGCATCCAGTTGAATGGCGCTGTCCTGGTGTCCGCGCCAGTCGACGCCGCGGTGGTCCAGGGAGGCCAGGAGTCGCAGGAGGCGGCTCAAGGTGCGCTGCACGGAGTCGATGAGCAGAGCCTCGCGCTTGCGGTCGATGACATACGCATTGCCGTTATTGTAGAAGTCGGATATTTCTTCAATCAGGCTCTGGGCCTGCAGGTAGGTGGCGCTCAGGTTCTCCCATTCATGTTCCGAGAGGCCGTTGTGGTGCTCGGCATCGCGGATAAGGGTGTCGAAATCTTTGCGGACGATGAACAGGCCCTGGCGGATGTGATAGAAAATGCTCTCGAAGGTGAGGCGGTGGACGTCGCTCATAATGGCGTCAGTGCGGCGCGCCACGAGCTTGGCAATGAGAATACCGAAGATCAGCACGCCGACGGCGGCCTGCGCGACAGCCACAGCCTTCGAGGCGCCCTGAGGCAGGAAGTCGCCGTAGCCGAGCGTGGTGGCCGTCACGAGGCTGAAGTAGCTGCTTTCCCACAGGCGTTCGAAGGGGGACAGTGACCCATCGATACTTGGACCATGGGCGGGGAACCACTGCGTGGCGGCAAAGTAGAACGTTGTGCAGAGGAGGTTGACGAAGATCCATAACAAACACAGGGCCGAGTAGGAGGCCTGCGACAGTGTTTCCAGGATGCCGACGGGACGGAAATGGCGCATTCCCCTCATTGTAGCAGAAATAGCGCTGTTTGTCAGTATGCGTCGGGGGTTGGCGTGGCTCTAGGTCCAGAATCTCTTGCCTGGACTGTGTACAGCCTGGTATACGTATCCGGCTTGCTCGAAAGGGCACTGCTCCGCTCTTTCCTCTCATTTACAAAAACGGCCACCCTCAAGGCGGCCGTTTTTTGTGTCCGGAGATATTCCGGAGTGGGAGGAACCTGGGATGTTCGGTAAACTCTCGTCGTGCTCGATAAGGCCTACGATCCGCAGGCGACCGAAGACCGCATCTATGCGATGTGGGAGGAGAGCGGTGCCTTCAAGGCTGACGCCAAGAGTAAGAAAGAGCCCTTCACGATCAGCATGCCGCCGCCCAACGCCACGGGCAGCCTGCACCTAGGGCACGCGGTCATGCTTGCGATCGAAGACATCCTCACGCGCTTCAACCGCATGCGCGGCAAAGAGGCGCTCTGGGTGCCCGGCACGGACCATGCTGCCATCGCCACCGAAAACCTCGTCATCAAGCAGTTGAAGGAAGGCGGCCTGAAGGATCCGCGCAAAGAGCTCGGACGCGACAAGCTCGTGGCCGAGATCGCTAAATTCGTGGAGCAGAGCAAATCGACCATTCGCGGCCAAGTGCGCAAGATGGGCAGCTCGTGCGACTGGAGCCGCGAGCGCTACACCTTCGAGCCGTCGCTGAATCGTTTAGTGAACGAGGTCTTCGCCCAGATGAAAGAGGACGGCCTCATCTACCGCGGCCATCGCATTGTGAACTGGGACCCGAAGCTCCAGACGACCGTGTCGGATGATGAGATCGAGTGGAAAGAAGAGACGGCGCCGTTTTACACCTTCCAGTACGGTCCTTTCCAGATCTCCACCTCGCGTCCGGAGACGAAGTTCGGCGATAAGTACGTGGTGGTGCACCCCGACGACGAACGCTTCAAGCAGTACCAGGTCGGCCAGACGCTCGAGTTGGAATGGATCAACGGCCCCATCCGCGCGACGGTTCTCAAAGATACCGCCGTCGATCCGGCTTTCGGCACGGGTTGCATGACCATCACCCCCTGGCACGACGCCGTCGACTTCGAGATGGCCGAGCGCCACGGTCTAGAGAAGGAGCAGGTGATCGATTTCGACGGCAAACTCCTGCCGATGGCGGGAGAGTTCGCAGGTATGCACATTGAGAAAGCTCGGCCGGCAGTGGTGGAGAAACTGAAAGAGAAGGGCCTGCTCGTAAAAGTGGACGAGAACTATGTGCACAACAAGGCGACCAACTCGCGCGGTGGCGGCACCATCGAGCCGCAGATCAAGCTGCAGTGGTTCGTGGACGTGAAAAAGCCCGTCGTCGAGTGGAAGGGCCAGCGCATGAGTCTGAAGGAAGTGATGCACGACGTCGTCCACCACGGTGACATCAAGATCATCCCGGATCGCTTCGAGAAGACATACTTCTCCTGGATTGATAACCTGCGCGATTGGTGTGTTTCTCGCCAGATCTGGTGGGGCCACCGTGTGCCCGTGTTCTACTGCACCAAGTGCAAAAACGAGGACGGCACACCGCTCGACTGGTGCACCGTGGGCGCCGAGCCTATCACCAAACATGAGCTCTGCGGCTCGCCGGTCGTCCAAGATTCCGACACGCTCGACACCTGGTTCTCGTCCGCGCTCTGGACCTGGAGCACGCTCATCGACCCGAAGCTGACGCGCGACTACGAGTTGAGCCTCAAGGACATGCTCGCCCAGAGTCCTGATTTCCAGAAGTTCCACCCCACGAACGTGATGGAGACGGGCTACGACCTTATCTTCTTCTGGGTGGCGCGCATGATCCTCATGACGACCTACGCCACCGGACAGGTGCCGTTCAAGACGGTGTACTTCCACGGCTTGGTGCGTACCAAGGAAGGAAAAAAGATGAGCAAGAGCGATCCTAAGACAATGATCGACCCGCTCGATATCATCCCCAAGTACGGCGCCGACGCGCTGCGCCTTTCTATGATCGTCGGCCAGAGTGCGGGTGCTGACAGCAAACTCTCGGAAGAAAAAATTGCTGGTTATCGCAACTTTGTGAACAAGCTCTGGAACGCCTCGCGCTTCGTACTCATGGAGTGTGAAAAAGCAGGCTTTGACCCGCACACCGAGGCTGATCATGAAGCCAAGAGTCTGGCAGATAAGTGGCTTATTGAAGCCACAAATACGGTGATCACAGAAGTCACTGATCATCTTCAAATCTACCGCCTCAGCGACGCCGGCGATCGCCTCTATTCCTTCACGTGGAACGAGTTCTGCGACTGGTATCTGGAGCTGTCGAAGGGTGAGAGCAATCCAGCGTTACTCGTGGGCACACTGCGCACGCTGCTCGTGTTGCTCCACCCGTTCTGCCCCTTCATCACCGAGCGTCTGTGGGAAGAAGTGAAGCCCGCCAAGGCTGGTGCCCTTATCGCCGCCTCGTGGCCGGAGGCCGACGCCTCGCGGTATGCCCAGGAGCACGCCGACCTCCAGCATCTCATTGATGTGATCACTGCCATCCGCCGCCTGCGCACCGCTCAGAGCGTGGAGCCCACCAAGGAAGTGACCGTGACGATTGTGAGCGCCAAGCACAGCGCGCTCCTCGAGGGGCAACAGGCCCAGATCAAGCGCTTGGCCAAGGTGGCCTCGCTGAGCTTTACGCCCAAGGCGCCGAGCGGCCAGACCGTGAGCGAGTTCCTCACGGACATCGAGGTTTATCTCTCGCTCGAGGGTCTCATTGACGTGGAGAAAGAACGAGTCGCGCTCGGCAAAGAGAAGGAGCTTCTCCAGAAGGGCATCGCGTCTTCTGAGATTAAGCTGAAGGATGAGACATTTGTGTCCAAAGCACCCGAGAAGGTGGTGAATTTTGAGAAACAGAAGCTTGCGGAGATGCAGGAAAAGCTTGCGAAGATCGAAGTGACGCTCTTGAATCTGGGGCACTGAGCAAAAGGAGGTGACCCGTGTCTCGTGTTCCTGTCCCCTCACAAACCAACTGCTCAGTTGGTCTGTGTATTGGCCTCTGCTGGGCCGCCATCATCGAAGGAGCCTGCGTCGGAATCGGCTGGCTCATCTGGAAGTACTGCTTCTAGTAGTGCACCCCCAGGCGTCGTTCGCCTGGGTTTTTTACATGAATCGCGCCAGGATCGTACGATCAGCTTCATCCCTTTCGTCCTGACGAGTGTTTTCTGTTTTAAAAAAGAGGATCGCTTTTGGGCAGACGAAGCGAACATCGATGTCATCGATCTGACGGGAGAAGATCAATTCATGGGCTTGGACTGGCCAGATATATTTCTGCCCCGATCCGTCGGTTTCGTCGTAGACCTCTGATGCCGTCACGGCGATGCCGCCGATATCCACCTCTTGGCCGGCCTTCGTCGCCTTGAATGTGTTCAGAGGATTTTTGCTGCGGAACTGACTCAGGGTCCACTGCTCTTGCTCCAACTTGGTCCGAAAAAATGGGACATCGTCGGCGGCGATAAGAAGATCGAGATCGTGATGCGGTCGGTGGATGTGGCCCAAACAGAGATCGGGCACAAATCCGGAGGTGACGAGAATGAGGCGCTTTGGCTCGGCGGCGCTGATGGCGAGCATTGTCTCCACTAGTGCACACGTATGATCATCCGCCCCCTTCAAGAAGTCGGCTTTGGTGACAGGCGGGAGCCTGCGCGACACGGTGAACATGACGTTATTATACAGCTCCTCAATGCTGAGATCTGGTCAGCGCCGACCCTCGCTTCACAATGTCTTTGCCGTAGCGTTCGCGCAGGTCATCGACAGCCTTTTGGAGATCATCGTTTTTCATCAGTGTCTCCGGCGGCGTGAAGAGTGAGAACTGCTGCCCGCCAATGGCGCCCAGGCGCCAGAGGCTGAGGCCGGTCTGTGTGTAGCGCTGGCCCGGCCGGTAGAGCCGGTCGAAGCCCTGGCGGATCGCGGGCAGGAGCTGGGTTTCATTCGTGAGCGCTTGGGGGAAGCTCTGTGCGTCGCCCTCGCCGCGGTAGTCGCTGTTGCGGAGCCAGACGGTGACACCGCGGCAGGCTAATTCCTGGCGGCGCATCTTTAAAACGGTGTAGGCCAAGTGATCCAAGATGCTTGCCCAAATGGCGTCGCGGTCGCTGGTGCTGCGGAAACTCCGGGCGCGCTGGATGGACTTCGGCGGTCCCGATTCGGTGGTCACGGCCGAGACGGACTCGCCCTGCAGCTCGGCGCGCAGATCCAGGCCGCCTCGTCCGAATAGTTGCTGCACCAGCAGGGGATCAGCCTGCGAGAAATCCCAGGCGGTCTTCCAGCCGCGACTGTCCGTTTCTTGGACGCGCTTGCGGCCGATACCGGGGATGGCAGCGGCCGGCCGATCGCGTAAAAAAGGCTCGAGCGCCAGATCCACCTGGGCATCGATGACGGTCACGCCCGCGGGCTTGCGGTACTCGCCCGCCATCTTGGCCAGGAGCTTCGTTGGACCGACCCCCACCGAAACCGAGAGGGCGGTCTCGCGCTTCACGCGGTCGCGCAGAGCAGTCGCCCAGTCTTGGGGATGGCTCGGGTCGCCGCCGATGCAGCTCCGGAGGTCCATGTACCACTCATCCACCGACATCTGCTCGAAGATGGGGCAGGACGCCTCCACAATCGATTCAATCTGGCGGGAAGCCACTGCGGTCTCCGCGAAGTCACAGGGCAGCTCTATGGCCCCAGGAACGAGCTTACGGGCCTCCATCAGGCGCATGCCGGTCTTCACACCAAAGGCTTTGGCCTCATACGTCGCTGCAATCACACAACTGCCACCCATCCCCAGGGCGAGGAGTGGTTTGCCTTGGAGTCGAGGGTCCTTGCGGACAAGGACGGACGCGAAGAAAGAGTCGGCATCGAGGTGGGCGATCATGGGGTATTCAGTATTAGGTATTAAGTATTAAGGGTTTTTGGCCGACTTGATCAGTCCATTAATCAATTTACTCACGATGACTGTTTGCTGGGCGATGTCATCAAATTCCTTCTTCGCTACATATTGAATGTCTCTACTAATAAGGATCTGGTTCTGCACTTCTGTTAAGGAGCCTAATGCCATCCGATAGAATTGAGATTTTTCCTTGGCCGATTTTCTACTAAATCCTTCGGCAATATTTGATGAGATAGATACTGCGGCTCTGCGCAATTGATTGGTGAGACCAAAGGATTCTTCCTTGGGAAAGGTCTGAGTTACTCGATAAACCAAGAGTACGAGTTTGTGGGCTTCCTGCCAGGCGATAAGGCCTGTGAAGGATTGAATAGCACCCATAATACTTAATACTCATCCCTTAATACTTTCTAATCACCCCCTTCACCACGCCCGCGGTCTGCAACTCATCCACGGCATACATGTCGGGAAATTTGGGGTTCTCGGCTTGCAGGTAGAACTTGCCCTTATCTTTGCGGAGGCGCTTCAAGGTGTATTCGCCGTCGAGCACGCCTACCACGATGTCGTTCACGCGGGGCTCTTTGCCGCGTTCCACCACCACCAGGTCACCCTCTTGGATGCCGGCGTCGATCATGCTTTCGCCCTTCACGCGCAGGAGGAAGATCTTGGCTCCTTTGCCGCCGATAATGTAATCCTGAATGGAAACGAGTTCCTCGGCCTGCTCCTCGACTGGGGCTGCGTAACCAGCGGCGATGGGTCCGAAAAGGGGGAGCGTGAAGCCACCCACCGATTCGCTCGCATTGTTCTCCGGCGGGGTATCCATAATTTTGATACGCCCTTTGGGATCCTTTTCGATAAAGCCCTGGTTCACGAGCACATTCACCACCTTGGCGATAGCGTTCTTGCTCCGGACACCGAAGGCCACGGCCAGGTCGGCAAGTGACGGCGAGTAGCCGCGCTTGCGCTGGAACTCACGGATGTAATTGAGGGCCGTGCGCTGGTGGGGTGTGAGCGTCATGGGTGACAGGGGAACAGTCGTCCACCATCCTAGGTGCACGAACGTCCACTGTCAAACAGATCGCGTTCTGAGGTCCGGTAGAACCGTGCCGGTAGGCTTATAGCTCATCCAAATCCTTGCGTCCGTCGAGCTCTAAGAAAGTGAGTGTCCAGACAGCGCGTCGGAAAACGTGCAGGTAGGCGAGCGAGTAGCTGGCCACGCCGATGAGCAGCAGGCCGATGCCGGCGCCAATCAGGTAGCTTACGAAGGGTGAGAAGACGTACGTCAGCAAGAGACCGATGCCCACCACCGCGGCGGGAATGAGGAAGACGATAACGGTGTTGATGAGGATACGGATGGTGATAACGAAGAGCAGCAGCATCAAGAAAACAACGTGGCTGACGTGACTGACAATCAGCTTATAACTGCGCATGGCGCTCTCGATCGGCCCCATTTTCTTAATGACGCAGCCTTCGGGGGCGAAGCTCGTCAGGAAGCTGAAGAAATTGCTAAAGACGAAGAGGAAGATGACTGTGGGTATAATGATGCCGTGCAGGCTTTCCGGCAGGTAACGGAGGGTCAATGATATCGCCGAAATCACCAGGTTCCAGCTGGCGAGGATGAAGAATTCATGAAGAGCGAAGAGCGGGAAGAAGTTATACAGGCCCAGCACCAGGCCGCCTTCGAGCGGCTCGCCGCGGTGGGCCTTCACCGTTAGGCCGATGATGGCCCCCTCGGTGAAGTGGGGCATAAAAAACTCGATGATGAGCATCACAATGAAGATGATGAACGTGCTCACCCAGAACCACTGAGGGGTGTTGTTGATGAGCCAGAGCTCCATGTCGAACATACCGGCTTCGTTCCCGCCGAAGAAGTACTCGTAAAAGATGTACGTCTGGAAGCTTAAGAATTTCACGCTGAGCATGATGGCGAAAAACGAGGCCAAAAAGCCCCATTGCCAGAGCTTCCGCTCGCGTTTGGCGATGGCCCAGGCTTCGGCGACGATCTCGCGGGGGGTCAAGGCTTGAGGTGGAGGAGGTCCGAGATTGGCACAAACTTGTAGTCTTCCCCGAGGATCACCTGGGTAAGAGGGGCGGGGGGTTCGACGGGCGCGGAGGAGCGATCGTCGCTGAGCACGGCGCCGCTGCCGCTACCCGTGGGGAGTGGCAGAACGGGGAGTGACATCAGCCCGGCGAGGAAGGTGCCGATGGGATCGGTCGGGTCGGTCTTCACTTGGGAGTGCGGGATATCATCATTCTTGCCGTCGGCAGTCTTGGGACGGTTACGGATATCCGTGACGTTGAAGCCAAAGCGGATGAGCTCAAAGCCGAGCGAGCGTCCTAAGCCCGAGCGAGCGCCAGCGTTCTCGACGATGATCTGGTGGGGGCGGGCCAGGAGGCGCTGGTGAACCGTCAGGGCGACCAGGTCTTGGATCTGCTGCCAGCCGTCGCGGCCGCCTTCGGGCAGGAGCACCGACGCGCCGCCGAATTGGTCGCGGGGCGGGGGATAGAGGAAACCACCGGCCGTCTGGTCGTTATCCGAGAGTTGGATGGTGAAGGGGCGGCGAAGATCAAGCTTGAGGGCCACGTTGGCCAGTCCGATCAGCTCGCTTGAGCTCATGGTCATACTCACGTGCTCGCCGGCGATTTTGAGGAGCGTCAGGATGGTGCCAGGATTTTTGAGGACACCCTGGTCGCGCACCTTTTGGCCCAAGCTGGCGATGATCTGCTGCTGGCGGGCGCTGCGGCCAAAATCGCTGCTGGTATGGCGGCTACGGGCGTATTTGAGCGCCGTTTCGCCGTCTAAGTGCTGCGGACCTTTGGAGATGCGGAACGGATCGTAGGTGTCGGGCCGGGGGCCGGGGTACTGCAGGTCGATGATATCTTCGGGCACATCCACCTCCACGCCGCCCAGTGTGTCGACGGCTTCAACGAAGCCGGTGAAGTCCGCCTTGATCACCCCGTGGATCTCAATGCCCATACGCCGCCCAATCTCTTCGGCCGTGCCGACCATTGCTAGCTTCACCAGCTCGTGGTCCTCCAGGTCGGGATTGGCCCGGCGGTTATACGATTGAATGTCGCGGAAGAGACTGTTGATGCGGCCATCGGCCACGTGGTCCACATTCGAGATCCACAAGTCGCGGGGAATAGAGAACATGGCCAGTGTCTTCGTGTCCTTGGGGTCTAGGCTCACCACCATAATAGTGTCGGTCAGGTCGACGCCGTCATGGTCTTTATCGCCCACACCGAGCAATAACATGTTCGTGTGGCCGTAGGCATCCACCGGGGGCGGCGTGCCGACGGTCGACATCACCGATTGGAGGCTGAGCGTGCGCAGGCCAAAGATGCCCTCGAGGGCCAGATTGAGGACGATGCCGATGCACAGCACGGCCAACAGGATGGTGAGTACGCACTTCAGGCAGCGCACGCGGCGTTCACTCTTGGCAGCGCTTTTGCCGCCATCGACGGCGACGGGTACGGGGGCCTGGGGGAGGGTTTTTTGCACAAACGAGCCCAGTTTTTTCTTGGCTTCGGACGCCGCTTGGCCGGCGGCTTTGGCGACGGCCGACTTCTCCTGGCTCACCTTACGACTACGAAATGTCATGGCGGTCGCCATGATAGCAGCCCCTTCCGCATCTGTCTGTCATTTTTCCTTCATCGGGCGAGTCCCAAAATGAGCCACAGGATGGGCTGGTGGAGCAGGTAGATGAGGAGGGCATGACGGCCGACTATCAGCAGGGGCTGGAGCCAGGTGGGCGCGGGGCCGAGGGTGCGGGTGGGTAGCACGGCGCCGAGGCTGCGACCAAGGAGGATGACGCCGAGCCAGGGCAGGAGCGGCACGTAATCCATTGTCCGAAAATCGGCTGGCGGCACGCCGAGCGGCATGAGCCAATTGGTGTCGGCCCATTCGGGTAGGACTTGGGCCAGGGCGATACAGGCGACACCGAGGAGGGTGAGGGTGGCGGGGTGCAGGCGATCGACGAGCGGCAAAAGCAGGGCGGCCACCGCTAGACAGTGGAGCACGCCGAAGCGCACGTAGAGCTCGGGCACGGCCAGGGCCGTCACGATCGTCACGGCCGTGGCGGCTACGCCAAGGTTCACGGCCCGGCGGCCCGCGCGTCGCCAACGTTGGCGGCCGGCGGGGGAGCGCGAAGCTGAGAGGGCGTCGCTGGCACCACTCACCAGAAGGAAGGCGATCAGCACGCTGCTTGCCAGTAGTCGCCAGCTACCCACGAACGGGTCGATGGTCGTCAGCCCGGCGTCGGCTAGGTCGTAGACGGCGTGGTAGCCGATCATGCCGAGCACCGCTGCTCCCCGGAGGGCGTCGAGATCCCACCGGCGTTGACTGAGTATCGTCACAATTCACAGCCTACTACGAAAGAAGCCACCCGTGAGGATGGCTTCTGTTCGAAAGTCTGAGTAGGAGGTTGTCCTATCAGGCAGGGCGCGAAGCTGCGAAGCAGTTGCGGCAGAGGACGGGGCGGCCGCCTTCCTCGACGGGGCGAGGCTTGAACGGCACCTGGCACGCCTGGCCACACTGGGCGCAGACGGCGTCGTGCATTTCGCGGTCACCCATCTTCTGGGTCTTGCGCTGATCGCGGCACGCCTTGCAGCGCTGCGGAGCGGAAAGGTTGCGGGAGTTGTAGAACTCCTGCTCACCGGCCGTGAAGGTAAACTGCGAACCGCAGTCGCGACACTGGATATTCTGGTCCATACGAGAACAGAAAGAAGGTAATAAAGTGTACGTAAGCCTTCTACTGTTTCTCGGAGACCGATAGGACACCGAAGGACTGGTACGACCGCACAATAGGTTGGAGGGGGTGATTTGTCAATGAAAAGCATTAAAAAGCTGGATTCACGTCTCTTTGTAGGGGTCAGTGGTCACCAAATCGCCGTTTTTGCGCAAGTACGAAAAAGGGCCCTTTCGGGCCCTGATTCAAAAATGACAAGGGATGGACTGTGAGAGTAGGTCGGGCTTCGCTTGGGCTTGGCCGTGACCTACGTCTGGAAGAGTTACTTCAAGGTCACCTTGGCTCCGGCCTCTTCGAGCTTCTTCTTCATCGCGTCGGCATCGGCCTTGGCCACGCCTTCCTTGACCATCTTCGGTGCGCCATCGACGACCGCCTTGGCATCGCCCAGAGGCAGGCCGGTGATCTCGCGGACCACCTTGATGACGGCGATTTTCTGAGCGCCAGCATCGGTGAGCTCGACGTTGAACGAGGTCTTCTCCTCGCCAGCATCGGCCGCGGCGCCACCACCACCGGCAGCCATCGCCACGGGGGCGGCGGAGATACCGTAAGTGACTTCCATGTACTTCACGACGTTATTGAGCTCGACGACGTTGAGCTTCTCGAGAGCGGAGATGACCGCCTGTTCGCCGGCGGAGAGGGTGACCTGGTCTGACATAAATAGAAGAGAAAAAGGGGATAAAGGAGAGTGACGGATTTACGCCGCCGGAGCGTCGGCGGCAGGCGCAGCAGCCTCAGGGGCGGCAGCGGGAGCCGGAGCTTCGGGGGCGGGGTTGGGGGCGGGGGCCTCGGCGGCCGGAGCGGGTTCGGGAGCGGCAGTGGGCTCGGGCTTGGCCGGTTCGGCCTTCTGTTTGGCGATCTCGGTGAGGCCGATCGCGAAGCTGCGGAGCGGGGTGTTGAGCATCGAGGCGAAGATGCCGAGGAGCTGGAGCTTCGAGGGGATCTTGGCCAGCTTTACTGCCTCTTCGGCCGACACGAGCTTGCCGTCGTAGATGCCGCCGATCAGCTTTACCTGGGGGTTGTCCTTGGAGAAGGTGAAGGCGACCTGGGCGCCGGCGAGGGCGTCGTCGAAGCTAAAGATGCAGGCGACGGGTCCGTCGAGGGTCTCATCGCTGATCTCGGGGAGCTTCAACTCCTTGGCAGCCAACTGCATCAGGCTCTTCTTGGCGACTTTCATCTCGGCCTTGCTGTCCTTCAACTTGCCGCGCAGCTTGCTGACGGCGGCGACGGTGAGGCCGGAGTACTGGGCGAACATGATGGACTGCGCCTGCTTCATCTTGTCCTTCAGCTCGCTGAGCTGAGCCGATTTTTGGTCACGGGTGAGAGCCATAAAGATAGGAAAAAAGGGGTCGAATTGGGGATACGGGACCAAAACAAAACTCGCTGGTTCCCTTAGCCCGGGAGACCAGCGAGGTACACGGCACGAATCATCAAGTCGGAACCGGGTGACCGATGCTGTATACCTCGGGAGGGCTTATCTTCGGACTGCGTCCTAATGCCTCCGGTCTTCGGGACTGACAGGATTCTACTTATCCACTCGAGAGTGTCAAGACTTTCTATCTTTTCCAGGTAAGATTCTGACATGCGCATTGTTCTACAACGAACCCTAGAGGCTTCGGTCAGCGTGGAGGGCGAGGTAATCGGCACCATTCGTTTTGGATATCTCTTGCTTGTCGGCATCGAAAAGGGCGATACGGATCAGGAGGCGCGTTGGTTGGCGGAAAAGATCGTACATCTCCGCTTGTTCCCAAATGAACACGGCAAGATCAACGACCGAACGATTCTTCAGGCCGGAGGTGAAATGTTAGTCGTCTCCCAATTTACGTTGCTTGGCTCACTGAAGGGCGGCAATCGTCCCGACTACACCGCGGCCGCCGCCCCGGACGACGCCGCCGCGCTCATCAATTTTTTCGCAGAGCAGCTTGGAAAAGCAGGCGTGGCCATTGTCGAACGGGGCCGATTCGGGGCTCATATGACCGTCAGGCTCGTAAACGATGGGCCTGTCACGTTGCTCCTGGAGCGACGGGCGGCGTATCATGACTCGCTCCATGGTGCCTGATGCTGAGACTCTGCTGGCCACCCTCAAAGACTGGGATCTGCCCGTCTCCGACAAGCTGCTCCGCGCCGCCTGGGACCGCATTGGGGCCAGCTATCACGTGCCCGAAATCGGTGCTGTTTCCCGGCTCGAATTCGTCTGTGGCATCGTAGACGAACTCCAGCCCTACGATCCCGACCAGACGCTCGTTTTGGCGTGCCTCCTACAATTTGTGCCCGGGGCCAAGGCCGGTGCGCGCGAGCTGACGGCCTTTGGGAAAGAGACGATCGCCCTGGCGGAAGCCATCCACCGTCTGCACCGCGTGCAAGCCGGCGGTCAGCAGCGCCTGCCTATTGGCCAGCTGCGCGCGGCGTACTTCAATCTCACGACCGATCCGCGCGCTATCCTCGTCACGCTCTGTTAGAAACTCTGGACGCTGAAACATGTTGGGCTCCTCTCGCCGAGCCGCCAGGCGGTGTTTGCCCGCGAGACACTCAAGGTCTACGCCCCGGTGGCGGCTCGCCTCGGTATCTACGGACTCAAGCACCAGCTTGAGGGCTTGGCCTTTCCCGTGGCCTACCCCATCGACAGTGAGCGCATTGCCGCCCAGCTCGATCGTCTCCGCCGCCGCTACGGCGATTTTTTGCCTAAGGTGGCCGCAGAACTCACGACCATGATGGCACGCCATGGCTTGCAGGTGCGGATTGAGGCGCGGGCCAAACAGCCCTACAGCATCTTCGCCAAAATGCGTGAGAAGGGGATGAATGATATCGAGGACGTCTACGATTTGTTTGCGCTGCGCGTCATCGTGCCCGAGGCCACCGACTGCTACCGCGTGCTCGGCCACCTACACCAGCTGGGGCACTCGGTCCCAAACCGCTTTAAAGATTACATCACTCTCCCTAAGCCAAACGGCTACCAGAGCCTGCACACGGCGCTTACCCACCTGCCGCGCGTGCCCGATGGCTTGCTCATCGAAGTGCAGATTCGTACGGCCGACATGCACCGCGAGGCGGAGTTCGGCGTGGCCGCCCACTGGACGTATAAGGAGGGCGCCTCGCCCCGGCCCAACCGCCGGCGCCGGCCCTCGGCCGAGAGTGAGGGCGACGACACCGAGAGTGAAGTGAATGACCGTATCTTCGTGCTTACGCCGCGCGGCGATGTGGTGGAACTGCCGGCCGCCGCCACTCCGCTCGACTTCGCCTTCTCGGTGCACACCCAGCTCGGTCTGTCCTACAAGGGTGCCAAAGTGAACGGCTCGATCGTGCCCATGGAGCACCCGCTCGAGAACGGTGATGTGGTGGAGATTATCCGGGCCGCCGAACCGCACCCATCCGCGCGCTGGATGCCGCTGCTCAAGACGGCTGCCGCCCGCACGCGGCTGCGTAAAGCTCTCGCCGAACGCAACCGGGAGTCGTACCTGGAGCGTGGTCGCGAGGCACTCAATGTCGCCCTGCGCGGCCGCCGCCTACCATTGCTCGATGCCGACTTGCACCTCCTGTCGTCACTCGGCGGGGAGTTGGTCGATCACGAGGCGCGTCAGGATTTCCTGGTAAAACTCGGCCAAGGCCAGTTGAAACTTTCCGCTGCCCTCAGCGCCGTAGACGCCATCGCCAAGACTATCGCCGTGGCCGCCGCGCCCGTGGCTAATACGGCCAGCGGCTGGACCGTGTCGCTCGAGACCGATGTTCGCCTGGGGCACCGCTTTGCCCGCTGCTGCCGCGCTGATCTTAAAAAGCGGGATCCGATCGTGGGTGTTGTCTCACAACAGCGCGTCGTCATCCACCGTCAGAATTGCAAAGCCCTCAAAAATATCACAGAGCTTCGGCGCATCGGCGCCGGCTGGGTGGTGAAGAAGGGCGAGGCGCCTGTGAAGGCGGTCAGCCGAGGTACGAAGCGATAAGCTTCTCGACGCGGCGCTGCCACTTGAGCTGCGCCCAACCCTCACCGGTGGGCGAGTAGTAATCGGCCAGCTCTTCGCGGCGCTCTTCGGGGACGCTCTCGATGATCCCGCCGACCTCCTTGGTTAACTCCTCATCGGTCATCTCCACCTTCTTCTCGTCGAGCACCGTCTCGAGGGCAAAGCGCAGCTTGAGGCGTTCGCTGGCGCGGGTGGTGAGTTCCTTCTTGAAAGCTTCCTCCTCCTGGCCACTCTCCTTGAGCCACTCGGCCAAGGTGCGCTTTTGGGCGGAGAGCTGCTCCACTAGGTCGTTCAGCAGCACCCGTTCTTCGGCTTGTACCAGCGGCGGAGCCAAATCCACGCGAACCGCATCGCGCAGCGTATCGAAGAGGGCTTGCTCGCGGCGCTGGCGCTCGAGTTTGGCGTTCTCCTCGGTAAGCGAGGCGCGGATCTCGGTGCGCATCTCGGCGGCTGAGCCGATGCCGAAGCGCTCCTTCACGAATGACTCGGTCAGCTCAGGCAGTGTCACATTCATCACGCTCTCAATGGTGGCGTCGACGCTCACTTTTTGGCCACGTAAGCGTTCCACCGGCGCGTCCTTGGGGACGGTGAGTGTAAAGGTCTTTTGCTCGGTGGCCTTGAGGCCGATGAGGGCCTCGTCGAAGCCGGGAACGAGGCGGGTGGAGCCGAGGAGAAGCCGCTGGTGCTCCATGGCGAGTTCCGGCACGGTCACGCCCTTGGCGTCGGTAGCTTTAGCGGTGAGTACGAGCTCATCGCCAAGTTTAGAGGGAGCTTCGCTGCGGCTAGTTTCGCGGAAGCGCTGGAGAAGGCCCGTCACGACGCGCTCGACGTCAGCGTCGGTGACTGGCTTCTCCTTTTTCTCAATCTTGATGCGGTCGGCGCCCTTCACCGTCACTTCCGGACGCTCGATGAAGGTGATCTTGAGCACGAGAGGATCGCGCGATTCCACCTCGATGTTTGGCGGGACGATGGGCTTGATGTCCTCGCTCTTCAGCAAGTCGGGGATGAGTGTCGACATGAGCTCGCGCACAGTCTCCTCTAAGAGTTGGCCCGGGTTGATACGCTCGCGGACCATCTCGGCCGGGACGTGGCCCGGGCGGAAGCCCTTGATTGCCACGCGCTGGCCCAAGCGAGCGAGCGCCTTCTCCTCGGCGACGGTGGAGTCCTTGGCAGCGACGGTGACGGTGGCGACGATCTGCCCCTTGCCGGGGCGTTGAACCTTGGCGGAGTCGGTCATAGGAGGGGAGTTTACCGGTTATCCTTCCGGCGGAGATAGACGATGAGCGGCGTGGCGACGAAGAACGACGAGTAGGTACCGATAACGGTGCCCAGGATGAGTGCGAGCATGAACCAGCGGATGCTTTCGGCGCCAAACAAGAACAGAGCGCTGAGCATGATGAGCGTGACGACGGCCGTACTCATGGTGCGCGTGAGCGTCTGGATCAAGCTTTTCTCGGTGACAGCGGCGAACGACTCGCGGCGGCCCTCGAGGGCCAGGTTCTCGCGGATACGGTCGAAGATGACGATCGTGTCCATGACGGAGTAGCCCATGATGGAGAGGAGGGCCGAGACGAAGAGGGTATCCATCTGGAAGCTTGAGGTGTGGCTGAGGATGGTGAAGATGCCACCGACGATGAGGAGGTCGTGCAGCAGGGCGGCTACCGCGGCGATGCCGAAGCTCCAGGGCGAGAGGTCGCGCGGGACCTTTCGGAAGGCGAGGGCTAGGTACACGATGATAGCCAGGGCGGCCACGGCCAGGGCGATGAGGGCGCGGCTCTTGAGTGAGGCACCCACCGTCGGGCCGATGGAGGTGTATTGCAACTCCTCAAGGGTGGCGTAGTCGGCCGTCAGCTGGGCGAGGACGGCGCGGTGCGCCTCGGGATCGAGGGTGGGGGTGCGCAAAAAGTAGGTGCCGTTAGCCGTCTTGGCCACAGTTAAGGACTCGTTACCGGCCGCCTTCCAATCGTACTTGGCGAGGGTGGCGGTGAGAGCTTCCTTGGTGACGGTGTCGGGCACGCGGACCTCCATGAGGGTGCCGCCCGTAAACTCGATGCTCAGGCGGGGGCCCGGATACACGAAGAGCGTCAGGGAGCCCACGATCGCGATGATCGAGAGGGGGAAGAGGAACTTGGCAGCGCGGAGGAATGACATACGGGAGGAGAGAGTGGCGGAAACGGGTGGACTCTACCTGACCTGGGGGCGACTTGCCACCGCGGTCGGCTGAGGGGCTTGTACCTTTACAGAGGGAGATCCACAAACAGGCTCCAGACGCCGTTTCTGGCGGTTAGGTTCCAAGGAATCACTGGTACGTCCGGCAAGGTGCGCAGTAGGCCACGACTAAGAAGGATGGCAGTGGAGGGTGGTAGCCAGGTGCCTAGCGCGGCCGGGCGGACAACGCCGGCGGCGATGAGCGCGCCATTGGTGGAGAGCAGCGGTAGTTGGCTCATGGGTGCCGCCACGCTCTCGGGATCGCTGCCGATGAGGAGACGGTTTTCCAGGGGCGAGGGGGCGAGACTGAGCGTGCGCACGCTGCCCGAGCGGCTCAGGGTGACAGTCGGTCGGCCGTTGATCTGACTCTCCGTGCGGACAATGGCGGCGGGGTCCAGGCGGACGTCATTAAGGGTGTATTCCTCATCGAGCGGTTGATGGACAATACTCGCTCGCGGGAGCGAGGCTTCAAAGGCGGCGGCGAAGGATTCGGCCAGGGCGGAGGCATCGGCGGCGGGCAAGGCGGCGGCGAAGCGCGGGGTGCCTGCTGCGTCAGCGGCGACGGCCAACGAGACGGCGTTTTGCAGGGCGGCCAGGGTAGCGCCGCTCAAGGATTCAGGTCCCAGGGTGCGGCCAATGAGCGCCCGCACGAGTCCGGCCGTAATGAGGCGCGCATCGGGTTGCTGCCACGATTGGAGGGTGGCGAGGAGGGTGGGCAGATCGGCGGCGGCCAGAGCAAAGATAGGATCGTTCAGGCTCAAGGGTAGGGCGCGGTTGAGTGTGTCGCGCGCCGGACCGCCATTGACGCTCAGTTGCCAACGGTTGCCTTGGCGAGCGATCGCTACCTCGCTGCGGCCAGTCAGGGCGGCGGTGAGGAATGGATGCAGGGTGCTGTTGGCGCGGAGCCAGGGGACAGTGGCGAAAAACACCATCTCGGCGTCGGCGGGCAGGGCGGAGGGCAGCGCCTCGGCCAGGAGCGACGGGCCTTCCTCCAAGACGGCGCGGGCCGCCGGTGAGAGCGTGAGGGTGGGGTCATCGAGGTTGACGTTCTGGCGCGGCAGGCTGATCCACTCCTCTTGACCGGGCGCGACGGTGATCAGGGCGATCACGCGGCCGCTACCGCTCGCGGGCAGCGTCGGCAAGCCCG
This sequence comes from uncultured Candidatus Peribacteria bacterium, assembly GCA_964640945.1. GTDB lineage: Bacteria > Patescibacteriota > Gracilibacteria > Peribacterales > Peribacteraceae > JAGOUB01. The sequence continues at coordinate 418 of CAZXIV010000002.1, read as the reverse complement.
GGGCTGCTTCTTGGAGCATGCGCCGCAACGCCGCATCGTCGCCGGCTAGGGCGATAATGGTGCGGTTGGCCGGGAGCAGCTCGAGGCCACTCACAACCGGCAGATTGAGAAGAACAACGACGGTCACCAATCCGGCCACGATCAGCGCACCGCCAACGCTGGCGGCAGCCAGCAGCAAGCTTTGGTTCCAGGGGGGGGGAGTCTCGGTGGTGTCGGCGTCTGTCTTGGTCACGTCGGGAGTCTAGCGATCAGCATTGAGAGTGCCATCTCTTCTTTAATGTAAATAAGAGTTTGATGATCAAGGAGTGGGCCTTTTTCTGCGTGGTAAAAATCTTTTCTCCTAGCTGGTGCCCACCAATGGTCTTCCACTTTTTGTCAGCGCGACAAAAAGTGGAGTAAAAAACGCTGCGCGCCGGGC
>CAZXIV010000001.1:0-195465 GCA_964640945.1 uncultured Candidatus Peribacteria bacterium | reverse complement strand
GAACCTGAGGGTAGAGGATTCACCCCAGGTGTTCGGATTGGTTCTTGAACTCGGGATCCAGTCCAGTCAGGCTTTGATTCCCTGGGTCTTGCCCCGTCTCCTTTTATTGTGGCTTTTGAAGCCAGGGGTCGAACGTTATGGAAAAGAAAACCCCGAGCGCATGATGCGTTCGGGGTTCTGTACGTTCAGGCAGTCATGAGGAGATGATCCAAGCGATGGTGACGAGCACCCAACTGGCTTCGTTGGCGGTTTCGCTCAGGGTTGAACCGATGCGGTTCCTGTCCCAGCCAGCTTCCCGAAGGGAAGCATAGAGTTGGCCTAGACGGGTCAGCACGGTGATGTGACCCATCATGACTGTGAGGCCAGCCAGGCCAGCTCCTCCCACCAAGCATATTTTGTATGCCATGATGAGTTGGGGGATAGCCTTGAAGGACACAGCCAGCCAGCCTTTCACCATCGGATCACCGAGACTGTATTTTTTGTAGTGGGCGATGCACAGAGTCAGTACAACTCCCATGCCGCCGAGAATAATTGTGAGCGTGTCGTTGGCATCCCACATACTGCTCCCTTTCCAAAACATGACCGTCAGGTCGGCGGTGACCATGACCGTCCACAGCGTGTAGCTGCAAATCGTTTGACGGGTGACGCGACTCGGTTGAGTCCGGTGCGCACGAAAGGCGAGGACGAGGTTCAGCAAGAGGAAAGCCTCCCAGAAGATGAACCAGGTCAGGCTTACACCCTGTGAGGTGTTGAGCATGCGCAGGAACTGTCCTCCGCCAAACAGAATCGTGCAGATCACCTGAATAACAAAACAGGCATCGGCGAACATCCGGGTATTTTTCATCGTTATTCTCTCTTTCTATGTATGACTGCCGTTGAACGTAAAGACCGTGGCAAACAATTCCTTCATTATTATACATCTAAATATAACAATAGATCTGTCAAAATCTACGCTCCGAGCAGCGTCACTAAATCAACCCTCCGGGGCACGATATTAACCCGTGGGAGCCTCTCTTCTCATGCGCCTTTGGCACGTGAGTGGTGGGTTTTGCCGGGTAATGTGCCCATTTTGTAAGCGTATATCCCCTCAAGGCTAGGAAAGCGTGTCATGGTAAGCGTAGTCGAACCATGACACCGCTTTATGGACTAGGCTTTAAGGGATAAGTGCTCCATGCCTGAATGGGTGGAGCTAGATTTCCGTCTTCCCTGTGATATTTTCTCAAGCGTTCCAGTGGTGCAGAGTCACAACCACTGCCTTATGCCTATTCCCGTGCCGTCCGCCGCGCTGACGACTGCCGCCCTCCTGGGCGCTCTTTGGCTTGCCGCCTGTTCCGCGACGGCCATCGTGGCGTCACCCTCACTGGTGCCAGAGCCGCTCTTTTCCACCGGTACAACGGTACAGGCACTGCCGTCTCCGGAGTCATTGCCTGCGCCGGAGAGGATCCCGGTGTCGGAGCTGCAGGAGCTTGATGTACCGATCATCATGTTTCATTACGTGGAACCAGCACCGGCCGACCCGGAGTCGATGCGCGCCCAGCTGGGCGTGACGCCCGAGGAGCTGGAGTCCCAGGTGAGGGCCCTGAGCGAGGCAGGATTTACTTTCTATACCGTCAGTGAGGTGCCGGCTCTGATGGCCGGGCGACGAGTACCCGCCCAAAAGCGGGTTGTGCTCACCTTTGATGATGGGTACGAGGACTTTTACCTCACGGTGCTGCCCATCTTGGAGCGTTACCGGGCCAAGGCCACGCTGTACGTTGTCACTGATTTTTTGAATACGCCAGGGTACTTGAGTACCGAGCAGCTCCTGGCGGTGGCGGCCAGTGACCGAGTGGAGATCGGCAATCACACCGCTACCCACCGCGACCTTCAAACGCTCAATCAAGAGGAGCAGCGAGTGGAAATAGTCGAGAGCAAGGTTGTCCTCGAGCGCCTCATCGGCCGCCCGGTCTTGAGCTTCGCCTATCCCATCGGTCACTTTGACGATACCAGCGTGGCCATCGCCGCCGAGACGTACGTGGCGTCCGTAGCCATCCGGGGCGGGCGGACGCAGCGGCCCGCAGACATTCAGACGCTGAAGCGTCTGCGCATTGCCAGCCTTCGGGGCGCGAGCCTGCGCCTCTTCCTCGAGGGCAGTTGAGCAGGCGAGTGTAGCGCGGGTGAAACGATTCGCCGTTCGCCGCGCATCGGTGTGGGTTTCGCCGGGCCGACTTGGTCCAAAAAACCCTACCGTTTCGAGCTGCTTGGAGGGTAGGATCCACCCATGACGACTTTCCGCTCCCTTCTCACGACGACGACCGCCGCCTGTCTGCTAGCTGGCTGCAGCGCGCCGGCCACAATCACCATCACCGCCCCCGATGCCGATAGTACTGGGCACATCGCCCGTGACTTTACCTGCCTGGGCAGCTCGCGGCCGCTGCGTTTCCGCATCGCGGCCGTGCCGAAGGCAGTGCAATCCATTGCGCTTATTTTCGAAGAGCCCGGCGCGGCTGACGGCGCCTATGTGCACTGGGTGGTCTATAACGCTCCCGCCAGTACCGCCTGGCTGACGGCCAACCACTTGATTGAGGGGGCAGAGCTAGGTCAGAGCGCCGTGGGCCCGGTCTACAACCCGCCCTGCTCGCAGACTGGCTTGCACCGCTATACGGTCCAGGTCCTTGGCCTCGATGCGCCGCTCCAGTTTGAGACGCCCCCCACGGCCGCCGAGCTCCGGGCTGCGGCTCAGTCGCATATGGTGGCCGAAGGTTCGGTGGAGTTGATTTTCAACGTTTCAGCCGACGACACCGTGCTCTGATCTGCTATCATCTTTTTGTTCCCCCTCTTCATCTATGTCACGCACTCTCTGGATCGTCGCCGCGGTGGTCGTGGTACTCGGCGGTTGGCTTTGGTCCTCCTATAACACGCTGATCACGCTCCGTGGAGGCGTCGATCTGGCCTGGTCGCAGGTCCAGACCGATCTCCAGCGCCGCTTCGATTTGGTGCCCAACTTACAGAACACGGTCAAGGGCGCCGCTGACTTTGAGCAGACGACGCTGACCGAGATTGTCGCTGCCCGCACAAAGTGGATGTCGGCCCAAACCTCGGGCGACCAAGCCGGCCAGGTAGAAGCCGCAAACCAATTCCAGGGGGCCCTCTCACGCCTGCTTGTGACGGTGGAGAGCTATCCGCAGCTCGCCGCCACCCAGGGCTTCCGCGACTTAATGGTGCAATTGGAAGGCACGGAGAATCGTATCGCCACCGCGCGCCGCGACTACAACAACGCCGTCGTGAGCTACAACATTGGCGTGCGCACCTTCCCCCGCAATCTGATTGCCGGCGTCCTCGGCTTTGCTCCAGCGGAGACGTTTGAAGCCACTGCCGGTGCCGAAAATGCGCCCCAGATCCAGTTCGACTTTAAGGCCGCCAGCTCCACTCGTTGAGCTGTGCTAGAGTGAGAGCCGTGCTGCGCTTCCTTGCCAGGTCACGGCTCTCACTCGTTCTCGCGATCGCCGCGCTGGCGTGGTTGCCGTCGGCCGCCCAAGCCGCTTTCGTGGCGCCACCCAACGACGGTTTTGTGACCGATACAGCCGCTTTGCTAAGTGAGGCTCAGCAGGCCGATCTGGAGCTGGAGCTCAACGAGTACCGCCAACAGACGAGCAACGAGATCGCGGTGGTGACCGTCCAAAACCTGGAAGGCGCCGATATCGGCCAAGCGGCGCTCGATATTCATCGCGCCTGGCGCGTGGGCAGTCAGACCAACGATAACGGCATCGTCCTGCTTTTGGCGTACGAAGACCGCAAGGTCTGGATTTCGGTGGGGTACGGCCTCGAAGGCGCGGTGCCCGACCTGACGGCCTACCGTATTACTGAGGATGTCATGAAACCGCTCTTAAAAGACGGAAAATATCCCGAGGCTCTCCAGGCCGGCGTGCAAAAACTGAAAGAAGCGATCGGTGGCGAGTACAAACCCGAGGCGGGGGCCGGGGGTGAAACCGACGTCTTTTCTCTCTTGGTCGTGACGATGTTCGTGGCACTCAATCTCTTTCGCTTCTTTGGCGCCTGGATGGCCAAGTCGAAATCGTGGTGGCACGGCGGCCTGATCGGCTTGGGTGCCGGCGCCATCCTGGCCGTCGTCCTGCAGTGGTGGTTGCCGATCCCGCTGCTCGTGGCCTCAGGCTTCGGCCTCGATTACTTCGTCTCGCGTTATGGCCTGGGTGAGACCAGGCGCCGCGGCAGTAGTTGGCTGGTTGGGCCATCCGGCGGCTGGTCGTCGAAAGGCGGCGGAGGCGGTTTCTCGGGATTCGGTGGCGGTTCGGCCGGGGGAGGGGGAGGTGGCTCGAGCTGGTGAGTCCACGATCGGCCTTGCTCGGCGCCCACTTTGCCGTCCGACAGCTGGCCAGGAGGGGCGTATTTCTGGCATGCTCACTGCCGATATGCCACTGAGCGTTCGGCGTCGGATTGCGATCCTGGCCATTTCTTCTCTCGGGCTCCTCCTCACGGCCTGTAGTTGGTCGAGCCGTCCCGACCCGGCCGAGCTTCTCTCGCGGGCGGTGCGCACCACCCAGGGGCTCCATTCTGTTGCCTTCGACCTGACGGCGTCGGTTCGTTTCTGGAGTTTGCAGTTGGCCGTTACCGGTGATCTGACGGCCTCTGGTGCACTCGTGAGCGACGGCCAGCTCATCCGCGCGGCGGGTGCCTTTCAGGGCGAGCTGGGAGCGGGCGACAACACCTCGCCGGCAACAGTACAGGCGGAAATAGCCCACCTAGCGAATGGCGAAGTGGACCTGCGCCTGCAGTCGGCGAGCGGCCCGATGATCGATTTGATTCTGCCGGCCTCCCTCCGCTCCGCCGCCACGGGCCAGTGGCGGCGCATCATCCGCGGTAGTAGCGGCACGGTGGTGAACCCCGAGCCGCAGGTGCTCGACGCGCAGGCGAACGCTTTGGCCGTGACCGACGATCTTGGTCGCACCCAGCTTCGGGGCGTGAACGTGGTGCACTACCAGGTGACGGTCGATCCTGAGAAACTGCGCGCATATCTCTCCCGCGCCGCCGAAAACCGCGGCGAGCGCCTGGCGGACGATGCGCTCCAGACGACGGTGGATGCGATGCAGGCAAACGGTGAACTCTGGATCGACCCCGCGACGGCCCTGGTGCACCGCGTGCGCTGGTCGGTGAGCGATCCTGTGTCTAAGAACCTGACGCTGGAGCTCACACTCGATCTGCACGACCATGATCTCGTCTTGCCCATCGAGGCCCCCACCGACGTGAGCGATTGGCCTGGCCTGCGCGCCGTCCTCCCCTCATTGCTCCATGCCTGACGCTCCTCTCGACGGCATCACCGGCCAGACCCAGCCCGCCGCCGCGCCTGCACCCACCATCAAGAAGACGCCTGTGACCGATCCAAAAGAGGGCGCCGTACAGCGCACCAAGAAGGCGCTCCTCACGGCTGTGGGTGTTGTGTACGGCCTCTACATTCTCTGGCTGATCCTTCTCCTCTCTATTCTTCCCGATCCCTCGGGCGAGTTGCAGGGTCTGGCCTCCATCGGCGTCGGCTCCGCCTGCGTGGGTCTGCTGATCTTCGTGGCGGTCGGCCTCATCTTTTATAACCACGTCCAGAACCCCGACCTCACGCTTGGCGTAAAGCGCCAGGCAACCGTCCGCCTGGCGGTGGTGGTGTTGCCGGGCATCTTGATCAGCATTCTGGCCGCAGTCATGCTCCTGAAAGAGCCGGCCCTGACGATGGAGATTATTCATCCCACCAAGCCGGGCGACTTCGTGGCGCCGCTCGCCATTACCTTTAGCGTGGAGAAGGCCGTGCAAACCTCGATCAACCTGGGTCTGCGTCCGATCCAGTACCGCTGGGATTTAAATGGCGACAATACGGTAGACCAAGAGACAACCGTGCCGACGATTACGGCCAAGTTTGATAAAGATGGCGTGTACGGCGTGCAGACACAGATCATTATGGCCGATGGCCGCGTACGGGTGGCCTCGCGCCGGCTCATCCTCTCGCGGTCGGTCTTTGCGATGACGCCGCCGACGCCGATTATTGAGCGCCCGGTGCTCTTTAGTATCAGCAACCTGGTGCCCAATAAGCAGCTCATCAAACAGGTGGATTGGGACTTTGACGGCGATGCGAAAGTGGATGTCACCGGCAAGGAGCCCGATGCCAAATACACCTTCTACGCGCTCGGCGACTACAATGTGACGGCGGTGGTGGAGCTGACGAATAAATCGAAGCAGACGTATGCGCGCACCATCAAGGTGGAGCCCGCCCCGCCGTTGCCGTTCCCGGTTGAGCTCATCACTGAGCCGAGCCGCCTCATTAGCACGTCACCATTTGGCATCAAGCTGGCGATCAAGACCGATACGCCGGTGGCTGTCACAGAGTGGGATTTTGGCGACGGCAGTGAGAATGTGTTTACCTCAGAGACGACGCACACGTACGAAAAAAAAGGGAAGTTCCCCGTGGTCGCCAAGGTGCGCTCGGCCAGCGGCCAGATCGCCGAGCTCTCGGCCCTCATTCGAGTGGTGGACGAGTTGCAGATCCCAGACCTGGCCTACGACGGCGCCCCGCAACCGGCGAATAATCAGATTGTCGGCGAAGCGCCACTGACGGTACAACTGACACCCAAGACCGGTCAGCCGTTTGTGCGTTTCACTTGGGAAGCGCCCAACGCCACCGAAGTAGGGTCGACCAACGGCCCGCTGCAGGCCCTTTACCGCACCGTGGGCACGTACACCCTGACGCTCGTGGCCGAGGATTCGCAGGACCATGTGAAGATCATCCCCATCACCGTCATTGTGAAGCCGCCCACCTCGTCGCTGGTGATTCGCATGGATCCCGAAGGCGGCGTGGCGCCGCTGAAGGTGCGCTTCGACGCTTCCGAGAGCTTTGTGCCCGACGACTCCATCTCCGGCTTCGTCTGGTCCTTTGGCGATCGCACCGATGAGGTCTTCGGCCCGGCGCAAGTGGAGCATACGTTTCTGGAGCCCGGCACCTATACCATCGACCTGAAGGTTCGTACCACCGGCAAGCAGGAGGTGCGCACCAGCCGCGCGATCGTGGTGCGCGAGTCGCTCCTCAAGGCTTGCATCCAAGCCAGTCGCCTCACGGGCACAGTTCCGCTTGGTATCCAGTTTGATTCCAAGTGCACGGTCGGCCCCATCGACTCGGTGCTATGGGATTTTGGGGACGGCAGCCAGAGCGATCAGCGCAGTGCCGTCCATTCCTTTCAGGATCCTGGCACGTACGTCGTTAAGCTGAAGGTGACCGGCGTGGATAACCGCACGGCGACTGAATTCGTCTCTATTTCCGTTCTCGCCCCATGAAGCAACGCTCTCTCTATCGCCTGGTCGCCCTGGTGGCCGTTTTAGCCCTCATTCTCTCGACCGTTTTGCCGTTTGTGGGCGCTTTAATGGCCCCCTAAGAGCTGTTCGATTGGCGCCGCTCTGGTAGAATCCCGCGGTGAGACATGGTTTCCTCCTCGTCGATAAACCCGTCGGACCCACCAGTCACGATGTGGTGGCGGCTGTCCGCCGCGCTCTTTCGGAGCGTTCGATCGGCCACCTGGGCACGCTCGATCCGGCTGCCTCCGGCTTGCTCGTGCTGGCCGTAGGCGCGAAGGCACTCAAGATCGTCGAACTCTTTACCGGGTTGCCCAAGGAATACGTGGCCGAGGTGACATTCGGAACGGTGAGCTCTACGTACGACCGCGACGGCCAGCTGGAGATAGTGGCGCGCAAGCCCGGCGTGCCCGAGCCGGAGGTTGAAGCCGTGCTTAGTACCATCCGCGACCGCTTCGTCGGCAAGATCCGCCAGGCCCCGCCGGCGCATAGCGCTGTGCATATTGATGGTGAGCGGGCGTACGACAAGGCCCGTCGGGGCGAGGTGGTGGCCATGCCCGAGCGCGAGGTGGTGATCGAGAGTTGTGAGGTGGTGTCGTACGCCTACCCGAACCTGGTGCTGAAAGTACGCTGCGGCTCGGGGACCTACATCCGTTCGCTCGCCCACGATCTGGGCCAGAGCCTGCGCTGCGGCGCCTACTTGGCGGGCCTCCGCCGCACGAAGGTAGGGGAGTGGTCGGTGGCGGGTGCGTCGGCTCCCGCTGAGGCGCGTTGGACGGCTGTCACCCCGCTTAAAGACGTGCTGAAGGTGCTGCCAGGCATCGACCTGACGGACGAACAGCTGGCGGAGATCCGCCAAGGGCGGGACATTCACGCTTCGATCGAGATTCCCAATACCGTCGCCTGGCACGCTGGCCTGCCCGTGGCCCTCCTTATTTCGGCCGGACATCGACTTGCCCACCCCCGGAAGGTCTTCTAGGCGTTGCCTGGAAGGCATGCTTCTAGTACTGTTTGCGGGCTCTCGCGGTTTTCACACCATGGGTCAGTAGCTCAGTTGGTAGAGCAGGAGCCTCTTAAGCTCTTGGTCGTGGGTTCAAGTCCCACCTGACCCACCATCTTGGATTCATCAATGTCGGAAGTACGCGCAAGCTCAAGCAGACGCGGTATTTCAAGTGTTCCAAGTCCTGAGTCCTCTGTACAACGTAGACCGACAGGGAAGACAAGTCGCTGAATGAGTCTTCTGCGCTCAACTGTGCCGTTTTCCCATGTGTTTGAAATCGACAGTAGAAATCGACGAGCGAAGAGTAATTGATCTTTGAGCTGCGACTCTGAAAGGAGGTTCTCATCCTTTTCTTTCGTGACGGTGATGATCTCATCTTCAACTTTTGCCAACTGTCGTTGGTAGGTCTCCTCAGAAAGTTTGTTATCGATGAACATGCCTTCGATCTTGTTTCGTAGCTGATCGAGTTCTGTGAGTCTGCGCTGCAACACGGCTTTATCCTTCAGCTTCTCTGACCATTTCTCACGCAACACCTTGATGAAGCCCTTTTCAATTCGATCTACCCCCGCATCAGTCGGTCGCACTCTTTGTATGGCTCGTAGAAACACAGACTCTACCGCGTCGCGCTTGATGTTCTTCGCCTTACATGCCGATTTTCGACAGTGGTAGTACGGGTATTTCTTGCCACTCTTCCCACGACAGAAGCTTCCTGACATCACTCCTCCACACTTGTAACATCGTAGAAAGTTAGCGAGGGGGAAACTAGGATTCATTCTCATCGTAGGACTCCTGCCTCTGTTACCTGAAAGTCGTTCCTGAACGCTATTCCAAAGATCTACTGGAATGATTGCTGGATGTTTGCCATCGATGATGCGATCAGGGAACGCACTGTTCCGTATCTTCCCAATATAGACGACGTTCCTGAGCATGTGAGACATTGTTTGCTTGCTGAACTTGCCTCCTCTTGAGGTTCGATACCCGAGCTTGTGCAGCTTTTCACAGATCTCAAGCTGTTCCTTGCCTTCAGCGTATAGTTTGAATGCTCTCAGTACAGCCTCCGCGCGATCAGGAACAATCTTGAGGGTAGCAATGCCATCGACAGTTCTATCGTTCGCGTAGCCGTATGGTGCAGGACTGATCCATGCACCGTCATCGAGCGCATCTCTCCTACCTGAAGTTGTTCGCATAACTATCTGTTCACGATCCAGCTGTGCCACATGCGCGAAAATGCCCTCCATAAACCTTGCATGTGGATTATCTTCGCCAATACTCGGCTGATTGATCGAGTAGAGCTGTATACCAAACTCTTTCAACTTAGTTTTGATAATGAGATACACGAGCGTATCTCGTGCGAGGCGATCTACGTCCTTGATAATGAAGTATGTGATCTTATCTTTGTGCTTCGCACAGTAGGCAAGTGCCTCTGCGAGTGCTGGGCGATGTTCTTTGGTTCCGCTTACACCTGCCTCAGTGAACTCTCTCAGAATCGGCGTTTCCAGCTTCTCCGCACAAGCCCTACATTCGCGTAGCTGTGCGTCGAGAGAATAGCCATCGACTTGGCTTTCACTTGATACTCGCGCATAACTGACAGATCCCTTCGTCTTCATAATAATGGAATTGTAACACATTGGTCTAAGATCAATGGTCTTATTTGTCTATTCTCCTCGTAAACTTCGAGACAGAGTAGTGAAAAATCACGAACCCATTGGGACTCTTGCTCTTCGGTCATATCGATATAACGCACAGCAAAATCCGAAGGGTTTTCCTTTGCCGAATCAGTACGCACCTTTTTCATCAGGTGCAGAGTAAAACTAACGAGGTGACTCACCGTTGAGTGGCTTTATAGAGCCATTCTTCTACAGCGATTCCCTGTCTTATCCATCTCGAAAAAGTAATCCTGAATCTTGAAGGAAGCTGCTATCTTCTTATTCAGAGCAATAGCGGCATCATAGATACTCCTCTTGGTCGTCTTGATACCCGCTTCAAGATTCAAAACGTCAATCCATTCTTCAAGTGGCTCCTCGAAAGCCTTTTGAAGCAATGCGTATTGGAGATCTTTTTCACTGAACTTGAGAACTGCATTCTCAAAATCCCTGTAGAGCACTCCATCAACAAATCTGAACCGTTGATACCTGCTTTTCAGGGCATCCATTTCTCTCCCTGATGCCATCCAAAGCTCATTTCGGTATTCCTTGAGCTTCTCTGGCTTTGGAATGCTCACTTCGATTGTAGGCGCAATGCTGGGCATAAAAGGGCTGCCTTCATCGATGAAGCTACGCATATTGGAGCATAAGCCTTCTTGCTGAAGTTTTGAGACGATCTTCTCTACATCCCTCTGAGGTACATGCGCTACCTGCGAGAACTTTGCGAATGGGATGTGTAGAAGGTCTGTCTCTGGCGAGATTTCAATTTCCTCAAGCAGCACATCAACAACGCCGAGGATTTTCTGCTTCGTCTGCACTGGTAGATGATAGCAGCCCTTGTTACTTTTTGGTCAGATCGCACTGCATGGAATCTGCACGATCCTGCACTGCTTCATACCATCGTTTCATCTCGCGTTCGCTCCATGAGTCAGGACGACTGGTGTACATCGCTCTCAACTCAGCACATCCATCGGCATCATTGATCCATTGCATGCGTCTCCCAAGGGTATGAGCGCAAGTGTTGCCACATCGGTTTTGCCAGTCATAGCGAATAGATTCCATCTTGAAGTACGAAATCAGAGCAAACATCGTAAACACAAAAGTTATGAACAGGAGAATCCGTGAGAACGACTTATTTGCCATAAAGATGAAGGGGAATAAGCAAGAAGGGGCACCCGTGCTCGGCTGACCCAACGTTATCGAGGAGGTTACCCTCCGAGGACAGTGCGTTGACCGAGGCAAAGATGCCCCTTTCTGCACTGTCCGTGCAATGGTGTGCGGACATAGAAAGTCCGCTCGATAGGTTGGGTCGAAACTATCTTACCACGTTTGATGTACAGATTCTCAAAATCCGCGCTTTTCAAAACTTTTGCTTCATGTACAATTCCCCCCTTTATGTCTCTAAAAAATAGCCTTCTAGGTAGGCAGCTGAAAGATGACCATTATGGTCGTTCACATGGTGCACACCTACCATCGATTCCTGGAAGTTATCGTAGTGACCAAGTGCGCAGTGAAGTCTTGCAATGGTACTCACAGTTTCAAGAGCCGCCGAAAAAAGATAAGGAAGAGACTCATTTTCTTCAACCACTAAGGCAGATCCCTATTACTTTTTCCGAATACCTGACCGATGAGGCAGGTGGGTTTAGACTTGTCTCCGATCGAGATTCATCACATTCCTATGGTAGAGGAGGTCAAGTGAATACTGGAGTCTCAGACGATTTTGCGAAATGCGCAGATTGTGGCGGCTTTTCAGATGTAAGCGTTATACGTCTTATTCAGACCATGCATAGTCAGCCCCGCTCTGAAATCCGCAGCGTTCTTACGGGCGCATATGCTTTTTATTTCCAGGAAGAAATACGAGATGATGAACGCAGCGATTATCATGGCAATAGCTTTGAAAAGCTCATGTTGCAGTCTCGAAAAAAGCTGCAGCAGTTTTTGGAATACCTCTCTGCCTTAGAAGCTGCGGCTCAGCTACATGCAGCATCTCTACGCAGCCACCCACTTCTTGCCGATGTTGAGCAGGTGCTTGAAAACATCCGAGGTGTACGAGACATTGTATCGACCTTGCAGATTAGCTGCATTTCTCCTCTAGCTGATCCTAAGAAGGGTACTCGTGGTAGAGATGATGATTACGATAGTGAGTACGACCGATCTAACAAAGAGGCGGTATTTACCGTTCGAGCGGAGCAGCGAGCAGCGAATGCTCATGGACTTCCAAACAAAGTTCATACCGCGCATTCGCTAAACGTTTTTGATGCGTATGTTGATTATGTAAAAAGCACACAGCTCAACAAACTCATCCCCTCTCTATTGGCACTTGGCAGTTTCATTGATTACGCCGAACAAGTTCATGCCGTCGATGGAAACAGAACAGGAGTGTTCCCCACCGTCGAAAGTGCAGATGATCTTGGTTTGAGATTTTCATTTTCTGGTTTAGAAAATCCAGCACTTGCGTGGAGCAATGGCAAAAGCGATCGCGTTGCGCACACTCGAGGGATTGATAGCAGTGAGCCATTTGGAGATGTTTCTTTAGGTCATTCCGAAAATAGCAACACCGAAACTATCATCGTTGTTCCTGGACCAAATATGGCAGGAAAAACCACTTTCATGAAGGCAGTTGGATACTGTCTTCATTTAGGGCGCATGGGTCGGAAAGTGCCTTGTAAAAGAGCTGCAATGACCATGCCAGATGTCATACATCACAATTTCGGCTTGAGAGATGACATTCGTCATCAATTGAGTACATTCAAAGCCCAGCTCACAAACACGCATGATTTTCTTCAGTCAGCCACTATCCAGTCTCTTGGTTTATTTGATGAGCTTTTCAACGGAACGAGTGCCGATTACCAGCTGGCACTGGCATGGGCATTTCTTGAGCGCTGTTCCGAGCGCAAATTGCGCGTCATCGTATCAACACACTGTCGCCCACTTGAGTGTTTTAGCGACCCGAAGGGATTTGAGCTCATACGAGGCTCTTTTGCTACGTCCAACACGCCAGTCGAATGGCAAGGGGCGCATGGTGCTCGCACATATTCCGTTGATGCATTCCATCATTTACAGATAGGCACTCAGAGAGACAGTGCTGCTATGCAGATTGCAAAGGAGGTGTTTACAGATGACCAAGGATTTATTGAGCGTGCTGAAGTGATACTACAACATATCCGAGGTACAAACTGATTCTCCAATGACTCCCACTGTTGATGCTTACGTCTTTGAAGACGCTGTTTCCTGCTTCCTGTACATTGCTGCCCACTCATCGTGAGTCAGACGAAGCTCAATGTTTCGCTTCTTCAACACTTCCGCTGCGCGGAAAGCGACATCTAAACTCATGACTTTTTTCTCTTCAAGAGGAGTAATCTCAATAGATTGCCTTGGTTTTCCTTCCAGTCTGTCGCCAAGTTCTCTGAGGGCTGCAATGTTTCCCTTCATTGCCTCTTTCAAAAGTGCTTCGGCTGCAAGCTCTTTGAACTCCTTGCCGCTCCTATCAATCTTCTCGGCAACGGAACGTAGTACTTCTGACCACCTCCAAGCTTTTTTGGGCGCACCATTCGGATTACCTGACTGCCCTTTCTTCCACGAGGCTGAAGTAGCCAGCTTCTTGTGCCGATGCTTTGTCGCAAGAGGCATACGCTGTAATCAGGCTGTTAGCAGCATTGTTCAAATCTTATCTCGTAGTTGCCAATGCATCCCTATTCAAAATCGGTAGAAGCCGTAAATCTTCCGTCTCCGCTTTTTCTTGTGCTGCTGCAGCTATTTCTGCAATGTATGGCAGTAGCGAGTTCCAACTCAGTCTAATCTCCTCCACCATTCGGTAATTCACCGAAATTCAAACTCAAAGAATTGCCTTTTAATAGAGAATTGTGCTCTTATAGCCACTTTTGAAAAAGTTCGAAAGCTACTTTTTGCGATCATCATACTTTTTTGGCCACAATCGAAATTCTTGGCTTAGTGTGGCGTTCTTCTTGAAGTTCGGAAGATAGCGTGCAATCTATAAAATCTTCAAAATTTAGAGGGAATTAAGCCAAAAAATCCAAGTTTACTAACTCTAGAAAAATCGCCAAAGGATTAGGCGTAACTGTGCAAGAATTGTTTTGATAGGGGTCATTGGGTAGTATTTTTAGGCAATTGCTGACAATGAACTATGAAAATGACACAACTACGAATACAGGGTTTTCGATGTTATGAAGATTCAGGGGTCATACCTATAAAAAATCTTTCGGTTTTTATTGGTGAGAATGATGCAGGTAAATCTACTGTGAGAGATGCAATTGAATTATTGTTAGTTTTAAAATCGCCAATACATGGTGATTTCCATTCAAGTGGAGATGAACATATTTCAGAAAAAGTGATCATTGAAGCGGTTTTTTCTCTTCCATCAGAAAGACAGACATCTGATATAGAAGCATTTGTTATTGATAATAACTTAAGTATCAAAAAGGAGTTTTCGCATGATGGCGGTATGAAATTCTTTGTTTATAAAAAATCTTATGAGAATGATCAGTTAAATAGTTTCCAAAAACTTACTTTAGATCCATTGAAAGCTTTGATGAGGTCACTTGGGTTAACGCCAAGTGGAATAAAGGCAGATCTTTTAGATCAAATGACTGTATATCTTGATACAAATAACCCGTCTACGACTGATAAATGGCAAGAAACTCCTTTTGCTGACGTTCAAAATTTTCTTCCTGTATTACAAACATACTCTAGTAGCGATTATGGTAATCCGACTAACTTGATTAAAAAAACTTTGGACTCAGCTTATAGAAGTCATTTTTATGATGAAAATCATGCGCTTAAAGCGGTGTTTTCTACATTAAGAGATACGATAACTGATGACCTGAATCAGAGAATTCATTCTTCATTGTTGGAAAGAATTCAAAATTACAATCCAGACGTGTTAGGTGTCAAAGGAGATATAAATGTTAATTTTGAACAAGGATTGCAATTTAACGGTTTTCAAATAAATACAGGAACAGGATTCCTTGGAATTGAACAAAGAGGCGAGGGCACCAAAAAGAAAGTTTTTCTTGCAATACTTGAATGGGATAAGGATGTTTCTCAAAGCGTTGGAGGTAGGCCAATTATGAAAATTTATGATGAACCAGATGCCAATCTAGATTTCGATGCACAAAGAAAACTTTTTAAAGTAATTCGCTCTCTCGTACAGGATGCCGAATCAAATACTCAAGTAGTGATCGTGACTCACTCTCTTAATATGGTTGATAGAGCTCCTGCCGGTAGGATTATCCATGTAATACAAAAAGATGGTAAATCTACAGTTGAATATCTTAAAGGTGAAGAAGATGAAGAAATTCGAAATTTCTTGGCTCAAATTTCAAATTTAGGAGGCGTGAGAAACAGTAGTATTTTTTATGAAAAGTGTTTTCTCTTGGTCGAGGGTGAAAGCGAAGATAATGCTCTGCCCATTCTTTATAGGACATATTTTGAAAGAAGTATGGGAGAAGACGGTATTGTTTTAACTAATCTACAATCCAATGGTGCATGGAAGAACTTTTTAAAGCTTCTTGGAAAGAACAAAAAGGAATCAACCGTTCTTTTTTTAGATGAAGATACGCAATTGGCATCTACACATGCTAACTTAAACAAAAGAACCTTGGAGGGGATTGGCTTTGATGAAGCATTTTTAAGAGACAACGTTTTCCTTATAGGAACTAAAGAATATGAAGATGCAATTCCTTCAGATGTAATTGTAAAAGCTTTAACATTAAAGTATCCCAAAACAACAGGCTCATGGATTGTTGAAGAAATAGATGCACTAAAAAGTTCCGCCGAAAAATTTTCTAATGAGTTGGTAAACCTAATAAATCAGGAATCAACCAATAGTGGCGATTTTTGCAAAAAACCCATTCTAGCTCGTTACATTGCTGATATTATGACAAAAGAAGACATTGAACGAATGGAAGTGCTAGTCTTATTACTCGAACGAATTAATTCAATTATCGATTAATATGCCTGATACAATAATCACTTGTCCTAATTGCGGCGAAAAGATTCCTCTCACTGAGGCATTGACTCATCAAATTTCAGAATCGCTTAAAAAAAGTGCGCGTGAAGAAATTAGTTCCGAAATGAAGGATTTGAAGCAAGCAAATCAGGAAAAAGAAAATAGACTTAAATTGGCTGAAGAAAAACAACTTGAGATGCTAAAGAAAAATCGAGAACTCGAAGAGAAGGCGAAGACAATGGATTTGGAAATAGCAAAGAAAGTAGAAGCAGAACGAAAGAAAATTGAAGAAGCTGCACTAAATAAAGCTGCTGAAAATTTTCATATGCAAGTTAGATCTAAGGATGAGCAATTGGATCAAATGCGTAAAACAATTGATGATCTAAAGAGAAAAAGCGAACAAGGTTCAATGCAAATCCAAGGAGAAGTTCAAGAACATGATCTAAAGAATGCATTAGTACTGTCATTTCCGTCAGATTCTATTATGGATGTCCCAACAGGTATTAATGGTGCCGATCTCATGCATATTGTTAAGAATCGTTCAGGTATAAATTTGGGTCTTATTTTATGGGAAAGTAAAAATACAAAACATTGGAGTGATGAATGGATTAAGAAGCTTAAAGACGATCAAATGCAGGCTAAGGCAGATCTTTGCGTAATTGTGTCGCAGACGCTTCCGAGTGATATAAAAGGATTCGGGATGAAGGAAGGAATATGGATAACTACATCTTCAAATGTAATCCCATTGGCAACCGCTTTAAGACATCAATTAGCAAGCTTGGCGCAGATGAAAACATCTTTAGTAGGCAAAGATGAAAAAATGGAGGCCCTTTATTCATACTTAACAAGTACTCAATTCCAAAACCGAGTTGAGAATATCGTTCGGGCGTTCCAAGGAATGCATGAAGAGCTTAATAAAGAAAAAAGATCCACAGAACGCGTGTGGGCTCGCCGTGAGAAAGAATTAGAACGTGTAATGAAAAATACGGTTGGTATGTATGGTGATTTTCAAGGACTTATAGGAACGGCGCTGCCAATAATCACAAGTCTTGAGCTTCCTGAGGGGGATCTCAATGATGACATCGAATCTAAAAGCGATGATCAAATAGCTTAATACTTGTCGGCGTAATTACTCTTCACATACTTGCTAATATAGCTATTCAAGCCGTCTCCGGTTGCTGCTAAACGCTTCATTTCTTCTACATGTGCGGCACCAGGTGCTGAGTAATTATATAAATAGATGGTTGTATTACCTTTAAATTGAACCTTGATGTAGTCAGCACCTGACTCGTAGGCGGCGACGCCTGAATCTCCATTAATGTCCATGTATGGCTGCATAAATCTGGGGGAAAATTCATTCTTATCTTATTGGCATTAAGAATGGGTGTCAAGTTGTACACCCATGATCGCAGACCAATCCATAATTTTCACTTGTAGTTGGTTCCACTCAAATCGAATCCCTTCCACCATCGACAGAGTTCGGAATCGCTCCCGA
This sequence comes from uncultured Candidatus Peribacteria bacterium, assembly GCA_964640945.1. Lineage (GTDB taxonomy): Bacteria > Patescibacteriota > Gracilibacteria > Peribacterales > Peribacteraceae > JAGOUB01. Next base: position 178,036 of record CAZXIV010000001.1, on the reverse strand, counting down.
AAGCTCTTTAACGAATCCAGGTTATAAGATTACAAACCTCTTCATATCTCGGGGTTTGTCTAGCAGTTCTATAAGCGTATGCAGCGAGTAGTCGAGCTTAATGTATGTTTCTAGAATATCCGTAATATCGCGAGTAAAGAGCTGAGGCGGTTCGGAATTAACCCTCAATGCTCCACCATTCGGGACAAAAATTTCTATTATAGAATGAATTTTCTACTTTAAGACATGTAGGAAAGTTCGAAATGAGGACTTTTCACTAAGAACCATTTTCGCGATAGTCATTTAGAGATAGCTTCTTGTTGCCGTTTTCTCGGAGTTCGAAACACTCAATCCTAGTGGATAGATTTGCTGTGCAGTCTGTACAAGTTTCAAATATATAATATTCTGCAATGTAAGAATCCATTCCTCACTGACGATGACTCCAGAATCATCAAGCGAAAACGATCCTGTCGACTATGGAGCCCTAGAACGACAGAACTTACTCAAAAAAAACCCAGCCATGGTTTTTGCTTACGACGCTGTAATGGAAAGGCGTGCACAAAGACTACGTTTCGGAAGCACGGTGGAGACCATGATGTATGGACCTTTCGATGACCTGCAGTTACAAAAACTCCTTCCTCTTCTTTTTCTTTCGGAATTAAGCTCATGTTTAGAAAGACTTTCTGCAGGTAGCACTCTTTTGTATTGCCAGATGGAAGTAATGTACCAAGAGTGTGCAAAATTAGTACAGGACAAGAACCTTCGTGTGGAACATGGCGGAACGCCAGACGTTGCTCGGGGTGTGGGCGTCGATCAAGAACGATTGCAGGCATATGCCGATGATCTCCTGATGAAGATCAATTCTATTTTAGGAACGAGTTTCTGCCGCGCCACACCCGAAGAGCAAGCCAGTCACAGTGTGGAGTTTGATGCGCTTGTGAATCCTCCACCTCCAAAGGACCAGATGACGATACTTCAGGAACGGTATAAATACGCTTATGACTACGAATTATACGAAAGGTATGAGGAGGCAGCAAATCGCTATATACATTTCCAGAACCCACTTGAACAAGTGTACGCGTATCATGAAATGCGTGATCTGGCAGCAGAACTCATCGGACGCGGAGTCGATTTACCATCGTTCTTGTTCGCAACCAATGAAGACGGCACACCAGTTCATCAGTGGAATGATTATGACCACAACGAAGAATTGACTGCGTACTTGAGCGATGATGAACTACGGGAAGAATACATACGGATAGCAACTGCCCTGCAGCCCATGCAAGATAAAGAGGGAGGGGCTGATTGGACGATGAACTTCAATACCATGCAGCATCTCGCTCGCGCAATTGAAAATCGTGGATTGACTATGCCGCCCGTGAACGCAAAGACATATCCAAATGGTGAGCCGGTAAACATCCCTCTTCTACGATCGAAAGTATGGTGGGCACTGACTATCAAAGGTGACAGTCCAGAAAATGCCGAAGCGAGGTTGGCAGCGTTGCGCGACGCCTTCCCTGGCACCACAGCATCTGAGCTCATTACTCAGGAAATCGCTGCAGTGCGCGGGAAAATGCAAAAAAAGAATAGCTAGCGTTCGGTTTTGGGTGTCTGGCTCTTAAAGTCTTCTTAGGAATAGGAGAAAAAATCGCCAACCATGAAAAAATCCAAATCGCCTTCAATAGTATCCTTTAATCCATCAAGATTTTGCCACTTAGGTACTGCTTTTGATTTTCTCATGACATACACAAAATCTGTTGAAAGAAGAAGAGTCGCATCGGGAGCCTTCTGCAGATTGTGATTCTTCGCTGATCTCAGCTCATACCAAGTGTTGCCATCTTGTTTATACTTTCGATAAAAGAGAGGACTTTTGACAATTGCAGCGATGACATTGTGCTTTCTACGTGAAGAAAGCTTCTTTTTGAATTTAAACACGTATTCACAACCTTGAAATTTCACAGGTGAATTTTTATTCATACCGAGATCATACGTCACCTCAAAACCATGGCAATCCTCATAGTCTGCCAATCAATTCGTTTGATCAAAAAGTAGATCGTACGTAGTTCAAGAAACAGCCATGGTGCTCCACCACAATAGGCATGAGTTTGGAGAGCCGCCCCGCACACCCGGGGTGTTGTGGGGTTCAACCCCCCTAAAGTAGACCTATCCACACTGGAGTCAGCGGTAAGTCGTAGGGGTAGTGGTTTGATTTCGGCTGCCTGCCTAAAAAGAACCCCCGCGACAATGGCGCGGGGGTTCAAAAAGAAGCAATGTTCAGGAGGGCATAGGGGCGACGAGCCGGGAGGACGCGAGCCAGATGTAGGCATCAGGGAGGCCACCCCAGATGCTACCGACATGCACGCGGCCATCGTTGACCGTGAGGATGGCGCGGTGGTCGTCGGGGAGAGGTTCGCGGCAGCGGCAGCATTTGTTCTTTAAGAGATCGTTTCCGGTCTCCGTCAGATGTACAAGTAGGGCAGAGGCAGCAACGGTGATGGCCGCCGGTTGGAGTACTTCGTCGATCGTTCGCAGGTGAGCAACCTGTGCGTTCCAGTTTTTCCGTTTCGAGTTGGGAACGCGGAGATTGAGCCGGTAGTAGCCGGGCTCAGCCTTCCATCCCTTCTCGTCGTACCAGTTCTGGTCATGCTGCATATGCCTCTGTCCGGCGGCGCTCTTACGGAGTGTCGGCAGATCCCAGTCGCCGTAGTAGATGACGACCTCGTCATCACCGGCTTCGGGAACCGAATCATCGCACTTACAGGGAAGGCCGAGGATGCGCCAGTCCGCCAGAATCGGTCGCATGGTGCTAAGAAATTCGTCGAGCTTTGCTACCCTTTGCTTAGGGGTCAGGTCTTTCGCTTCTTCCAGCTCGTTGATGCCTGCCATGATCTTGGATAGCGGTGGGTCAGTCAGTGTTTCTCGCCTCTTCATAGACTTCTTACCTCTTTGTACCAGGGGATGGGGTGATGTCACTGCCGATCGTACCGTCGGCTTGGTGGACCAATGTTGTAAAAAACAATGTATCTATAATACATTACTAGACCATATTTAAATATAGTCCAGTCCGTGTAATGGCTCAATACCTTCGCATCACCCGGCGATGCGGCATGAGCCATGACACATGATTGACTAATACTATAAATATGCAATTATGTGCGTAATCAGTTTATACCTGTCACAGGATGTTCTTTTACATTTCATGTACCGTCTTGTGACGGTCAAGAACCGGCCTGGTGACGCGTATCGGAGTCTTATAATGCTTGAGTTTGTGACAGATTTTGCGGGCCGCCATCTCTTCGGAGGTGCACCTAGGAAAATCCGGTTTACGGACAGAGGGACGCCTGACTACCAAATCATGCGGCCAATCGTGATGGTCCAGAATGGAGTCCTGGCTGCCGGGGCGGAAGTGTTCGAGAATATCGAGCAGCAAAATCCGACCAGTTCGATGCTTTTCAAAGTGGGTAACGCTGACCTTTTTCTGGCGTACCGCTTGGCGGCAGTCATGTTGAACCTGGGTCCAGTCTTCAACCGACAGGCCTTCGATGCCAGAATCTTCTCTTACCTTATCCTTGATATCCAGGTGACCAACGAATTGGTGAGGCATCGCCAAGAAAGCTGCCTATATCTTGGTATCGATCCCGCCTTGGCGGACAGCTTCGCCACTCTGAGGATCCCGCAAGCCCAGGCTGAACTGATCTACGCCCACTTCAAGACCTGCGGAATACGCTACGAAGTGTGTCCGATCCAACGGGAGATCCACGTGGGGCGTCTGGAGTTCTCTCCCGCCTTCGGTCAACTGGGCGTGGCGGATCCAGCCCTTCAGAATCGTCACGACGCACACGCTGAGAGCGTCTGCCAGCCAATGATGGGTGAGATCCTGTACACGATGAACCTCCTCCGCATCGATCAGTACTGCCTTGACGACATCAAGCGTCTAATCGGACAGGCGGTGCGGAAGGGGATTAAGGAGCCCCATCTCGCGCTTGGGATGGCAATCTACCGCAATGAATGGAACGAGGAGGATCCGACTCTGGTCACCATGCGGCAACGCCTTTCACAAGTGATACACTTCATGAACATGTGGCCAGCTGACGCCAAGGTGGACATCTTTAAGATTGCCGGCGCTCTCGCCGTAACGTTCAGCCAGAAGGGCACGCTGGCTGACCATCGCCGCGGTCTCCAAGCCATCCTCGATGCCGGTTGGAAAAATTTACCGGAACGCGATCCGGTGTAAGAACAACAACGATCCTGCTTCGGGCGGGTGACGATTCTATCGTCACCCGCCCTTTTTTCTTTCTCCTGGGCATTTGTAGATTAAGAACACCTTAATGCTCCACACCATTGGAGATTCTCACTGCAAAGACGAGTCTCGTGGTTTTTAGGCTGTCTTTGCGTAGGATTGGCAACCAGTTACTTTCATCCACCCATTCCTTCTTTTCTTCTATGAATTCCCATCCCTCCGCCTCCACGGCCAACCCGTGGTTTATCGCGACGCTCTGCCTCCTAACCTTCGGTCTCGGCTTTGGTGTCGCTACCAGCCTCAACACGGGCACGGGCGCCGCTAGCGGCACCACGCCGCCCACACAGGCTCCGGCCGCCCCGAGCAACGCCAAGCCGGCCACAGCCGACGATGACTTCTTTTCCGGTAAGGCCGATGCGCCGATCACCATCATCGAATTCTCCGATTATCAGTGCCCGTTCTGCCGCCGCTTCGTAAAGCAGACGCTGCCTGAGCTAAAGAAAAACTACGTCGACACGGGCAAGGTGAAGATCGTCCACCGCGACTTCCCTCTCTCGTTCCACCCGTTGGCTAAGCCCATGGCTATGGCTACCGAGTGCGCCCAGGACCAGAGCAACGAGCTCGCGGTCGCGATGTACACGGCTGTCTTTGCTAAGCAGGAAGAGGGTGGCACGATCAACGCCGCTTCCATTCCTGAGTGGGCCAAGACCGTGAGTGGCCTGAATGTGGCCACCTGGCAGAAGTGCTACGACGCTAACACGCACTCCGACGAGATTGCCTCCGATATGAAAGACGGCTCCGCCGCTGGTGTTAGCGGTACGCCGAGCTTCTGGATCCTCGGCCCGAACAACCAGGCCAAGCAGATCAAGGGCGCTCAGCCGATCAGTGCCTTCTCGGCTGCGATCGATGAGATGCTCAAATAAGAATCGTTCTCACAATAAAAAAACGGCGCTCCTCGCGGGGCGCCGTTTTTATGGGCTCATCAGATGGAGGCAGCGTTGCCGAGCGTCAGGTCTTCCTTCTGGAGTGAGCTCGGGACGCTGCGATGACGGGAGATGATTTGGCCGTCTTGGACGCGGCCATCGGGCCAGGTGATGGTCTGGGACCAGCCGATCTCGTTAGCCTTGAGCGGGCGGCCGCTGACCAGGAAATCAACGGGGGCCGTGGTGGAGAAATAAGGACCCTCCAGCTCGACCTGGCGGCCGTCTGGCGTGCCATACAGCTCGACGAAGGCGTCGGTACCCTCGTGACGAGCGAGGATGAGGATAGGGTGGCCGGTGTCGTTCACGAAGGTGAGATCCTGAGCACCTGGGAAAATAGTGGCGTCGATACCGACGCCGTAGGCCTTGTAGTACGTCACGTAGAGACTATGAGGAGCACGAGCCACGACCGGCAATCCGGCTTTCACGAGCGATCGGTAGAGCGTGGTGGCTGCCTGGCAGATGCCGCCGCCGCTCACCATGCGTAGTGCCCCGCCTTCGAAGATGCCAAGGGCCTCGCGCCAGCCGCTGGCGCCTTTGAGCGTCTTATTGAAGCTGAAGGTGACGCCGGTGCCCACGAGCGAACCATTGAGCTGGTCGTCGAGCGCTTTTTCGGCGTTGAAGATGCGACCGGTGGGTGAACCAGCGTAGTTGGAGCGGCCTTGGGCCAACAGCGTCATCTTGGTGAGTTGACCATCGGGCAGAGGGCGATACACGCCGCCTTGGTCGTAAATAGCGGCCGCCGCCAACGCCGTGCGGCCGATCATGATTGAATCAGTAATGTCTGCAGTAAGTTCATCTTTGTCAATAATGTACCCCGCCCGCACGGAGCCGCTGGTCGCGAGACGCGTATTGCCGTACTGGTCGGTCGTCTCGGCGGTGACGGTGGCCCAGGCAGGGGAGGGGAGTGAGGCCTCGAGCGTGGCCCGGACATCCGTCTTGATCGCGTCGCGGTTGAGTGAGTAGGTGATATCGTCGGCTCCGGCTTCGATCGCGATCCAATGCTGATGGTCACTGACGGCGAAGACCATCGGCGCGAGGTCGGCGCCAGTCGCAACCTCTGTTTCAATGTCGAAGAGAACGGTAGTTTTGGCTCTCATAAGCTCTTCACGACTTTTTAAGGCTGAGGCAGCGGCGTGAAATTCCAACTTGGAGCCAAAGGCGCGGTCAATGCGACGCTGGAACGATTCGACGGTGACAGCGGAAGGCTCACTGACGACTGACGGCCCGGGCGCCGGTGCATACGGCAGCACCGGGGCGGCGGCGTGGAGCGGCGCATCAATCACGCGGGCGCGGGTGGCGCTCGTGAGTGTGACCGTAAAAATGGTGCCGCTGAGAACCAGGAAAGCGGCGCTAAACAGCCTGGTCTTGTGTGTGTTTTTGATCGTCATTTCGAATATATTATAATACAAATTATGAAAATATGCAAATATATGATCGGCGTCAAGGACGGGCCAGTCCAAATTGACGGGTAAGGGGAAGGGTGAAGTGAAAGCAGGCGGCTTCATTGCCCCTAAGACGCACGCTGCGTAGTCTTATGACGGCGTATGCAAAAAATCCTTATCATCGGCGGTGGATTCGGTGGCATTCGTTTGGCTCAAAAACTTGCCCGCCAGAGCGGCCTGGCGGTCACAATCGTCAATCCTCGTCCTTGGCTGGAGTATTACGGCTCGCTCTACCGCATTGTCCGCGCCGATGCTTTCTCGCGCGTCTGCATACACTTTGACGAGATGCTTCCGCCGTCCGTGACGGTGATGATCGACACAATCGAATCGGTCGATACGACAAAAAAGACGGCGAGCGGACGAATCGGCACCTATCCCTACGACATCCTTATCCTTGCGCCCGGCGCCGAGCCGGCGTTCTTCGGTATTCCGGGTATGAAAGAGCACGCTCTCACGATGACCGGCGTGCGCGAGGCCGTGCATCTCCGCCGTCACTTCGATGAACTGCTTCTGAGCGTGGCCGGCAAATCGCGGCACGAGCAAGAAACCGCCGAACGCGTCGTTATCATCGGTGGCGGCCCGACCGGCGTGGAGACGGCGTCCGAGCTGGTAGTCCACCTGGAGGACCTGCGCCGGCGGCCGCCACACATCCTGCTCTTAGAAGCGGCTGATCGGATCCTGCCGTCGATGCCGGAGAAGGTCTCGAAGCAGGTCGCCGACCGGCTGACAGCCATGGGCGTGCAGGTGCTTACGCAAAAGAAAGTGACAGGCTGCCTGCGCGGCAAACTCACACTCGCCGACGGCGACATTGAAGCGGGGACGATCGTCTGGACCGCCGGCGTGAAAGCCCACTCTTTACTGGAAAAGGTGTCGGGGCTGCCGCTCGATCCTAAGGGTAAGGCACTGGTCGATAACGATCTCCGCGCTCAGGGTTTGAAGGACGTCTACATCATCGGCGATGCGGCCAAGACCCCGTTCTCTGGCATGGCCCAGACAGCCGTGTACGACGCCGACTTTCTCAGTGCCATCCTTGCCGGCCGGCCGCGCACCTACGCCCCGTCCAAACCGAAGTTTGCCGTGCCGATCGGCGAGCGCTGGGCAGCCGTCGTCTTTGGGCCCCTGACATTTTTCGGTCTCGTCGGCTTCGCCCTGCGCCTGGCGGCCGACTTGAAGGTATTCCTCACTCTGACGCATCCTCTGGCCGCGGTGAAGCATTTCCTCGGTATGAAGAACCAGAAACTCGAAGAGGCGATCATCCGTAGTCTCTAATATTTCACGCAGTACTTTGGCGGCTCGCGCGTTCTACTGGCATATCGATCGATACGCCTCTTTTCCTTCTACCTCTCTCATGAATCCTCCTGATCCTTCGGATCTCGAGCTCGTCCGGCGGGCTGCCACCGATGCAGCCGCCTTCGGGCAGCTTTATGACCGTTATTTCGACCAAATCTACGCCTATGCCGCCAGCCGTCTCCGCCATCGCGAAGAGGCCGAGGACGTGACGAGCGAGATCTGGCTTAAGGCGCTGCGTTCGCTCTCTTCCTTCCGCCCCAAGCGGCCCGAGAGCGTGATTGCCTGGCTGTTTGCCATCGCCCGCAACTGCGTCACCGACGCCTTTCGCCGCAACCGTCCGCTGCACTCGCTCGATCTTGAGGAAGTCACGTCTCTCACGAGTGACGACGAGCATCCCGCCGACACTCTCACCCGACGACAGAACTTTTTGGAAATCGCCGCCTGGCTCGAGCAATTGCCCCGCCAGCAAGCGCATTGTCTCCGGCTCCGCTTCTACGGCGGCCTGAAAAACACGGAGATCGCCGAGCTGGAACGCATTGGCGAGAAAACCGTCGCCGCGCACGTCAGCCGCGGCCTACAAACTCTTCGAAACCGTTCCCTTTCCCCCTCCGCCCATGACTCCCTTTGATCCCGACACCGATCTCGAACGACCACGTGCCGCGCCTGCCTTCAAAGCAAGTCTGCGGCAACAGCTCCTGGCCGAGCACGCCGAGGTGACCGCGGCCCCAGCCCCTTTTGCCCGCCGTTGGCGCTGGCTCCTTAGCCTGCCCGCCGTGGCCGCGCTCGTCTTAGCTGTATTCGTCGGCTCCACCTTTGGACCGGCGCTCTCTTCGGAGCAATTCTTGCAGCGCGCTTACGCGGCGGCCCTGGAATTAAAGACGCACGGTCGCATCGAATACTCCAAGCAGCGCCAACTCAACGTGACCGATCCCAGTTTCGGCTCTTTAGGCAAAATGGATAGTTACCCCTCTAATACAGCCATGATCATGGAGGATTGGTACCTGGTGAACGACGACAAGTCCTCATGGTTCCGCGACCGCCGCTCGCTCGATGACGGCACGGTCATCCACGACCGCCTGACGCATTACACCGATCCCGAGATGCTCTCCTGGGACAGAATCTGGATGCGCCTGGAGCCGGAAGACCGCGTCGGTTTGCCTATCTGCGTGTTTGGACTCTTCGCGGAGAACTACGTGGATGACTGGACGGACGAGGAAAAGAAAGCCCTGAGCGCCGGCATGCCCGGTGGCAGCGAAGAGGGAGCAGATATCTATTTCCAGCTCTATGAACGCGACCCCGTCTTGCGTCTCAAGGCCCTCACCGAACTACAGAAAAGGGGCGAGTTACAAGATCTCGGTCTCTCGACCGCTAGTGGCCAGACGATCCGCACGTTCCGCATGCCGATCGCGACGACGTCCTACGACGAGAAAGGAAACGCCGTGATCTATCCCGAGACGATGGCTATCATCCTCACCTTCGACTCGACGGATTACCGCATGCTCAAGAAGGAGCACTACAACGTCAATGACGACAAGACGCTCGGTAGCTTGCTGGAGCGCACGGAATATCTTGATCAACAGTCCATCGCTGAACCTCAGGAGAGCTTTTTTAATCCGGCCCGGTACGGCCTGATGGACCCTTGGTCGTTGCTACCCTCGCCTCAATCGGACTTCGAAAACGGTACGGCCCCGGAAGGATGCTATGTCGACGGAACCTTCTTGGGGAATGAGCCGCTGGTGGTCCTCGATACGCTCGGCGAAGAGGCCTACGGTCGCCAACTGAGTCTGCAATTCGACAATCGGCCGCTGAATGCGTTGAAGAAGAAGTAAGTGTTATGTGCGTTTCCCCCGCTCTTTATGGGGCGGGGGGTGAGGGTGGAGCTATTCCTCTTCGAACCGACTTTTGCTCTTCAGATAAACAAAAACCTGATTTGTATTCTATATATTGGTGGAGCATTCCGAAGCAATCTCGAACTTCAGGGATTTCTGACTCAAGATGTGAAAACTATGGCAGAAATGTTCGTAAAGCTCGAATATTCACAGAAATGGATAATATCGATATTGAACAGGCCGTCAGATGAAAAGAGCCACCTCCCCTTTGATGAAAATTTCGTCAACGAGCTGTCTGAACCATTCTCGAACTTTCGTGAGTGTTTAAATTGTCTACAGCCGCCGTGGCGGCTGTAGACAGGTGTTGCACTCCTGTCGTCTATACCTTCAGACGATCAAGGATGGACGTGGCATCGTCTTTCCAGACGGACCAGAACTCGATGATGAGTTTCTGACCGCTGCGCTGACGCACCCGCCAGTCTGTCACGACCGTATGCCAGTCCTGCGGCACGAGCACGGCATGGGTGAGGATCGTCGCCGCATCGGCGAGACCGGTTGCCGATCGTTTCTCGAACAGCAGCGCGACCACGACCTGCCTGGGATCGGACACCTGCTCGTAGAGTGCTTCCCAGTTGACCTGATCTTTGAGAGACTTGTTCCTCTTGAGCAGATCCTTGATTTCGGCAGTGACGCGCACCTGCCAGTTTGCCCTGTCGAGACCAGCCAGCATTAGATCCACCATTGTTGATCCTCCGAAAGAACAGCGAACTTAGTTTACAACATTATGGATTATAGATTAATTTCTATTTTTGTACAGATCTCGAGCAGAAGTTAGCCTAGTGCTATCGAAGTTCTTGAACTCCAACAAAATACCGACTGGAAGCCATTTTCTGCATTCAAGATCTAGAAAGTACCGAAGAGGGAAATCCCGATCTCGAACTCGAACTTAAAATGCCAATTCGTTAGTTCGAAGTTCGTGATGGTGGAGCTGTAGGGAACTGGTGGGAACGAAACTTCGATATGCTTGAATTGGCCAAAAAGTTCACGGAACTCCATTACTCACTCGAAAACATCATATTGCTGCTGAACAGCCAAGTTGAGGAAAAAGAACCTCTGATCCTGTAACCAGAAATCAGTCAATGAGCTGTCGGGAACGATTGGGAACTTTTTCTCTCTCCTATAAATCCGATGAAGGGTACCATCTATTCACTATGGATGAACAGAGTGCAATAACTCGAATTAAAAAGGATTTGGCCGAGATGAAGCGCAGAGATGACGAAATGAGAAAAAATAAAGAAACTGGATTTAACGACTCGGTCATTGAAGAAAATACGAATAAATTACAAGAAATTGTTGCCGAGATCGGGTGGCCAACTATTTCTTTGGTCGGCAGAGAGGCAGCAAAACTAGCGTTGGACATTGTTCAGCATGTCACTCCTAATTCTGAATTCCATAATCACTGTTTAAAGCTGATGAAGGCCTGTTCTAACGGTGAAGTTGAGAAATCATGGATTGCCCATTTCGAAGACCGAATAAGGACAAATAACGGGAAGCCTCAATTATACGGTACGGAATTTCGCCAAAATGCCGAGGGGCAGTTTGAACCTTTTCCGATTGAGGATATTGAACAGTTAGATGAGAGGCGACGCTCAATGGACATGGAGAGCTTTGGATCCTTTGTGAAAAAATTGAAGGAACAGGGCGTAATGATTTCTCCTATCGAGAAGGTTGCATAACAAACTGGAAATTCTACAACGTCTCTCTTCAAATTCGCTTGTCAGAAGGGAGCATTTTGAACTCCAAGAAAATCGCAACACATAGCCATTCACTGCACTGAACGATGAGAATTCTCTGAGAACAGAAATCTCGATTTTGAACTCACCTATAATCGCCTTAAAGTGCGATATTCTTTATCCAAACACACATTTAAACTTTTGAATTCCCTGATGGTGGAGCTGAAGGGAGTCAAACCCTCGGCCTCTACAATGCGAATGTAGCGCTCTATCAACTGAGCTACAGCCCCATGATGTCAGTGTACAAGATGATATCTGCGCTAAGCGCTTTTTATGATGGCACCTCGCGTAAACGCTCGGTGGCCAACTGAGCTACAGCCCCACGTGGTTGGAAAGAAGGATCGAATCAGGGCGTTGCAGCGGCTTTTATGATGATGCGCCTCGCCCAAGGGTTCGGCGGCCAACTAAGCAATAGCCCCAAAGTGCGGCCATTCTACTGTTCAAATCGACAAAATCCACCCTTCACCTTGATTGCCTGTATTGCTATAGTCTGCCAGCCCATTGAAGAATGGCCCGGTAGCTCAGCTGGTAGAGCACTCCCCTGAAGAGGGAGGTGTCATCGGTTCGATCCCGATCTGGGCCACCATTCTCATGCACGGCTCGCACGGCCCGGTAGCTCAGCTGCCTGCTTTGCGGAGCAAAGCGGTAAAAAGGCGGCGCGAAGTGCACTCCCTGTCGGTCATGTTCGGCCGAGTTTCTCTCGGCAGTGATCAAGCGAGAGCATGTGGCTAGCACGACAGGCCTGAGTTCAGGTGTTTCGGAGGACAAAAAGAAGCCCTGCCACGGAGTGGCAGGGCGAAAGGGGAAGGGATGGATAGGGTTTACCGCAGTCGGCGGGCGGCCGCTGCCACCGAGAAACTCTCGGAACGGTCCACGTGCGTCAGCAGCTCGAGGCGCAGGGGCCAACCCAACTGCAAGACGTAACCCGGCCCCACATACGGGGGCGAGTCCACGGTCAAAAAGTTGTTATTGATCGCGTCGATGCCTTTTGATTTTAGGCAAAGCAGGGCGGCGGCGGCGAGAGCGGGGGGTGCGAACGATTCGCCTGCGCGCATCAAACTGCGCTGCTCGCTGGTCGACTTACCGCCTGAGTCTGCCATAATCCGAAAGAGCCACAGGCCGTCCGCGAGAGGAGTTTCATACCAGGTCCGGTGGACGAACCAGTCCTGGAGCTTCATATACTCCAGGCCGAGTCGGGAGGTGCGGACATCCCTGAGAGTGGTACCTTTGGGGACGCGGACGGTCACGTAATCGTCCGTTGGGGCCGGCAGTGCCGACCGGGTCGGTTTGCCAATGCCGAGGGTAACGGCCGCATCAAAGACGAGGGACATGGTCACGGGTGTACTCCAGGTGGAAAATACTGTTCGCGGTTGAACCGCGGCTACCCAGAAAGTTCTGAGGCAAGCACGCTATCCACGAACGATGGGTAGGGCGCTTACCTCACGGGTATCCGATGGTGAAAGGGGCTAATTGACAGAATTGCATAGATATATTTAAAGATCAATACTTTGTTCGCAAAAGCCTACCGACACTATTCTTCGCGCCTTATTCGCGCTCGTTCCAGATGAGAAGTCCCTCCTCCAGGTAGCGCTCGACGGGGATATTCCCGATGAACACTTGGCAGTTTGGTGTCGGACGAACGCGCTTAATGGCGCGGCGTAGGCCGGTGCGGTGCAAGACGTCGCGGAAACGGTCGGTGGCACCGCGGCTGTTGAAGTCGGTCATTTGCGCAAATTGCTCGATGCGTTTACCCGTCACACACACCGCGCCCTCGCGGACTTCTACCCGGTAGGCGCCCATTCGTCGGTCATCCAGGTGAGGACGAAGCACGACCTGCTTCTCGCCCGGCTCCTCTGGCACCGGCACGGCCTCGATTTCGCGCTTCTGACGTTCGGCCAGGACAATCGGCATCAGTTTGGCCATCAATTCGCGTGTGCCAAGCGTGGTGGCGGCGGAGATCTCGGTATCAATCACGATGCCTTCCTTCTTGAAGGCGGCGCGGATGCCCTCAAGCTGGTGGGGGATGAGGTCGATTTTATTGAGCACGATGAGCTCTTTTTTGGCGGCGAGCGAGGCTGAGCTCTTCTCGAGCTCCCGACGGATAACCCGGTAGTCCTGCACCAGGAGGAGGGGATCGGGCTCACCGCCTTCGGGTGGCAGGGCGCGGCTGACGTCGATGAGGTGCAGCAGGATGCCACAGCGTTCTACATGCCGGAGGAACTCGTGCCCAAGGCCCTTGCCTTCGCTGGCGCCCTCAATGAGACCAGGAATATCGCAGAGGACAAAGGCGCGGTCGTCGACGGTGACGACGCCGAGGTTGGGGACAAGCGTGGTAAAAGGATAGTTGGCGATCTTGGGCCTGGCACCGCTCACCACCGAGATGAGGGTCGACTTGCCGACGTTCGGGTAACCGATGATGCCGACGTCGGCCACCAGTCGGAGCTCGAGCTTTACCATCGCCTGCTCGCCGGGCTCGCCTAGTTCGGCAAAATCGGGGGCTTGGCGGGTAGAACTTTTAAAATGGCCGTTACCGAAGCCGCCGCGACCGCCGCTGGCAGCCAGGACGCGGTCGCCATCGTGCTCCAAGTCGCCGATGAGCTCATGCTGAGCGACGCCGTTATGGGCAATCATGCGCACGATCGTGCCCGGGGGCACACGTAGTTCCAGATCTTCGCCGTCACGGCCGTGACGATTTTGGCCGGAACCAAAATCGCCGGGGGGGGCTTCGAAATCTTTACGGGAGGCGTAATCGGAGAGCGTGTCGCAGTTGCGGTCGGCTACGAAGAAGACGTTGCCGCCACGGCCACCGTCGCCGCCGTCCGGACCGCCCATGGGCTCGAACTTCTCGCGGCGCCAGCCGACGCAACCGCGCCCGCCGTTGCCAGCCGACACGCTGATGGTGGCTTCATCGAGGAACATGGCCCGATTGTAGCGATTTCTTGCGAAAAAGCAGCTAAATTGACACACTAAATATATGTCTCCGAATAATGCCCCTTGGCAGGTCCTTGATGACTGCCTCCAATTTGACGTTCATTTGATTTCGGCCGCGACGAGGAATGTTCGCCGGGCAGAGCGTTGGAAGATGCTGACCATCCAGGCAGCGCATGTGTTACTGCGTACGGCTATCTGCGACTGCGTCAAAGGGGAGCGGGCCTACTCGCCGGCCTTGGCTCATCGCCACGCGCGCCAGCGCTTGTCCTCGGGGGAGCTGGTGCCTCTGGCTAAAAGCCTCGTCCAAAGCATGCCCCTGCTCCGTCGTGCCCCTCTGCCAAAAGAGATCGTACGCACGTCGCGCATGATTCTCGAAGAGGCTCTGCCCCTCGTCGATTACTTCCACTACGAGCCGAACCAAGAGCTTCCGGAGCGCAGTAATACCGCTCATGATGTCGTCCATGGCTTGATCGACCTCGTGTACCGCGATGTCCGCCAGGATGGTCTCTCAGCCGAAGAGCTGGTCGAGGCGATGGCGCACGAATTGGGACGAACGGGCATCGCCCGAACGAAAGTATTGGTGGCGAAATTAGGCGACGACGATTATTTCCTCACGAGCAGCGCGCTCGTCGGCGCCGCTATTCTCGAGTCACGCCGCCTCCTGCTGGGTCGCCAGGGCGCCCCCACCATGGGCAGCCTGCCGCGCCGTCCAAGTGAGGATATTGGCCCAATGGAAGCGTAGCCAAGTCTGCGCTCTGCCGATTATGCAGATCTGTGCCTCACGATTGGGGCCGGCCGTACCTCTTGACCCGTCTTTCTTATCACTCTAAACTCTTGAGTGATAACTCTCTTATCACCTCTCACTATGTCCAAGATTATCGGTATCGACCTCGGTACCACCAACTCCTGCGTCGCCGTCATCGAAGGCGGTGAGCCCACTGTCATCCCGAACTCCGAAGGCAACCGCACTACGCCGTCCATTGTCGGCTTCAAGGATGCGGAAGTTCTGGTCGGCGTCTCGGCTAAGCGGCAGGCCGTCACCAATCCAAAAAACACGATTTTTTCGGCGAAGCGCTTTATCGGCCACCGCTTTTCGGAAGTGAAGGCTGAAGCCAGCCACATGCCCTACGAAGTGAAGGCAGGCAAAGAAGAGCGGGCCGTGATCGTCGTGGGAGGCAAGGAGATGCTCCCCCAGGAAGTAAGTGCCAAGGTTCTCCAGAAATTGAAAAAGGACGCCGAAGCATTCCTTGGCCAAACGGTTTCCAAAGCCGTTATCACGGTGCCGGCGTACTTTGATGACAGCCAGCGCCAGGCCACCAAGGAAGCCGGCCAGATCGCCGGCCTGGAAGTGGTGCGCATCATCAACGAGCCGACCGCAGCCGCCCTGGCCTACGGCCTGGAAAAGACCGAGAGTAAAAAGATCATCGTCTACGATCTCGGTGGCGGCACGTTCGACGTGTCGGTGCTCGAACTCGGCGACGGCGTCTTTGAGGTGGTGGCCACCAATGGTGACACGCACCTGGGGGGGGATGACTTCGACCACACCATCGTCCTCTGGCTCCTGGAGGAATTCCTCAAAGACCAGGGCGTCGACCTGTCCAAAGACAAGATCGCCATCCAGCGTCTGCGCGAAGCGGCCGAGAAAGCGAAGATCGAGCTCTCCTCCTCCACGGAGACGGAGATCAACCTGCCGTTCATCACCGCCGATGCCACGGGCCCCAAGCACCTCGTCACCAAACTATCGCGCGCCAAGCTTGAGAACTTGGTGGAAGTGCTGATTCAGAAAACTGTCGGCCCCTGTGAAGCGGCGCTAAAGGACGCCAAAATCTCCAAGTCGGAGATTGGCGAGGTGGTTCTCGTCGGCGGTATGACACGGATGCCGGCGGTGGTCGCCAAAGTGAAGGAGCTCTTCGGCAAGGAGCCACACAAGGGCGTGAATCCCGATGAGGTGGTGGCCATCGGCGCCGCCATCCAGGCCGGTGTGCTTGGTGGCGACATTGATAAGGACATCGTGCTCGTCGACGTCACCCCGCTCTCCATGGGTCTCGAGACGCTCGGCGGTGTGGCGACCAAACTCATTGAGCGCAACTCCAAAATCCCGACGAGCAAGAGTCAGGTCTTCTCGACGGCGGCCGACAACCAGCCCTCGGTGGAGATCCACGTTGTGCAGGGTGAGCGCGAGTTCGCCAAGGATAATAAATCTCTCGGTCGTTTTATCCTCGACGGCATCGTGCCCGCACCGCGCGGCCTGCCGCAGATCGAAGTGACATTCGACCTGGACGCCAGCGGCATCCTCTCCGTGCGCGCCAAGGACAAGGGCACGGGCAAGGAACAGCAAATCACCATCCGCGGCTCGACCGGCCTCAGTAAGGACGAGGTGGAGAAGATGCGTAAAGACGCCGAGCTCAACGCTGAAGAGGATAAGAAAAAGAAGGAGCTCATCGACGCCCGCAACGAAGCTGACGGCTTGATCTTCAACTTGGAGAAGCAGATGCGCGAGCATGATGCGAAGATCTCCGATGAGGTGAAGAAGAAGGTGAACACCGGTATCGGCGAGCTGAAGGATCTCCTCGGCAAGGAGGACGCGTCCAAGGACGACATCAAGAAGAAGACCGAGGAGGTCGCCCTCTCCGCTCAGGAAATCGGCAAACTCATCTACGAGCAGGCCCAGAAGGAGCAGGCCGCCGGGGGCGCCAAGAAGGACGACGGCGTCGTGGACGCCGAGGTGGTGGATGACAAGAAAGAGGCCAAATAAAGCCATAAACCGGGAAGCCCGCTCAGCGGGCTTTTTGGTGATAAGACATATTGAAAATATTATTGTATAATGTACATTTCCCATGACCAATTTCAAACCATAGGAATAGACAGATGATCATGCAACACACGATTTATGGCCTGCCTGAGAATTTCAGTCCTTCGCAACCGTCGCGAGAGGAGTGGCTGGAGGCTGTTACTAACGCTACCACGCATAAGAGCATCGGTCTCTACTGCCAGGCGAAGCGACTAATCGTGCCGCGAGTCGCCTTCACCACCCGGATTGCCTTGCCTAAGGACGCTGAGATGGAAGTCTACCGCCCTTCAGAAGGAAACTTGCCGGAGATTCTCCGAACAAAGGAGCCCGCTGACGGCATGCTTATCCCCTTCAATCCTGAGATTGCGGTGGGGATCTGCAATGCTGATTGTCCAATTGTGGTAATCTACGATTATAAGAAGATGGCCGTCCTCCATGGCGGCTACCGCTGCCTTATGCGTGAAGATAAGAACGCATTAGGCATCCTTGAAGAAGCCATGAAAAGTTTCGATCCCGCGCGGACCTGCGTAGACATCTTTGGTGGGGTAGGCGATTGCTGTTATGCCTTTGATTATCCCGAGGGTAAAGACCCTAGTCTTATCCGTCACCCGACTATTTTGAGTGAGGCGCTTAGTCGAACCAAGGCGGATCATACTTGGCAAGATCGACGCTGTTCGGTGGACCTCTTTCTTATCGCCAAACGGATTCTGCAAGGATGTGGGGTTCAGAAAAAAAATATGATTGTGACTACGACCTGCACCTGCTGTGCCACGGAGCAAGGCAGATACACATACTGGTCCCACACTCGAACGAAAGCTAAAGGAGGCCCAGATGGGCGAAATCTTGCCCTTGTCTGGTGCTTCGATGACCGTCCACTGACGGGCGGACAAAATCCCCAGTGGGCCTTAGACATCGAATAAGGCTCTTAGCCCGGTACCAAGGTACCGGGCTTTTTTATGCAAAAAGATTCAGAGCTTCGCGCCGATGAACTCGGCCAGCTCGACAATGCGGTTGCTGTAACCCCATTCGTTGTCGTACCAACCGAAAACCTTGGCCAGGTTCTTGCCCATCACCTGGGTGAGCTCGGCGTCGATGATACAGCTGTGCGGATCGCCGACGATGTCGTGCGACACGATCGGCCGGGTCTCCACGCGGAGGATGCCCTGGTAGTTTGGCTGGGCGGCGGCCTTCTTGAAGGCCTCATTAATAGCTTCGGCCGTCACTTCCTTGCTCGTCACGATCGTGAGGTCGTTCAAGCTGCCCGTGGGCGTGGGCACGCGGATGGAGACGCCGTGGAGCTTACCGTCCACCTCGGGCACCACGAGTCCGATCGCTTTGGCAGCGCCAGTGCTGGTGGGAACCATGTTTAGAGCGGCGGCGCGGGCGCGGCGCAGGTCCTTGTGGGGCAGATCGAGGAGGTTCTGGTCGTTCGTGTAGCTGTGGATGGTGTTCATCAAGCCCTTCTCGATGCCGAAAGCGTCGTTGAGCACCTTGGCCATGGGCGCGAGGCAGTTGGTGGTGCACGAGGCGTTGGAGATGACGTGCATCGTCGCTGGGTCGTACTTGTCGTTATTCACACCCATGCAGAACGTGCCGTCGGCCTTGTCGCTGCAGGGAGCCGAAATAATGACTTTCTTGGCGCCGGCCTTAAGGTGTAGGGCGGCGTCCTCGCGCTTCGTGAAGCGGCCCGTCGACTCGATGACGACATCGACTTTCATCTCTTGATGCGGCAGGGCGGCTGGGTCCTTGAGGGCCGAGACCTTAATGGATTTGCCGTTGATGACGATGGAATCCTCCGTGTGCGAGACCTCGCCGGGGAATGTGCCGTAGCTGGAATCGAACTGGAAGAGATGGGCCAGCGTCTTCGTATCCGTCAGGTCGTTAATGAGAACGACGTCGATGCCTGGATGCTTATCCAGGATGATACGCAGGGCCTGGCGTCCGATGCGTCCGAATCCATTGATGGCGAGGTTCATATGCGTGGGAAAAGAAAATGAAAACATGCGTACAATAGATCAACCCGGCCCTGAGGAGTAGTGAAAGCAGCGAACCGATCACCTCCTGGGCCTTTTGACGGTGTTCACGAGGTCGGAAAGCGGTTTTATTTGAGCTTCTGGTAGTACTTCTGAAGCAAAAGCGCATCCTGCTCCATTGCCGGCGACTCGCAGACAAGCTGGCCGCCGATCCCTCGCTGCTTGAGCACTGTCAAAAAATCTTTCCAACGGGCGTCGCTCTCTTCGAAGGGCAGGTGGTGCCGCTCGCCGGCAGCCGTGTAGGCGATGCCCGAATAATGCATGTGCATGCGCTGCAGTGATTTTTTACCGAGCACCTTGGCGTAGCGGTCGAAGAGCGCCTCCCACTCCGCCGTTGTATTCACGCCGCCGTTGGCACGCGCGTGCAGGTGGGCCGGATCGAGGCAGGGAAACTGGTCGAACTCCCGGCTGATCGTCAGCACTTCTTCGACGGTGCCGAACTGGCTGTGCTTGCCCATCGTTTCGAGGGCCAAGTTTACGTCGGGAAATTGCTGTGGCTTGCGCTTCAGGATGATGTCCACCGCTTTCCGCACGCGATCGAGCGCCTGCTCGGGTGGGGCCTTAAGATAGAAGGCAGCGTGCACACAGACTGACCAGGCGCCGCAGAGCTGGGCCATGGTGAGGGCGTCCGTCACACGACGGATGCTGGCCGTGAGCTTTTCGGGTTCCGGCGAATTGAGGTTCACGTAATACGGCGCGTGCACCGTGAGCGAAACGTCGTTCACTTCGGCGGCGGCGCGGATCTCGGCCATCCGCCGCGGTTCGCGCGGCACGGACTGCACCCACTCGATTTCCATCGCCTTGATGTCGAGCGAGGCCGCGTAGGCAATGCCTTTCACGGTGCCACCAGCGCCGGGTGTGGTGAGTGGTGTGCCGGCGACGGCGATGCGGAGCGGAACCATGCCGCCATGATAGACTGTCGGCATGCCGCTTTCGAGGGATATCATCGACCGTACCCTTGCCTCTCCCCAAGGCGAGCGCGCCTACAAGATCGCCGAAGCCCTCCTGGATGGTGGTTTCGAGGCCTGGTGGGTAGGCGGTGCGGTGCGCGACATGCTGCTCGGAATGGTGCCGCACGATATCGACGTCGCCGTCTCCGCTACTCCCCAGCAGATCCTCGCCCTCTTTCCCGAGGCCGACATCTCCGACGCTTCGCTCGGCACCAGCCGCCTGCGCGCGGGCGGACATCTCTTCGAGCTGACCACATTCCGCACGGAAGGCGACGCCTCGAACGGTCGTCGCCCGGACACGGTGTTGTTCGGCACGCACGACGAAGACGCCGCCCGCCGCGACTTCACCGTCAACTGCCTGTACTGGCAGCCGATCTCGCGCGAGCTCTCCGATCCGTACGGCGGTGAGAAAGATTTGCACGAACGCCTCGTGCGCTTCATCGGCGAACCGGCGGTGCGCATCCGCCACGATGCCCTGCGTTTACTCCGTGCCATCCGCTTGCGCGCAACCATCGCGGGTCAATACGAGCCGACTACCTTCGCCGCCCTCCAGAATAATCTGGCCACACTCGCCGGCCTCTCGCCGACGCGCATCTTCCAAGAACTCGAAAAGCTCCTGAAGTGTCCGCATCCAGAGATCGCGCTGCGTGACTGGGCCGATATCGGCGTGCTGCCGGAGCTCTTGCCAGAGATCGTCGCCTGCCGAGGCATCCCGCAGCCGCGCGATTATCACCGCGAAGGCGACGTCCTCGAGCACCTCCTCCAGTGCGCCGCGTCCTTTACACCCGAGGATGGCGTCGATGTCCGCTTGGCCGCCCTGCTGCACGACATCGGCAAGGCCGAGACATTTTCACTGCAAGAGCGCATCCGCTTCGACGGCCACGCCTCGGCCTCGGCCGATCTGGCGGATACGATCCTGGGCCGCCTGCAGTGTCCGGTCCGCCGTCGCGAGAAAATTACCTGGCTCATCCGTCACCACATGCACATGGCCTTTCTTGAGCTTTCCGAAGAGCGCAAGGCCCACTGGTACTTCCACCCCTGGTTCCCGGAGCTGCTCCAGCTCTTCCGCCTGGATATCGCCGGCACCACGCCGGCCGATTACAAGCTCTATGAGCGCATCATCCAGGACCGCAACACCTTCCTCGACGCCCACCCCCGCCCCGAGAAACCACTCCTCGACGGCAGCGAGATTATGGCGCTGCTGGGACTTCGCCCCGGCGAGGAGATTGGACGCCTCAGCCGCGAACTCCTCTTGGCCCAGACGCGTAAAGAGGTAACGACAAAGAAAGAGGCGATGGCGTATCTCCAGACGCTCGGCGCTTCAGCCTAAGCGAAACAACCGGCGCGCCACACTGCAAAGTCCATAGGTTGCCAGCGCCGCCAGCACAATGGCGCCGCCCGCCGAGATATCGAACGTGAGCGCGGCCTGCAAGCCGGCGATGACCGAAAGCTCGGCCAACGCGATGCTCAGCAGGAACGTGCGCTTGAGTCCCTGCTTCAGTTCGAGTGCCGCCAGGCAGGGGATGACCATGAGGGCCGAGACGAGCAACACCCCCACCGCCCGCAACGACATACTGACGGTCAGCGCCGCAATGACAGCCAACGCCGTCTCGACGAAGCGTACCGAGATGCCGCTGGCCGCAGCGGTTTCGGGATCGATGCTGACGGCCACGAGTTGGTGACGCAGGAGGAGTAGGCCCATGGCACTGACGACGGCCAAACCCGCGATGAGCGCGGTCTCTTCCCATGAAACCGTCACCAAACTACCAAAAAGCATACTGCCAAGCTGCAGCCCTTGGCCGCCGCCCTTGCTGATAAGGACCGCCGCCACCGCCAGGCCGCCCGAGAGAAAGAGCGAGAGACCGGCGTCTCCCGAAAGGCGGCCGCGCGCGCGGAGGGCATCGACCGTTACGGCTGTCGCCACGCTGGCCACGGATGCGGCCAGGATGGGCGAGGCGCCGATCAAGCTGGCAGCGGCGAGGCCGGCGAGCGAGACGTGCGACAACGTATCGGCCAAAAACGTGAGACGCCGGGTGAGAAGTAGCAAGCCCACGCTCGGCGCGATGAACGCCGTCACCATACCGGCGATCAGCGCGCGAATAAGGAATTCGTGTTCAAAGAGCGTGCCCATGGTGATGGTGGTGGAAGATTTCGTCGGTCCGCTCGCCTTGGCGGTGCCGACCGTGGAGGAAGCGAACCGCGAGCCAAGTGGAGATCGGCACGGCGAGCACGAGCGTGGCGCTGCCGACGAGCGTGCGCACGATCTCCTCGGCGAAGAACTCGGAGTTGATGGTGGACCAAAGCGGGTAGCGGCTCTCAGCCTGGAGTAGGAGCAGAAGTGGGAACGACGCGCCAGCGTAGGCGAGGGCAATCGTATTCGTGAGCGAGGCAATATGCTCGCGCCCCACCGACATGCCCGCCCGTAGGACAGACGCTCGGCTAAGTGAAGGATTCGCGCGGCTAATCTCATCGACAGCCGCCGCCTGCGCGGTCGTGATGTCGTCGAGCACGCCGAGACAGCCGATAATAATGCCGCCGAGCAGCAGGCCATGCAGGTCGATGCCGGCCATCTTGCCGGAGAGGAGGTAGACCGTCTCTTCGCTACCCAGGCCCGAGAGTCGACTGAGCCAGACCGCGACGATGGCGAGGAGTGCCGAGATGCCGAGCGTGAGCAGCGTGCTCAGAAGCGCGACGAACGTGCGGCGGCGCAGGCCGTGCGCCAGCAGAAGCGAGGTGCAAGCGATGCCAACGGCGCCTACCAAACTAACCAGCAGGGGATCGTAACCAGCGGCGATAAGTGGCATCACAAAGCCAAGAAGGATGGCGATACTGAGCCCGAGGCCAAGCATGGAAGTAGCGCCAATAAGGCGACCAAAGATGACCGTCAGGGTCAAGAAGCCGACCGACAACCAGAGCAAAGCAGGCAATCGATAGGCATCGCGGACCAGATAGTGCACCGAGCCGTCGGCCTTGCGCAGGCGCTCGAGCACAATGCGATCACCCGCGGCGAGCAAACGTTGATTGGTTTGGCCGGCGATGACGGCGTTCTCGATGATCATGGGATCGATCGCATCGGACGACTGCACCGAGAGCGACTGGACTGTGCGGCTGATACCGAGGTCTTCGGATGCCGTCTCGCTGAGCACGGCGATCACGCGGCCGGTGACGTAGGTGTCATCCACTTCTTGAGCCAGCGCCGGGGCCGGCAGTGATAGAAACACCAAGACCGACAGGTAAAAGAGCTTAGTGCCCATGGTGATGGTGGTGAACGTGGGTCATGCCCGAACCGTAGAGATCGTTCAAGGCGGGATTCGCGGCCAGCTCCTTGGGAGTGCAGCTCTGGAGCGTGCGGTTGAGGCAGAGTAGCTGCGTGGCATGCTTAGCGATCACGTCGGTATCGTGTGAGACATACAGGAGCGTGACACCCGAGCGGTGGATCTGGTTGAGCAGCTCGTGAAACTCGTCGCGCGAGCGCGGATCGACGCCGGTAGTGGGCTCATCGAGAATGAGCAGGCGCGGCCGGTTGACCAGGGCGCGGGCGATGAAGGCGCGCTGTCGTTCGCCGCCGGAAAGCGATGAGAGTAGGCGTTCGGCCAAGTGGCTGATTGAGAGTTCTTCAAGCGCGTGGTCCACCTGGTGTCGCTTGCGCCCGGCGTTCGAGAAGAGTGCGATGCCCGGCAGGAGGGCGGCGTTCGTCACCAGCTCGCGCACGGTCAGCGGCAGGCTCACGTCCTGGCTCATCACGCGCTGCTGCACATAACCGATGAGATGATGTTGGGTGGCATGACGCGACGAGAGGCCGAAGACAGCGATGCTGCCACTGGAGGGTTCAAATTGGCCAAGTAACAACTTGAGAAGTGTTGTCTTGCCGCCACCGTTCGGACCAATGAGGCCGACATACTCGCCTGACTCAATGTGGAAGGTGACGTCACGTAGGGCGTCGTCTTGGCTCTTGTAGCCGAAGGAGAGGTGATGGGCGCCGATGGCGGGATGGCTCACTGGCATCGGAGGCTTTGGCGGAGAGCGGCGAGATTCTGGCGCATGAGGGAGAGGTAATCGTCACTAGCGGTCAGCTGGGCATCCATCAGGCCTTCGATCGGATTAAGCACTCGGACTGTACCGCCGATGTCCGCTGCGAAGGCAGCTACTGTATCGGCGCCGATCAGCGTCTCGGCAAAGACATCCGTGAGACCCAGAGACGTCGCTGCCTGTTTGATCTCAACAACATTCGAGAGTGAGCCCTCGTCCTCCGGCGACAGGCCGCTTAGGGCATGGAGCGTCAGGCCGTAGCGACGTGCCAGGTAACGATACGCATCATGGGAGACGATGACATCGCGAAGTTCGCAGATGCGAAGCCCCGCGTTGAACGCTTTATCCAGCGCGACCAGATCACGTTCCAGCTGACTAAAGCGCAAGAAGTAGGCTTTGTCATGAACTGGATCGACATCACTCAAGGCTGACGCCCCGAGCGCGGCCACTCCAGATAAACGGATGGGATCAAGCCAAATATGCGGATCAAAGGCGATATCAGGATCGGCGGGAAACTCGTCCTCTTTGACTGAATCGGCGGCGAGCAGCGTGCCGTCAACGGCGAGCGCCTTCACCGACAGCTTGCCGGCGTTCGTCCGTTCGCGCGCAACGCTGTCGGCCCACGGATCGATGCCGCCGCCGTTGTAGACGAAGAGATCGGCCTCGATCGCGGCGACGATCTGCCGCGGTGTCGGTTCAAACTCGTGCGGCTCAGTGCCGGTCGGCGTCACAATCGAGACCGCTGCGTCATCGCCGGCAATGCGCTGCATGGCGAATCCGAGCGGATAGATGCTCGCGACGACCGTTGTTTTGCCGCTGTAGGAAGACGGAACAGAGCAACCAGCGAGAACCAGTGGGAACACAACTAGAAGAAAAGAGGAGAGTCTCATAAGTCTCAGGCGTGACAATCGCGGCAGACGCCGACAATCTCGGCGACGTGCGACTGCGAGGTAAAACCGGCAGCGGAAGCGATACCCTTTTCCACGGCGCACAACGCCTCACTCCGGAATTCCTGTGTCTTGCCGCAATCGTGACAGTGAAGAAAGCCGTGGTGGCCGCCGAACGAATCAAGCTGGCAGAGGGTGAAAGCCCCGCTGCAGGGATGGCGGTGCACCACCCCGAGCGACGCCAGAGCCTCGATAATGCGGTAGACCGTCACGAGGTTCACAGGCTTGCCGCGCTCGGTGGCCAGCTTGGCGATCTCGGCCGGCGAGAGGGGAGAGGAGGCAGCGGCCAGCACCTCAAGCACCGCCCGACGGGTGAGAGTGTCTTTTAAGCCGGCGGCGCGCATGGCCGAGAGAGCGGTGGCGATCGTCATCACCCGCAGTCTAGGTAATTGCAAACAATTTGCAATAGGTAATAGTTGGCATTAAGCATTCTTCTTGTCGTCACCGGCCTTTTGAAGCTTTAAAGCGGCTGAATTGATGCAGTAGCGCATACCCGTGGCGCGGGGACCATCAGGGAAAACATGACCCAGATGCGCGCCGCAGTTGCCGCAGGCCGTTTCGACCCGGCGCATACCGTGCGAGTTGTCCTCTTTCTCATCCACGGCACCGCCATCGAGCGGTCGGTCGAAGCTCGGCCAACCCGTGCCCGAGTCGTATTTGTCGACACTCTTAAAAAGCTCGTGTCCGCAGACGACGCAAGTGTAGGTGCCGTCAGCGTGTTCGTTCCAATACTCGCCCGTGAACGCGGGCTCGGTGGCCGAACACTGTGTGACGTCGTACTGCTCTTTGGTGAGATGGCTGAGATCGGGCTTCGCAGTGGTCATGGTGGCAAGATACTCCTTTCATCACAAAAAATCCCCCGCGAGCCGTTCGGCCCAACGGGGGAATTTTTGGCTGACTTAGGCGGCCATGCTCGTATCCGCCACCGTGTCGGCCGGCTGAGGCTCGGCAACTGGCATCGCGGGTGCCACCTTGGCAGCCGGAGCGGCACCTGCCTTTACAGCCACGACATTGGCGGCCTTGAGACCCTTCTCGCCCTTTTCGATGTCGAACTGGACGGTCTGACCCACCTGCAGCGCTTCAAACTGACCGGCGCAGGCCGTACCGTGGAAGAACACGTCTTCCGAACCTTCGACGGCGATAAAACCGAAACCATTATCCGTCTTCGTCTTGATGATACCAACTGTCATAGATATGTGTGAAAAAAGTAGAGTGTCTAAATAGACAGCTGATAGTGACCTGAAAACCCGGGAATAGCCAGCGTTTTCCTCTTTTTACCCCAAAATCAATCGTACAAGTTCATCGCATAGCAACGAGAAGGGTGGAATATCAGGCATGTTCACCTGACGGTTGCTACCACGGCGAATCATAATTGCACTCTCTATTCATCGGAATATGCAGGAGAAACCTTGATAATTCCCACACGTTCTTCTTATTATATAATTCAGTGTTCTTTCAGATAATCGTCAAGGTTTAGGGATGAGACAAGCGCTCTGCGCATTGTGCGTGCATAGAGTGCTTGTCTCACTCCGAGGCATGTTCCGATGCCCGCGGCACTACGGGTTCTCTTTAGTCCTTAAAAGGAGTGCA
This sequence comes from uncultured Candidatus Peribacteria bacterium, assembly GCA_964640945.1. Taxonomy (GTDB): domain Bacteria; phylum Patescibacteriota; class Gracilibacteria; order Peribacterales; family Peribacteraceae; genus JAGOUB01. Next base: position 151,209 of record CAZXIV010000001.1, on the reverse strand, counting down.
TTATGGGCGTCCCCCTCGCCCCCTCGTTTTGTTACGACGCCGTGTCCATCCTCGGTCTCGGTGAGGCCAGCAGCGAACTGCTGCCTGACCCTGCCCCCGGTGAGGTGGTGATCCGCGTCGGTGCCTGGTCGCTCAAGGAGTTGCGCAACTGTGAGATCGTCGTCCGCAAGAATCTGATGTGGGAACATAATACGTGGTACGACCGGTATGACTGGGGCCGCGCCAAGCTGACCCCCGGCGTCTACCGCATGCGTATGCCCATCCCCGACAGCGGTGACAAGAACTTCGCCGAGCAGCAGAAGCTCCTCCTCTCGGGTGAGGAGGTCGCGCCGGTCACCCTCGCGGCCACCGTGTTCCTCTGCCACTTGAAGGAGACGGGGAAGGATCTACTGGCAAACAACTGGACTCGCTGTGCGGAACCGCTCCCCGACGAGCTCCGCGTCGAACTCACGGTGCTCAGGGGTCGCGTGTACGCGAGCTACGACTGGACTGGCTACCGCTACGGCTACCTGTGGCTGTCCTCGGCCTGCCGGATCTAAACCTTGTTCTCCTACACTGAAACCTTTGAGCGTCCGCGATTTTTTTCGCGGGCGCTCTTTTTTCTGCTGTGTCAGTGCTCTGGCAGGGGGGATGATGATTCTCTCTCACCACGCGCCTCATCTCTGCTATCACCGAAGCAATGAGCGTCCGTGCACACTCATCTCTAAAGAAAGAGCGCCCACCCGAGGACTCAAACCAAAGGGATAAATGTCATTTATGTCTAATATAAGCCATTTTCTGCAAATTGCTTATTAAAATAATAATAGTATAATACTATTAGGCATTTCTCATCAACCCTGGAGGAACGATGTTTACTGTTGAACAGTGGATCAACATCTGTGTGATGTGCATTCTGGGCTTCGGCAGCTTAGTATGTGGTTTATATGGCTGGATCAAAGGCGAACAGCCCCGATGGTTGTTCCGCCTGTGCACAGGAGTGGGCGGACTCCTGAGTGCGACCACGGTTGCCTATCTCCTCACCAGGTGATGGGCATACCGAAGACACCTCTTGCGTCAGTAGGAGGTTTTTTATGTAGTTCGATTGAAACATTCATTGAATGGTGGGCCAGGATGGAGTTGAACCATCGATCGCCGGTGTATAAGTCCGGAGCTCTAACCAACTGAGCTACTGGCCCAAAGAAGCATCTCTATTGAAGCACAGACCAGGGGGAGTTGGTTAGAGCATGTTTCTAGCTAGCGCCGGCACTCACGTGCCGTCGGCCCAACTGAGCGAGTGGCTCATTACCTGTAGTATATCGAAAACGGATCAAAACCGCGCCCAAAGATGCTCTTCAGAGCCGGGAAGAGGTTCTCCGGCAGCTCATCGCGTCCGAACCACGCCCAACGCTCGCACTTCTCAGGTTCCATGTTTACCGGCTCACCCGAAACGTGGTCGGCCAGCATGAGAATGGTGACGTAGTGGCGGCCCACTTCCGGATACATGTCGCCACTAGCGGTGCCGAAACGGACGTTCGTTACTATCACGTCACCGGCTTCTTCGAGAAGTTCGCGGCGGCCGCACTCCTCAAAAGACTCGCCGAACTCCAAATGACCGCCAGCGGCGGCCCAGGTATTGGCGCCGTGCGAGCCTTTCCGCAAGCCGAGCAGCATTTTCCCGTCACGCAGGACGAGGATGCCGATGCCGACACGGGGAACTTCAGTCATAACTGAAGCATGGTTCCAAGTTCAATGCCCAACCTTGTAAGCCTCATAAAAGAACCGCGTGAATAACCTGATTTGTCGGGATACACCCTCTCAGTAATGATACCTTTATCAATTAAACGATTTTCATATAGTTCTACAATTCCTGCTGTTAATAAGCCTTCAGAGGCAGCTTCAATATTTTCCGGCCATCTTTGAGCATCACTATTCAATGAAGTTGCAGGATGATTTTTATAAATATTAAAGCTTGTTCTAAGAATAAGAATCTCTGAGGAATCTAGGGTTCTGCAGGCCTTCATTAATTGAAGAACTCGAGCTTGCTGGGCTTCATCGCTGGAAACATCCGCTGCCTTAAAATAAAGAGCCTTCAATGCATCAAAGCGTCCTTTATCTGGTAAACCTTCAGAAAGTGCATCCATCAATTCTAACAAACAAAGTTTTCCAATATCAGTTGCTCCAAAATTTACTGAGGACTTTCCTTCTTTAATTAGACGCTCTCTTTCATTTATAAACGCTGAAAAAAAGTCAGCTTTTAAGGAATCCTGTACGACATTTGAAAATGTCTGTAATAGGCCTGAGAAATCGCCCGAAACAAGCTTTTTTGCAAGAGTTGTACCTGCTGCTACGACCTGCAAAGCCTGCTCCAATGATGGATCATCATCATTTTTAGACATATCAAAAGAATGCCTATTCTTTAACGAATGGCAATTGGAATCACTAATTACTCTCCAGCCTCGGCCTCAACCACGACGCTCACCGGCAGCTTCTGGCCGCCCATGCGCACCATGATCTCGCTCTTGCCCACGGACTTGATCGGCTGGCCGATCTCGATGTCGGCGGCCAAGATGTCCATCTTGTGCTGGTCGCGGAGGGCCTCGGAGAGAACCTTCTCGGAAATGGCGGCGTAGAGCTTGCCCGTCTTCGTCACTTTCTTCTTGAACGTCAAAACCTTGCCGGAGAGGGCCTTGGCAGCACCTTCTTGGCTGCTCTTCTCCACCTCGCGTTCCTCGGCGCGGCTGCGGATGCGCTCAGCGTAGCGACGGCGGACAAGCGGAGTCGCAACGATGGCCTGCCGCGTCGGCAGCAGGTAATTGAGGGCAAAGCCATCCCCGACGACCAGGAGGTCATCTTTCTTTCCCAGTTTTGCCACGTTTTGGAGGAGAAGTACTTCCATGACGTAATTAAGCCCGTCCATTTTACTGATCTACGCAAGGCGGGTCAATCCTCTTTTCCTTGTGCGCCAAGCTGTTTCTCACCGGATCAAAGGTCAGAGTCGTCGAACGGGAACGACCCGGACCCTGAAGACGCCGGAGCTGGCTCCTCCTTACCGTTCAGATATCCGCCCAACCAGGAAAAGAATGACACCCAGCCAAAACCAGGTCGAAATACTCTTTCTTGCCGCACGTACCAACGAGATAAGCTGTGCATGCGGTCGGCGTGCATGGAGAGGTGGCCCAAGTCCACGCCCCGGAGGTCGTCGCGGTGGGCGTAGGTGTAGATGGGGGTGTAAAGGACGATAGCGGGCGCGTCGCGCTTGAGCACCTCGCGTAAAGCGGCAATGGAGCGCAGGCGCTCATCGTCATCTTTGGTGCCGCGCACTTTCTCGAGCAGGCGGTCGGCTTCGGGCGAGACGTACTGGGAGAGGTTATAGGCGTCGAGGCGCAAGTCGTTCTCGTTGTCGGTTTGCTTCTGCACATCGCTGCTGTGCCAATAGGGATAGGCGTCCAGGTTATTGAGCAGTGATTGCCCGTAGAGCAACACATCGTACTGGCGGCGCAGGAGGCGAGCCTCAAACTCAGCGCGGGTGGCTGGCACTTCGACCGCCACTTCGACGCCGAGCTCGCGCCACTGTTTGGCCACGCGTTCGGCCACCGTCTTGTACACCGGTGGTGAAGGACTGGTGAGGAGGATCAACTTCAGCGCCCGCCCGTCAGCATTTTCGCGAATGCCAATGGTATCGGCTGCTTGGCGTTTACGCAGGAAGCCTGCGTCCAGTGTGAGATCGGCGGCGGTGATGTTGTCACTACCGGCTCGCGAGGCGACAAAGCGCTCCACCAGCGCCTGCTCCACCTGGGCCCGCTGGAAGGTGGCCTCGTCGGTCGCGCGGAAGAGTGAAGCCGAGTCGAGAATGCGGCCGTCCTCATTGGTGATGCGCACCAGGTTATCGCCAGGTAAGAGTGCCCCGGTGGCGCCGCGCTCGGTGGGGAGGGTGGCCACCCATTGGCCCGAGCTGGTGCCCGTGAGGACACGTACGCCGTTGACGCGCGGCTTGGGACCAACCGCGGCGAAATCGCCCGTGAGCGCGAGGGTGCTGCCGGTGGCCAGCAAGACGACGGGCGGCACCTTGAGGGCGCCGGCCAGGTTGGTCTCACGCTTCTCCAGCAAAGCCTGCAGGCGGATCTTCTCGGGAAAGTACCATTGCGACTCGTAGAGTGAGCCCTGGGCAGCGGCGGCATCGAACTGGTAGCGCCAGTCGGAGGTGTCGATCTCAAGCAGGGGAGTATCGACGATGGTCGCATTCTTTACGGTATCGGCAATATCTTGCTTGTTCGTGCCGAGCTGCAAACCGAGACGCAGCTTTGGATCGGCAACGATGCGGTGATCGAGGTTAAAGAACAGCGCCACGTACTGCGGAAGCGAGTAGGTGCGCGCTTGGAAGTTATTCGGAATGATGGGACGGCCGTCCTCACTCTGGGGGACAATGCGGATGGCATCGAGGTTGCCCAGGTCCGAGAGGAGCGAGAGGTAATCGGGAAAGACGCGGAAGATGACGCGCTCCAGGCGATATTGCTCCGGCAAGGGCCGCGCAAATTTCTCGAGCGTCACCTCGCTGCTGAGATCCGTCTGCACAAAGCTCTTCAAACGGTACGGGCCGGCGCCCACCGGGCGGAGACCGAAGTCGGTCGAAGTACTCTCAAGGCGCGACACAGGGATGCCCTCAAAGGAGCGCTTAGGCAAAAGTCCGAAGGTGAGATTAGTGGGGAAGTAGGCGTAGGGCTCGTCGAGGGTGAAGGTGACGGTCCGGTCGTTCACCTTCTTCATCTCCACGCCGGCGAAATTCTCACGCAGCGGGGGATTGGGGAAAGCCGGATCCTGAACCGTCTGGAACGTAAAGAGAATGTCGTCAGCCGTAACGGGGTGCGGGCTGTCGGCGGTCGTGTCGTGCCAGAAGAGATTGTCGTGGAGCGTGACCGTGTACACCTTGCCGTCCTCGGAAGCCGAGAGGCTGCCAAGATCGTCCACCACCTCGCGCGTGGCCGGGTCGTACTGGAGCAGACCCGAGAAAACGAGCGAGACGACATCGCGGTTTACGTCATTCTGCAGCGTAAACCAGGGATTCCACGGCAGCGCTTCGCCCACGGAGCCCTCAATGTACGTGCCGCCCCGTGCTGGTACCAGGACGGTGCTATCCAGCCAGAACCGGTAGAGAAGTCCGGCGAGGCTCCCGATGAAGGCCAAGGCGCAGATCGCAATTACCCAGGCTTGGAAGCGACTGGACACGGAAAACAGCGACAGGAGGACGCGCCGCATTTAGACGACGAACCACTGCAAAACCGGGATAGCAAAGAAGAGCACTCCCAGCACCACTGAGGCCTGAAAGAGAACTTTCTCGGCGCCACGGCGCTGGGCGTAGGTCACGCCGCTGCCACCCATGCTTTGGGAGAGGCCCGAGGCGCGCTGCTGGATGAGAATCGACAGGGAGAGGAGGATGGCGACCACCACCTCGATGGACATGAGAATGGTATTCATGAAGGGATTCTAGGCCTCCAGGCGTCCGCTGGCAACGGCCCAAGTAGGCCCCTCGGGAGGAGAGGAACGGATCGCCAGCATCTATTCTTCTTTACACGTCAAGGCTCCGTGCTAGCATCGGCGCGGACCAAATCCTGCCGACGCGGTCGGCTTGGTCGCACCTGAACTTTCTCACGCAACATTCGGAGGATCTCATGACGTCTCGCAGCTGTTTCTGGCTGGCCGCCTGGCTCTTCGCCACCGGCGAAGTACTCGGTATGGCCGTGTTCCTAGTCGAGGAACCGATCATCGGTCCCTGGCAGCCCGCCTCGCAACGTGTCTTTGGGTCCCTATTCCTGGCCGTCTACGGCATCCTGTGCCCGACCATGGGCATCCTGCTGCTCTGGGCTTCGGCCAAGAAAGGCATCAGCGGCTTCTTGCTGGGCTTGGCCTCGGCTTCGACCATCATCCTGAGTGCGCTCTGCACCCTGATCGTGGCTCTCGCGGTCGGCCACGGCCAGCTGTTCGAACCGCTCATGCTCGCGCCGCTGATCGTGTTCATCCTGTCGCTGGCGGCAAGTTACGGCCATACTGAGAAGACCGTCGCGCCTCCATTGGCGGCCTGAGCCCCACGTTCCATTCCTCGCCGTCCGACCCTTGTGGTCGGACGGTTTTTTATTGTGGTGGTGGGCGGTACAGGGTTCGAACCTGTGACCCTCGAGGTGTAAGCTCGATGCTCTGACCAACTGAGCTAACCGCCCCCTCGAGGTGATTCTACCCTGCCTGCCGAGCACGTGCCGTTGATTATTCGGTGGTGATACAAAGACAACAAGAAAAAGGCCCTTACGGGCCTGATTCATTAAGCGATGGAAAGAACGGCTTAGAGGAAGCGGCGGCCAAAGGCACCACCGGCACCCATGCCCGCACCAGCCAACCCGAGCAGAGCCAGAGTCGCGATCGGCAAGGCAGCCGACGGGGTTGATCCGCCGAAGAGGGAATCGAGATCGAAGCCGGTCGCCGGCAACTGAGAAACAACGCGCACCGAGGCACTGTCGTTCACGGTGCCGAAGCTGCCGCGGGCCGTGGCGTTATTGGTGAGGTAATCGCCCATACGGAGGGAACCATCAAGCTGCATGCGGACGCGTACTGTCTTGGTGCCACCGGCCGCAATGGTGCCGAGGTTCCAGATCACACGGCCACCGCCCACACGGCCATCCTGCGTCAGGGAGATGACGCGCATGCGGGTGTCGTAACGATCCTCCAGTTCGACATCGCGCACGTTGGCCGTACCGTTGTTGCGGATGGTGATGGTGTAGGCCACCGTGCCTCCAGGCAGCACTTCGAGGCGGTCGACGCGCTTGTCGATGGTAACGCCGCCGCGGCGGTTGTTATTGGCGTAGTTCTGCACCTGGGCGACGTACGGGTCGGTGTTGTAGTACGTGGTCGCCCGGCTGGAGTTATTGTAGTAGGTGGTCGTCGGACGGCTCGAGTAACTGCTGTAGGTACCGTTGGACGAGTCGTATTCGCTGTTGTCGCTATAACTCGAACAGCCCGTGTCACCGCCGTAGTCGTAACGACGGTCACCGTCGTTATCGATGCCATCCTCACACTGGGCGCGGTTGTTGTAGGGGCTGTTGGTACGACTAATGATGCGGAAGTACACGCGCTCGCAGCCGGAGTCATCCACGTAGATGTTGCCGTTGTTCGGGCTCTGCGAATCCAAGTTATAGTTGGAATAGAGCGAGATAGTGACGTTGTAGCTACCCACCGGCACGTCGTTGAAGCGGCCGCGGCCGTCACGATCGGTGGTGATGCGGGCACCGTTACTCAGGCTGACGGTAAAGCCCGGGTTATCGATCTCGCGGCCCGAGAGGTCGTAGATTGTCGACTCAATATCCACACAGCCGCGCGGCGAGTTGTTGTTGCCGGAGTTGCCGCACGTAACGCTCGACGTCAGCGAAGTGGAGTTGTTGTTGCCGTTCGTCTCCGAGCTCGATGTGGAGACGTAGCCGCGGTGCACATAGCTGTCGTTACAGTTGTAGGCGCTATCGGGCATGCTGTAGGTCACGTCGACACTGCGGTTAGCGCCGGCGGCGATGGAGCCGACGGGACAGTAGACGTTGTTGCCGCTCTGGTAGCAGCCGGAGGTGCTGAGCGACGATTGGAAGATGAGTCCGTTCGGAATAGTGGTGCTGATGACGACATCGTTGGCCGTAGCGTTGCCGGCGTTGTAGGCCGTCAGGGTGTAGCGGGGCGAATTGCCGCGGTTTACCGAGGTGGGACCGCTCTGAGTAATGGAGAGGTCGACGTATGCGCCGTTATTGATCGACGAGCTTGAGGAACTGGAAGTGGTGCCGCAGTTCACCATGGCACGGGCGGTATTGCTCCAGCGCGACGCCTGGCTGATACCGGTGTAGATGATGCTCCCGATAAAATCGATCGTGCTGCTGCAGGTAGCGTTGTCGTTCACACGCACGGTGACAGTAAAGCTCTGCTCTTGGTAACCGCTCAGCGTAAAGCCGCCACACGTGACGGTGCTGCCGTTACTCACGGTGCAGCTGCGGCTGGTGCTCTGGTACGTGGTGTGGGCGAGAATACCGCCAGCACCATTGATGTTGTAGACGACGTTAAAATCACCAAACGTGGCGGATTCGTTATTACGAACCGTTAGATTATAGGTGTAGGTCTGACCGCGATCGACCGAGGTCGGACCGCTGACCGCCAGACTGATGTCGGCGGCGGAGGCCGTGGCCGTGCCACTCAAGAGGAGGACAGCGGCGATGAGGCTGGAACCGAGAAACCGGGAGGGAGTCATAAAAGAGACAGGGGAAACCATTGGCAGATCATCGTGCACAATTATTGATAAATTGTCAAGTATACTCGACACGGAAATTTTCGCAGTATTATGGCACTTTCAGACGCTTTTACCAAGAATACCAGACCTCGCCGAAGCCGGTGCCTCTTTCATCCTATATAAGGAGCAGCAGCGACCAACAGGGACACCGACCGACCGGCACGGCTGACGGAGGCCAAAAAGCCTGCTATACTGGCATTCAGACCTTGGGGAGTCGCCAAGTGGTAAGGCAGCGGCCTTTGAAGCCGCCATTCGATGGTTCGAATCCATCCTCCCCAGCCAACATGGGCACCCGACCGTGGTGCCTATACGCTACAAATTCTTGAATACAGCTAGTCCCTATAAATGTATGATTCGCTTTAGATTTTTTGTATGAGCATTTTTTCATTTTTCAACTCCTCGGCTAACAACAATGAAGATGCGGCAATACATGCGATTATGGATGTTGCTTGTTTCGGCATTGGTGTCTCCAACAATCGAGACAAGAACTTAATGGAGAAAACTCTGCTTTCTACAGAAAAACATCTTCACTCGAAAACCGGTGCTCGACTTCTGTATTGGCTTGGCATTGGTTGGCGTAATTACACAGCATGGCATGTGAAAGGAGAGGAGAAAAAGTTATACCTCGAAAAAGCTATTCATCGATTCAAGGAAGCCTTTGAAAAATCTAAATCTGAACTTCCTGTCTTGCTGCCATCTGAGAATAAGCACAATTCCGCATACCTAGATCAGATCAGCATTGCGAGTGATTTAGCCATGCTTCTTATGGATTACAAAGTTAGAGACTTTGAACAGGCAGAAAAGTACTTAAAATTTGTCTACGACAATACCGACGATTATGAGCCATGCTTCTGTGCGTACCTCGAGCTTTTTCTTGATAGAGATGAAGCGGAAGCAGCCTCAAAAATTGCAGAAGATGTATTGGCTAGGACAAAGAGAAGTACGTCAGAATGGAAAAACGTCCCTCCGGGCTTTCTAGGTGATGCCAGATCAGCTTTCCAAAAAATGGCAGAAAAAGAAGAGGCAAACGGGAACACTGCTGCCGCTTCTAAATGGCAGAAAAAAATTCTCGATTTGAATATAAAGCCTTACAAACGACATTGAATCAGCTCGACCACTCTTTGTGTCTGGCCTGATTTTGGCGAGTGCAAACAATATGTTCCAAAATCCATCATTCTTAGCTAAAATCCCACTTATGCCAGGCATCGGAAAATCAATTCCTGAACAATTAGGGGCAATCCTAAAAAGATGGCAAGAGAGACTCATTGATGTCTCAAAATCAAATCCACTCCTTGGATTAAATCGGTCACGAGCTGCAAAGCTTGAAGTTGAATCTGCGAATCTCAATAAAATCCTTAAGACGCTGCTATCGGATGGCGACTCGATCAAAATGCCTTTTGTTCAGAAGAAGGCGAAAAAAATCTCATTAGAGGAAGATCCTACCGTTAGTACCGAAGAGGAATATGTATTGCATGAAGGAGACATCAATTTTATTTACCAGAATCTTGGCGACCTAAGACGTAAGACTAGAAAAATCTTTGATAACTCTCGACTTACTCTTAGTGAACGTGGAGTTAACACTTTGTATTTAGCAATGGGCTGCCTTGAATGGGCAGATTCCATGATGGGTAAATCAGAGAGTCCACTAGTAATGATTCCATGTGAATTTGAATATAAAGGAGCAAGTAAGGCACTTGATCTCAAGATGGCAGACGAAGACATTATTCTGAATCCTGCCATTAGATATTATCTGAAAGAGCGAGAGGAAATTGAGCTACCAGAAATGCCGGAGGATTTTGATTTTGACAAAATTGATTCTTTTCTCGAAGCAATTGAAAAACAGGTGAAAGTAAATGGTTGGAAGGTCACTAAAAGAGCTTGGCTTGGTATCTTCAGCTTTGAATCTCTCGCAATCTATCAAGATTTAAAGACCCTTGATGGGCAAGCAAGAGAGAACACATTAGTTCAGGCAATTGCACATCTAGGCGGAGATCCTATCGAAAGCGTAAATCTTGATGATGAATTAGACGTAATGCAGACTCCAGATCAAATCCCAATACCTGTCGTCGAGGCTGACTCAAGCCAGTTAAGAGCAATTACATTGGCTGCTCAAGGCGCAAACGTTGTAATTCATGGTCCGCCTGGCACGGGCAAGAGTCAGACCATTACAGGCATTATTGCCAATGCACTCGCAGAAAAAAAGAGGGTGCTGTTTGTTAGCTCCAAAATGGCTGCGTTGAATGTGGTGCATTCACGCCTTCAGAAAATTGGCTTGGGTCAATATTGCCTTGAGGCACATGGTGTTAAATCAGGAAAAAGAAAGTAATCGATGAACTTAAGCGCTCGCTTGAGCTGAACGACGAGATAAAAATTGCTAAGAACTTTAATGAGGATCTTGGAAAGCTGCTTGAGAGCAGACGGTCTTTAAATAATTACGTCAAAGCTCTGCATGATTCAAAAAATGAATTAGGAATAAGTATTTTCAATGGTTATGGCAAATACGAAACCCTTAACGATACCCCTCTTACGAAGGCCCCCTTACCATGGGCAAACGTACTAGAAGTATCACAAAAAGATTTGGACTATGGAGAAGAACTCCTAAGGGAAGTTCGTGATAATGCAGTCTTATTCGGCAAAAGAAATGAACATCCTCTTAGGGGGATGAAATCGGGTGGCATCGATCTATCTACACAAGAACTTCTTGAGAAACATTTGGAGAGATTGGCTTCCTTTTGCGAATCTGTGATTGGCGAGACAAAGAAGTTTTCAAATCTATTTAAAACGATGGATTTATCGATCTTCGATCTTTTTGCTTCTACTGAAATTTTTGAAGCGCTATCAAAGATCGATCAATTGCCTTCTGATTGGGATAAGAAAAGCACGAAGGAACTAAGTGAAAAATTGAAGAAGATCATAGAATGCCAGAGTCTGTTTCAAAAAAAGGAAACTCATCTAAAAACATTCAAAGATTTTTCATCCGGAAGTCCTAAAGAAGTATTGGATGTGATAGAAAAACATCTTCAGAAATATCCGAAATGGTACTCACGAATTAGCTTACGCTATCCGGAAGATAAGAAAGGGTGCAAAGCGGTTTTGGATAAGGTTAGTAAGCTCAATGCTTCTGTACTCCGTGACGTAAAATCTTGCTGCCAAGAATTCCTTTCTTCGGATGCTGAATTTATCAAAAAAATTGCAGAACTAGCTCTTGATGAATTAGATGTGGAGGATATTTTCGAAAAACTCGTTTACGTTCAACGTAAATATGAAACGGCAATTTCTTTTAAGAAATGGCTAGATATTGCAAAAATATCTTTGGTCGAACAGCCTGTTTTCATCGGAGAAACTTCAAACAGTTTTTCAGCTCTCACAGATATTCTTAAATCTTCAAAAGAGGATGTCCTTGGGATTCAACAGCAATTAACTGTTTACTGGCCGCAAGGGCTTCTAGCAAAAACGAAATCGGATACCGATCCAATTAGCAATGTGGAGCATTCTGTAAAATTGGTATCAGCCAATCTTAATCAATCTGAAGCACGCGATTGGCAGACGATCTCTCGAATCATAGATCGCTGTGAGAATAATGGACTACTTCCTTTTGTAGAGAAACTAGAGAAAAAAGAGTATGCAAATGCGCCTGAAATTTTTAGAAAGAGATTCTATGCACTTTGGATCGATGCAATGCTCCATGCAAATCCGGTCTTGAATGAATTTTCTGGAAGCTCTCAAGCTGATCTCATCAACAGATTCAGATTATTAGATGAAAAAGTAATGCGACTTAGTTTGCTGAATGCCATCGCAGTCCCCGCTCAAAATGCTAGAGAGGTTAAGGCAGCCCATACGGGCGTTGGTAATTCCAATGGCGTTGGAATCTTAAGAAAAGAAATGGAGAAAAAGAAACGCCTGAAGCCATTGAGAGTGCTTTTCAATGAGATTCCGCAGGTTCTACAGGCTCTTAAGCCCTGCTTCTTGATGAGCCCTCTCTCCGTTTCTACGTTTTTGAAGCCCGGAGCGTTCAATTTTGATCTTGTTATCTTTGATGAGGCATCTCAATTGCCAACTCCAGAGGCGATTCCTTCTATTTTAAGAGCAAGACAAGTGGTAGTAGCTGGAGACTCTAATCAGTTGCCCCCCAGCTCTTTCTTTAGAACTAGCTTGGAAGGAGACTCGAATGAGTGGGAGGAAGGACAGATCGAAGAACTTGAATCGCTACTCGATGATTGCAAAGCCTCCGTACCCTTCTTTCAGGAAACAGATTTGAAATGGCACTACCGAAGTCGGGATGAACGATTGATCAGTTTTTCAAATCATTATTACTATGAAAATCGTTTGGTGACGTTTCCTTCTCCAAGTACGGATCTCAAAAAAAGCGGCGTAATTTTGGAATATGTTCCTGATGGTGTGTGGGACAGAGGGGGCAGCAGGATAAATAGAAAAGAAGCACGACGCGTGGCTAAACTGATAGTAGAACAATTAAAGTCTGAACCAGAAAAGACGCTTGGAGTTGTGGCATTTAACTCATCTCAAAAGGAAGCTATTGAAGATGCCCTTGAAGAAGAATTGCAAACACAAAAGAGTCTTGCATCACTATTAGATCCCGAAAGGGAAGAAGCATTCTTTATTAAATCCCTAGAAAACGTTCAAGGTGATGAGCGAGATGTGATTATCATTAGCGTTGGTTATGGAAAAGCTCAGGACGGAAAAATGTCTTTGAATTTTGGACCATTAAATACGACAGGAGGCTGGCGAAGATTAAACGTGCTTGTGACCAGAGCTAAATGGAAAACGATTTTAGTGACATCGGTAAGATCGTCCGAATTGATCGGCATTATTCCAGAGAATAAAGGGCCGGTTGGACTCAAAAATTACATACAATACGCCGAGACTGGCTTCCTAAATGAAGCCAAGGAAGCCGCAAAACTATTGGCTGAGGAGACAAATGATTTTGAAGATTCAGTTCGACGAGAATTGGAGCTGAGGGGCTTTAAAGTAGATGCACAAGTTGGCGTAGGTTCATTCAAGATTGACCTTGCCGTAAGAGATCCTAAAAATTCTACGGGTTATGCCCTTGGAATAGAATGTGATGGTGCTACATATCACAGCTCTCGATCAGCGAGAGATAGGGATATTTTGAGACAAGAAATCTTGCAAGGGATGGGGTGGAAACTACATCGAATTTGGTCGACTGAATGGTTTAAGAATCGAGAAATGGCTGTCAGTCTTCTTATTGAAAATGTGAACCGAGCAATCAAAGGCGATCTGATTACTGAAAAGAAGATTAAGGAAAGTGTGGTTGCAGATTCAGAGAAAGATGAAGAACTGAAAGCAGTCCCACTTAAAAAATCTCATACTGGAATCGAGTATGTTAAATCAAAAGCCAGATGTAAGAGAGAGATCATTATGGATTTGAAAAAGGTTTATCAATTTGCAGATATTATTGCAAATATTGTTCATGATGAGGGTCCGATCCATGTTGATTTAGCTTTGGAGAGAGTGAAAGAACTGGCAGGAGTAGCTCGCGCTGGTTCAAATATTCAAACTAATTTTAAAAAGGCGGTTAACTTGGCAGTTAAGAATGGTGAAATTACACATACAAAAGAAGATAAGGGCTTTCTCCATAAGTCAGGTAAAAAATACACAACATTTAGAACTCCCGCCGATGGAGTAGAACGGCGTTTGGATCAAATCAGTAAGGTTGAAATTGGCAATGCGATTAATTTTCTAATCAAAAATCAATTCGGACTAGCATACGATAATGCAGTTCAAAGTATTAAACATCTCTTTGGCATAAGCAGAGTAGATCCAGAAGAGGGCGACCGAGTGAAAGATTTGATTGATGAAATGATCGCATCAGGAGTAATTGTCAGACATGGGCCTCTATTGAACCTCGTGACCAGCTGACTTATTTCTGGGCAATAGCCTTAGAGATTTGGTTTCTCAAATCATTTGGCATGTGGATTGCGGGTGGTCCTACCTCATCCTTGAGAATATCAACCCACATACAGCCGCAAATTTTACAACTGCACAGACGCCGAAATGTCGTTGGACGATACCCAAAAGGATGTTTTTCGTCAGGATCTTTGTCTGACATGAGATGCTTTAATATTGGATCGTCGGGAGCAATGACTACGCCGTCCAATTTTTTGCAGAACGCACAATCTTCCTCTCGATTCATGCACGAGAATTGATGTGCATAGATATCATCCTGTGGAGTTGGCTTATAGCCCAGTGAAATCTTTCCCTGAAGAGATAGTCCTTCATTGGATTTCTTTTTGTTGCCCAAGAATTTCTTAAAAGCGTTTACTAGAGACATATGGTTAATCTAGCACTTTTCATCTGGAATTACTGTGCCATTTTTTAGCAGGAGCTTAGTCTGGAATGAAGATAGTAGATCTCTCTTTTCTTGGATTGTCCCATTCTTCAAGAGATACTCTGTGTACTTTTTCTGATTTATTTTCTGAGCCTTAGTTTTATCTGATATTCCCAATACGTCCGTCGCAAATTTTGAGAATCGTTCAAACTCTTCATCAATCTTTCGCTTCACCGCTGATGTGTTGAGATTTAGATCATTTAGTAGTTCTATGAGTTGCTCGATCAATTGTTCCTCTCTTAAAGCCGGCTCTTTACATTGCAGATCTCTTGAATGGGTGCATCGGTAGTACACATAGCGCTGAAGCCCCTTCTTGGTCTGTTTCCGTTTCTCATCTGCCGTTACACCTGATTTACAGTTTCCGCATGTCATAAGCCTTGTAAAGGCGAATTCCTTCGTACCCCAGTCGCGTTCCTGTCCCGCTGAGAGATAACGCTGTGTGTCGTCAAAGAGTTGCTGGCTGATGATTGGATCGTAATCACCCCGATACCATTTACCGCTCCCCACCGGATACTCGAATCTGCCTGTGTAGAAAGGATTATGGAGAACCTTGTAAATCATGCTGAGAGTCAGGTTTTTTCCTGCTCGTGTTCGGAACTCCGACTGTTGCACCCATCGGTATACGTCACGGCCGCTCATGCGGTCTTGTGCGACCTTCTCGAACATCTGTCGGACGAACGGCGCTCGCACCGGATCGATAATGATCCGGCTACGCACTTCACCCGCTCTCCGTTCTGTGAGATACCCAAGCGAAGGAAGACATGGACGATAGCCCTGCTCGGCTCTGGCTTTCTGCCCACGCTTTACATTGATACCTCGGTTGTCGTTTTCCAGCTTCGCCTGAGAACAAAGAATCATGAGCAGAAATTTCTCATTCGGATTGTTCGTAAATTTCTGCGAGTGACAACGGATTTCACGAAGCAGTCCTTGGTCCATAAGATCGACGAGTGATCCTAAGTCACCAGCGTTCCTACTCAGACGATCCGGTGCCCAAGTAAGGATTCCCGTAAAAAGTCCCTTTCCTACATCTTGAATAATCGTGTTGTAGACGGGACGATGTCCTGATGCTTTTGCGGAATGACTTTCTCGTCGGATCTCCGCGATCTCCATTCCGTCTCTCTTAGCGAGTGTCAGCATTTCTTTTACTTGCGAATCGATGGACATTGTCTGCCTCTCATCGTCCTCGGAGGATTTTCGAGCGTAGAGGCAGTATCGGATGGGCATGATCGTCGGCTCTACCCGATTCTCATTATCCGGAGGTGCCGTTCTTCCGATTGTTCTTGCCGATGATGTGAGGGTCGCTGATTGCATACCTCAATCAATGCCTGCGACCGTCTTGCCCATCCAGTCCTGTTGCGCCGGAATCCCACGAAGTCCAGCCAATACAAAAGCTTCCGAAAACGTCGATTGTTGGTACAATAACCGTGCCAGGCATCATTGTTCGTAATTTAGGGGTCTTTTCAGACCTTCCCATCTCCAACGTAGAAAGGGGCGTTCGCCTCGGAAGCGTTGGTCGATGGGCAACCTGAACACCGATGCCTGGCCCGCAGGTGAACGTCCCTTTGTGCCAGTTTTGCATTAAAGCCAGCCATAAGGACTTCGCGGCCCCCTCCAGCTCCGCTAGGAGGGTACGCATCTTTCCCCAATCCTTATGGCTCTCATCATTTCCAAGAACGGTAAACATGCAAAACGCATCGACCGCTCGGTTTTCGCGAGTGAGGACGAATTGCAGCAATACATCTACGAAAATCCGGAATCCATCCCTCTCTATGATATCAAGGAGGATATCCGGCTCTTGATCGTCGCCCGAGAATTCCCAACGCAGAGCGGCCCCATCGATGCCGTCGGCATCGACAAGGAAGGAGAGCTTTATCTGATCGAAACAAAACTCTATCGCAACGCCGATAAGAGACACGTCGTTGCCCAAGTCCTCGACTACGGAGCATCACTCTGGAGGCACTACAGCGACTTCGCCGCCTTCCTTGGAGAGCTTGATCGGCAATCGCAGAAGAAATGGAACATGAGCCTTCAGCAGAAGTTGCAGGATTTCTTCGGAATGTCGGAAGAGGAGACGCAAAAGCAGATCGACAGTTTCCGTGGCAATCTCGACAATGGAACATTCAAGTTCGTCGTTCTGATGGATACGCTCCACGCGCAACTCAAAGACCTCATTCTGTTTCTCAATCAATACAGCAAATTCAATATCTACGTCGCAGAGATCGAATACTACAAATTCGAGACGTACGAGATCATGATCCCAAAGCTATTCGGAGCCGAGGTGAAGAAAGACGTTTCCGTTTCCAAGCCTCGCACCGAAGCAAGAGTGTGGGATGAAGAATCCTTCTTTGCCGAACTCCAAAAAGATACCGACGAAGAGACGCTTCAGAAAATGCGACTGATCTACGACTTCGCAACGAAGCACAGTCCCGATGCAGTCGAATACGGTACGAACTCCTTCAAGCTGAAAGCAGAATCGAAGAACGGCATTCGGAGAACCGTCTTCTTTGCGAACACGAACGGTCGCTGGAACCTTGTATCGGAATTCTGGAAGAATAATCCTGAGATTCGGAAGAAATATGCAGATCAACTCATTCAAGGCGTTCCTTCCCTCAAGAGGGATCGGATGGATGCGACCTACTACGAGATTAGTCTTGATCAAATCTCCCAGAAGGACATAACCGCCTTATTGGCCGTATTTGACCGTATGGTCAGTGAAATACAGGAGACGCAGGTTTCGTAATCCTCTAATCTTCCTTACAAATGCTCACCAAATCCGATTACACGCATCGCTATCTGGAATGTCCCATGCACCTATGGGTCTGGAAGCATAAGCAGGAAGAGATGCACCACCACTCACAGAATCCTTCGCTTCTCTGGAGGTTTGAAGAGGGAAACATGGTCGATGTGATCGCTCGTGAATTGTTCCCTGATGGTGTCATGATCAAGGGGCACGGTGCCGATGTTCATAAGCAGACACAGGATCAGATCAAAGCCGGTGCCACGACGATCTTTCAGGCAGCAGCCGTTGCCGACCGAGTCATGGCAATCGCAGACATCATTCGATTCAATCCCGAGACGAAGAAGTGGGATATCTTTGAAGTGAAGAGTTCCACGGAAGAGAAGAAAGAACATATCCATGATGTGTGCTTCCAGCGAATAGCATTCAGGAAAGCAGGCTTCGACATCGGCAGAGTGCATCTGGTGTATGTGAACGGCGAATATCTCCGCGCAGGTGCTATCGATCCTCAGGCATTCCTCGTTACGAAAGACATCACGGAAGATGTAGATGAAGTCGAAGACATAGTGGAGGCCGACATCACGAAGGCTCTCGCCATCATTGATAATGCGAACCCGAAAGCCGGGGAAATTGCCTGCACCTGCGTGCCGAAGGAATGCATGTGCATCGGGCACTGTTATCCCGGTCTTCCGGATCATTCGATCTTTGAACTGACGCGCATCGGTGGTCCGAAGGCACAGAAGCTCTATGCATCGGGAGTCCGTCTGATTCTTGATTTGCCTGAAGATTATAAGCTCACCACAGCACAGGCATGCCAAGTACAGGTGGCGCGTTCGGGGATGCCCATTGTGGAGAGGGACAAAATTGCCGAAGCTCTGAGCAAACTTGAATATCCGTTGTCATTTCTGGACTACGAGACATTCGCCTGCGCCGTCCCTATGTTTGATGGACTCCGTCCTCATCAGGCGATGCCGTTTCAGTATTCGCTCCATGTCCTGCCCGCACCCGGTGCGGAGCTGGAACATCATGAATTTCTAGCACGGAATCTGGGTAACACCATTCCCGAGCTTGCAGAATCTCTGCGCACAAATCTGCCTGACAAAGGAACGGTGATCGTCTGGTACAAGGCGTTTGAAACGACCAGAAATAAAGAAATGGGCGTATTGCTTCCTGCATTTGCCCCGTTCTTTGAGTCACTGAATGAACGGACATTCGACCTCATGGAGATCTTCAGTCACCAGCATTACGTTCATCCAGATTTCTGCGGGAGTTGCTCTATTAAGAAAGTGCTGCCCGTCCTCATACCCGCATTGTCACATAAGAATCTCACCATCCATGAAGGCATGGCTGCCTCCCTCTCGTGGTACCGAATGTTTGGTCCCGAGAAGTCAGTGAAAGAACGTGAAGAAACATGGGGCAATCTGATCGAATACTGTGAACTTGATACGTTCGCTATGGTGGAGATTTTCCGACATCTACAAAATTTATAGGAATGCCAAAACGGTTGGCAGACACCAACCGTGAAGGCATTAAAAAGGTTTTACATTAACCTCTGCACAGGCGCAGCCATTTCTGAGTGCTGTAATCGTGCAGGAACCCTCCTCCTGTGGGTGAACGCCCGATAAGGTAAGTGCTTTGCGGCCCCTGTCCAAAGTCATCAATAAAATGCGTCAGGAGCATCGCAAACGCGTCTGCAAGGTCGTCGTGGTTTTCCATTCCGAAATGCAGAAGTTCGTTGAGTAGATCTTCGCAGCCTTCTTTCGGAAAGAAGATCTGCCCGGACTCGAGAAGTGGTGTCACCTGCATGAGCCGTGTCCGCTTATCTTGCGTCGGGCGAAAGTCTTTTACATAGAATCCTTCTTCACGCAGATTCCCAACAAAGAGATCTTGATGCATGTTTTCTACGAGCAACGTCGCCTCGCTTTCACCTACAGCATGAACCCGTGCCGCCGTCTTTGCAGCCTCGTATGCCTCCAACGCTGACACACGGGCATGGTAGGGATTAGGAAGGATATAGACGCGCAGTTTGCCATTCACCCAGTATGCTTTTCCAACGACCATCGCGGTAAAGTCCGCACTTTCCTTCTCGGAGAAGGCAAGATCAACGGAAACCGCCGAAGCGATAGCGCCTCTCGGCAATTCGTCGTAGTACTGGATCCATTCGGGATGAACAACTCGGCTTGTAGAAGAAACAATACGCAGGAGGTACTCCTGTAGCCATACCGTGTCATTCCCGATGCGCCGTTGTTCGGCTTCGATGCTTTCCTTGGTTGGGAATTTACCCGCCCAAAGACAATTTCCCGCATCATCGAGGAGTGGATAGGAACGGTACGTTCCGTGGAGCTTCGTCGCATCAATTTCCCGTACAAGACGCATGAGAACGCAATCCTCATGAAGAAGGTTCCCGACAATCATGGTCTGTGTCTTTGCCGTGCCAGCAGGAAGCAAATCACGCTTGAGGAAGTTGTAGACATTATCTCGGCTTTCCTTTGTCTTCACGGACTGCAAGTCCTCAATGTCGTCACAAATAATAAGATCGGGACGGTGCTGCACATGCCTGAGTCCACGGACGCTCTGCTCCACGGAGACCGCCATGATTTTGGCTCCGTACTTGGGAATGACGAGGACGAGGTTACGCCATTCATCCTCTTCCATGCGGAACGGTCCGAGGTCGTTTCGCAGAAGGTCATTGCGCTCCAACTCCTCGCGGATGTTGCGCATGAATTGCCGTGCCTGTTCCTGCGTGCGAGCGACGATGAGGATGAACTTTTTCTCAAGCACCCCGATAACCGACCAGATCGGGAGGGACAGCGTCATGATCGTCGATTTCGCTGATCCCCGGAACGCAAGGATGACTGAAAGCGGCGGAAGCTGCTGTGTCAGCGTGAAGAGTTCGTGGTGAAACGGCGCCGCTGGACACTGTATGTAGTGACCGAAGTATGCGAGAAAGAAATATTGGTGGGATGCTCGCACCAGCGGTCTACGTGTTTTCGCATCCCGAAAAAGAGATGCCAAGTCATTGGGGGTTTCCATTGTCAGAAAGGGAAGGAGGTACGGGGTTAGTGCCGGGTTCTTCCGGCGTAGAGACGGGCAAGACTCCTGCGAGGGCAAGAGCGCGGTCGAGCTGCTCCTGCTGCTCGGGCGTTAATTTGTCCGATGCGGCCTTCGCCGTTATTTCGAGTTTGTTGGAATAGTCGAGGTGATGATGTCGAAGCCAATACTGAACACTCCATGCTTCGCCTTCACGCAATGCAGAGAGCAATTGGGATTCGGCAAGATCATTCACGAGCGATTTTCCGTCTGATAGTGCTTCGTCAGCCGCCTTGGCGAATTCTTCATCATCACGCCATCGATAATAGGTCATGCGGCTGACGCCAGTTTTCTCGACCGCGATTTGGATTACGGGAGTCTTCCGCAATTGCTCAATAAGAGTGGCTTTCTCACGCTTTGTGCGTTCAGCCGTTGTTGTCAGTGCGTCATCGGACATGCTCGGCTTTGGAAAGAGAAAGAGCTTTCACGCCCGTATGTTTCTCGAAGCGGTCGATGATCACGCGACAGTACTTAGCATCCATTTCGATTATCGCGCAGCGGCGCTTGGTGTCCTGCGCCGCGATCATTGTCGAGCCGGAGCCTCCGAAGGGATCGTAAACAAGCTCTCCAATCTTGGAACTATTCAGAATGAGCCGCCGAAGGAGTCCCACGGGCTTCATCGTCGGATGCAGGACGCTCTTGCTCGGCTTTGGGTAAATCAGAATGCTTTTGTCCTTCGACTTCCGGAACGCATGAGTCCCGTACCAGCCATACAAAAGAATTTCGTGCTGTGGGAGGTAATCTAGTCGTCCCATAACTGCATGGGTCTTGAGCCAGATAAGCATCTGCGCGAATTTGCAGCCCGAGGCCTCCATGCCGGATCGGAGCGGAAAAATCATTTTGTCGCTGTTGAAGATGTAGATGCTGTTTTTCTTCGCCATGTTCGGCACGGCGGCAGCAAGCCAGTCCTTCGTAAATGCGTGATATTCTTCATCGCTTTGTTCGTGATCGTTAGCGATCACTTCATGATGTTGTCCTCCCAAGAATCCACGCTTACCCTCGACGTAAGCAATCGCGTAAGGTGGATCTGTGAGAATGAGTTCCACGCGGTCTTTCCCGAGTAACTTTTGGATCAGCTCAGTATCGCGGCAATCGCCGCATGCAAGACGGTGTTCTCCGAGTTGGAAAATATCGCCCGTGGTGATCGTATTTTTACTCATGATTTGAGGAGGGAAGCTTTGTTACCTGTCGCGGCTTCGTAGCGCCGGACGATCAAATCGCAGAACACGGGTTCGATCTCCATGAGAAAGGCTTTTCGTTTGAGTTGGTCGCACGCGATGAGTGTTGATCCGCTTCCGGCGGTCAGATCCAGCACGCGGTCGCCGGGCTTCGTGCATCGACGCAGTGGCTTCTCATGGAGCGTCACGGGTTTCTGTGTTGGGTGCTCGTACTCGCTTCCATGGAGTCGTTTGCAGAGCCACAAATCGAGAAGATCTACGATATCGTCGATCGTGCGGTTGCCGCTGCCGACTTCCTTGTTCATCACCTCGTTCAGGTTCTGTACGCGTTCCGAGAGATATGGCGACCCGCGTACGCCGTAGACACACGGTTCGTATGCCTTCGAGAAGGCTGTCTGTGGGGTCATATTCGCATTGTTCTTCACCCACAGGCATGTGCGGCGGTATCCAATCCCTAAGTCGCTGTAGAGCTTCTGAAGAAGGCCAACATATTTCTGATCGCACCAGAAGAAATAGTGGGCATCCGGCGCTGCGACACCGATGGCATGCTGAATCAGCGTTGAGAGGAAAGTCTCGTACTCAACATCGGTCTTCGCATCATTCGTTTTACCACCGTACTGCTTGGCATTGGAAATCCCTTTGTTGTAGTCGAGATCTATGTTGTACGGAACATCTGTATAGACAATGTCGATCTTGTTCTTGTCGACGAGCCGCTTCACGGCAGCACTATCCATCGCATCACCACACAGAAGACGGTGCGGTCCAAGCTGGTACAGATCGCCTGGCTTCGTCTTAGGTGTTTTGATTTTCTCCAGCTCGGCATCCTCGTCGAACTGATCATCTTCCGTTTCCAGTGCATCATCCCAAATATGGGAGAGGTCTGTGTCACCGAAGCCCACGTCGAGAAGCAGTTCCATCTCGAATGCTTTGAGCTTCTCAAAGTCCCACTCGCCTGTGTTTCGGTTAAGCCGCAGGTTCAGCTCTTTTTCCCGTTCGATATCGGGAATGTCGACGTAGACCACGGGAACAGTCTTATGACCGAGATGTTTTGCAGCCGCGAGCCGCATGTGACCACCGATGACAACTCCGTGACGATTCTTCGCGCCGTTGGCGATAATCGGATCAAGGAATCCGAATTTGCGGATGCTTTCACACAGTCGTTCGAGTGCCGCGTCATCCCAAGTCCTTGGGTTGTAATCCGCAGGAGAAAGATCAGAAATATTGCTCGGTATGATGCGCGGCCCTTGCCGTGCATCGGTTGAAGTAGAGCGTTGGCGTTTCATAGAAAGAGAGCTTCATAAGAAATAAGAAGGTAATCCCTCGCGCCGTGCACGGCGGTCGGGTGGTAAATATTACTTGCTCAGTTTGGCCGGGTATGACTCTCCGGCTGAATCAGCATATCCAAATCCAAATTCATGGCAAGCGTTTTTATGGCTTCTGTTAGCGGAAGTTGTCGAGTATTGTCAAAAGTTGTAGAAAAAAACGGTAGAGGATTGTCAAATGAAATGATGATGGTCGCATAGGCAAGCCATGTCTGCAAAATCAGTGAAAACGAGGAATCGGAGGACAATTATTGTTGCGTTATTTCTAGAAAAGTGCACGAATTGCAATTGAACTACTATCACATTCAAGTCGAACGATTGACAGATATAATATTATATTTAATAATACGTATGTTTTGCACTGCTGGCTTAATTTTACTCTTAAAGAACATCTGCTTAGTTTTATGTCAGAAAAACCTGAACAGAATATCGTCGTTGGATTCAGGCATTTTAAGGATATCGATGCGATCAAAACGTATGGGCTTGATGGGCCTCTAATCGATAATAATGACAATGAGCAACTTGCAGAGACAACCTCTGCTGAAATTCTTTCCATCGCACAGAAGTGCCAGATCAGCTGCGTGAGAATAATGTTTTCATCTGGGCTACGACGAATAGACCAAACCGTGAAACAACTGGTGGAAAAATTTTCAGACAAGATTGCAGTCTCTTTAGAGGAAAACAATGATCTAAGCCCTTTTGATCAGGGGCGGCCTATTTTACCTCAGGATTATAAAGATGGAGAACCTCTATCTGCTTTTATCGATGCTTGGGATGCTTATTGTGATGCAACATATCTGTATAAAAATGTTCATTATAAATTTGGCGATCCGGATATGGGTGTCAAAGTTAAGTCTGAGCTTATAGGGAAATTCGAAGTCATTGGTGAATCAGAAGCAGAATATCTGCTAAGAAAATATAATTTTCTTCTGGGTATTCTTAATGAAAGAGCTCGAAGTGAGGAGCTATTAGTTTTCTGCAGTCAATCAATTCCACTTCTTTTATTGCATGAAATTTTTGCAATTGAGCGGGATGCGATTGAAGTATCTCCAGAGGAGTTGCATTTTTTATGCTGGGAGTACTTTATGAATGAAGTGAAAGAAAAACATAATCCTGCGTTTGGACAGGTATCAGTCTTTGATCTGTCTGGAATCGACATTCCGAAGTGGCGCAGCATCCTTCAAAGAGCTAAAGAATTCCTAAAAGCGCAGAGAAACGGCCTAAAGACCTAAATATCCCCTAAATAGACTCTAATCGTCATCACAAAGACTTAGGTAGAGGAGCTGCTGTTCTATAGGGCTGTAGAACTTATTTTTTGGCTAAGGTAAGAGGAAAAGTTAATTTACACACAAGATAATATGTATTGTTAACTACAATTGACATAACTACTATTATACAGTATTTTCATATACTTCTTAATTTAACGAATTATGAGCATTGAACACGTCAATAATGGCATGGGGAAAGAAGATGTCTTGCAGGGATTAAGACAAAGACACTTTCTCGCTCCCAATGGTGAAAATGTTGAGCATCTTCTCCAGTTAGTCAGACATGCTCTATTGTCAGT
The DNA here is from genome assembly GCA_964640945.1 of uncultured Candidatus Peribacteria bacterium. Classification (GTDB taxonomy): domain Bacteria; phylum Patescibacteriota; class Gracilibacteria; order Peribacterales; family Peribacteraceae; genus JAGOUB01. Next base: position 126,664 of record CAZXIV010000001.1, on the reverse strand, counting down.
TATTTCGAAAGAAGGGAATGGCCCTGTATATCCAGATCCCAAGCGGAAAGATATTCATGAAATTTTGGAAGAATCGGTTATCCCCGAAAAAGCTTCCGAAGATCCCTTTCAAATTTTATCCACACTGCCTGACCACATGCAGGGAAGTGTTAAGGCGAATAATCCGTACATGGTTAAAAATATTATTCCGGTTCCCGCCTTAATGCATCTTGTAAGCAATCTCGTAGTTTCAACATATATGCCCAATGCCGTAACTGGCGAAGACGCAGCAGAAACTTTGAATGCAGAAATTGCATGTGCAGCAGCAATAGCCAAACTTGCAGGCTACGACCATGAGAAATCTGGAGGACTATTCACCTTTGGTGGCACAGCCACGAATCTTTACGGTTTTAAGATGGGACTCTATAAAGCCTTACCGACACATGGTTTGAAAGGAATCAATGGAACGAAAGTGGCGATCATCGGCTCTCAGCCAGCTCACTATTCTCATCAAACTGGAGCAAATTGGATTGGAATCGGTCAAGATAATTATATTCAAGTACGATCCAATATCGACCAAACAACGAGGCTTGATGAGCTAGAATCTGTCTGCAGGAAAACTATTGAAGCAGGCAAGAGAATTGCATGCATTGAAGCTGTGGGTGGAACAACATCAAACATGGCAATTGATGACTTTGAATCCATACACACGATGCGAGAAGGACTCGTAAAAGATTACCAGCTTGATTACTCACCTCATCTCCATGCAGATGCGGTTTTGGGCTGGGCATATTTGAACTTTCTTGATTATGACATTGACCAGAACAAGTTGGGATTTACTGAGCCGGTGCTAATGAAAATCAAGAAAGTAACAGAGAGGCTCCGAACGTTGAAGTATGTTGACTCCTTTGGCGTAGATTTCCACAAGACAGGGTATATGCCTTATGTATCGAGTATGGTAATGGTTAAGAATAAGGAAGATCTCGGAAGACTCAGAAGAGATGGAAAGATCATGACTCCTCTTTTCCATGAGCATGAAACGTACAATCCCGGAACATTCTCTCTGGAAACTTCACGTTCCGCAGCGAATATTCTGGCAACATGGCTCACTCTACAGTCGATTGGAAAAGAGGGTTATCAATCATTATTGGGACATAGCTTTGAAATGTCCGAGCGCATGAGAGAAAAAATTCGACAGCATGAATCAAGCGGAATGTATGCCGTAAATCAGGAACCCTATGGTTGTGACATTTTTGTGCGTTGCTATCCAGAGGGAACTGATACCAGCGGAACACATGCACGTGAACTCACGGACGATCAACTCTTGCGCCAAAATAACGATTATACGAGCAAATTTGCTAAATGGCTTTTCGCCAATAAAGTTAAAGGCGACACTGGTATCGGTCTGAGCAAATCTTCAGCTGCATTTTATACGGATACCGGAAGTCCGGTAGTGGCGCTCAGAATTTACCCACTAAACCCTTATATCACGGCTGAGTCTGCCGATACTTTGATCGACAGGTTGGCAGAGGCAAAGCATGAATTTAACCATTCGTAATATGCATAAAGGGGATACCAATGATCATGAATTCCCAAGAGATGTCTTTCTATGCGATTTTGACGGGACTATCACAGAGCAGGATGTTTGTGATGAAATCATGCGCGAATTCTCTACAACTGATTGGCTGGCTATCGGCCAACTCTATGATGAGGGACAATATACGCACAAAGAACTAACAGAAGCATTCGTCTCATCCTTCAAGGGATCCGTAGATCAACTACGATTATTATTGGAAAGAAAAATCACTATAAGGAGGGGCTTCAAAGAATTCCTAAGCACATGTGAAAAACACAACATTCAGCCACTCATTATTAGTTCAGGATGGGATCTCTACATACGTGAGATTCTTGGCAATGATTTCAAGCTATCATTTCCTCGAACGGTCGAAGATATTTTTTCTTTGACGCGCGATTCGTTGACGGTCATATGCAATCATATTGGCACAATCAACGACCATGACTGGAACGTCCAATCGCAGTGGCCCAATACAGGAAAGCTTTCTTATCCGGATAAGAGGACGATTGCCAATCTACTGCGAAAGAATCGAGCCAGAAGCATTATGCTTGCAGGTGATGGATCGTCTGACTTTGAAGTTGCTGATTGTGTCGATCGTGTCTTTGCAACGAATAAACTTTCTTCATATTGTGAGTCTCATGGAGTTCCATATGAAACTTTTGATGATTTTCTTAAAATAAGGGACTCAATTGAGGCAATGAGGAGTGACATTGTAAGGGTGCTCAGTCTTCCCTCTTATCATCCATATACCAAGAGATTTGATAACGGAAATGACATCCAATTTGCAAATCCTGACGACGACTTCTTTGCGGATTCTGCAACAACGACTCCTGAATATCTCGAGAAGGAATTCCCTCCAGAAGAGTATGATGTGGTGCATTTTCATTTCGAACATTATTTGATTGCACCAGTGCAACTTGAAAAACTGGTTTCCTATTTTAAGCAAAAGAAAAAGCCAATCATTTGGACGTGTCATGATCGTAGAAGCCTTCTCACAGAATCCGATGATTCAACTTCTGAACGGATACTCTTTGAAAATGCAGATGCGGTTACCACTCTCACCGAGAGCTGCGCCAGATGGCTGGAAGTGACCTTCGGAAATGATAAAAAGGTTAGCGTAATTCCGCATGGATACATAGCTCATCCATCTCTTGTCCAACAAGAAGCTGAATTGATCAAAAAAGATCCCGGCCTGTTCACGATACATATCGGGGACTTCCGCAAAAGCAAGGACTTTATTCCAGCGATTGCACAATTTTTAGAATGCCCGTCTTTGAATGATGCTCGTTTACAAATTATTTATCGCGACATCGATCCTGCTTCAATGGATATTGAATCTGCAAGGAAATATGCAGAATTACAGAAAATGATGAATAACCCACGAATTGAAGTGATTTGTATGAAGGAGATATCAGATACTGTGATGATGCAAGCCTTCCTTCGATCACACGCGATTATTCTTCCCTATCTTTGGGGAACCCATAGCGGGCAGTTAGAACTTGCAAGGGATTGCGGATGTCATGTCGCTGCATCCGATGTGGGTTTTTATGCGGAACAATGGAATGAAGTGCGGGTATGGTCGAAGCACACCGATGAAAAAAATCCAATGCCTTATTCCGATGTGCTGACTCAGATTCACCATTCACCTTCTTTGAAACCAGCAGGATATTGGCGTTCCCAGGAATTCGTATCCATTCTTTCCGAACACAAAAAAATCTATAAAGGAGTCTTGAGCGCTGATCACCAATGAGCGTTGCCATTTAGCAAGTCTCCCTTCATTTTAGAAGCTTTCCTCATAATCTGAGTATTTTGATATAAAAGCTTCAGGATTTTATACGGATTGTACTTTAATAACTGCATTTCCAGTCTCGTAGGAAGAATATCAAGTAGTCTAGGATTTCGCTGAATGTGTCTCTCGGGCGAGAAATGTTCATACACATCAAGGGTAACAGCGTGCCATCTTGCATGTTGATCCACTTCATTCTGATCACTGGCACTTCCGCATTTATTCATGACAGTCACATTCGGTGAAAATCCCCATTTCGACGTACGACTCGCCAGCATTGTTAAAAGTAAATCTTCTGCCTGCAAACCTGGATATTTTTCAGCGATAAAACCGCCTAGTGCCCAAACATGAGATGTCTTCCCCAGCGTGCCACCCCCGGGCAATATCCTATTATTCCTTCTAATATGAGGGTGATTCAGAAGCTGCATTCGAATGGATATTGGCTGATTTATATCCGGTTCCGCACTTTCTCCAATCAGTCTATAAACACAAGACCATGTTTGCGATCCAATTAAATCAATAGAATCCTTTTTTAACTGTTCCATGAGAAGTTTCAGACCATTCGAATTTGGTTCTGGAGGATCATTTTCGGGCACCTTCCAAAATAAGGACTCTCTATCAAATAAGATTGTATGCTCTGGCGGTTGCCAGGCTCTTTCCGAATCATGGTGATGCATTGTGCTTCTATCACACAAACCATACATATCCCTGAGCATCCTAATTTTACCTGCCGAGTGAGCCGATTCAGGTTGTTCAAGAATGAAAACTCGATTGTTATGCTTGTGCGGATTTGAAATCAGGAATGTACCCGATGCATCCCTTACTTGAGAGGCTTCGGCGGGAAACTTTTTTTCATCTGTCGTCAGCAAGGATACTTCTTCTGCCAGTATGGATAGGTTAGGCAGCACTTCTTCGGTGCGAACGCCATTATTTAAACCAACTAACAGATCAATTCTATGATTAGTTTCTCCTGCTTGTGCAATTATTCTCTGAAGAGAATTTTGCAGAAATGGCTTGGAGTTTGGTCCCACTGATACCATCCCCAGAATTGCATTTTTTTCATAGAGAACCTGGCTTTCATGTCTACGAATCAATTCCTTCACCTGTTCTACATCTTCGTCGAACTTTCTATCGAGTTTTTCTAATTCAAACGCCGGAGGTATAAGTTCATTTTCCACAATCATGCGAATAATGATTTAAAAGATTCAAGATATCCCTTTCCTTCCATCGAACACTGAAGACGATTATATGGGTGCCACTCAGGCAATCCTTCAATTGTCGAGGGAGGATTTTTTACCAATGCGCATACCTCAAAAGCAATGCTGTAAAACATTGCTCTCTCAAAACCCTGTGGAAACTTGAACATCTCTGGATACTTCTCCCTAAGAAGCTGAGGCATTTTTTGGTACGCCTCAGGCTTCGCCTGATCCTCCATGCCATCAGGAACAAATAAGTAGGGATGAGCGCAAAATCTAAGAATCATGTCCAATTCCAGATCTATAGGTCCTGTTGTAGCATATTCAAAATCCAATAACGCAGAAACTCGCCCTTTATTCCAAAGAACATTTTCAAAGTGCAGATCTCCATGAATCAGCCCATGTGGAACCGCTGCTGCAGCTATTTTTTCTGAATTCTCAACAAAGTTCTCTGCTTCACGAATAAGACCAGAATCAAATACTGGATTTTGCTTTAACTGACTGATGGTGATTCTTAAATCATCCAATTTAATGGATCGTAGGGAGGCTCGATCCGGATTATTTTCCATCTCGGCAGTCGTTCCGTGTAAAGATTTTAAAATTTCTGCTAATTCTACGATCACATGTATTTGTTCAGAATCGGAAAGATGTGGCCATACATTTATTAATTTTTCCCCTTCAATTTTTTCTAGGAGCATCCACGCCATTTGGCTATCGGAACCGTACTTTATCAATTTAGGTGACTTTACTTCTTTTGGTAACTGAGACAAAAGCTTGGTCTCAGCCTCTAGGTTTAGCTTGTGCGAGATCCCAATTCTTAAAACATGTTCAGCCAATATCCAGACTTCATTTGCCATACTTTCAACTCTCCTCATCTCTAAGGAGGAATCCATGTCTGCAACCTCTAAAGCACGGTGAGCCCGATCAAGTGCAGTTTCCATACAATTACAATATAATACTTTAATGTTTAGTCAATTCCTATGTGTTATTGTTGCCTAATATGCCAATTTGACAAGATTCAACAAGCCTATATGCTTATGCTTGTTTTATAAACTTCGTACTTTTAATGGAAAAACTCGATCCACTTGAGGAAGGCATTGCTAAACTTGTCCCCGAGAATGGCCTCAATGAGAAATTGGCATTGGCAAAAAAGGAGAGTCGCCCATTAATTATCAAACTCGGTTTCGACCCTACTGCTCCCGATCTACATTTGGGTCATGCTGTCGTTCTAAAGAAACTCAAGGAGTTCCAGGATGCAGGTCACAAGATTGTTGTGATTCTTGGTGATTTTACCGCGTACATCGGTGATCCCACAGGAAAGAATAAAGCGCGTCCTCCTTTGGCTGAGGAACAAATTCAAGAAAATGCTCGCACATATCTCGATCAGTTATCGAAGGTATTAGATGTTTCAAAGATTGAAGTTAAATTCAACTCCGAGTGGTTCGATAAAATGAGCATGCGAGACACGATCAAGCTTGTGTCTGCTACAACTTTAGCTCAAATTATTGAAAGAAGGGATTTCAAGCAACGCTATGAGTCTGGCATTTCCATCTCAACTCATGAGTTGATCTATCCCATTCTCCAAGGATATGACTCTGTTGCGGTGAATTCGGATATTGAGATTGGTGGTACCGATCAATTATTTAACATTCTTGTTGGTAGATACATGCAAGAGGTGAGAAAGCAGGCTGCGCAGATTGCGCTTTGTATGCCTCTTCTTCGCGGCATAGATGGCTCTGAAAAAATGAGCAAATCTCAAAATAATTATATTGGACTTACCGAAGAGCCGGAGAATATGTATGGCAAAATAATGTCTATACCAGATGCACTTCTGGAAGAATACATAGATTTGACTACTAATTTCTCCCAAGAAGAAAAGGGAGCGATAAAGAAAGAACTTCAGTCCGGTAAAAATCCAATGGAGGTCAAGAAGCTTGTGGCGGCTAACGTGGTGGCCCAATATCACAATCAGGCTGCCGCTCAAAAAGCAGAAGAATACTTTTATCAGCAAGTACAGAAGAGAGATTTGTCATCAAAAGAATATAAAGAGGTTTCACTGCAGTCATTAGGGTTGCAGGGTAGCAATTTGTCGCTCGTGGATCTTTGTGTGGCAATTGAAAAATCAAAGAGTAAAAATCAGGTTCGCGAATTAATTAAGAGTGGGTCTATTACTGTTGATGGAACTAAGATTACAGACGTTCAGTACAAATTCGCTGATATCACTGCTGAACTACAGATTAAGATTGGGAAAAGAGGCTTTTATAAGGTGTCGCCTCTCTGATAAATCAAATCTGTAAAGATCGAATCTTTTCCGCCAATTTGGCGAGTAAATCATCATCCGCCCTCCGGAAATCATGGGATGAGATATACCCTTCGTACTTCTCGAAATATTTGTCTACGTTCGACTTGAGTGGTTTCCATTCCTTCATATTCGTTCCGTGCATTGGGAAGAGCTTGGCGTGCAGATGATCGATACCGAATCCCTCGAAGATCATTCCTGTCCTACCGACATCATCAAACGCGGCATCGAGGAGCTTGGCCACCTTCCTCGCGGCCAATGTCAACTCTGTCAGTACGTCTTCAGATACATCGAATGCATAGCTTGGGTGATGCTCTTTTGGTATCACGACGGAGGACCCTTCCGTGTTCGGGAAGATCGAGAGGAAGGAGAGGTGTTTACCGTCTTCCCAGATCTTGTGGCAGGGTGCTTCGCCGGAGACGATCTTGCAGAAAATGCACGATTCCATGCACTCATCGTAGCTTATATGATCTTTTTGAGCATCTCGACATACCGATCCGCGTACCCGCACTTCTCATAGAACAAATGAGTGCCAGTGTTCGGCGCGAAACATCCAACGCGGATGTATTCGCAGTCCTTCTGCCGGAAGTACTCCTCCATCTTCTCCATGAGCGTGTGCCCTGTGCCCTGCCCGCGGTGCTTCTGGGAAACAACCAGTTCGATGATCTTCCCTTCCTTGGCAGGATAGTGATCGAGTAGATCGTCTGGACCTTCATCGGGGATGGAACCGGCGATAAATCCTCCTACTTCATGGTCATCACAGGCAATGAAAATCAATCCATGATCGCGTTCCACGTGTCCTATCAATTGATCGACATAAGCGATTGCATCGAAATCTTCCGGCATGCGATTGCGCTTATGCGGATCAAGCTCAGCGATGTGCCGTTGCAGCTCAATCATGATGTTCTCCAATGCCTGACGATCTGCGGATTGGTACAGTCTGATATTCATAGAATCATATAGGATTATTCCTCACCCACTCCTCTCGATCCAGCCAGAACTCGGCGGATCGGACGGGCTTGCCATGCTTGAATACACGACCCTCCGAAAATCCCGTGTGCCGCATACCGATCTTCTCATGCACTCTGCCGCTCGCGGCGTTCCAGTCATGGTGAGAGGAAACGATAGAATCAGCATGAAGATGTTCGAAGGCGAAACGTATGACTTCCTTCGTCACCTCCGTCGCGTAACCGTTGCCCTGCTGCATCGGATGAATCCAGAACCCCAACCCCCACGTGCTGCCCGGAAGCTTTTCATCCCTATGCACTTCGATGCGTCCGATGAATGCGCCATCGTCCTTCGCTTCAATCGTCCAGACAAACCGCTCGCCGCTTTCCCATTCTTTTAGGCACATATCCGTATAGGCACGAATCTCATCAAAATCCTTCGGTGGTTCCCATGTCATCCCTTCGGTGAAGCCGGGGGTATGCGCCGCCGACCATACGTGCTTGGCATCCTCGTGACTGAGGCGACGGAGAGTACAACGAGCCGTGGAAAGTGTATGAAGAGCCATGGTCACTATGGTAGTACCACATGCTTTATTGAGCAAATAATGTGAACAATTTGCATTGGCTTACTTAAGCCCCCTTCTACTGTCACATTTGTAACATTCAGCCCCGACCGTGTTGCCCTCAGTTCTCCAAAACCCTGCCCTCAAGTACGTTGTCTGGGACCCAAAGATAAAGTTCCAGACCGAGCTGCCCAGCCATGCACTACTCGCTTCGCTCGAGTGCATGGCATCGCCTAACTCTGGCTAGCGTTCGATTCAACTATGCTTACAAACTTGTGGAATTTTCTCACGGCATCATCAAATCAGATCACATTTTTATTAGGTGTAGTTTCTTTGATTTTAGGTGGTATTTGGAAAATGTTTCAAAATAGACAAGAGATTAAGGATAAAAGGTTTTCTACTTATCACATCTTACTAGAGAAGCTTGTAAATCCAGGTTCAAGCCCAGATAAGACTCTTTATTTAGACCAACAAATCGGTATTGTTTATGAATTAAGAAATTATCCAAATTATTTTCCAGTCTCTGTCAGAATACTGAAAGGCCTAAGGGAAAATGAATTTTGGCAAAAGCATGATCGAATGATTACTGAGATTGATCTCACTTTGAAATATATGACATCCAATTGTGTTACAAGATTTTTCTTGCGGTATTCTATCAATACATAAATTGTGGTTCACCGTTTTGGCCTCCCGTTCTTGAAAATCAACGCTCAAGAATCTTGTCAGGCATTCAAAGTTAAAGTTCACGTCCACTCCGCCCAGCCAGCCTTCGCTCCTCTGGGAGTGACGCCGGGATTGGCTGATTTTTAGTAGGGGAGAGGATACCCCGACGTAGTCCGCCGACGGAACTTTAAGAGGATCGTATGAAGATACGGAACGCCGTAATAGGGGACTGCGTGTGCGACGTACAATTGAGCCTAAAAAGAACCCCCGTGAAAATATCACGGAGGTTCAATAGTTCAAGAAGCCTCAAGGTCTCCAGGAGGCAACGTTCAGGACTTCATAGGAGCGACGCGCAAGGCGGACGCGTACCAGAGGCGTTTAGCCAACTTGGTGGCAGGGAATTCTTCGAAGCGCACGCGACTATCTCTCACTGTCAGTATAACCGTGTTGTTTTTGGGTAGTGGATCTTGGCAGCGACACCAGTCGTAGTCCAAAAGATCTTTGTCGGTTTCAATAAGATGGGCCACGAGAGCTGAGGCCGCCACGATGGCAGGCGCTGGTTCGATTACTTCGTTCATGAATCGCATTTGCGTGACCAGCGTCTCCCAATTCCTGTAGTTTGAATCGGGAATACGAAGCTTCAGTCGATAGTAGCCCGGCTCAGCCCGGCAGACTTTCTCGTGAAACCCATTCTGATCCAGTTCTCGGCACATATACTTCCGTCCGACGAGGCTTTGGCGCAACGTCGCCAGATCCCAACCACCGTAGTGGATAATAGTCTCGCCAGCACGGGCTTTCGGGGCGGGATCACTACACGCACAGACGAATCCTAAAATGCGACACATCGCCGCCGCGTCGTAAACGATACCGTTAGGGATCGATTCCGGCACTTGAGGCAAAGCGGCAACTAGAGTTTGCAACTGGGGAGAGTGCCCCTCAGGCATGGCCATCCATCCATGACGCGTGAGGCCTGCCTTCTGCAGTTTTTGAAGGCCCCTCACAATCTCATTCATCGGTAGACCAGTGAGTTCTTGTCCGTTCTCGTTCATACTATCCTTCCCCCTGTATACAGGAATGGTGTGAGATGTTTGCCGATGATGCCGTCGGCTCGATTGTACCAATGCTTTTAAAAAACTTGTCTCTATGTTAAAAACATTGCACTAACTTGTAAAATCCAACGACGCACAAGAAAATACAGCACTTTTTACGCACTATAAGGAGCTGGAGAAGGGCAAGTGGGTGCAAGATCCGCGCATTCCGCGGCCACGAACATGCGCTCAAGATCATCCGCCTGGCCGTCTCATAAAGCCGCGCCGCGCTTCTGCCGCCATCGTTCTTCCATCTCATGAATTTTGTCATGCTCAAAGCCGAAAAAGTGCGCAATCTCGTGCCAGAGCGTCTCGCGCACGGCGTTGGGGATCTCGTCGTCGGTCGCCGTCGCCGCCTCGATAGCGCCCGTAAAAAGTGTGATTTTGTCCGGTAGTGTCGCCGCTAGGTCGCGCCCCCACTCGGTGAGCGGCACGCCTTCGTACAGTCCGAGCAGCAAGCGGCCGCGTGCCGGCGGATCGCGGTCGTCGAACACAATCGCCACATCAGCGAGGCGGGCACGTAGGTGCTCGGGCAGGGCGTCGATCGCCTCTCGAACAATGGCTTCGTATTGCGCTCGTTCCATAGGAACGGGTTTAGCCCTCGAGCAGATCGGGGTAGTTTTGCTGCAACAGAGCACCCAAGCGGTCGACATACAACTGCGCCAACTCGCCGCCTTCGTCGGTTTTGGCGATCGCCTCGTTCAGCCGCTCTTCGTTCGCCTGGGCCGGATCGTCCGCCATCTCTTGCATGATGCCAATGGCGTCCATCATGGCACCGATCGCTTGCGGGAGGAGGGGATGGATAGCGACAATCTCGGCCGGCACCTGAATCTCTTCCGCCCGCGACTTAAGCGATACCAACGCAGCCAGGACGCTCTTCAACTCAGTCTTCTCGGCCTCCGTCCAGCGAAGCGCGTCGGCCTGCACGTTCATGAGCGTCTCAAAGCGCGCGCCAACCTCAGACATATCCTGAGCGACCGGCTCGGTGGCGGCGAGATAGGCGGCCATCGCGGCCTGGTCGTGGACGGAGCTGCAGGCAACGAGGGTGAGGCAAGAAGCGACGACAAGAGCGGTGCGACGCATATAATCAGGAAGAAGGAAGAATGAAACGATGGTAGCGAAAGAGGCGACCGATACCAAGGAGGCGAGGTGTATACTGCCCCCATGTTCAACCGCCCCTCACTCTCCGTCTTCCTCGCCCGCCTAGGTGTGGCTTTCTGCTTCGTCGTCTTCGGCTTTTGGGAACTACGCGACCCGGATATCTGGAGCGCGTACGTGCCGGCCTACATGGCCGCCGTCGCATCGATCGAACTTTTGGTGCAGATCCACGGCGCTGTTTTGATCGTCACGGCCCTGGGCGTGCTCTCGGGCGTGTGGCCGCGCTTTTGGTCGCTCGTCGCCACGCTGCAACTGCTGGAACTCTGCTTCGTCGTGTTCGAAGGCGAAGGCTTCTCCGATGTTTTCGTGCGCGACGTCTCGCTCCTCTTCTTTACAGCGGCACTCTGCGCCGCCACTTGGAACCGCCAGAAGGCCTGAGTCAGGCCGCCTGTTCCGCCATCATGGCACAGCGCACGAGACGCAGCGTATCGTAATCCACCTCTTCATTGAGGTGGTCGTAGGCCGGCTTCAGTTTGAGCAGGCCATGGCGCTCGAACGCTTCGCGGATGGCGCCAAGCGACGGCACATCGGCGATGAGATGCTGAAGTGAGAACATCTCGCCCTGCCGCAGGAGCTTCTCGATGTGCAGCGGCAGGCGGTCGATCTTGAAGCCGGTAGTCTCGGCCATCTCTTGGAGCGTCGCCCGGCTGCGAATGAGCTCGAGGAGACTGGCCGCGCGCGTGGCGGCGTTCTTACGACTCTTGTGCGCCCGACCGGGCGACCAGCTGTCGTCATCAATGTCGGGCGCGGCGGGCTTGAGATCGAGCGGCGCGAAGAACGGACGGGGGACATAGCTCTCCATCTCGACGGCGAGCGAATTGTAGAGGTCGGTAACGAGCGGCTCGGCGCGGATGGAGGACGCCTGCCAACGCTCGATGAAGAGCCCAGCCGCCGAACGCACGCGGCTGAGGGCCACGTAGGCTTGGCCTGGCTCCCAGAGCGCGGCCAGGTCGACGATGAGCGAATCGAGCGAAGCGCCCTGGGCTTTATGGATCGTGGTCGCCCAGGCGAGCGTGACGGGGAAGTTCCAGGCGGCCATTAATTCGCGGCCGTCGCCGTCCAGGTAGGAGAACTTCTGCTTCTCCACTTCGATCTCGCCGCCGTCCATCAGGCGGATGGTGAGCGTCTCGTCGCCGAGTTCGCGCACGTGTCCCAGGCTGCCGTTGACGTAGAGACGATCCTCCGAGAAATCATTCTTGCGCATCATCACGAGCGCGCCTTCCTTGAGAACCAGGACATCGGGGATGGGCATCGCGCGTTTGGCCGAATCGAGCACGCGGGCTTCGCCCTCGTATTGCGTAGCGTACGACCGCTCCGTGCCGTGGAGCGCCTGCAGCCGCTGGAGGTTATGGACGTCGGCCGAATGGCGGTGCGGATAGAGGCGTGTGCCTTCGATGTGCGCTGCGGCACCAACGATGCGCGCATCCAAGAACTCGCGGACGCGCTCGTTCACCGTGCCGGCGCGGACGAAGTTGAGGATCTCGAGGAATTCACTGTCGCGCGTGCGCATCACCGTCGAGAGCAATGCCGGCTGGAAGGCGCTCTCTTTCCAAGTGGGATGTAGAAAAGCCCAGTCCTTCTGCTGGCCGCCAGGCGTGACGGGCGGAAGCTGGGCAAAGTCACCGACGGCAATGATGCGGAGCCCTCCCCAGGGCTGGTCGACGCCGCGCGCCATCCGCGCCACACGTTCCGCAGCCATGAGCGTGGTACCCGAAAGCATCGAGACTTCATCGATCACCACGCAGCAGGCCGTCAGGAGACGGTTGACGAGCTTGCGGCTGCGGAGCGCCCGGTGAACCGTCGCGTCCAGGCCGCCCTCCATGATGCCGAGCCCGAAGAAGCTATGGAACGTGCGCCCGCCCACCAGCACCGCCGCCGCGCCCGTGCTGGCCACAATCGGAAAAGCATCGCTCGGCTTACCGGCGAGATAGCGGTTTAAGAGGAAGCTCTTGCCGGTACCGGCCGCTCCAGTCAGGAAGATATTGCCCTCGCGCTCGAGCATATCGAGGGCTTTCTGCTGGCAAACCGTCAGTTGGGCCGATGCGGCGGGCGTCAGGACGGTCATCGAGGATCACATGGTACAGGCGAGACGATCGGACACCCAACGATTCGTATCGGCAAATGAAGTCGGCTGCAGACGCATGGAAAGAATGTCAGAATTCGTGCGTCTCCACGAGCATCCACTCCCTCCCTATGAAGCGCCTTCTCCTCATCTTGCCCGCCGTCGTCCTCGTCGCCTGTTCGACCGTCGAACCCAACGCTCCGGCGCCCGCGACCGGCACCGGTGCCGGGCTATCCGTGCCGTCTGGGGCCTCGCGTTCGTCGCCGTCGCCCGTGGCGGTCGTAGCGGAAAACCTGCAAATTCCCTGGGCGCTGGTGTTCTTACCCGGCGGCGACCTGCTTGTGACGGAGCGTCCGGGCCGCTTGCTGCGCATCGGCGCCGATCGCCGCGCGTACGAAATCGACGGCGTCCGCCACCGCGGCGAAGGCGGCCTGCTCGGCCTGGCTCTCCATCCCGATTTTGCGACGAACCGCTGGGTCTATCTCTATCTGACGACCGAAGAGGCTGGCGTCGTCAGTAACCGCATCGAACGCTACGTCCTAGGCGAAGATGCCCTCAGCGACGAAACCGAAATTCTCAGCGGCATCCCGGGCTCATCCCTTCATGACGGTGGCGCTCTGGCCTTCGGGCCCGATGGCAAGCTCTACGTCACGACAGGCGACGCTCAGCAGGAGGAAAACGCCCAGCGCACGGACACACTCGGCGGCAAGGTCTTACGTCTCAATGACGATGGTTCCATTCCCGAGGACAACCCCTTCCAAAACGCCGTCTGGTCCTACGGCCATCGCAATGCCCAGGGCCTCGCCTGGGATGATGACGATCAACTGTGGATCAGCGAGCACGGCCGCAGCATCCCGCTCTCGGGGTACGACGAAATTAATCGCATTGAGAAAGGAAAGAACTACGGCTGGCCGCGCATCCAGGGCACCACAACGAAGGAGGGGATGGAGCCGCCCATCATCCAATCGGGAGCGTTCGATACGTGGGCACCAGCCTCGCTCGCGTTCTTGGACGGCGCTCTCTACTTCGGCGGCTTAAAAGCCGAAACGCTCTACGAAGTCGCCAATCCTTCAGCAGAACCGCGCTTGCTCAAGCACCTAACGGGCGAGTACGGCCGCATCCGCGCCGTCAGCGTGAGCCCAGATGGTTTTCTGTATATCACCACAAGTAACACTGACGGCCGAGGAGCGGCGCGGGCCGGTGACGACCGCATTCTACGGATCGATCCGGCGCACCTCTGAAAAAACTGGCAGGCTGGAAAATCGCTAGCGGTCAATGTCTCTTAACGATTCCTTAACCTCTGTCCGCTATTCTCCAACCCACGTATTTCGCTTTCCCACCCTTCATGTCCACCTCCGCCCGCCGCTCAGAATTCATCCGTCCCTTGTCGCCCGCCCTCGCCTTGGCTGCCCTGACCATCTTCCTGGCCGGCTGCACAGCCAGCTCCGGCACTGACAATAACGCCGCCTCATCGTCGTCGCGCCCCGCCCGCGTCCCGGCACCTGCGGCCATGAGCAGCAGCTCTTCGGCTATGGCCGCCGCTTCTTACAAGGATGGTACCTACTCCGCCACCGGCGAATACAAGTCGCCCGCCGGCAACGACGAGATCCTCGTCTCGCTGACCCTCAAGGACGGCGTCATCACGGCCTCGACCTACGAAGGCACGGCCAAGATGGGCAAGAGCAAGGACTTCCAGGCCAAGTTCGGCGCCGGCTACCAGGCCGATGTCGTCGGCAAATCGATCGACAGCCTGTCGCTCGGCGTGACGAACGGTTCCTCCCTGACGCCCAAAGGCTTCATGGACGCCGTCACCAAGATTAAGGTCCAGGCCGCCGCCTAAGACTCTTCCGACTCCGAACAAAAGGCCCTGCCCTCGCGGCGGGGTTTTTTGTTAGAACAGTTCGGCTCCGAACCCGGACGATTGCCGCACTTTGAATTCCTTATTCAGCAAGCAGCACTCGAAGTTGAACTCGGCCGCAAAGTCCTCGGGCTCGCAAAGAAAGAGCGCCGTGGCCAAGCCGTCCGCCACGGCCGCGCTGTCGGCCATCACCCAAGTGGCGATCACCTCCTCGGGCGACGTAAGCGTAAGCGGATCGATGGTGTGGTGGTACTTGCCCCAGCGGCGGCGGTTGCCGGCCGAACCGCACATTGCGCTGCTGCCCATCGTCACCACGCCGATGGCCAGCGTGGCGTCGCCCGGATGCTCCAGGCCGGCGCGGAGAGGCTCGCCGGCCGTGCGATACGAAATGTCGCCGCTACCGTTCACGAGGAAGTGCTCTAATCCTTCAGCAACCAAGAGCGCGGCGATCGTATCGACGAAATATCCCTTACCCACTGCCCCCACGTCGATAAGCGCCGACTGCGCCAGTTCGATATGCGTATCGTCCACGATGCGCAATGTCTCTGGTAGCGGCGGCACCGGCCGGATGACGTCCTTGGCCTTCAAGGAGTAGCTCTCGTCGTAGCCGAGATCGCTGATGGCAAAGCCGATGAGCGGGTTCACGCGTCCCTGGGAGAGACGATTAAGCGACTCGTAGAGCCGAAGCATCGCCACCAGATCGGCCGGCACCGCCTGCACGCCGGTCGACTCGGTCAGGCGCCAGACGATCGAATCTTTTTTAAAACGCGAGTAGGCGGCGTCGAAGGCGACCGAGTCGGCCGTGATCCGCGTCCGCAGCGATTCGAGGCGCTCGGCAGGGAGCGCATCCCAAATTGAGATCTCCCAGGTCGTGCCCATGGATTCGTACTTGAAGTGGTGCGGTGCAGTCTCGCTCATATATTGGACCAGTGTGTCATGGTTCGACTCCGCTCACCATGACACACGAAGCATTGCACATGCAAAAATGTCAGCCCGAACGGAGTCGAGGGGCGACATTTTTGCAATAATCGAAAAGAATTATGCCTTGAACGGGCTCTGGTACACGGCCTTGGCGCCGAGTTCCTCCTCGATGCGCAGGAGCTCGTTGTACTTGGCGACGCGGTCGGTGCGCGAGAGCGAACCGGTCTTGATCTGGCCGCACTCGAGGCCGACGGCGAGGTTGGAGATAAACACATCTTCCGTCTCACCCGAGCGATGCGAGGCGATCGCCGTCCAACCCGACTTCTGGGCGAGCTGGATGGTGTCAACGGTCTCGGAGACCGTGCCGATTTGGTTCACTTTGATGAGCACGGAGTTGGCGGCCTTCTGCTCGATGGCCTGCTTCACGCGCGTGACGTTGGTGACGAGCAAGTCGTCGCCGACGATCTGGATCTTACTACCCAGCTTCTCGACCATCATGGCGAAGCCGGCCCAGTCGTCCTCGGCGTGACTGTCCTCGATGCTGACGATCGGGTACTTCGCGGCGAGGGCCTCGTACTTGGCCACAAGCTGCTCCGACGTGATCGTCTCGCCATCGATGTGGTACATGCCGTCCTTGTAGAACTCGGAGGCGGCGGCGTCGATGGCAAGCGCCATCTTCCCGGTGTAACCGGCCTTCTCGATGGCCTTCATGAGCGTACCGAAGGCGTCGTCGCTGTTGGTGAGGTGAGGAGCGAAACCGCCTTCGTCACCGACGGCCGTGACGTGACCGCCCTCTTTGAGGATGGACTTGAGAGCGTGGAACGTCTCAGCGCCAGCGCGGAGCGCGTCACTGAAGTTCGTGAAGCCGACCGGCACGATCATGCACTCCTGGAAGGAAAGGCCACTGTCGGCGTGGGCGCCGCCATTGATGACGTTCATCAGCGGGACAGGGAGCTTAACGGGGTTTGCCACGCCGAACTGCTTGGCGAGCGAGGCGTAGAGCGGAAGCTTTTCCGAAGCGGCGCGGGCGCGGCAGACAGCCATAGAGACGCCGAGGATGGCATTGGCACCGAGCGTGGCCTTGTTCGGGGTGCCATCGAGGCCGTTTAAGGCCGCGTCGATGGCGCGCTGGTCGGCGACATCCATGCCGATCACCTTGGCGGCGATGGTCTTATTGACGTTCTCGACGGCCTTCCAGACGGACTTGCCGAGATAGTTCTTCTTGTCGCCATCGCGGAGCTCAAGCGCCTCGTGCGAGCCGGTGGAAGCACCAGAGGGGACGGCGGCGCGGCCAAAGGAGCCGTCATCGAGCCACATGTCGACTTCGACCGTGGGGTTGCCACGGGAGTCGAGGATCTGGCGGGCCTTAAGAGACTTGATGGTGGGCATGGAATGAAAAGAAAAAAGAAGTAAAAGAAAAAGAATTAAGCGACAGTGACAAGCTCCATACCGGCCTTCACGACCACGACCTTGTCGCCAACCGCGACGATCTCCTTCTGCTTGAGGAGCGGCATGGCGTCAGCGTCGGCCGAAGCGAGTTTGAGCGGGTGGAGGGCGAAGAAGAGCTGGTTGCGGCGGAGGATATCGGCGTTATCGCTGGCGACCATGACCGGCACGACCGGGCGCAGGCGGCTGATAGCGCGGATAAGGACGCTATCTTGGGCGTAGACCACGATGGCGGCGACGCTCTCGGCGTGGGCCTTGGTGACCACCTCGGCGGCCAGCTTCTCAGCAGCGGATGAGCCGAGCGGCTTCACGGGGCCGACGGGCAGGTGCGTCTCAGTCTCCTTGAGGATGCGGATCATCATCTCCAGCGACGCGAAGGGATATTTACCGGCGGCCGTCTCACCCGAGAGCATCGAGCTATCGACGCCGATGTAGGCGGCGTGGGCGACGTCGGTCACCTCGGCGCGGGTCGGCATGGGGTTCTTGATCATGCTTTCGAGCATCTGCGTGGCCATAATGACCGGCTTACCGGCCTTGCGGCAGCGGGCGGCCATGTCGTCTTGGATCCAGGGCAGCGTCTCGAGCGGGATCTCGGCGCCGAGATCGCCGCGGGCGATCATGATGCCGTCGGAGGCCGCGATGATCTCGTCGATATTGTCGACGCCGACTCCATTCTCAATCTTCGAGATGAGAAGGATATCGGGGTGGCCGTGCTTCGTGACGAAGGCGCGCACCTCCTTTACTTCGGTAGCGTTGCGGATGAACGACATGGCGATGTAATCGAGCTTGAGCTTGCAACCCAATTCAATGTCGGACCAATCCTTCTCGGCCAAAGAGGGGAGCGTGACGTCGGCGCCGGGCAGGTTGATGTGGCGACGGGAGCCGATGGCGTAGGCGCCCTGCGACCTGGCCACCACGCGGTCCTCCTCAATCGTCACAATGTCCATCATCAGCTCGCCGCTATCAATAAGGATAAAGCGAGCGTCCTTGGCGTCCTTCCAAAATTCCGGGTAATTCACTTTGATCATGGGATACTCATCCGTCTCTCGAGCAAACGAAAAAACAACCGTTGTGCCAGCGATGACCGCTAGGGGCTCAGGGCGGTCGCCAGTGCGAATTTCGGCACCCTTGGTATCGAGCAGTAGACCAACCTCAAAGCCGCCCGCTTTATTCACCTTGCGAACCGTCTCAACCACGGCGGCATGTGTCTCCTGTGTGCCATGGGAAAAGTTCATACGAGCAATGCTCATACCGCGTTCAGCAAGCTGGCGGACACCCTCCTCGCTGTTCGAAGCCGGTCCGAGCGTGCAAACAGTCTTGGTGAGACGCATCATGTAGCAAAAGGGGAAATGCCGGGAGATTTTAGGTGTTTATCACATTTTTTACAAGCGAGGGCCTTTTTGGATTCCGCAGGATCCACGCCAAAGCAGATAGGATACGCAAATGCACCGGCCCTCATCCGAAGACGAGGCCGGCGCATTCTGTAGGACTTTTCCGAAGGGATGACGCCTCCCAGAGCCACCCCTTCACATTCCTAGTCGGTATCGAGGCTGAGCACACTCCCTCTCTCCACCGGATGCACTGTAAACCCCCATCATTAAGAGAGAATTAAGAAACGGCATGCAAAAAACCAACCCCGCCAGCCCGTCAATATCTTGTTGCGTCGCCCTAGTTCTTTCCCTACAATCGCCCAGTAAAATCTATGTTTGCTGTTGTCGCTATCGCCGGTTTCCAGGAAAAAGTCGCCCAAGGCGACACCCTGAAGGTGCCCCTCCTCGATACCGAGGCAGGCAAGACGGTGACATTTGACCAGGTTCTCCTCCTGGCCGACGGCGAAAAGGTGACATTCGGCGCACCCAACGTCGCCGGTGCTTCGGTGGAAGCTGAGGTAGTCAGCCACGGCCGCGATGCCAAGATTCGCGTCTTCAAGTTTAAGCGCCGCAAGCGCTACCAGCGCACCAAAGGTCACCGCCAGGATCACACCGAGATCAAGATCACGAAGATCAACGTCGCTTAAGCGAAATATCCCTTATCCTTGGTTTAAATGGGTAAGAGGGGATTTTCTGTGTCTGACAAACCGAAGATTATTGTCGATAGACCGGTGCCCGTTCCGGCAGCTTGCCGGCCGCGGCGGCCTCTTCGCGTTCGATGCTCGCCTTGATGCGCATGGTGGCGATGATGGCGGCGCGCTCCGATTCATCGAGGCGCATCTTGATGTACTTCACCGTTTCCCGCAGATTTGGGATCATCGTATGCTCCAGCGCATTCACGCGGCGGCGGGTGACTTCGAGCTCGATGGCCAAAGCCTCGGCCTGCTTTTCTAGCTGGGCCAGTCGGACAAGCATACTAAACAGACGGTCGAACTCGTCCACGGCCCGGTCGAGCAGCAGGTTGGTCTGGGCATAGCCGTACGATCGCACCTGGCCGTCGCGCTTCAGCGTAAATGAGGGGATCTTCACGCTCATCACACTTTTGGTCTGCACGAGGAGTTCAATCACAGCCTGCGGACTAGAGAGAGCGTTATCGACTTCGGCCTCAGACAACCAGGCCGACGCCGTAAAGAAACTACTAAAGGCAGCGCGCAGCTCTTGCTCGGCCTGCACGCGCAGATTCTTCGCGTCTTGAATAATCGCCATAAAAGTCTGCATTAAGCCATCCTGCTTGTCTTTCAATAACTTATGACCGCGGACCGCCGCCGTGGTGCGGCGCTTTAGGTCCATCAGGGCCATGCGGGTCGGATTGACGTTTAGGAGGGCCATGGAGACAGCTTAGGCGGAGGCTTTGGGCAGGTACTTGTCGGCGTGGGCGCCCTTGACGCGCTTCAACTCGGAACGAGGCAGGATGGTAAGCAGTTCCCAGCCAATGCGCAGCGAATCGTAGATGGAGCGGTTCTCCAGCTCGCCCTGGCGGATGAAGCGCTTCTCGAAAGCGTCGGCGAAGGCCAGGTAGGCCTTGTCAGTCTCGTTTAACGAACTCTCACCAAGAATGACGGAAAGCTCGCGGACTTCGACGCCGCGGGCGTAGGCAGCCGTCAGCTGGGCATCCATGCCGGAATGGTCTTCGCGGGTTTTGCCTTCGCCCTGGGCCTTGCCCTTCAAGCGAGACAGCGAGCCCATCGGAATGACGGGCGGGTAGATGGACTTCTGATGCAGGCTGCGGTCGAGACGGATCTGCCCCTCGGTGATGTAGCCGGTCAGGTCGGGGATAGGGTGCGTGACGTCATCTTCCGGCATCGTCAGGATCGGAATCTGCGTGATGGAGCCCTCGCGCCCCTTGATGCGGCCGGCGCGCTCGTAAATGGTCGCCAAGTCGGTGTACATATAGCCGGGGTAACCGCGGCGGCCGGGCACTTCTTTGCGGGCGGCGGAGACTTCGCGCAGGGCCTCGCAGTAGTTCGTCATGTCGGTCAGGATCACGGTCACGTGGTAGCCCTTCTCGAAGGCCAGATATTCGGCAGCCGTCAGGGCCAGACGCGGCGTGGCGATACGCTCGACCACGGGGTTATCGGCCGTGTTTAAGAAAAGAACGGCCCGCGAGAGGGCACCTGTCTTCTCAAACTCTTGCTGGAAAAATTGAGCCTCCTCGAAGGTGACACCCATGGCCGCAAACACGACGGCGAATTTTCCCTCTTCCTCGGTACCCATTTCTTCGCCGCCTGTTTCCACTTCGCGGCGACTGAGCACGCGAGCCTGACGAGCAATCTGCGCGGCTAACTTGCTGTGCGGCAAGCCGGCGCCGGAAAAGAGCGGCAGCTTCTGGCCGCGAACGAGCGTGTTGAGCACGTCGACAGTCGAGATGCCGGTCTGAATGAAGTCGTCGGGATATTCGCGCGAAGCGGGATTGATCGGCATGCCGTTGATATCAATTTTCTTCTCCGGAAGGATGGCCGGACCGCCGTCGATGGGCGCACCGCCCCCGCTAAACACGCGGCCGAGCATGTCTTCCGCCACGCCGAGCTGGAAGGTATGACCAAGGAAGCGCACACTTGTTCCCTCGGTGGTAGCGCCTTGGGACGACTCAAATAGCTGGATGACGGCTAGGCCCTTGCGGGACTCCAGCACCTTTCCTAAACGGCGTTCACCGGAGGGCAATTGAATGGAGCAAAGCTCGTCGTACGCAACGTTCTCGACACCCTCCACCATCAGGAGGGGGCCAGCAACGCTCTGTACGGTCTTGTGGGCAGCAATGGACATGGTCGAAGGGGAAGGTGAGAGTTAGGAGAGGATGTTGAGAGTGGCAATGTCTTTGGCAATGGCCTCCTCGAGCTCGTCAAACTTGGCGATCTCGGCCTCGGGATAGAGGTGGGCCTTGGCCATTTCCTGACGCACGGGCAAGGCGCGCAGCTTGGCGAAATCGAAGTCTTCCTGCTCCACCACCGGTCCGGCGATATCCATAAAGCGAAGAATGGCGCGCAGGATGCGGTACTGCTTGGCCAGCGACGTGTAGGCGTCGGCGGCATCGAAGGCATTCTGAAAGAGAAAATCCTCGCGAATCATGCGGCAGACTTCGAGCGTCAGCTGCTCCTTGGGCGAGAGCGAGTCGGTACCCACCAGGCGCACGATTTCTTCCAGCTTGCTCTCGATCTGCAAAAGCGACAGGGCGCGCTCACGGTTCTGCATGAAGTCCGGAGCCACTTGGGCGTTTAAGTTCGGACCGAGGTTTTCGGTATACAGCGTATAGCTCTGCAGCCAGTTGATGGCAGGGAAGTGGCGCTTGTAGGCCAGCTTGGCATCAAGAGCCCAGAAGACTTTTGTCACCCGGAGCGTGTTCTGCGTCACCGGTTCACTAAAGTCGCCACCAGGCGGGGAGACGGCACCGATAACCGACAGTGACCCCTTACGCTCATCGCCACCCAAACAGAGACAACTGCCGGCGCGCTCGTAGAAGCCAGCGGTGCGGGAGCCGAGGTACGCGGGGTAGCCTTCTTCGCCGGGCATTTCTTCCAGACGACCAGACATTTCGCGCATGGCTTCCGCCCAGCGAGAGGTGGAGTCGGCCATAAGCGCGACGTCGTAACCCATGTCGCGGTAGTACTCGGCAATGGTGATGCCGGTGTAGACACTGGCTTCGCGGGCGGCCACGGGCATGTTGGAGGTGTTCGCAATCAAGACGGTGCGCTTCATGAGCGGTTCGCCGGTATTTGGGTCGATGAGGTGGGGGAACTCGCTCAAGACTTCGGTCATCTCGTTACCGCGCTCGCCGCAACCGATGTACACAATCACCTGCGCGTTGCAGTACTTGGCCAAGCTCTGCTGAGTGACGGTCTTACCGGCACCGAACGGACCGGGAATAGCGCCGGCGCCGCCTTTGGCCATTGGGAAGAGGGTGTCGAGGATGCGGGTGCCCGTAGCCAGCGTCTCGGTGGGCACAAGCTTGCCGGCGACCGGGCGCGGAATACGGATGGGCCAGCGTTGGAGCATGGCCACTTCCACCGTCTTACCGTCGGAGGTCTCGATGGTAGCGATTACGTCTTCGATGGTGTGCTTGCCACTCTTGATACTCTTCAGCACGCCCTTGATGCCCGGAGGCACCATCACGCGGTGTTCGATGAGCGTTGTCTCTTGGACAGTGCCCAGGATGTCGCCCGCAGTGACGGCATCGCCCTTGCTGGCCTTCGCTTCGAAGTCCCACTTTTTAGCACGATCGAGAGCCGGCACGTCGATGCCGCGGCTGATAAAGGGGCTCTTGGCCTCCGCTTCAATAAGAGAGAGCGGACGCTGGATACCGTCGAAGATCGACGTGAGCAGACCCGGGGCAAGATCGACAGACAAGGTCTGGCCCGTCAGTTCGACCGGCTCGCCGGGACGAACGCCGCTGGTCTCTTCGTAGACCTGGATGGAAGCGGTATCGCCATGGAGCTCAATCACTTCGCCGACAAGCTTCTCGTCGGAAACGCGCACAACCTCGTACATCTTGGCCTGGCTCATGCCAGCCGCGACAACGAGTGGACCGGCGACTTTGGTAATGGTGGCGGACATACCGCGGGGTGGGTAAGGAGAAGAAATTATTGTAAGATGTCAGAGCCGACGGCGCGTTCGACAATGCGCTTAAGGCGGTGCAGGCCGTAGCCCGTGGAAGCGTGGTGGCTGGGGAGCGGAATGATAGCGGGCAAAGCACCCCGGGAGAGCTTTTTTTCATCTTCGGCCGTGAGACCGTCAAGTACATCCTCAGAGACAAAAACGATGCCGTACGCATTGCGCTCGCGACCGTCCTCGACCCGCATCATTCTCTTTAGCTTCAAGAGTTGCTCAGCGGCCTCTTTGCCGTCACGAACGACGACCACATCGGCGCCCAGTAACGCAAAGCCAGCGACTACTTCCTTCGTGCCGACGATGACAATCCGGTACCCGGCCATATCAGTCGATAAAAGGGGAAGTCGAGAGGAAGGGCGGGAGCATGCGCCGTACATCCGCAACAGACAGACGAGCGAGCTTGCCCACCACCACCGTGCGCAGCACTTTAAACTGCGACTGGGCCACGGCCGCAAAGGCAAAAAGAGGTTCGATGGTCAGCACGCAGTCACGCATCAGGGCGATATCACGCGCAATCGCTTTCGCTAAAGCCCGTTGCAGCAGCACCGACGATTCATTGCCGCCATCAAGCAAGGCTTCGGCCAAACCGTTGGGCAAGCTGCTTGATTGCACCACCTGGGCCAGAACGACCGGATCGGCGGTAAAGGCCGGCAACGGAATTCGACCACCGGGGAGCAGGTGCTTCTCCGGCTTGTCATTCTCGCCCAAGCGGCGGGCAATATGGATATTCTGCAGATCGAGATGGTGGGCGGTGTACTGTTGAATCAAGCGACTGCCGCTCCGCGCCGCCAATTCCGACTGCCGCAGGGCAATAAAGCGCGTGACGGCCGCATCAATCTCGGGCGGCGTGAGGGCGACATTCTGGCGAACGGACGCCACGAATTTGACCAACTCGGACGGCGCAGACGACGCATTCTCGCCTTGGGCAAGAGCGCACAAATCGTCCGGATTGAAAGCGGTGGCGGTGACATGAGGGGCGGTACTTTCGGACGACGTATAGCCACGATTGGCCTTCAGTAAGTAGGACAAATACGAGGCATCGGAGCGCAGCCACAAAATGTCGAAAATGTAGCGATCAGGCTCCGGCACTAATTCAGTCGTCTCGCGCTGCAGCCAACGCTCAAGCTCCCGCACTAACTCATGGGGGTTATTGGTCCAGTCGATACTCTTGGCAATTTTCAGCTCGGTGAGCAATTGGACAAACTCCGTGGCATCAGCCGACACCAGACGTTCAATGGCGTTTTCCGTCAGGAGATATTCCTGCAACACGCCAATGCGGCCGTAACCGTACGGATATTGGCGGCCAGCGAGGATCGCCTGAGTAGCCATTAGCGGGTGGCAAAGAGGGAATTGGCCGTGTTGATCTCCGTCTGGGGGCGGAGCATCTCTTGAACAATGAATGCAAACGAGTAGTCGCGGTCCTCGCGGGGACCCACGTACTGAAAGCCGCCCTTGGCCTCAATCTCGTCGCCAAGCTTGTAGTCCTTTGCCAACGTCTTCAACAAAGCGGCATGCTGCACGCTCGGGCGAATGGTACCGCCTTCGGGCAGCTGCTTGATAAAGCCTGAAAGCAGGTTTTTCACCTCAGCATCAGGCAAAGCGAGGAGGGCTTCCAACACTCCGTCATAGACCGCTGCCAAGTGCTCTTGTTTGCGGAGAAGTAACTCGTGACGAGCCTTCATCGCGGCCTGACTCTCGCATAGCGCGCGCAACCGATGCACGCGAGCCTCACGCTCACGCTGCGCCTTGGCGCGAAAGTCCTTAAGGGCTGCGGTCTGCTGCGTCTTTAGTTCTTTAGCGCGGGCCTGACCGGCCTCTTTCAAGGACTGGACCTGGGCGCTGGCCTCAGCGGTGATCGCCTGGAGAATATCTGCGAGTGCCATACATGCGAGGGGAGAAGGGTTACAACAGGATCGAATCCTTCAGCGTGTTAAGCATGAAGAACGAGATGAGGAAGCCGAGGAGGGCATACGTCTCCACGAGAGCCGCCAGGGTGATGACGCGACCGGCGAGGGCGCCGTCCTTGGCGAGCATGTGCATACCGGCGGCGCACACCTTGGCCTGGAAGGGGGAGGACGAGAAACACGTGACAGTCACGGGAATGAAAGCCGCAAAGAGAGCCAAGCCGTCGGCCAGCGACAGGTCAACGTCACCCTTGAAGATCGGCAGACCAAAGCTAAACAGGAAAAGCAGCGAGATGACCATGCCGTACAGGCCTTGCGAACCCGGGAGCACCGAGAGGGTGATCACCTTACCCGCCAATTCAGGCTTTTCGGTCAGGAGACCGGAGCCAGCCTGGCCGACGGTACTTACACCAATGGACGAACCCCAGCAGGGGAGGGCCGTCGCCATGGCAGCGCCCAGGAACGAGAGGGCCAGAGCCCAGTTATTCGGGCTGGTAAATTCGCCGTTACCTTGGGCGAATGCCAGTGTTGGCACCAGCAGCGCGGCCGTGCCGAGTACAAATGAGAGCTTCTTCATACGAAAAATGGGAAGGAAGAAATTATGAAAGGGGAGATAGGGAGCGACGGAAGGCTGAGAACGGCTTGCCACCACCTTCGAAGAAATTTCCGAAGAACTCAACGAACTGCAGGCGTCCGGAGTGAATAAACGCTCCCAGGACGTTGAGGGCAATGTTCACGGTATGGCCAACCAGGTAAATAGCGATGGTCACCGGCACGCCGACAACCGGCGGAAAGAGCGCACCCAATTGCTGAGCCACTAGATTTACGGCCATGGCCAAGGCGCCCGTCACCAGGCCGAGAGCCAGAAGGCGCAGATAGCTCAACGTATTACTCAGCATACCCATCGTCAGGTTCAAAAAGCCCAGTAGGCCTAGGAGCGGGCGCAGATACCAAGCCGAGCCGTAGCCCTTGCCCCAAACCACCAAGGCCACACAAGCATAGATGACATATAAGCCGTAGACCTGCACTGCGGCGGGCAGAATGAAGTAGCCGATACAAGCGGCAAGGAGGAGAAGTGTCGTCCAATCCACCCAGAACGCCTCGGCCTTATTGCCGCTGCGCCACTTCATGTGGCCAGCCATATAGAAACCAAATGAGAGGTGAATCACGCCCAATGCGAGCGCCAGGTTCTGGAAGAAGAGAATGCCATCCGTGACACCAAGATTCCAAATCTGCCCCTTAAACCACATCAAGCCGTCGGCGCGCTGCTCAGTCATAAAGGCCGGAGCTTGGTCGGCAGACATACCAAACCAACCACCAAAGGGAATGGACACCACGAATGTGACCAGGCCGCCAATCATCAGGAGCCACCAGAGGGGGGCGGCGTCGATGCTGAGTTTTTTCTTCCACACGTACATGCCCATGATGATGGCAAGCACCAAGCCATACGCTGCATCCGTCAAACAGAGACCAAAGAAGAGCGCAAAAAACGGTGCGAGCAGGGGAGTGGGATCGATCTCGGTTGCCTTCGGCAAACCGTAGAGCGTGGTGACGCTCTCAAAAGGTTTGAGGATAGCGGGATTTCTCAGGATCACCGGCGCCTCTTCACCGGGCTCAGGCTCCACTGCCAAAAGAGCGGTCGCGGGCGACACATCCTGCAGGCGGCGCTCCAAAGGCTCAAACAGATGTTTCGCAATCCAACCAAAAAGCGTGACGGTGCGCTTGGTATGCTTAAGAGCCAAGCGAGCAGCGGTCGTCTGGTCGGACCAGAGTGCAAAGCGGCGAGCGCGTGTGAGCAAAGGCAAGTGCATACTCAGCTGCGCCAACTCGGCCTCAATCTCCGCCAGGCGAGCAGTCACCAACAACTGACGCTCCTCCAACACCGCCGGGTCGACGCTGTCCTCTTTCTTGTTGGCAGCGTGGGATGAGCCGATGGTCGAAAGATTTTCATGCACACTCGATGTGAAGTACACGCCCTCCTCCACCTCGCCGGCGGCAACGGCGCCCGGCAGGCGACCGTGTCCAAGCTCAGTCTCTTCGAGCTTGCGCATGCCGTGCTCATGCTCTAAAGCGTGGATTTGATCAATAGTAGAGCGCACGGCCGGATGCGTACCAGCGGTCGTAATCTCCTCCTCGCTGGCCGAAGCGGCCGCAGCGGCCCGAACCTCGCGCGTCGCCCGCGGCGCCAGCACGGCAATAACGTGGTCGAGTTCGGCAACGTGGAACGGCAGATCTTCCGATCGAACCTGCGCGGCGTCGGGCAGTTCGGAAATATGCATGACGCCTTCTTGGTGCAAGCACGCAATCATCTCATCGCGCTTACTCGCATGGGCCACGACGGCCACTTTCTGCATGGGGACTACAGCCATAATAAGGAGAGGGGAATTACGCGAGCGTGAGCTCGCCGGAAATGATGTGTTCAGTAAGACTCTTCACGAGCGCCGGCGTACCCTTTGCCGCTTGAGAGTTGATCTCGGCCAATTCGCTGGCGGCACGCTCCTTGGCAGTCATAAGGATGGCTGCCGACTCCGACGCTTCGAAATGCTGCATAACCTCGTCAGTCTTGGTACGGGCAGCCTGCTGCTCTTTTTTCATGGCATCGTCATGATCCCGCAAGAGTGCCGCCTCCTGGGCAGAAGCCTCGACGCGAGCGGCCTCAATCCGCTGTTCCTCAGCCTGCTCATGAGCCGGAACATCGCTCCAAGCGCTCTGAGGAAGACTGGTGAGATCTGACTGCATAATGACGAAAGTAAAGAAGATGAAGCGTCTATATTTGCCTGAGGCAAATACTAAACCGCAGATCTGTACCAGATTCCGGCCCACTTATCAATGCTCTAAGAGGGCACTTTAAAATGTGGCAAATTGCAAAATAAAGGCGTTTCAATCGGCTTTAATGGTGGAAACGCCTTACGCTTCCATCTCCACCCGGATTTTCCGCATGGCTTCCAGGGTGACGGCCATATTCTGCAAACAGGCCAATGTCTCGGCTAACCGTTCGCCGGCCCGGAAGAGATGCGCCAGGTACGCGCGCGAATAGAGGCGACTCGTGGGAGCGGGAGAATGTGCATCAATGGGGGAGTAGTCGCTCTGGTACTCGGTGCGGCGGATACGAAGCAGAGAACCGTCGGAGAGATGAATACTCCCGTGGCGCGCTTCGCGCATGGGCAGCACGCAGTCGAACATGTCGATGCCGCGGGCGATGCAGGCGCGGTGCTGGTGCACGCGGCCCACTCCCATCAGATAACGCGGCTGGTCGGCCGGCAAAATCGGACAAACGATATCGAGCACGCCGTACATCTCCTCTTCCGTTTCACCGACAGCCAGTCCACCCACCGCGTACCCATCAAAGCCAATGGCGCAAAGTTCTTGCGCGCACTTCTCGCGCAGGTCGCGCTCGAGGCCACCCTGCACGATCCCAAACTGGTGGGGGCGTTTCTCGGGTGGCAGGCCTTTTTCTGCACACAGCTTAAGATGCACCTCCCGGCAGGTCTTGGCCCAACGCAGCGTGCGATCGACGGCCGCCACCTGGGCCGAGCGCGGCGCAGTCGACGGCGGACACTCGTCGAACACCATCAGAATGTCGCTGCCGAGCTGGTGTTGGATCGTCGTCGCTTCGACAGGCCCAAGAAATACGGGCGCGCCGCTGCGGTGCGAACGGAAGGCGACGCCTTCTTCGGTGATCTTGCGGATCGACTTCAATGAGAAGACCTGGAAGCCGCCCGAGTCGGTGAGGATGGGTTTCTGCCAGTTGATAAACTCATGGAGCCCGCCGGCGCCGGCGACAATCGCTTCACCCGGCTGCACATGCAGGTGATAGGTATTGCAGAGCAGCGCCTCCGCGCCGAGCCCCAGCAGCTGCTCATGCGTAAGCCCGCGCATCGCGCCGCTCGTCCCTACTGGAAAGAAAAGAGGCGTGGGAAGCTCGCCGTGGGGCGTCCGGATGGTGCCGCGGCGGCCGAGCGCGCCGGAGGAATGGAGAGTGAACACCACGGTAGAATACGCGACTCGGCGTGTGATCGGAACGTTGCTTTCGTCTTGCGGCT
Source organism: uncultured Candidatus Peribacteria bacterium (assembly GCA_964640945.1). Classification (GTDB taxonomy): domain Bacteria; phylum Patescibacteriota; class Gracilibacteria; order Peribacterales; family Peribacteraceae; genus JAGOUB01. The sequence continues at coordinate 97,143 of CAZXIV010000001.1, read as the reverse complement.
GCACACGCTCAGTGGAGTAGTAGCTTGAAGATCGGCTTCCTGATGCGCAGAATGAATGTGTTCCCCCTCCCTCCATGGACACACCCCAAAATTCCGCCTCCGCCCGCTCCACCGCGGCCGCCATCGCGCGCGTGAGCTTCGGCCTTTCGCTCGTTTGCGTCGGTCTCATTCATTACATGCAGTTCCGCTCGTTCTCACTCGTCGTCCGCGACGGACTGGGACCACTGGACCTCCTCGGCCTCATTTGGGCCTTCGTCCTGCCCGCCCTCTACATCATTGGCGGCGGACTCTTCGCCCTGAACATCGGCATGAACCTCGCCATCTGGTTGATCGGCCTCGGCCTGGGCTCCATCGCCCCGGGCATGCTGCTGAAGTCGGTCCTCACCGGCCTCGATATGACCGACATGATGGCCGCCGCCAACAACGCCTTCATCTGGCTTGGTATCTTCCTGCTCGTCGTCGTCCTCTCGCACTCGCCGCAGATGCAACGCATGGCGAGCGTGAGTGACGGCGCCGTCGTCAAAAAGCCCGCCCCCGCTCCGGCCAAGCTGCCCGCCAAGGCCGCCGGCAAGAAGTGAACACCCACCTCGGTTCCAAAAAAGCCCCGCCCACAGAGTGTGGCGGGGCTTTTTCTTGGCGGTGAACGCGGTTACTTGGTGATGCCGGCGTGGTCGGCCTTGATGATCTTATCGATAAGGCCGTACTCCAGGGCCTGGGCCGAGGTCATAAACTTATCGCGCTCAGTGTCGGCGGAGACTTCGGCCAGCTTCTTGCCGGAGTGCTTGGCGATGAGCTGGTTGAGCAGGGCCTTCATGCGCAGGATATGCTCGGCGTGGATGGCGATGTCCGTCGCCTGGCCCTCGGTGCCGCCGAGCGGCTGGTGGATCATAATCTCGCTGTGCTCGAGCGCGAAGCGCTTGCCCTTGGCGCCACCCATCAGGATGACGGCGCCGCCGGACGCGGCCATGCCGAGACAAACGGTCGAGACGTCGGGCTTCACGTGCTGCATCGTATCGTACATGGCGAGCGTCGAGCTCACCTGGCCGCCGGGGGAGTTCACGTAGAAGGTGATGTCCTTCTTCGGATCCTGCTTCTCGAGGAAGAGGAGCTGGGCGATGATCGAGTTGGCGACGTCGTCGTTAATCGGCGTGCCGAGGAAGATGATGCGCTCCTCGAGCAAGCGGGAGTAGATGTCGTACACGCGCTCACCGAACTGTGTCTTTTCGATGACAGTCGGAATGAGGAAATTCATCGGCGGCTTGCTGCCGGAGTGGTTGTAACCGGAATAGAAGGACTGGATCATGCAAAGGGGGAAATGGATGCTAACATCTATTCTACTACTGTTTAGCGGTTTGGCTCAGTGCGAGATGAAGAGAATTATGTTCTGGATATTCAAAAAAGCCTCTAGACTCAACGTCATGTCGACTCCACTTTCCATCGCACTCGCCCAGTCGCTTGAGATCGCCCGCGCCCCCAAGCCGCTCGTGGTCGTCACCGGCCCCACCGGCAGCGGCAAGACCGGCCTCTCCATCGCGCTGGCTCTGGCCTTAAAAGGGGAGGGGATCGCCGCCGAAGTCATCAACGCCGACTCCCGCCAGTGCTACCGGTATCTGGATATCGGCACCGCGAAGATTACGGAAGCGGAGATGAAAGGCATTCCGCACCACCTCCTCTCCGTCCTTGATCCCAAGGACGCCGCCACCATCGCCTGGTACCAAGCGGAAGCAACGAAGGTGATCGCCGACTGCCACGCCCGCGGCGTGCTACCGCTGCTCGTCGGCGGCTCGATGCTCTATCTCTCGAGCGTCATCGACGGCTTGCAGCCGCTACCCTCCGATCCCACGCTCCGCGCCAAGCTCCAGAAAATCTACGACCAAGATGAGGGCGTCACGCTCCAAAAAGAACTTCTCCACATTGACCCTGTTTCGGGCGCTTCGATCGAACGCCGCAACGCCGTCTATCTCATCCGCGCCGTCGAGATCTGTCGGCTCACCGGTAAGCCGGCCTCGGTGGTGCGCACCAAGGCGCCAAGCCCTTACAACCTCGCACTCTTCTATATGGACATCCCGGTCGAAGTCCTGGAAGAGCGCATTGTCGCGCGCACGCGCGTGCTGCTCGCTTCGGGCTGGGTAGAAGAAGTGGAGGCGCTCCGCCAGAAAGGCTACGTCTCTTCTAATCCCGGCTTCGTCAGCCACGGCTACCGTGAAATTCTCGCGCGCCTCAAGAAGGGCAACGGCGTGGCCCACGTAAAGGTGGACCCGGCGGTGCGCGCGCAGATCGACACCGTCACGCGGCAGTACGCCAAGCGGCAGCGCACCTGGTGGCGCCGCGACGAGCGCGTCATCCGGCTAGCGGCTTAGGCGCCCCGTGGATACCCGCGCTGCAGCGTGATGGCTGCCACTTCTTGGGGCGTGCGGGCCTCATCGATGAGATTCTGGGTGGCGACGGTCAACGGCTCGTCGACCGTGAGCGGGGCCTCATTGGCCGCAATCGGCGGCACCTCGGCAGCCAAGGACCGCAGCTGGCGGTCGACGTCGGCGGCCAGGACAAGCTTTTCACTGGCGGCGTCCGCGACAGCGGACCGGACGACTTCGGGTGTTTTCGTCATGCGCGGGGCGGGGAAGGAAGCATAAGGAGGGAGGCAGTGGGACCAAGACGACCCAGCATCTCCCAGAGATGATCGATCATCGTCTTAAGCTGCGGGCAGGCGTTGGGCGTAGCGGGATTGCGATAGAACATAACAGTGTGGCGGACAGCATCGGCAATCGTCGGCAAAACAAGGTCGATCTTCCCTTGGTCAACTTCAGGAGCGGCATCGTAGGCGGCGGTCGACACCAGCGAGCGAGGTTCGTCGGGGGTGTAGGTGCCGCCATCAATGGCCGCCACCAGTTGTTTCAGGTACGCGATGTGCGCCGGGGGCATCTTGCCCTCGAGCGGCTTACCGGCCTGAATCTGCGCCTCCACAGAGAGATCAGTGTGCTGCTGCAAGGCACGGGCGAACGTATTCATAACCGGATTCTACACCCCTGTGCCCAGCCGCGTATACTGGCCCCGTGCAGCCCCAGACGCCGCTCTCGGCCGTCCTCAAAACCACCCACTCCCACCTCGACGCGCTCAAGGGCATGGGCATTGCGACGGCCGGGGACCTGCTGCTCTATTTCCCGCGGACGCATGAGGACCTAACGCAGATGCAGACGGCGGCCGGGGCACCACTTGGGGAGAAGATCGTGCTTCGCGGCACGATCGGGCGGCCGCAGGTGATCCGCACGCGCTCGCGCCTGACGATTTTGAAGGCACCCTTCACGGATAGCGACGGCACCACCATCGAGCTGCAGTGGTTCAACCAGCACCACCTCCAGCGCACGCTCAAGCCGGGCGAGGAACTCTTTATCACCGGTAAATTGGCCGAGGCCGGTGCCAGTCTGAAGATGCAAAATCCGACGGTGGATCGGAGCGGCGGCGAGCTGGTGCACGCCGGGCGCCTGGTGCCGGTCTATCCCCAGCACGACATCATCAACACCAAGTGGCTGCGCGAAAAAATAACGCTCGTGCGAGACGCCATCCCACACCTCAAGGAGACACTGCCCACCGACATCGTGGCTAGCGAGAACCTGCCCACGATGGCCGAGATGGTGGAGGGCCTTCATTTTCCCAAGACTCCGGAGGACGTCGCCCGCGCCGAGGAGCGGCGCATGTTCGAGGAGGCGTTCGCTCTGCAAAAGGAAGCCGTCACCATCCGCCAGGAATGGCAAGGCGCGCGCCAGGAGCGGCTCCGGCTGCCGATGGACGTCGAGCTCATCCGCCTTTTCTTCAAGTCGCTCAAATTCACGCCCACCGACGACCAACGCAAAGCCATCTACGAAATTTTGCGCGACATGGAAAGCGATGTGCCCATGAGCCGCCTGCTCGAAGGCGACGTCGGCTCGGGCAAAACACTCGTCGCGGTAGCCGTCATCGCCAACGTGCTCCGCGGCGGCGGACAGTGCGCGCTGATGGTCCCGACCGAGGTGCTCGCCCGGCAGCACGCCGAAAGTATGGGGCGCCTACTCCTCAATTTCCACCGCTTCCTCCAAGAGCAACCCGACGCGCCGCCGTTCCGTCTGCCAGCGGTCGCCTTCCTCACCGGCTCACTCCCCCAAAGCGACGCCGACGCCATCCGACGCCAAATCGCCTCAGGCACGGTGGACCTCGTCATCGGCACACACGCGCTCATCGAGGATAAGGTCGGCTTTAAGAATCTGCTCTTGGTCGTGGTGGACGAGCAGCACCGCTTCGGCGTCGCCCAGCGCCAGAAGCTGATCGAAAAGGGAAGTCCCCACGTGCTGACGATGACCGCCACACCCATCCCGCGCACGCTGGCCCTGACGGCTTTTGGCCACCACGACCTCTCGGTACTCCTCAGTAAGCCGAGCAACCGCAAGCCCATCCAGACGCGCGTCATCTCCCCCTCCGACCGAAACACTCTCGAGCGTTTTATCGACCGACAGATCGGGGAAGGTAGGCAGGTATTTGTCGTCTGCCCCCTCATCGGCGAGTCCCAAGCGGAGGAGATGCAAGACATGCGGAGCGTCCAGGCCGAGCTCGATCGCCTGACAATCGAGTTCCCACACCGCCGCATCGCCATGCTCCACGGCAAGCTCTCGGCCAAAGACAAGGAATCGACCATGCAGTCCTTTCGACAAAAGGAAGCCGACATCCTCGTCTCCACCTCGGTGATCGAAGTGGGGGTGGATGTCCCCAACGCCTCCATCATGGTCATCGAAGGCGCCGAACGCTTCGGCCTCTCGCAGCTGCACCAGTTCCGCGGGCGCGTCGGGCGCGGCGAGCACCAGAGCTACTGCTTCCTCTGTCCCACCTCGCCCGAGGGCGCGCGTTCCGAGCGGCTCAAAGCGATGGAGCAGTATGAGTCGGGCTTCCAGTTGGCCGAGGTGGACCTGCGCCTACGCGGCCCGGGTGAACTCTTTGGCCTGAGACAAAGCGGTCTGCCGGACATGCAAGTGAAGACACTTCTGAATCCGGCCCTCATTATGAAGGCCCGGCGGGCGGCCGAACGCTTCTTGGGTGTGCATCAGAAAGAGGTAGAGGTTGTCTTACCTTGAGGAACGTTTCCAGGTAGAATGCCTGCGTTTCCCCCTTTTCGATGACCGATCCCACCCAGACCGGAGACGCCGCCGCCCCGACCACCCCCCCGCCGCGCCCCGGCGACCCGCTGCCTGCCGGCGGTCTTGATCCGTCGCTGGTGTTTGCGTCGCCGCCTCCGCCCCCCACCCCGCGTGGCGGCCAGGGTGATGACGGCATCGGCGACGACGGTATCCCGGCCGACTCGGGCCCTCCGCCCCCGCCCCCCGGCACCATCGCCACCAAGGAGATGGGGTACGACGACGAGGATATTCGCGTGCTCGGCCTGGTGGGCGACTACCGCTTCGGCACCTACGCCGCGGCTCTCACCAACGAGAACATTGCTATCCCGGAGCACCCGCAGACAACTTTCGACGCGCAGCGCTTCTTACTGCTCCTGCGCGGCAGTATCTCCCTCACGCGCGATGAGAAGTGGCGCATTGTCCAAGCCATTCCCAAGCTCAGCCAGTTCCAAGTGGACGAGCTGCAGAAGATCCTCGACGAGGAGCGTCTGAAGTTCGGTGAACTCTCACCCAAGCACCTCCTCCAACTCCAAAAGCTCGAGCAACGCCATGTCGAGGACTGGCGCGATTTGCAGGGAGTGTCGCAGCAACAAGCCGTTCAGCAGCAGGACCAGTCTGAGGCCGACGCTATCCGCAAGCAATTAGGCCTCTAAACGGCGGTGGCTCGCTCTTTAGAAGCAGGAAAGCGTGTCATAGTGAGCGGAGCCAAATCAGAGACACGCGGTGCCGCCCTTCGACCCCACTCCGCGTGACACCGCTTTGCGGACTAGTCGGTCAGGATAAGGGCTACACGGCTATTATTGACCTCTTGAAAGAAGAATGTCATAGAACTATACTGCCCGCTAGTCGCGTCGCCCTTTTTCACCATTCCCTAGCAAAAGGCAGAGCCATGTTGGACATCATTGATGACAAGCCTAGTTGGTTTCACCCCCATGGGCACAGAATCGGTCTCGTCGGAGTTGATCGCGAACACCGTACGGTCGTCCTGCGGTCGAGCGCCGTCACGGTTGTGATTAGCCCAGAGAAGGACCAAAAGTTCAAGGTCGCCTGGACCATCGACCACTCCCCGGCGGAGATGGTGACTGGCACCGTCCTCCTCCAGCGCCCGCGCCTACTAACGGCCTTCCTTGTCCTACCCAATCTTCCTCCCGAAGAGAGCCAGGCCAGCTACCTGAAGCGCTTCGAAGTGGATGCCGGCGCCGTCGGCTACTTTATAAGACGAAGCCGTTTCCTGAACCTACCCTGTCCCGGGACGGGCCACGATGGCGACCCCAACGTCTCCATTGTCGTCACCCAGGAAATAACGAACGCGATCGGGCGAATCGTAGGCTGACCGCCACTGATGAACCCGCTTCCGCTTCGCGCGGAAGCAACCCGAACCCCGGCCAACGCCGGGGTTCTTTTTTAGGAGACGTTGACGGTGTACAGCCAGGTAAGGCCGGCACCAATGACGGCGAAAGCGACCCCCAGCAGTACGCCGCCCTTAAGCACACGGTGCAGGCTGCCAAGTAACAGGTACAGAAACGACCCCAATGAGACGATCAGAATGAACGGGGAGGTAATGAGTGCCGTCAGCATCGGCACCTCAAATGGCAGAACCTTCAGGGCTTGGTAGCCGCCCAGCACATAGAGCGCGCCGCACCAAAAAAGCAGCCAACCCAGGTAAATCGCAATCGTGGATGAGAGCGGATGATAGACCGCAGCCGATGCCGCCGGGTCGGCAGGATCCGCCTTGAGAGCGGGGACAATGGCGACCTTGGCCGGCGTGGGCGGGATGATGTCCATGCGGCGCTTAACGGGCAGCGATGTGCTCGGTCACATAGCGCACGGCCGCTTCGAGCGAAGCCGGAGCCGAAACCACGAAGACGCGGTTATCAGTCCAGTTGCGGTAGCCGTAGACCATATCACCCTGCACGCGCACCGCGCCGTCGGTCGCCTGCAGCGACGCGGCCGTACCCGACTGCAGCATAACAACCAAGGGGCCGTTGCCGGCCGTCTCAATCTTATCGGGACCAACTTCCACACTGACGATCTTGCCGTTGCCAAGGAAGGACGTAAACCACCAGTTCTTGTGCACGGGGATGCAGAAGCCAAAACCCTGCGAGCAGTACTCCTGCGTCCACTTAGCGGCCGCCATATCCTGCTTGGCCATACGGTCGGTACGGTCCTGCATAAGGGCAGCCTGGTCACTAAGGCTCGAAGACGACGAGCTCGCCGGCACGCTCGAGGAAGAGCTGCTCGACGATGACACCGGCGCGGACGACGAGCTGCTGCTCACCGCTGATGAACTCTTGGACGAGCTACTCGAGATTGCGACCGACGACGACGAGGAGGAAGAGGACAAAGACGAGGACACGCTGCTGCTCGAGCTGGAGGAGGATAAGGTGCTGGAGCTGGTCGCCACGATGCCGGAACCGGCCGAACTCTCGGACGAGGACGACGTCATCGCGCTCTTGGAAGACGAACTGGGTGTGAGTTGAGCCACGGTCACGATCGTGCCGCCCGCCTCGACGGTCTCGCGAGCGGTACCGGTAAGCTCCACGCGTTGGCCGATGTAGCGGTTTAAGTTGACTGTCTCGCTCTCAAGCAAGACGAAGCGCCCGTCATCGAGTTCGAGGCGGTGCGTACCCTCCATGTAGATGCTAATACCGGCCGGCTGGACGATGCCGGTAAAGGTAGCCACCGCGGTTGGCTGCGAGCGGCTAGAAGAGGATTCACCCTGAAAAGATGTAGTGATAGGGCTACAGGCAGCTAGAGCAACCGTCAGGGCAAGCAGGAGGGAGCGGCGCATATGTGAGGTGTCGGAAAAGAATGATCCTATGCTACCGCTAGCCGAAAAGGAGTCAAACACGTGATTCGCAAAATCACGCGGCCGTCCCTAAAATGACACTATGGAGATCATTCTTTCGATCGTCGATTTTGTCCGGCACATCGACGTCCACCTGGCATCCGTCAGCGCGAGCGTGGGGCTCTGGACCTACGTCATCATCTTTTTTATCATCGTCGGCGAGACGGGCTTGGTACTCGCCCCGGTCTTGCCGGGCGAATCACTCCTCTTTGCCAGCGGCGCCCTGGCGGCCAAGGACCTGCTGCATATCGGGGTGCTCCTCCCCCTCCTGTGGCTGGCCGCTATTTTGGGTGATTCGCTCAATTACGCTTTTGGTCAAATGCTCGGCTTTAAAGCCTTCCGCAAGGATTCGCGCTTTCTTAACCTGGAACACCTCGAGCGGAGCCAAGCATTTTTCCGCAAGCACGGCGGCCCATCGATCATCCTGGCGCGCTTCTTGCCGTTTGTGCGGACCTGTGCACCATTCATCGCTGGTGCCAGCCGAATGCATTACCCCACCTTCCTCTTCTACAATATCGTCGGCGGGGCCATCTGGGTGTTCGCCTTCGTCTTGGCCGGGTACTTTTTCGGCCAAATCGAGGCCGTGCAGCGCAATTTTTCACTCGCTATCCTCGCCGTCATCGGCGTGTCGGTACTACCAGTGGTCGGCGGCTGGCTGAAGCATCGCTTTTACGATCGCCGACGGGCCGCCCACCGCGCCTTGATCCACGGCAGCGACAACGTAGAGAGCAGGTAGCCGCCGGTCGGCACCAGGGCATTAAGGAGTGGGTACGGATTGCCCGTGATCCACAGAAATACCGTGGCTGTCAGGTAGGTCATCCCCATAATCCACGTCCGACGAACGACGCTGACTTCCCAGGCTTTTTCCATGTCGACGCGGAGGTTCCGTTGCTCGATAGCCTGTAATCGTTGCTCGAGATCGGACGTCATCGCCATGGTGAAGGGGGTGGACCGGCTTGATTGCGGCTGAGTGAATAATAGGGCGGCGAAGTGCCGAAGTATGAAACCGAATGGCGGAGGGAGTGGGATTCGAACCCACGGAACCTTGCGGCTCACCTGATTTCAAGTCAGGCGCGATCGACCACTCTGCCATCCCTCCGCTCCCAGTATACCGAAAGAGGAGAGGGGATCAGAGCGTCAATTCCTGAAAGCGCTTCAGCAGCAACTCACTCTTGGGCAGTTTTTCGGCTTCGACGGTGCGCTTGGACGACTCGGCCCGGAGTCCATCAAGGTAGCATTTCTCTTCTTGAAGGCGCTCGAGGAAGGCGAGGAGAGTCGGCCGGAAGCGGCTGATGCGGGCGCGGTCGGGGAAGGCGTACAGGCAAGCAATAAGCGCATCTTCACCTCCCCAAGCCTCAGCGCGGATCTCGTCCTCGATGGCGTTCTCCAAGCTGTCTTGGTCGAGTCCGGCCAGAAACTTCAGGTCCTCGGCGGGACCCGAAGGATAGTAGCGGTTCACGCCGAGCCGGCGGAGCGTGCACGGCAGTTGCAGATCGGCGATGAGGTCGGCCACCTGCGTGGCCAGGCCGCCTTCGCTGCTGTGATCCTCGATGACAATAAGGTGCTGCGTCTCGAGCGCCGCCGCCACCACGGCCGAGGCGTCGAGCGGACGAATGCAACCAACATTGAGTACACGAATAGAAAGGGGATTCTCATCGCGGGTGGAGAGCGCGTCGGCGGCCGCCACGGCCGTGTGCATACACTCGCCGGTCGCAATCACCGTCACTAGGTCTTTCACCGTGCCCTGGCCGCGGATGAGATCGGCCGTGCCGTTGAAGACGTACTCACGACCGTAGATCGGCGTGCCATCGGGGCTGAGCAGCTGCGGATGCCCGCCGCGACCGGCGAACACGTAGACACTCTGGTGACCCTCGGCCACGAGCTCCAGCGCCTTCTCGGCCATGGCCGCCGCCTGGTTGCTGTCGGCCGGCATCCACACTTGTGTGTGATCAAAGGGGATAGTGAGATAATGCCGCTCCTGGTGCGTCTCACCGTCCTCGCCCACACTCAGGCCCGCGTGCGTGCAATCGTGCAGCACGCCCGAACGGGTGTGGCCGCAGTTGACGTCGATCAGCCGAGCCGAGGCGCGAGCCTCGTTGGTACCGAAGGCGGCAAAAGTGTAGGTCACGGGCAGCATGCCGACCTGGCGCATACCGGCGGCCATCATGTACATGTTTGCTTCAGCCACACCGACATTCCAGACACGCTCGGGGAACTCCTTGGCCACCTTGTCGAAGCCGCCGGAAGCGGCGAGATCGGCGTGCAACACGACGATGCGCGAATCGGCCTTCATGAGGGCCTTCAGGTGCGTCTCCCCAAAATCTTTGCGAGCGGCACCCTTCTCGGCCGTGATCGTGCGCTTGTAACCCGCCTTGGCCAGCAGGGCCGGCTTCCAGTCGAGGAGGATATCGGTCTGTACGCGCGGTGCGGCGAGGTAACGCTTCTCCTGGAGCTTGCGAAACGGCTCGTACTCTTTCACCAGCTGCTCCAGCAACGGCAGATCGGCCAGGAGCTTCTCGGCCACCTCCTTTTTAAGCGGCGAACCGTGGTAATTCTCCTTACCCGTGTTGCTACCATCTTCCATCAGCGGCACGCCGTGGCCCATGGTCGTGTAATAGACAATGAATACCGGGCGGCCGGGATTGTGCGCGGGGTCGGCGCGGTCGAGAGCAGTATCCACCTGAGCGGGGTCGTTGCCGTTTTGCACTTCGATCACCTGCCAGCCGGCGGCGGCGGCGATGCCGGCCAAGTCGCAAGCGACGGTCTTGGACGGCAAGCCCGAGAGTTGGACGTCGTTGAGGTCGATGTGGGCCACAAGATTATCGAGCCCGAGATGAGCAGCCAGGCGGATTGCTTCCATGACTTGGCCCTCCTGGGCGTCGCCGTCGGCAATGAGGACATCGACGATGCCGGGCCGCTTCTGAAGCTTAAGACCGAAAGCCGCGCCGACGCCGTGCGAGAGCCCCTTGCCGAGCGGACCCGTACCAAAGGGAATATCGCCAATGCCAGCCTCGATATGGCCCGGGAGTCCCGCCGGCGTGCGGAAGCTCTCAATGATGGCTTGCGGACTCTGGAGACGCTCATCGTTGCCGCTGCGCCCGAAAAGCCATTGCAGACCGTAGGCAAGCAGCGAAAGATGACCGGCGCTCATCCGAAGCGGCTGATCCACGGCCGGATCACGGCGCATGGCCAATTGGTAGGCGAACGTGAAGGCCGAGAGTGGACCGCCCGGGTGGCCGGAGGAGTGCTTCGTCGGCGCCTGGATGGCCAGGTGGCAGAGAATCTTGTGGGCCAGCTCGTAGCCTTCGAGGGCGCCCTTTCCTAAACCGGTCGCCTCAGCGGGGCCGATCCATACCGGCGCCACCGTACTGGTCGCGGCGGCCACGCGCCGCAGGGAATGGGGAACAGACGGATCGGTGGAAGAGACAAACTGGGCGAGGCGAGAAGGAGTGGCCATACGGGCGGGAAGAAAGATGCCCCCATCGTACTCCGGTCTGAAAAAAAATCCGCCACCCATCGGGCGGCGGACAAACAGCGAGATTTACAGGGCGCCGTCGATGACGAGGACGTTCTTAGGTCCGGTATTCGTCTCTTCTTTTACGCCCGTCCAGTCGTGCAGGGCCGACATCAGCACATCGCGGTCGTAGACGTAACCAGCGCCGCGGCGGGTGCCGACGTCGTTGGTGATGAAGTTTTTGGCGTCATAGCCGATGATGATGAGCATGTGGTACCACGGACCCTCACCCGTGAAGTTGGGGTTGCCAAGCTCGCGGCCCGCGAACGGCGCCACGATGGGGTGGCCGGCAGCCAGCTCACGGACGAGATCGGCCTCGGTGACATTCGAAAGAATACGCACCTGGAGCCCCAGCGCGTCGCGTGCGATGGCGGCCGCTTCGGCAATATTCACGTCGATGCCATATCCCTGGGCTTCTTGATAGGCCAGGAGCGACTGGAGACGATCCTCCATCGTTTGCTCGGTCATCGTCGTCTCACCCTTGGCAAAGGCCTGACCCAAAAGTAGGGCCGCCTCCTCGCACGTCTCTTGGTGCACTTCGTCCCAATTGGCGAAGGGTGCTTGGCTGGCAAACGGCACTTCGATCCGGACGCTACTCGGCAGCGACGAAGGCGTTGGGGCGGCGAAAGCCGACGAAGACGCCGAGGAAAGCGTCATTTTTGAACTAGTAGAAGACGAACTTGCCCCCTCCGCTCTTACCGATCGGGAAGAGGCGGAATTCGGGGCCGGGAAGACCACCTCAGGTTGAGAGCTGCAGGAAGCCAAAAGTACGAGCGCGCCGGCGAAAGCGGAAAAACGGAGAGGAGTCATAGTGCAATCGTAGACGAACCAGGTCTAGGACGCTTACGTAAATCCCTTGGATCAGGTTTATACTTGGCGCATGAAGAAACTCCTCCTGTCCCTCTCCATCATCGGCCTACCCCTCGCTGCCGTTGCAGCAACAATCACAACGTACGAAGATGTTCCCCCAAGCGCTTGGTACGCCGGTTATGTCTCCCAGGCCACCACCCTGGACATCGTCGCTGGCTATCGAGACAGCAACGGCAAGTTGACTGGAAAATTTGGCCCGTCTGACAATGTCACGGTCGCCCAGTCGCTGAAGATGGCCACCGTTGCTGCAGGCTACGACGCCAGTAAATACACTGTCAGCGACGCTTGGCACGACGTTTGGTACGGACCCTATGTCGGGGTGGCTCAAACCGAGAATTTTAGCTTCTTCCTCGACCGAAAGACGAATTTTAACAACCAAGCCTCACGTGGAGAATTGGCCCAGATCGTCGCTGATGCCTTCCTCCTGGCGAAGTCCACAGATACGACTCCATTTACCGACGTACCCTCCACCGACACCAATATCGGCGCCATCAACAGACTCTATGCCGACGGCATCATTAGCGGCGACACCGACGCCTACGGCCACACCACGAATACCTTTCGACCCAACGACAAGATTAACCGCGCCGAAGGTGTGAAACTCATCATGCGAGCCTACGAGAAGTACGGCAAAGTCGCTCCGCCGGCACCCAAACCTCTCTAAATCCATCAGCGGTACAAACGACAAAGAGAGCCGGGGGCAATGTGCCCCCGGTCTTTATGGTGCGCCATCCTGAAGCAGATGGATTGCTGTACACTCAGGTCCATGACGAACCTCCAACTCGGAGTGATCGGACTCGCCACCATGGGATCGAACCTGGCGCGCAACGCCGCACGCAACGGCGCCACCGTCACCGTTTTCAATCGCACTGCCACCAAAACCGACGAATTTTTGGCCTCATACGGTAGTGAAGGCACATTTGTTGGCGCAAAGACGCTTCAAGAATTTGTGGCCGCCCTCACCTCACCACGACCGATCTTGCTCATGGTCAAAGCCGGCCAACCCGTCGATGACGTTATCGAAGAATTAGTGCCGCTACTCAATAAAGGAGATATTCTCATCGACGCGGGTAATAGCCACTACCGTGATACCGAGCGGCGTTTCAAGCGTTTAAAGAACGCCGGCCTACACTTCGTGGGCATGGGCGTGAGCGGCGGCGAAGAAGGCGCGCTCAACGGCCCCAGCATGATGCCGGGCGCCGATAAAGAAGCGTATGAGGCCCTGGCTCCACTCCTGCTCAAGATGGCGGCGAGCGACGGCGCAGGCGGCACCTGCGCGGCCTTCATGGGCGAAGGCGGCGCCGGCCACTTCGTAAAGATGGTCCATAACGGTATCGAGTACGGCATCATGCAGCTCATCGCCGAGAGCTATCACCTCCTGAAGACAGAGGGTGGTTTCACCAACAAGCAGTTGGCGCAGATCTTCGCCGAATGGAATGCCACCGAACCACTCGGGTCCTTCTTACTAGAAATCACGGTCAAGATTTTCCAAACCAAGGACCCCGAGACGGGAACTGATCTTCTCGACCTTATCCTCGATAAGGCCGGCCAAAAGGGGACGGGCAAATGGACCATCGAAGCCGGCTTCCACTACGGCGCCTCCATCCCCACCATCGTTGCGGCCACCGACGCCCGCATCGTCTCGTCGGCCAAGGAATTTCGGAGTGTCCGCGCTCCCGTCCTGCCCAGCGAACTTCTGCCCCTGCGCCTGGCCGGCGACGACCTGGTGTCCGCCCTAAAAGACGCCTTCATCGCCTCCGTCGCGCAGACGTACGCCCAAGGCTTGCAACTACTGTCGCTCGCGAGTGACGAGGAGAAATGGAATCTGGATATCAGCGAAATCTGTCGCATTTGGCGCGGCGGCTGCATTATCCGCAGCCAACTTCTGCCGCTGCTGCAAGAAGCCTTTACAGGTACCGACAAGGCCATCCGCACGTTGCGTGAACTCTGCCTCCACGAGCCCCAGAAACACTGGCGCCAAGTGGTGGCTCTCGGCGCCGAGCGCGGCGTGCCGCTGCCGGCCTTCGCGGCCTCATTGGCCTATTTCGACGGCTACCGCAGCGCCTGGCTTCCGCAGAACCTCATCCAAGCGCAACGCGACCTGTTTGGTGCCCACACCTTCGAGCGCACCGACAAACAGGGGATGTTCCACGCCCAGTGGTAACCGCCATTACCGCGCTTCAGTCAAACTGAGCGCCAGCAGCGCCACGCCGAGCGCGCCCGCATCTTTCACCTGTGCCGGCACCAGGGCAGGTAGCGGGATATTGGGCAACACGAGATTCTTCAATTCTTTTTCCACGTCCGCGATGCGCTCCGTGACAGCCTTGGCCACACCGCCGCCAAAAACAATGACGGAAGGGTTGAGCAGGTAGGTGAGGTTGAGACAAAGCCAAGCGGCCTCCTTCGCAAGCGTGGCTGGCGGCTCTTCGGCGCTGGCGCCGCGCTTTTTCAGCCCTGTACCCGAGAGGAACTGCTCCACTTCGCCAAAGCGGCCCTCGGCCGGGAACGGCGCCTGGCCCGGCTGTAAGAGCATGTGGCCGATCTCGCCGGCGTAGCCGTTCTCGCCGTGGAGAATTTGGCCATCCAGCACAATACCGCCGCCGACACCGGTACCAAGCGTGACGCCGATGACGACACGGTGCCCTTTACCGGCGCCGACGAGCGCTTCGGCCAAGGTGAACGAGCGGGCGTCGTTCTCGAGCGCTATCGGGAGCTTGAGGCGCTCTTCCAACATCTGGCGAAGCGGGACATCGATGGCGTCGGGGAGGTTTGGGGCATTGAGGAGGTGGCCGTCGGGCTGGTGCACCAAGCCGGGCACGCCCACGCCCACAGCGACAGTATCGGTTTTGCGCAGACGCTCGATCAGCTCAATCATCGTCTCGAACACGGCCGGGAAGCCGCGCGAGGCTTCGGTCGGCACGGTGGTCATCTCCTGCGGCTCGAAGCTCTCGGCGTCGAAACGCACGATCGCCAGCTTGGTGCCGCCGAGGTCGACGCCGATCACAGACCGAGAAGACATGCCCCTACGGTAGCACCGCGCCCCTCTCTCCGGGAAGGAGGCTTTACTGTTGCGCTCCCGCGTGGCTGCGCGGTCTGTTGCTCACTCCCAACAGATGGCTTTGACAGGACAGCCTGTGGCGGGACCGCCCCGCCCATCAAGCCTCACGCTTTCTTCCAGAAGGCCTGCCACGATATGCGCTGGTGGCAATGAGATCTGTTCGGCGCGCTCATCTCATAAGCCTCCTCGAAAAAGTCGGTCGGGGAGATGAAGCATCAGGCCCGAGCGCGCCTCGTAGAGATGCAATTGGCGCTCGAAAGCGTATCGAACCACCAGAAACAGCGGCTACAGATATGGCACAACGAGGCCCGCCAGTTGGCGGATGACCGGTAGGCAATGAGGAGGAGACGAACAGCCTCACTCAGGCCCGGGCCGCCTTGCGGCGGACAACGGCCGACGGCGCTTTGATGGCGGCGCGATCGGTACCGCTTGAAGTCTGACGCTTGGTGAAGTTCCACCAACCGTGGTACGACGACCAGATGATGCAGCTACCGACGAAGATTAAGCTGCAGGCAAGGAGGAAGGCGATCTTGTACATCGCGAACGAGAACACCAGGACCGTGATCTGGCCGTTGAGGTTATATTGCTGCACCTCGATCTGCGTCTTGGCGCCCACCACCTGGCCGGGGACCAGGGCGCCGGGGCGGCGGGCGGGAGGCGTCAGCGCTTTAGCGGCGGCGGAGATGGCCTGCTGTTTCTGCGGCAACTGCGAGAGCATCATTACGCTTTTTTCGTAGTACGGAGCGGCGAAAGCGAAGGCGACGTAGATGCCAAAGAGGGTGATGATGACACCGGCCAGGGCCAGGCCCTGCGTGGCCTGCTGCTTGCTGTGACGGAGAATGTGGTGGGAGTCCATGTCCGGCATGCTACGTGCGACGCGCGTCGAACGGTATTTCCTTGGCGAGTGAAAGATGTTGTCACTATGCTCCGACTATGGCTGCGAACTTCGATGGTGCGGCCCCCTTGGCCCTGAGCCGGAGCAAGCTGGCCCTGTTCTTGGAGTGCCCGCGCTGTTTCCACTTAAACGTCCGGCACAAGTTGCCACGCCTCGACAGCCCGCCCTTCCGCTTAAACTTGGCGGTCGACTCCCTCCTGAAACGAGAGTTTGACGAGTACCGCGCGGCCGGACAGCCGCACCCGCTGATGACTGCCTCCGGCGTGGATGGCGTGCCGTTCTCGTCGCCCGAGCTGCCGGCTTGGCGCGACTGGAAGCGCGGACTGCGCATGCACCACCAGGCCTCGGGCATCGAACTCTACGGCGCGCTTGATGATGTGTGGCAGGGGAGCGACGGCACACTCTCGGTGGTGGATTACAAAGCCACGAGCGCCCGCCCGCCGTTCGATTATGCCGATGAGTACCACCGCGGCTACCGCCAGCAGTTGGAGGTGTACCGCTGGCTACTCGGCCACCACGGCTATCCGCTCGCCGCCGCGGACTACTGGGTGATCGCCAACGTTGATACCGACGCGGCGCGTTTCGACGGGGCACTCAAGTTCACGCTTTCCGTCCTGCCCTACCGCGGCGACACAAGTTGGATCGACGACGCCTTGCTCGGCATGCGCGAGTGCCTGCAAGAGGAGCGGTCGCCCACCCCCGCCGGTCATTGCAACTGGTGCCGCTACCGCCGCGAAGCGGTCGCGCGGGAAAACAGCGAAAGGGCGGCCTAGAACCTGTTTTCTTCGCCCGTATCTTTGCTAGACTAGGCCGGCCCCTGGAGAGGTGGCTGAGCGGCCGAAAGCACCACACTGCTAATGTGGTAAACGGGTAAAACCGTTTCGAGGGTTCGAATCCCTCCCTCTCCGCCATCCGGCTTCGTGCTTCGGCACTTCGCCGAGATGGACGGAAGGCACGGCGTAGCCGCAGCGAAGACAGCCCTCCCTCTCCGCCAGTTTGGCGATAGAATCATCCCGTGCAGACCGACCCGACCGCCGGCCACGTCCCCGTTCTCCTCACCGAGACGATCACATTACTGGCGCCGGCACCCGGCGACCGGCTGGCTGATTTCACCCTCGGACTCGGCGGGCATGCCGCCGGGCTGATCGAAAAACTGGAGGGGAGGGGAGAGCTCGTCGGCCTCGACGCCGATGAAGCGAACTTAACGCTGGCCAAGCAAAACCTCCACGACGCGCCAGTGCCGGTCCATTTCGTTCATGCCAACTTCGGCTCGGCGGCGCTGCTCAACCTGGGACAATTCGATGTCATCCTGGCCGATCTCGGCTTGAACTCACTCCACGTGGACGACGCCGCGCGCGGCTTTTCGTTCCGCTTCGATGGCCCGCTCGACCTGCGCTTCGACCGCACCCAAGGACCAACCGCGGCCGAAAAAATCGCAGCCAGCAGCGACGACGAACTGACGGCCGTGTTCCGCGATTTGGGCGAGCTCCGCTTTGCGGGAAAATTGGCCGGCACCATCCTCCGCCACAAGCCCACCACCACCCAAGCGCTCCGCGCCGCGACGGAAGAATGGGGCGGCCGACGAACACCCAAACTCTTGCCGCAGGTGTTCCAAGCCCTGCGCATCTGGACGAACGACGAGCTCAGTGCGCTCGACAAGCTGCTCGAAGCGGTGCCCGCTCTGCTGCATCCCGGCGGGCGCTGTGCCATCATTAGCTTCCATTCGCTGGAGGACCGCCGCGTGAAGCACGCCTTCCGGGCCCTGTCCGATCCACCCCGAGACGAACTGACGGGCAAGCGGGGAGTGGCACCGTTCGAACTCCTCACCCCGAAAGCTGTCCGCCCCAGCGCACCCGAAATTGCCCGCAATCCCCGTTCGCGCAGCGCACTCCTGCGCGTCATCCGCCGCCGCCCCTGACACCCGCCTCGTCCGAATCGGCCTCGCCCACCCGCCGCTCCTCGCTCGGGCGGATGGTGCAGCAGAGCACCATGTTGCTCATGCTCTCCATCGGCTCGCTTATCCTCCTGCTGGCACTCGTCATCCTCTTCCACGAGAACGCCAACGCCACCGAAGGCTACCGCCTCCGCACGCTGGAACGCGAGCGGAACCAACTCCATTTGGAACGCGAGATCCTCAATATGCAGATCGCCGAAGCTCAATCGCTGGAGAACTTAAGCGCCGATCCAAAGATTTCGGCTATGGCCCTGCCCAAACGTCCCACGTACGTCAACCCCCTGGCGCCGCCTGAATCACCCCCTTCCGAGTGACAGAAATGGCCTCATAAAGCCTCTTTTAACGTGCCCTGACGCATTCACAGACTCATCACCATCTGCTATACTGAGGAGATTCCCGTGCAGACCAACACCCACCCACCCCGGCAGACCGCTATAGCCGCGTTCGCGGCTGTCCTGACGCTGGCGTTCGTCGTGGCCCACACCCAGGAAATCGGCGGCCCCGCCTCACCGTCACTCACGGCCGCGGCGATTAGCTCGTCGTCCCCAAAACCCTACTGCGGCAACGCCAAAGTAGACGCCGGCGAAGAATGCGACGAGGGTTTCCGAAACGGCGGCAGTGACTGTGGTAAAACCTGCAAGCTGCTCTCGTGCGGTGACGGCGTCATCAGCCCCTCGCGCTTCGAAGAGTGCGAACCGAAGAAGAATGGCACCGAACTCGTGGCACCCATCTGCGGACGTGGCTGCCAAATTCCTGAGTGTGACGAGGAGGGCGAGTGCACGGGCGGTTGCCGGTGGGTGTTCCTGCCGGCCTGCACCAGCTCCTCGTCCGATCTCACCGCCAGCTCACCCTCTAGCGCAAGCACACAATCCGGCTCATCGACCTCTGGGGCGGCACGATTGCCTTCGAGCACGTCCTCAATCAGCACGTCGTCCGCGTTGTCGTCCAGCGTCGATGCTGCCTCCGTTTCTAGTCCCAGCTCAACCAGCGCCAGCATCAGCTCGACCGCCTCGACCTCGACCGCGAGCATGTCCGTCTCCAGCGCAAAGAGCACCACCTCCAGCGCTGCGAGCAGCCCCCCCTCTTCAACTTCTTCCAGCGCGTCGTCGCTGTCCACTCAGACCGGCTCTGGTACCACTGTGCCCGCCCAAACGGGATCCGGCGCATCGCTGCCCGAAATCGGCTCCGGCGAGACGATCTCCAGCAGTGTCAGCTCCAAGCCCCGGTTGCCCACCTCTACCGGCCAGCCAAACGCCATCGCCCTCTGCGGCAACCACATTCTGGAAGGCACGGAGCAGTGCGACGACGGCAACCTCACCAAAGGCGACGGCTGTTCGCAGAAATGCAGCCAAGAGACAAAATCGGCCGCCATCTGCGGCAACGACATCCCCGAGAAACCCGAACAATGCGACGACGGCGCCTTTAACAGCGACGAAGTACCCGGTGCCTGCCGTCTCAGCTGTAAACTCGCCAGCTGCGGCGACGGCGTGACGGACGAAGCTGAGCAGTGCGACGACGGCAACCAGGTAGAGAACGACGGCTGCACTACCGCCTGCAAGACGCCCAGCTGCGGCGACGGAATCGTGCAGGCCGGCGAGGAATGCGACGACGGCAACCAAGTGGACGACGACGCCTGCAACTTAGATTGCTTTCTGGCCATCTGCGGGGACGGCGTGCAGCAATCGACGGAAGAGTGCGACGACGGCAACGCCCTAGAGGACGACGCCTGCACGACCAACTGCCTGGCCGCCGCGTGCGGAGACGGCTTTGTCCAGCCGGGCGAGGACTGCGACGATGGCCCGATGAACAGCACCAACGCCGCCGACAGCTGCCGCTTGGATTGCCAACTGGCGCGCTGCGGGGACGGCGTGAAGGACATGAAGGAACGCTGCGACGACGGCAATCAAGTGGACAACGACGCCTGCACGAACGCCTGCTCCCTGCCCCAATGTGGCGACGGCGTGCTGCAGGTCGCCCTGGCCGAAGCTTGCGACGACGGTAATAAGCTCAATGGTGATGGCTGCTCCGTCGCGTGCATCGAGGAGTTCTGCGGCGACGGCGAGCGCCAGGCGAAAGAGAACTGCGACGACGGCAACAAGGTGGCCGGCGATGGCTGCAACGAAATCTGCGACAACGAGGATGGCTATGAGTGTGTGGGTACCAAGTGCGAGACGGTCTGCGGTGACAGCGTGAAGGCCGGCGAAGAGTGGTGCGACGACGGCAATAAAAAGAGTGACGACGGCTGCAGCTCAAGCTGCGAGGCGGAGGTGACGACGCGCCAGATCCAATCGGTGGTAGCAGGCGCCCTCATCCTGACGTTGGTGACAATCTTGGGCCGTGTCCTCTGGACGGTGGTCTTGAGACGCCGCTAACAGCGTACCCGGCCCGGCCGGTTGCGCTGTATACTCGGTCAGGCCAGGTGGCCTGCGCTCTTTGTTTCATTCGTGCCCCGGTAGCTCAGTGGGCCGACTGCGCGTCAGCGCAGGCGCATATCAAAAGAACTGAGCTCGATTGGGTACATTGTTCTTTCTCCCACCTGTCACATGCCCCGGTAGCTCAGTGGATAGAGCAGCAGCCTTCTAAGCTGTTGGTCGCCGGTTCGATTCCTGCCCGGGGCACCATCTCACACGTCATCGTCCATGCGGACTGTGTTTCAAGGCGATCGGCTCCCACTCACCGTCCGGAGCGAGGATCTCGGCCCGAAAGCGACGTTCGATCTCGGCTTCCTCTTGGTCGATGGCCAACTCCTGGAGTTGCACGTCGTGCACGATCCAGAAGCCGATGTTGCGCACCTGCTCGATCGTCAGGGCCCCGAGGAATTGCTGTGACTGGCGGATCTGCTTGATCCACCACCAATACGGCCGCACGCGCGGCGGCAGGGTGATCTGGTACTCGCCCCGCTCGATGCCATCCACGACCACCGGCTGGCTGGCAGCAGCCAAGGGGAAGTCCATCCCTACAATGGCGTTGTCGATGTCGGGATTGCCTTGCTCGCGGTAGCGCTTGAGCCGCATGTTGAAACCGCGCACCACGTACTCGTGGAACGTCAGCGAACCGCCGGCGCGGAAGTGGAACAGCGACTGGCAGACGTTGTCAGCGAGCAGCGAGAAGATGTGCTTGGCGGTGACGCCGGTCTCTTGGTCGTCGCCCTGGAGCTCGGCGTGCTGCAGCGCCCAGGCCAGGCCTTGGCGCGCGAGTTCCTGCCTGTCTTCCGGGTGCAGGCGCAGCCGCTGGGAGAGCCGACCGTGCTGACGAAGTACCAAAGCGCGACGGCAGGCGAGCTCCTTTTCCATCGCCCAGTACAGGCGCTGGCGCAGCGTATCCCAGCTCAACTCGCCCGCTCTCTCTTCGGCACAGTAGCGACACACGACCTGCGCGCCCACGCGCCAAAGGTGACCGTCGGTGGCAAAGTGGCTCTCCACATCGTCGGCCGCGAATGCGCGCACGCATTCGTCGATGAGCCAACCGCACTCCCGCACCGTCGGCACGATGGCCTCGCCCTGCTGGTACGACATCCGCACCCACTGCTCCACATGCGCCACCGTCGACTCAAGGGAGAGATCGGCTTCAGGCAGGCCGATGGGCGGCGCCAGCACGAAGTCTCGCAGCGCCACCTTCGTGGTGAAATGGTCGAGAATGAGCTCATCAATACGCCGTCCGGGCAGAGGCAATGGCGCCTCAGGAAGAAGCGGAACGGCAAGCTCCACCACCGGCACAACCAACGCCGGGAGCGACGGCTTTGCGGCCAACGACGTCGGAGCGGATTCGAAAACAATGGCGGGGATTGCCGGCGCCTCCTCGATCGCGACGGTCGTCTTCTCGGGCGCAGGCGCCGCTACCTCGGCCGGCAGTTCGGCGACAGCCGGCGTCTCGGGGAGGGGATCTTGCGTCGCCAAGAAGAGCGCACGCAGACCGGCAACCATCTGCTGCAGGCCGGGAATCTCGCGCTCACGGGCGGCTTCTTCCAGAGTGTTGAAAGCGGCGGCAACCTCGGGCGGAAAAGCAGGTTCGCAAAACGCCTTAGGGACAGCGGCAACTTCCACCACCCGCTCCTCGGCCACCGGAGTCAGTTCGCCATTGTTGTGGGGTGCAAGGAGAGTCATTGGAGGAAGCGGAACGGGAGTATTAGGAGGAAGGATCCGGCGGATTTTAGGGGCCAGGCGGATAGATTTCGGACGTGATGCAGATGGCGGATGGGTATACGGAAGAAGTACGCCAGACTGCCCGCAAACGAGATGGAGTCAAGGGCAGGGCGTCACCGAAGAATACCGAGGGAATCCGCCTAACTTCCAGTCCGAGGTGTATACTCCGTCTGATGAACAATCCCACCCCGACTCCCGAACCGCCCGCCCCCCAAAAGCCTCTCACACCCGAGGAAGACATTGCCAAAAATAAGGACCTCGCTGCCCTCTCGTACCTTTGGATCCTTTCACTCGTCGTCTATTGGTCGCGTAAGGACTCGCCCTTCGCTCGCTTTCACGCACGCCAGGGTGTGACGCTCTTTGTCGTCAGTCTCCTCTGTCTGGTGGTGCCGGTGGTGAGCCGCCTCCTCATGCTGCTCGTCCTGATTGCGAGTGCCTTTGGTTTTATGAACGCCGCCCAAGGCAAATGGACCAATCTGCCGCTGGTCGCCGCGCTCTCGCGTTTCGACTGGAAACAGCTCCGGGCGGATTGGCAGAGTATTGTCGCTTTCCTCGGCAAATTCTGGCACTCGGTGATGAGCCACGTGCCCAAGACCGCCCCCCACGAAACGAAACCTACGCCCTCAAATCCGCCAGCCACGCCGCCCACCCCCACCCCTCCCTCCACACCCGCCTAAGATGGGATACAAGCGCATCATGCTCAAGCTCTCCGGCGAGTCGCTTTCGCGCGCCGGCGCCGGGCAGGGGATCGACCAGCCCACGCTCCATGCCGTCGCAAAGCGTATCCGCGCGGTACATAAAAAGGGCTATGAGCTCGTGATCGTCGTGGGCGGCGGTAACATCTGGCGCTACCGCGACACCAAGGGTTCGGGCATCGAACGCACGGCCTCGGACGCCATGGGCATGCTCGCCACTATCATGAACAGTGTCGCGTTGCAGGCTGAGCTGGAATCGATGGGGTCGCAGACGCGCGTGATGTCGGCCGTCGACGTGCCCCAATTGGCTGAGCCGTACATCCGTCGCCGCGCCATCCGCCACCTGGAGAAAGGCCGCATCATCATCTGCGCCGGCGGCATCGGGCAGCCCTACTTCACCACCGACTCCGCCGCGGCGCTGCGCGCGCTCGAACTCAACTGCGACGTGCTCCTCAAGGCCACCAACGTCGACGGTATCTACGACCGCGACCCACGCAAAGACCCCAAGGCCAAGTTGCAGAAACACCTGACGTACGACCAAGCCATCGAGCGCAACCTGGCCGTGATGGACCAAGCCGCCTTCAGCTTGTGCCGCGACCAAGAGCTGCCCATCCGCGTCTTCAACTTTAAAGATGAGAAAGCTCTGCTGCAGGCCTGCCAGAATAAGCCAATCGGTACCATCGTCAGCGCCCGCTAAGCCCGTTTGTCGAGAAGCGCGCCCGCGCGGTACACTCAGGGCATGAGCAACGACCCCCGTCTCGCTTCTTTCCTCCAGGACCTCGCCAAAGTTTTCGCCCACCTCCAGCAGGAGTTCGGCAAACTCCAGACCGGCCGCGCCAGCGCCGCCCTCGTGGAGCACGTGATGGTGGAAGCGTATGGCCAAAAGCAGGCCCTCAAGAACGTGGCCGGCATCGGCGTGCAGGACGCGCGCACCATCACCGTCCAGCCGTGGGATCCGTCCATCATGCAGGCGGTAGAGAAAGCCCTCTCGCAGGCCGACATCGGCGCCACGCCCAACAGCGACGGCCATGTGATCCGCTTGTCGCTGCCTTCGCTCACGCAGGAGCGCCGTGAGCAGCTCACCAAGGTTGTCTCGCAGCTGGCCGAAGAAGCGCGCATCTCGGTGCGCAAGGCGCGCCAGAACGCGCAGGACGCCATCAAGCAGGAAAAGGACGAGGACGTGAAGGAAACCCTCATCGAAGCCCTCCAGAAGGAAGTCGACAAGGCCAACGACGCCATCGACGAATCCAAGGACAAGAAGTCGGAGGAACTCATGAAAGTCTGATGGAACCGCGCCTGCGCCTGCTGCTGCCGAATATCCGCTCACTTTGGAACGTGGGCTCGATGTTCCGCACCGCCGACGCGTTCGGCGTGGAGTTCGTGCATCTCGCCGGCTACACCGGCACGCCGCCGCGCAAGGAAATCGCCAAGGTCTCGCTCGGCGCCGACGCCTGGGTGCCGTGGGACCACGATCCCGATCCACTCGCGGTGGCAGACCGACTCTTAGCCGACGGTTGGCGACTGGTGGCGCTCGAACTGACAGCTGACGCCGTCGAACTCACCGACCTGCCGACCGCGCCCAAGACCTGCCTGGTCGTGGGACACGAACTGGGCGGCGTGGAGGACGCACTTCTTAAGAAATGCGCAGCCGCGGCCAAGATCCCCATGCGCGGGCTCAAGGAATCACTCAATGTCTCGGTGGCCGCCGGCGTGGCGCTCTACCAGCTGCGCTGCCTGGCGCGTTAAGAGATGGCGGCGGCCGGCTGCAGCGTGCGGCTGACGTCGGCGAGATCGTCGAGGAGCGAATCGATGGCCGGGTGCCCGCCGGGGAAATCGCCGTTTTGCTGGAAGGTATCCGTCACCCGATTAGCAAGCTTCAGAAGGATGTCCTGTTCACGTGAGTCAGTCTCGTGGGCGCTAGCTTGGTGAATCACATGCAGACACGCCTCACGCACGTTGATGTAGTTTTCGCGGTGAGCGTTCCACCAGACAGCATTGTGATTCTCGGGAAGACGGTGCTCGGCATTTAGCGTCCGTAAGTCACCTGCCAAACTATTGAGCGCACCACTGGTAGCTTTGCGCTGGCTTTCCAGAGAAGGCGCGGCCGAGATCGGATCCGCCACAGGAGCGACGGGTACCACCGCCGGGGTGGGAACCGGTGCAAGCGGGACAGGAATAGGAGTGGGCGCAGGAGTGGGAACTGGTACAACAGGGGTGGGAGCAGGAGACGGCACCGGCATCTCTAGCTGGATAGCTTCCTGGACCAGACGGACTTGCGCCGACGAACCGGCGGCCCGGAAGCGAGTATTGAGATTGGCGACCAGAAGAGTGCGGTCGTCTTGGAGGGCACGCGGATCGATGGAGACGGCGGTGGTGCTCAATAAGTTGTTAAGGTCGTTGATGCTGGCCCGAGCCGCATCTCCATTGCCGGCGGCAACCGCCGCCAGTGTCGCCGCCAACAGAGACTCGCGCCCATCACCGTCGACGGCACGCTCGTCGCGCGGGCCAAAGGCAGGCAAGCGGCTGCCGGCATCGCGGTAGGCGCGGTAGGGCAACTCTTTACCGCCGTTGACGGCGCGGCGGAGGATGGGGCTATCTGGTTCTGTAATATCAAGGAGGAACACCCGGCGCGGTTCATTCACCTGTATCAAACGAATAGCCCGGCGGCCCTTCTTTTCCTGGAGTCTTTCGATCGCCATCTGCTGGCCGCTAATGGTGAGGACAGTGCCGATGGGCAGCGACGGCAGCACGCGCACCTGACCGGCGACCGAGAGCATCTCGTAGACGGCGCGTTCGTCGGCTTGGCGGCTGTAGTACGTGGCCAGCTCGATACCGCGCTCGTTCTGGGCACCCCTGGCGAGCGCTCGCGTCTTCTTGCTGTAGCCCAAGGTGGCAATGGTGCCGAGCGCCCCCAGTACCCGCCTACCGACGCCGGCGTATTCGCCACGCAGGTTCTCGGCCAACGCCATCACCTGGTTAGAGTCATCGGTGGACACTTGTTCAGCCCTCAGCGCGGCCTCGAGAGGCTTGTCGTCACCGGCGGCCAGCGCTTGGAGCAACGCCGGCACGCGCGGGCTCAAACTCGGAGCGACGCGCAGAAGAAGTAAGCGAATATCACGGTCGTTCGCGGCGATCTCGCGGCGCATTTGCTCGCGCGGATCCGGTGCCAGCTTAGCGGCCCGACTGGCGCGAGCGGTGCTCGCCAGGGCCAACTTACGCTCGGCCTCGCGCACCTCGCGGCCGGGGCCAACAAGGCGGCGCCACATCCTCTGGACGCGGTAGCCGCCCTCGGGGGTCTTGAGGCGAATCTGGTTCTGATAGTAGTCGATCACATGCTGGTAGCCGCGGTCGATATCGCGCAGAGCCTCGAGCTTGGAGTCGGCCTTGGCGGCGAGCGCCTTCAGCGGGGCGATCACTTGCCCTTGGCCGCGACCCTGCTTAAGACTCGCGGCACGTTCGGCTACAGCCCGATCAAGGTTGGCGCGTTCGGTACCGACGTACCCCAATGTCAGAATTGCACCTAAACGACCGCGGACGGAGCCATGGTAGTTCTCAATGCGTTCGATGAGCACACTGTCGGCCGCCTCACGTCCGGCGTTGAGATCGGCGATTTCGCGCTCACTCCCCACGAGTTCATCGCGCGTAACACGGCCCGGAAGGGGAGGAGCAATTGACATAAAGGGTGGGTATTGGTTTCTCAAAATTATAGCACTAACTGCCATTTTGAGCAATTATTTTCACCCTCTATCGGATCACGTCCCATGCTTTTAGACCCAGTTGTTTGACTGATATATAGAATATTGTACATTGTCTGATAGAGACAATTTTCATTGTCCGTTTACCCATTGGAGACATCTGATGCTTCTGTCGATCTTGTGGATGTGCTGCTTTCTCGCGTTCGGCGGCATCGCCGTCCAGCAGATCGGCAGCCTGAGGTGTCGCCGTTGTCGGCGGGCACTGGACCGGATGCGCGTCCAGCCGAGCCATTCGCGCCCGGATCTGGATAGACTCGCCGCAGACATGCGGCTCGCAGCCAGGCTCCGCACAATCGGCGGCTTCACCGCCCTGGCGGCCGTAACAGTGGGCGGCCCAGTTGTGGAATACTCGAGCTGGGCGCAGGGGTTTATGAGCGATGAACTGTTCATCCTCGCCCTCAGCCTCCACATCGTTGGCTGCGTGATTGCGGTCTGGGTGTATCGGAAAACGGGACAATGACGCGCGGCGTCAAGGCCGGGAGTGGCTCTGCCATTCCCGGTTCACCGTGCCTTACAAACAATCCACCGGGTCCACATCGACGGAGACATGTTCCAAGTCGAGCCCATTAAGAAAGGGGAGGGGATCATCCAGGCGCAGCAGCACGTGCCACTCTTGGCCGTTGCCATAAAACGTCGGCGCGGCCGAGGCCGTACCCGCCATGCTGGTCGCTTTCAGTTTCGATTGCACTGTTTGGAGCAAGGCCTTGGCGCGCGTATCGCAACCGGGGCCGGAGGTGAGGAAGCGCACCATCCGCGTGTAAGGCGGGTACTTGAGTGCCTGACGGACGGCCAGCTCTTCTTTGATGTACAGCTCCGTGTCGTGCTCGGCGGCCGCGCGGATCTCGAGCGCGTCGGGGCGGAAGGTCTGGATCACAACGGTGCCAGCCTGGCGACGGCCGCTGCGTCCGGCCAACTGCGTCAGGAGCTGGAACACGCGTTCGCCGGCGCGGAAGGTAGGCAGCGACAAGCCGACGTCGGCGACGAGCACGGCGGCGAGCGTCACCTTGGGCAAGTCGAGCCCTTTCACCACCGACTGCGTGCCAATGAGGATATCTGCCTGGCCCGTCGTCATGGCATTGAGGAGCGCGCGGATATCTTCCGGGCTTTTCAGCGTATCGCGGTCGGCGCGGAGCAAGCGGGCTTTCGGCAAGAGCTTTTGCATGATGGCCTCGATGCGCTGTGTGCCGGCACCCACGGGTTTAAGATCCACCGAACCGCAACTGGGGCAGGTGGACGGCATCGGCGCTTGGAGGCCCGTCACGTGGTCGAGCAAGTAAGGGACATTCCGTAAATCGTGGTGGACGGTGTAGGGCAGACCGGAGTTGGCCGACACCAGCCGGCGGCGGCAGTGCAGACAGAGCACGGCCGAGGCCATGCCGCGGCGGTTTAAGAACAAGATCGCCTGCTCGCCACGCGCGATGGTGGCACGGAGTTCTTCTACCAACGACGCCGTGAAGGGGAATGTCTCGCCAAAGTCGGCCTGGGCCAGGTCGACGATGCGCACTTTGGGGAGCGCCACCTCGCTGTAGCGCGTCGGTAGGCGCGCGAGCGCGTAGCGGCCCTGCTCGGCGCGATGCCACGACTCGAGCGACGGCGTGGCCGAGCCCAGAATCACGCGGCCGCCGGCAAGCTTCATCAGTTGCTCGGCCGTCTCGCGCGCGTGGTAGCGCGGCGTCTGTTCGTTTTTGTAGGTCCACTCGTGTTCTTCGTCGATGACAATGAGACCAAGCTCAGGAGCCGGGGCGAAGAGCGCCGAGCGCGAGCCGACGATGAGACGCGCTTGTACGCTCAGCACCCGCTGCCACGTCTCGCGACGCGCGGCCGGCGTGATGCGGCTATGAATGAGCGCGAGCCGCTCGGGCGGCACCAGCGACGCAAAGCGCTCGAGCAAGTGCTCGGTGAGCAGGATTTCAGGAACCAGGATAAGCACCTGCTTACCGGCGCGAAGCGTCTCGGCCGCGACCGACGCGTAGACCTCGGTCTTGCCGCTGCCGGTGACACCGAAGAGCAGCGTCGGCTTGGTCTCTTTCAAGATGCCGTCGCGCACGCCCTGCTGTACCTCGCTGAGCACGGGTTCTTTCACCACTTTGAACGGCGCCAGCGTGGCGGCCTCGGATGGCAGCTCGATCTCCTGGAACCAACCCTTGGTGAGAAGGGTTTTGCGCACCGCCGGCGTGACACCGGCCTCGCTCAGCGCCTCGGCTGTCAGGCGTCCGCGTTCTTCGAGGAGCGCCACTGCCCGCTGCTGAGCAGGGGAGCGCGAGAGCGAGGAAATATCGATGTCGGGCTTTTTCTCGGCCAAGGCGTACACATGTTCCGGCCGTGGCAGCGCTGCACTCCACGGCAACGGCGGCAAAAAGAGCTGGAGGGCCTGACGGAAACCGCAGCGGTACTCGCGCGCCAACCACTCGGCCAACTGCAGTTGGTAGGCCGACAGCAGGGGGGTAGGGGACAAGACCGCCAGGAGCTTCCGGACGGCAATGCCCGTGGGGGCCTGCACCGCGAGCGCCGTTACCACGCCTTCAATCACCCCACCCCGGAAGGGCGCCCGCACCAACGAACCGGCCTGCACGGGTAAATCGCCGGCCTCGTACGTCAGCCCTTCGCCGATTTCGCGGCTTTTGGAGGCAGTGACGACCGTGCAGAGCATAGGCATAGCATAGCGTTTTCCCTATACTGCAGTCAGTCGGGACGTAGCTCAGTTGGCCGCCGAGCCTTTGGGCGAGGCGCACATTATAAAAAGCGCTGCGCTCCCACCACTCTCCCTATAGAATGCACTATGTCGGGACGTAGCTCAGTTGGTAGAGCGCCTGGTTTGGGACCAGGAGGCCGCGAGTTCGAGCCCCGCCGTCCCGACCATACCTATGGAAGAAAGCCCGCGTCTCTTCTGGGTCCAAGAGCAGGATCTCACGGCGAAACGCCTTCAAGCCTTCAGTGGGCTCATAAGCGAACTCCGAGGAGAGAAGGGAAGCATGAGCCATAAGGACGTTCTGCAGATCCTCCAACGACATCAACTCATCACTGCCGAAACATTCGTCGCAGGAGAATGGCAAACCTGCGCGATAGCTTGTTTAGTAACGATGACCCTGCCTCAAGGTGCACGCTATCTTCTCGAATCTTTCGTTGTCGCCGCTTCGTATCAGCGCCAAGGCATTGGATCCCTCTTAATTGAGCGAGTCCTACAAAAAGTGAAGGAGGACGGCGGCAAGGAATTGCGACTGACATGCAATGACTCACGAACCGAAGCGATGCAGTTCTATTTGAAGCAAGGCTTCGAAAAAGTCGGGACCTCAGTGCTAAGGAAAGCTGTTTAGAGCCCCGCCGTCCCGACCATGACACGAACCCTCTCTCCGGAACCTCACTCAGTTGAGGCCATGCGTTCAGTAGCGTTTATTGACACAATTTAGAAATAGGTAAAAAATACTGATTGAGTGTCAATTGGACGCTCTGTTCTTTCTTCTCACTACCAGGCCAATCCCTAAAAGAGGATACTATGAGCCACTGGGTAATAATGTCCGATGTGTACTGCCTCAATCACAAGGGTGAGCTCTTCGTGACGCTGAAACGTGGCGACTGGTTCTGCCAAAAGGGATTCTGCGGACAACTCGGCTTCCGCGATCCCACCGAAGTTCACTTCTTTAAAGGGGTGAACACTGGTCAGGAAGGCTTCATGATCACCGAAAGCGGCAAGGAACCGTGTACCTGGGGACACGTTGCCGTTCCTCATTCCTGCCTGTCGAACCACTTCTACGACCACCATGAAAACCTGTGGATTGTGGCCGACCTGAAGGTCACAGACAAGACCGTGACACTCATGCAGGTCGCCGAAGATGCCCAAGGGGAACGGATCAAAGTGCCGCTTCTCAAGCTCGCAAAAGACCTCGATATGACTGTCAAAAAACTGCGTTCCTATCTCCAAGGCCTTGTCGTCTCGCGCGAGGGCGACAACTGGTTCGACACTGCCCAGGACCACGCTCGGCACAAAAAGACGCTTTCACAGCCGTAAGGGGCCACAGCTGTGAGAAGCAAGGCCTCAATGGAGCAATCCATTGAGGCCTTTCGATAGAAGCGATAGAGTTGGGACCAGGCCTGTCGGCCGTAGCCAAAGGCGAAGGCTGCGAGTGTTACTCGGCGTAGTTCGCAAACGTAGCCGGGTCGAGCCCCGCCATCCCGACCATGACCATCACTCATTCACGTCATCTTTGGTCAGCTCATCGTAATCAAAGTGCTGACTAACTTTGCCGTACTGTTTAGCGGTTTCAAAAGACATGTCGAAAATCGTACGCATGGCATCAGCGATCTCTTTGCTCTCAATAATAATACCAAGCTTGTCCTTCCAGGACGTGATATTGATCTTATTGTTATAGACCTGAATTTCCGGCGACCAGTTGAATTGTTTTTGCGGCACGAGGGCGCTCTGCCGCAATTCTTCCTTATCACGAGCTTGTGCCGCTACGGAAAGCGGCGTTTCTGGATGAATGGAACGCATAGGAATGCCCTTTTGCGCCCGACGTTTAAAGTAGCTCTCAGGATAGCCTTTCATCGCCTCATGAAGATTCTCGTATGAAGCCCAGGAGCGCAAACCATGCTTGGTGGTCAAGGTGTCTTCGTACACTTTTTCGAGACCGGCGAGCCCTTCGTAGAAAGTAATTTTCGGCCGACTCTGAGCCCAATGCCGAGCAGATAATTCTTCTCCATAGCGCTCGACCAATTCAATCTGCTTCTCAATTTCCTCATCCATGCGGAGGCGACGGTGTTTTAAGAGCCGAATAATGTTGTCCTTGGTTTCCGTAGCGTAGTACTGCGTCTTCGCTCGATTCATTTTGACCATCAAGCCTTTCTTCACAAGGTTATCAAGGATACTGCGCACGGTATTGCGCGGCATTTCGCAGACACGCGCGATATTAGAGGCCGACTGCAAACCGAGCTCTACGACCTTCAAAAATAACCGAATTTCCGGTTCGCTGAGCTGGAATGATTTGAGGATAGTAGACAGCATAATAAAATGTGTAGTTAGTTTATTTTAAACTGACGAAAGATGACCGTCAATATAATGATGACGAACCGTATTGGTCAGTGTGATTTCTTCTCTAAGGGAGGACATAAACCATTGTATTTTGGCTTCAATAAAACCAATAGGGACAAACATTATTCAGCAATAAATTTGAAAAATGATCAAAATCTCCTTAGTGCAGCCACGTCACATCTATGCCGAAGAAAAAGGCGAAGGACAAGTCTACCTACCCGGTTCGCTACTTGCTGCTGCTGCCCGATTGATGGCCGCTGGGGCGGATGTTGATGATATCCAGGATGCGAACCTACGCCCTTGGCATTGCCGTACGGAAGTTTTAGGGGTGAACCTCCTCGGGGCGCCATATGTGCCTGCAGTGCGAGAGAAGATTGCGGCGCTGATGGATCCAGATTCTCGCCTGGCCGTAGGAGGACAAGTCATCAACGGCTTCGTTTCCGCGAGGACGGGAGGGCAACCGGAAAATAGGGCGCAACTCACACGACTCTTCGGACCGACCGTGATCAACGGGAATAACGACGAAGAATTAGCGATGAGTTTGGGTTTATCGGAAAAGTTGCCGCCGGCCGCCCATATTTCGCTGATTCCCGCCTACGAGCTGATCGACGACGCGGATATGAAGAAATACCTAACAAGGGAATTCTCTTTATACGTTTCACAAGGGTGCAAGTTCTCCTGCACGTTTTGCGCTGCCGTACGGACCATCAAGGATCCGGTGACGGGCGTCGTGACCCGGGTGAATGAGGAATATCGGCAAAACGATATCCTCAAGAAAGACTTCCAATATCTCTTGGAACGAGCAAAGACTTTGGGAGTAAAGAACCTTCAGATGTACCTCTCAAATCTGGACGTCTTCCAAACGCCGTCCAAATTGGAAGAGTTCAGTGAAATGGTGATCTCCACTCGCCGGGAATTTCCAGAGTGCACAGTCGGCATGCGGGGGCTTTCGACCGTAGAATCTTTCCTGAATGTCCACTCCCAAAAACCCGCTCTCATCCGACGTCTGGTTCAAGCCGGCTTCCATACCGTCGGGTTCGGGATCGACGGCATGACGCCGGAAATTTGGAAAAGCTTCCGTAAAGGCCATAATAGCGAAGACAAATGTCTGGAGGCGGTGCGCATCGCCCGCCAAGAATACGGAATCACGCCAGAAACCCTCATGGTTTTTGGCGGACCGGAGGAAACCGAACACTCCCTGCAGCTCGCTCTCGATTTTACGGTCGACATGGTGCAGCGCTACGGGGCAGTCCCGCGGCCGCATGTTTCTAAGGACATTGTTCCCGGTAACGAACTCTGGCGGCAACCGGCAAACAAGAAACGTGTGGAATTCCTTCTCGCCCATCCTGAATATCTCCAAGCTCTCGACTTCACCGCCCTACCATCGGGTATCAGTCATCCGAACGAAGAGTTACGAAAACTGGTGGCAAAGTACTATATCGAACTCACGAAGATTTCCGGCAACGCTACGGAACTTGTGTATCCCATTTCACCGGAAATGAGCGCCGAGACACAGGAAAATCACCGAAAATGGAACATTGGAAAGTTCGACCGCTAACCCGCCGGCTGGCAGGACGGTCGGCTCACGATCTTCCCGACCCGGCCGCTCCTGAAGGAGTACGTAGACAAGTGCAAACGACGAGGTCGCGGCCAATTAAGCGCCAATTTCCCCCTCTCAGCGCGTCCAGCGCAAAAACCGTCGCTCGGCCGCCAGGAAGACGGCATTAAAGGCGTAACCGATGACGCCCGTCAGCAGGATCGAGGCATACATGTCGGCGATGTCATATTTAATCTGGGCGTCGATGATGCGGTGGCCGAGTCCCTGATTCGTACCGATGAACATCTCCGTGACGACGATCACGACGAGCGACAAGCTGACGGCGCTCCGCACGCCGACGAATGTCTGAGGGAGGCACTCCCAAAAGACGATGGAACGGAAAATCTGGAAGCGCGAAGCGCCCATAAGTTTGGCAGCCACGATGCGTGACTTCTTGCCGTGGATGACGCCATAGGCCGTGTTGAACACGATGATAAGCGTGGAGGCAAAAGCGGCCACGGCGATCTTCGAGGTGTCGGTGATGCCGAAGACGATCAGGAAGAGCGGGAAGAGGGCGGTTGAGGGCGTGGACCGGAAAAAATCGATGATGAACTCCACGCTGCGGTACACCTTCTCCGACATGCCGAGCACGAGACCGAGCGGGACGCCGAGACAGACGGCAATGGCGAAGGCCGCGACCACGCGCTGCAGCGTCGCCCACACGTCCAGCAGTCCGGCGTGACTCATAAGGATGGTGCCGAGCATCTTCAAGGTAATGAACGGGCTCGGCAGAAAGAACGGATCGACGAGTTTCAGACTGCACACGACCTGCCACACGAGAAGCAGCAAGAGCGGGCCAATAAGAAAGGTTTTTAGTTTCATAGGCGGGCCGCTTTTTGAAAAGCGGTCAGGACGCGGTTCTTGGTGAGGTGGAATTCCTCAGAATTCAGCGTGGCCAACGTGCGCGGGTAGGGCAGGGGATTTTGGACAATCTCCAGAACCGCCGCCGGCCGGCGCGAGAAGACGACGATCTGGCCGGCGAGGTGCACGGCTTCCTCGATGTCGTGCGAGACGAAGAGAATCGTCGGCTGGCGGGCGGCGTGGTAGGCCTGGATCCCCACCCGCATGCGCAGGCTGTTCTCGTAGTCGAGCGCGGAGAAGGGCTCATCCATAAAGAGCACCGACGGCTCATTGGCAAGGGCGCGCATCAGGGCAACGACTTGCTGCTGGCCGCCGCTCAGTTCGTACGGGTGGCGCTCCAGATCAAAATCAATCTTAAAGAGTCCCGCTAAAAAATCGATACGCTCGCGAATGACCGCGGCCGACTGGTGCTGGATCTCGAGGGGGAAAGCAATGTTATCGAAGTTCGTCCGCCAGGGCAGGAGGGTCTCGCGATAGTTCTGGAAGATGTAACTGAAGCGGAAGCGCTCGAGGTTCTCGATCACAAAGCGGCCGCCGTCGGCCGGCGCCAAACCTGAGAGGATATTGAGAAGCGTCGACTTGCCGCAGCCGTTGGGTCCGAAGATCGCCGTAATGCCACCCACCGGAACCGAGAAGGAGAGGTCGGCATAGAGGGAGCTCCCGCTGACCGTCTTCTTCAGGTCCTGGATGGCGATGGCCGCGGTCATCGAGGCTGCGTATAGATCAAGGAACGCGCGTCGACTTTCCCTTCGATCACGCCGTAGGTCGAGAAGATATCAAAAAAGGCCTGGAGAGCGGCAATGTCCTTGTCATCAATCTGCTGGTACATCTTATACTGGAGCAGCGGGACGACGTTGATGAGCGAATCGTCGAGGGCCGTGTAGCCCTTCAGGTAGGGACGGGCGGCGTCGGGATTGGCCACCACTTCGGCGTTAGCCTTTTCGAACACACGCAAGATCTTCGCCGTCAGCTCGGGGTTCTCCGTGGCGAATTTGGTCGTCACGTCGCCGACGCCGGCGTAGAAGGGATCGGCGATAAACTCGATGGTGGGCGACTGCATGACAATCTGGCCGATATCTTTGGCCACAGCGATGGTCGGCGAGGGCTCGATGGCGAGCAGGGCGTCGACCTGGCCCGAGGCGAGGGCCGGAACCTGTAGCGGGATGGCAAGATCGACAACCGTCACGTCGGTGCCCGAGGTCAGACCGTTCTTCATCAGGATATCACGGGCGATGGTCTGCCACTGGATGCCGGGCAGGATACCGAGCTTCTTGCCCTTCAGATCTTTGAACGAAGTAATGTCACTGCCCTTCTTCACCACAAAAGCCTCGTTCCGGAGCATCTTCGTGCCGCCTTGGACACCGTAAATTTTGATCGTACCCGGCTTCTTACTCTGACTGACGGCGGTGATGCCGGCGGCCGCGCCCGGGGCCGCAAAGCCGACCTGGTCGGAAAGTAGAGCATCGATGATCTGGTTGGGCGCTTCGAACTTCACCGGCTCGATCTCAAGCCCTTCAGCCTTAAAGTAGCCTTTCTCCAACGCGAGGTAGAACGGCAGAGCGTGAATATTCGGCAGGTAGGCGATCTTCACTTTTGTCAGGCCGTCGGCGGCCGGCGCCGAACAGGCCGACAGCGCCAGGGTGGAGAGAGCGAGGAAGACTGCGACGGATTGCTTGGCGGAGAACATGCCGACAGTATCGGCTAAACCGCTCCCCCGAACAACGCCTTTATTTGCCTTTCCAATATCGAGCGTGCGCAGCCGGGGGAGAGGAACTTTAAAAGCGCGCTTTACCGTGGGGGCGGGGCGAAGCACCAGCACGGTGTCGGCCAAGAAGAGAAGGTGAGCAGCGTGCATCAATTCATAGAAAAGCCCACCCCCCAGGGAGGTGAGCTTAGCCAGAACCTTGTTCCGACTACCGCCCGCGTGGGTAGTCGATTCGGTAAACTGTCTGACCGTTCGCTGTTTTCTTAGGCGTCGTTCCTATGGCTAAGGTAGTAAAAACCCGCCCAAAAGACCCCAATGCCCCCGACGGCGACGCAGATACCCTCCCATGAGTGGTCGGGCGGCAGAAACCGCTCATAATGACGGTATGACAGCCCTAGGCCCAGAACGATGAAAAGACTGCCGAATGCACCGATCAACGTACAGACTTTGCCCATGATCTTTTTTCCTGACGGTAGAAGTAAAAGGAGCAGCCCCAGCCAGTTGACCTTCAACTGAAAATTACTGGATAAACATCATCATTCACTCTCTCAGTTTTTACAAGTACCGAACAAAGAATAAGCGTGAAAAAGTTAGTTCCTCACCCTCTTAAACGCCCACACCTGCCCCGCCGCCATCACGAGCACCAACCCCACCATCAACGAGAACGACCAGTGCGTGATGGCCGCCATCTTATTCGGGATCCACTTGAGCCCCGAGGCGATGAACCACGGCAGGCCGATCACGAAAGCGCTAAAGGAGAAGAGCTGGAACGCCAATACGATCTTCCGCCACATGGAACCAATCACCCGGTCGCCGTGCGCGTGACGGAGGTCATCCACCACGAAGGCCAGGGCGATGAGCGTCGAACCCACGGTTGAAGTGAGGCAGAAGGGGCAGACGCCGCCGAGCTGGAGCACGCTCGCCAGATAGAGACGGTAGCTAAAGAGGATGCCGGCCACGAGGATGACGCCGACGATTTGGCGCGCGCGTCGCGTGAACTGACTGCCGGTGAGGAGCGTGATGCCATAGGCGAAGGCGCCGCTGTACCAGAGCATGCCCCACATGGGGTTCGGGATACCGGAGACGTAGTGGGCCCAGGGCCCTTGGACCGTCAGCGTGCAGCTCACGAGACTGTTGACCGTGCACGGCGTCAGCTGCCCGGGGTGCACAATTGCCTCGATGTACTCCAAGACAAGAAAGAAGGAGTCGGCCATGCCGACCAACGCGGCGATGGAGATGATGAGACCGGGGATAAGCCACGGGCGAGCGGGATCGTGCAGGAACTTCATACCTCGACAGTACACCCTTCCCGTCCCACGAAAAAGGCGGCCACAGCCGCCTTCTGTGGAATTAGACCTTCTTACTGCCGAAGCCGACAAGCAGCGAGAGGGCGGCGATGGCCGCGTGCAGGAGATTATCCTCCAGGTTCACGCCGATGAGGCCGAGCACCGTGTGCCCCTGGATAAAGCCAATCACGGCGATAAGCGCGTAGACCAAACCAAAGAGCATGAGGTAGGCGCGCGACATACCATCGCCAGCATGGGCGCAGTAGAGAGCAATGAGACCACTCACGAGGTGGATCACATTTTGGAGTGGATCAACTTGAAAGACGATGAGCGGGCTACCGCTGAAGAAGCCGGCGATACCGAAGACCACGAACACCAAACCCAGGAGAAAGGTAAGAGGTTTGACGAACATGTTCATAGGAGTTGAGGGAGGAAAGATGATGCCATCCTAGTACCGTGCGCGATTCAAAAGGATTCAAACTGCCCCTTTCGCAACCTCATTCAGTCGTGAAAATTATGGTGTACGATCGTACAACCATGCTACGATCAGCTCGTGCCCCCGAGCGAAGCGCCATTGGCCTACCGCATGCGTCCGCGCACGCTCGCCGAATTCGTCGGACAGACCGACGTCCTCGGACCCGACACGGCTTTACGCCACGCCATCGAGCACGACGCCCTCCACTCGGTGATCCTGGCGGGGCCGCCCGGCACGGGCAAGACCACCATCGCCCACCTGATCGCCGCCTCCACAAAGGCGGAGTTTGTCTCGCTCAGCGCCGTGCTGAGCGGTGTGAAAGATCTTAAGGAGGTGTGCGGCGGCGCCACCGAACGTTGGCGCGGACTCAAGCAGCGGACAGTGCTGTTCGTGGATGAGATCCACCGCTTCAACAAAAGCCAGCAGGATGCACTGCTGCCGTCGGTAGAGGAGGGGAGCGTGATCCTCGTCGGCGCCACCACCGAGAACCCGTACTTCGATGTGAACGCCGCTCTGGTTTCGCGTTCGCACATTGTTTTACTGAAGCCCCTCAGCGAAGTCGACACGCTCGACATTCTCAAGCGCGCCCTCGCCGACGAGCGCGGCTACGGCGGCAAGGTGAAGGCCGAAGAGGCGGCCCTCCAGCGCATCGCCGTGATCGCCGGCGGCGACGCCCGCGCGGCTTTAAACGCGCTTGAGCTCACCGTGCTCATGTCCGGCGGCAAGCTCACGCTTGCCCAAGCCGAAGCGGCGCTCAAGGAAAAACTGAAGCGCTACGACAAGAGTGGCGAGGAGCACTACGATACAATTTCAGCGTTCATCAAAACGCTTCGCGGCAGCGACCCGGATGCCGCTTTGCTCTGGATGTACAAGATGCTCCAGAGCGGTGAACCGCCGCGCTTCATCTTCCGCCGCCTGGCCATCTTCGCCTGCGAAGATATCGGCCTGGCCGATCCGCAGGCGCTCCCGCTCGTCACGAGCGCCTGGCAGTCATTCGAGCTGGTGGGACTGCCGGAAGGGGAATACTTCCTGGCCGAAGCTTGTCTCTACCTCGCTCAAGCCCCCAAGAGCGCCGGCGTGAAAGTGGCGATGGTCCGCGTGAAGAAATTGATGGATTCCGTCGGCTCGCTCGATGTGCCCAATCACTTACGCAACGCCCCAGTGAAAGGCATGGCCGCCCAGGGCTACGGCGTGGAGTACGCCTACCCGCACGACGATCCCCGTGGGGTGGTGGAGAGCCACTATTTCCCCCGGCGCATCGCCGCCCAAGATTTTTATGTGCCGACCAACCGGGGATTCGAGGCGGAGATCCAACAACGTCTCCATAAAGCGAAGGCCATCATTCGCCAGGCAAAGATTACCGAGCGGTAATAGTGACAAACCTTGATAAATTGACATAGTATTCCTAATATATAATTAAGTGTTCTTTCAGAGAATCGTCAAGGTTTAGGGATGAGACAAGCTCTCTGCGCATTGTGCGTGCATAGAGTGCTTGTCTCGTTCCGAGAAAGCCGTCCCCGACGCATCGGGTAGAGTTCTCAGTGTCCCCTTGGGACAAAGGAGCTTCGATGTCTACCGCAACCCGTGGCCTGTGGAAGGCCACCTTCGGACAGGTCAGCCAGACGCTGCACGTTCTCGAGGATCTCGGCATTACGCAAGCGCCTGTGCCGTGACCAGCCCTTCGCCCAGCGCCTCGTGGCGTTCTGGAAGGCCGGTGCCGTCTCCGGCGATCCGATCCCCGATAGCGACTGCCAAGCCAAAGCCCGCAGCATCATGGGCAAGAACTTCCTCGGCTTGGAAGAAGTCCGCAGGAGCTACGGTATCGCTCTCGACCCCGAGCAGCTCACGGAGATCCCGTTCAGCGAAGAGACGCTCCAAGCGTGCAAGGACACTCACGTCCTCATCGCCGGTGCGCAGCTCTCCGTGAACGAAGTCCACAAGCTGGCCGACAGCGACTTCTACGACACCGACTGGTACAAGCGGGAGCCGTTCGCCAACGACAAGAAGGTGAGCGTCCGCTGGTATCTCCTCCGCAAGGAGCCGGTGCCCGAGTCCCGCAACAAGACCTGCGACCAGCAGACCGCTCTCCTTAAGGAAGAGGAGGTGCCGTTCGCCTGTGAGGTGACCTACATGGTCATCCTCTACTGGCTCACGCACCGCGAGCGCCTGCTGCCGGACGTCTACGTGCGCTGCCAAGACAAGGACTCGGACGGTAGCCGCGTCGGCGTCGGCTGCTTCGATTCCGACGGGTTCGTTGTCTGCCACTGCTGGGATGACGCCCGCGACGACCGCCTCGGTCTCGCGTCGTCCGTGCCTCCTCGGAAGTCCTGAACTTTGCCTCTTGAAGCCCTTGAGGCTCCTTGAAAACTTGAACCTCCGCGACATTTTTTTTCGCGGAGGTTCTTTCTGATATCGTCCATTCGTGCTCTGCTCTTAATAAGGAAACGCGGCAGACTGCGGGGAATCGGACCCGGAAGGATTGACAAATAAGTACTTTATCTTTAAAAGTATTAAACTATGCCTGGAATGCGCATGAGCATGGGCCAAAACCTCAGCCAGCGGGCCGAGATCTCGCTGGCCCAGCGCCTCCAGCTGCGCCTAGGGATGATCCATGAGCTCGGGGATGATATGGAGGGCCTCCTGGACCAATCAGGCTTCGCGCCCGAGGCGACGTACGACGTGATGGTCAACCAGCTCGTGGAGCGCGTGGCGGTTCGAAAACTCATCCCGCCTCTGGCCGAGGGTGAGACTACCGAACAGCGCCAACAGAGCGTCATCGAGGACGCATCGCTTTTGTCGCACATTCTCAAGGACGACAACACCGTCAACCTACGTGAGTACGCACTCGGAGCGCCACTAACAATGGCCGATCTGCAGCCGGACGTGAATGGCCAACCGACGATGCGCATCAACCGCATGACGGAAATCGTCGTGCGCCGTCTTTTCGCACATCTAGGCGGCCCGGCCGGCGTGCAACTGCCCGACGACACGGAGATCTACCGCACGCTCGCCCCTCACCTCGTCACCGCCTTTACTGAGCCTACCCTTCTCCAACGCCAGATCGACGAGGCAAGCAAAATCGCCAGCTCCAGCGACGCCGGTGTCGGTGCCATGCAGGAAGTGAACGAGCGCCAGGACGCCATCCGCCTGGCCGCAAAGCTGAAAGACGATGTCGAGTGGCTGCGTGCCCGGCTCGAATTGGCCTACAGCATTCCCGATGAGCAGCGCCAACCCCTTTTCCGCAATTTCTTCCGCGACCTTGCGCTCTTAAAGCGCCTGATGTTCCTGGAGTCGAGCCGCCTGCAGAGGCGCTTCGTGGCCGATTTCGGCCGCGTAAGTGGACGCACGCGGCCGAAAGAAAAGGAACTCGCAATGGTCAACCTCATCGGTGACTACACGCTCGTAAGCGTCGGTGCGATCGTGCCCGAGGTTTTCATCCGCCGCAGCAACGTGGTGGACGAGGTGGCCGCCAGTTACGCCCGTGAAGAAGTGTGTGACGCCGGCGGCGACCTTACGCAGTTGCTCCAAAAGTACAAGCTCCAGGATTCTGGCCGCTATTTCTGGCATGCTTACGGCGCCAAGGAAGTGGGAACCAACCGCGCCACCGACCAAGCGCTCCGCGAGTTTGTCACCGAGACTGTCCGCGCCCAGCGTGAGTGTCTACTCGCCGCCATCGATTACCCAACGTTATTTAAAAATGTCCAAGACGCCAATCTCGCGCGGAAGGACTACGACGAAGAACAAACTGAGGGCATGGAGGACGACGAACTGCGCGCCATCTTCGTCCGGGCGCTGCGACGCGACGAGTTCCGCGCCGAGATCCTAAAACTCGTCCGCCAGGATTGGTACGGCCAGCTCCGTCAGTTCATGACCGATCGCGGCTCTACTCGGTAAAAAGCGGCGTTGTCGCCCAGGCTTTCGGCCGGGTCGGGCATGTATCCCCTCAGAACTAGGAAAGCGTGTCATGGTGAGCGGAGTCGAACCATGACACCGCTTTATGGACCAGGCTTTAAGGGATAGGTGCCCCGGGTCGTACTGTTCACAATATCTAATAATTGTGTTATAATATCTAAGTCCTGATGAGCCACACACACACCCTCAAGCGATTGCTCCAGCTCCCAGCGTTGCGGGCTGGTTGTGGCTTGGTGGTGCTGATCGTCCTGGCGATGGCCAACATCGGCCTCACGGCCCTGGTGGTCCTGCCGCTGCGCCTCGCCGCCGATATCGCCTACCTTGTCCGGAAGGGGAGTGACACACGCACCTTGTTCCACGAAACCACCGCCTCAGCGGTACTCCTCGGCATCGCCGCGGTGCTCGCTGTCTTCCTTGATCCGTCACTGCAGAGCCAGTTACCCGTTCTTTCTAGCTTCGCCAGCCTCAGCTTCCGCCTGGCCTGCACCTGGGCGGTACTCAAGGCGCTCTATCGCCACCCGCTCTGGAATAGCGCAGGCCTGCGCCAGCACCTGCACTGGGACCCCAGTCTTAGCCTGGGCGCATTCGCCGCGTTTCTACTGTTGGTCATCTCGCCGCTCTGGGGCATTGGCACCGATTCGGTGGTGGCGGCTGTCGTCATGCACCTGTCGCCGATGCTGCGCTAAGCTCGGCCGCAGTGGGGGCGCCATTCGGAAAGAGTGAGTGCTCAAGGGCGAGAGTTTGCTGCACCCACGCCGAGGTCTGGCCGCTGTCGGCATAGCGGACAGCAAAATCGTCGAAGCGGTCCTGCACCGAGACAATCTTGCTGCCGAGCGCGCGCTTATCGGCGTAGAAAATCAACTCCTGTTCAACCGTCCGGGGACCCTCCGCTGCGGGGGGTAAAATGCCGTGCGTGCGCACCGCCTCGCCCAGCTC
This sequence comes from uncultured Candidatus Peribacteria bacterium, assembly GCA_964640945.1. Lineage (GTDB taxonomy): Bacteria > Patescibacteriota > Gracilibacteria > Peribacterales > Peribacteraceae > JAGOUB01. The sequence continues at coordinate 54,473 of CAZXIV010000001.1, read as the reverse complement.
TGGATAGCCGGCGTCGTGCAAAAAGAGCGCCATCGCCGCCTCATGCCGGAGCCCCTGAAAGCGCTCTCGCCAGGGCGCCCAGCGGGCGAGGGCGGCGGGCATGTCGGGCGGTCCGCCGGGGCGAAAATCCAGGAAGCGCAGCATGTCGTGCAATTGACCACCGACTTTGGCAAAGCGCGGACGCGCCGCCACCCCCTTTTGCAACAAGCGCTTGGCGCAGGCCTCAGCCACCGCGCCGACGGTTTCGCAGTGGGCGATCACATTCGGCGGTGTACCAACTTCTTCACGCCAAGCGGCGATCTGTGCAGAGGAGGGGAGGGGCACGTCAGCAAACTCCAATTCCAGGCGTCGACCGGCGCCGTCATCCAGCAAATGCGCGTGCACAAAACGTTCGACCCAAGCGGAGCGAGGCAGGCGATCGGCCCACTCAATCCAGAGCGGGCCTTCCCAGTGGAACTTCTGCATAAAGTCGGCGGCCTGCGCCTCATCGAGACGGTAAAGATCGAGGTGCGTCACCGCCACGCTGCCATCACGAGCCGGGTGGGGATGCGCCAAAGCAAAAGTAGGGCTCAAGACCGGTTCCGGGAGATCAAGCGCCTCGCCTAACCCCTGCAAGAAGGTTGTCTTGCCCGCCCCGACGGCGCCCGTGACATAGATAGGCGCCTGACTATGGAGTGTCCGCGCGAACGAGGACCCGGTAAATCGTGTTTTCTCGGCATCAGGCAGAGCGATGATGGCAGTGTCGTTCATTGACCTAATGATAAAAAAATGATAGAATAATGCAAACACATATGACCAAAAATACCCCTCGATTCCAGCGGAGAATGCTGGCCCGAACAAGTCAGAAACGGGCGCCGATGCTGTCGTACCTTCGCCAGCAGTCGTCATTTTGGATTGCCGTCATCACGGTGTTCGCCTTTGTAGCGGGCAATATGATGGGGGAGCACGGTTGGTACGCCTTCTGGAAGGCTGTTTTAGGCGCGGTCGATGACGCCGAGATTGTCTACCAAGGCGCCGTTACGCCCATCGAATTCGTTCCCGATTACCGCGAATGGTCCACCTACGGCGGCAACGGCGAGGTGAATACCTACCGCCAAGTGCCTACCGACCTCCTCGTCCCCCTCCCGACCTACTCGGCCGCCGCACTCGAGTCGGACGACAGCAGCGAACTCGCTCACCTGGTCTATTCCGTCGGCTGGCTCGGCTCCTATAAGACCGGCCACGAGAACGATGGCAGTCACCCCGGCGTCGATATCCGCGTCCCGGAAGGTACGCCCGTCCGCGCCATCATGAACGGCATCGTCAGCTCCGTGCGCGATGATGGCAACGGCTTCGGCAAACTGATTGTCATCCGCCATCCCAACACTCCCGATCCTAAGGATCCCAAAGCGACCGTCACTGTCTTCTCAGCGTACGCTCACTTGAGCGCCCAAGTCGTGGAAGAAGGCGACATCGTCCATCTGGGACAAGAGATCGGCCTCTCGGGCCGCACCGGCGACGCCAGCGGGCCACACCTGCACTTCCAGATTGATAGTGCCACTGCCCCCTGGCATCCCTACTGGCCGTTCACCGGCGCCGAAGCGCGGACCGCGAACCTCTCCCTGTTTGACGCGGTGAATACCGGCCTCGGCCAGGACCGCGGCCGCCAGTTCACGCTTAATCCCATGGCCTTCATACAGTCGCGCCCGGCCACCGCCGCCGTTGCCCAGCAGTCATCCTCGTCGCTTATTACCACCTCGTCCGCACCGTCCGCCCGCCCGGTCAGCGCCGCACAATTGCGCCAAGACCGTCTGCAAAAGCGCCTCGCCCGCCGCCAGGTGGTCGATAGTCTGGGTGGCCGCTCGCTCGTGAGTTTGACGGTACCGGTGCCCGCCCCGCCCCTGGCCTCATCTTCCGCCAGCGCCTCAAGCGCCGCCTCGTCGTCCAGCCAGACGACTGTTATCCGCACGGAGGGCATAGCCGTAAAAGATCTCCGCCTGGAGCACGATGGCAGCTTTGGCGGCCGCCAGTCGGAGACGCTCCGTATCATCCTGCTGGATAGCGACGGCAACACCCTCGCCGGTGTGCCCGCCCTCAACTCGCCCATCCACCTCGTGACCGACTACGGCAAGGCCGACTTCAACCAAAACGATCTCACCGCCGCCGACTTCGCCGATGGCGAGGCCACGATCACCTTCGTGCCCCGTGGCCAACGCACCATCGTCATCCGCGCCACGGCCTTCACCACCCAGAGCCAGCCGCTCTCCTACGAGCCCTAACAAAAAACGCCGCCCCCCGAAGGGACGGCGTTTTTGAACGTGGACACCGCGAAGCGTTTAGCGGGCGGCCTGGTCCTTGGAAAAGACGACAGAGAGCGTAATCGTGGCCGTGGCCGTATTGTTGTCGGGATCGTATGAGCTCCAGCTGTCGATCCAGCTCGAGAGCGAGGCGCTGATAATATCGTCATCGTTCAGACGCGTCTTGAGGAGCTTCTCAAATACTTCCTTGCGGCGGTTCAAGCGGGCGAGAAGATTATCGAGCGCATCGTACTCAATCTCCTGCATGTCCTTGAGCGAGACGTTCCAGCTGATGCTGCAACCGGCCTCCTCAACGATATCCGACAGGCGCGCGGCAGCGGCAAAGTTTGTCACGTCGACCCAGATGTTCAGGGTGCCGGCGTAGACATCACGCTTCGACGTGCCCGTCATCGGATCGTAGAACGGCGTCACTGAGTAACCGCCGGTCCGGCGAACCTTACCGTCGGCACCAACCTTTGTCTTGATATCGTTGAACATCTTCTTGAGCGTGTCCTTTACATCGGTGCGTGTGCCGTTAAAACCGGCATCGCACCAACCGCTGATGGAGAGCACATCGGGCGTGATGGTCTTCATGGTCGAAACATCGACCGAGATACCGTTGCCGTAGTAGGGAGGCATGTACATATCGCCGCCGTAGCCCTCCATGGCTTGCTTCACATCGGAGAATTCCACATCGCTCTCGCTGCCAAGATCGGTATCCACGAATTCGGTGGTGGCGGATTCCTCGACGGCGCGGGCATTCATGTACTCGGCGCCCTCCACTACGCGCGCCGAAGCGATCGTCGGGAGGATGAGCGAGGCTACAATCGACAGGGGGATAAGCTTGGTCCTAAGCATAGGGAAAAAGTGGGAAAGAATGGACCCAGCCTAGCACACCCTGTTTCGCCGGGCGATCAATCCGGGGACTTTATGGCCCCCTCCCCAAGGCGAGCCTCCAGCGGCCGCACTCGCCAAGAGACAAAGAGCACTGTCGTGGCCAGCAGTGCCCCGGCGATAAATTTCTCGGTGGTATTCAGGAAAAGCGCCGTGCCCCCGAAGGCCGCGCCCACCAGCGCCGTGGAAAGTACGATCGCGCGCGGCGACCAACCAGCCGCCAGTAAGCGGTGATGCAGGTGCTCGCCCGCCAGGCTTCCCTTTAGCGGTGAGCGGCCCCGCAGAAGCCGCCGCAACGCCACCGCCACCGCGTCGGTGAGCGGCACGCCCAGGGCCAGAAAAGCAGTGGCCACCTTGCCGCCGGCGTAGATGGTGAGCACGCCCAACATCAGACCAAAGAACATCACGCCGGTATCGCCGAACACTACTTTCGACGGCGGAAAATCGAAGAGCAACGAGGCGGCCGCCACGGCCGCCAAGACGAAGGCGATGAGGGCGATCTCCGGCTGGCCGACGCGATCACTGGCCGAAAGAAGACCGATCGTCAGAAAAGCCAGGGCCGAGACGGCCGTCGTCTGGCCGGGGATACCGTCAAACCAGTTTAAGGCATTCATCGTTAGGCCCACCCAGAGAACCGTAAAGACGCCGCTCCAGATCGGTACCGGAAACGGCACCAACGGCAGCGTCGTGCCCCAGGCGTCGAGCGGGATCACGGCGCCGCCGAGCAAGCCTTCGAACGGGTTGGTGAAGCTGTAGATGCGCGTCCCTGTAAAGAAGAGCAAGGCGCCGATGGCGAGCTGTACCACCAGACGTAACCAAGGCGGCAGACGGTAGCGGTCGTCAATGAAGCAGATGACGGCCAAAAAGACGGCCGAGCCCACCACGGCGAGCGACTGTGGACTCCAGTCCCACAAACACAGAAGGGCGACAATGCCGACGGCAACGGCGATCAGACCGCTCGGGTATGGCAAGCGCGCGCGCTTAAGGCCGTAGCGCTCGGGAAAATCGAGGAGGCCGAGCTTTGGGAAGAGGCGAAACGCCAGGAGGTGCAGCCCGACGCAGGCCACGGCGGCCAGGAGGGCAGGGAGGAGATAATCGACGGTACTCACCACCAAATGCTACCGCGCCGGAGGCGACGATGCGAGGCGGCAGCCGGCCGACGCGGTCAACACCGGACCGCTCCCGCCCCCGGCCGATCCGGAGTAGAGTGGGGCCGATGCCCATCCGCCCGCTCACCGAGACCGACGTTCGCGGCAAACGTGTCCTCCTCCGGGCCGGTTTCGACATACCGCTCGAAGGCGGCCTCGTGAGCGATACCCGCCGCCTGGAAGCGCTCAAGCCGACGATGATGTGGATCGTAGAGCACGGCGGCCGCTTGGTGCTCCTGGCCCACCAGGGCCGCCCCAAGGGCAAGCCGGTGGCCGAATTCTCACAATGGCCGCTGGTGGAACCACTCGGCCAGATTCTCGGCCGGCCGGTGGTGTTCTCAAAGGAGATCGCCGGACCCACCACCGAAGCGCTCTCCAAAGCTCTCAAGGACGGTGACGTCCTCCTCACGGAGAACTTGCGCTTCGACCCGCGTGAGGAGAAGAACGACCCTGCCTTCGCCGCGGAACTCGCGAGATTGGGTGATATCTACGTCAACGACGCCTTCACCTGCTGCCACCGCGCGCACGCGAGCGTGTCGGCTTTGGCGGAGCTGTTGCCAGCCTACGCCGGACTCAACCTCCTGGAGGAACTCAAGCACCTCAAGCCCGCCATCGAGGATCCTCGCCGTCCGCTGACGCTCATCATCAGTGGCGCCAAGCTCGAAACAAAAGTGCCCGTCATCCGCCACTTCCTAGGCTTGGCGGACGACATCATCGTGGGCGGCGCCATCGCTAACACCTTCCTGGCCGCCCGCGGCTTCGATGTGGGTGCCTCGCTGCATGAGCCCGAGCAGCTCGATCTTGCCCGCGAAATCATGCTCGAAAGTGAAAAACCCGGCCAGGCCATCATCCACCTGCCGCGCGATGTTGTCGTCGCTTCGGCCGATGCCCCCGCCGGTGCGCCCGCGCTCGACCTGCCCGTCGAAGATGTGGAAGGTGACATGTGCATCCTCGATATCGGCGTCGTCACCGCCCGCCACAACGCCGCCCTCGTCGCCAAGTCGGGGACAGTCATCTGGAACGGCCCGCTCGGCCTGTACGAAAAAGAAGCCTTCGCTCAAGGCTCGCTCGCGCTCATCGACGCGCTGGCGGCCTCCAAGGCCGTCACCATCGTCGGCGGGGGAGACACCCTCGACCTCCACGAACGCTATCAGAAGCCGCTGGCCGCCTACACCTTCGTGAGCACCGCCGGCGGCGCCATGCTCGAATTCCTCGCCGGCGAAACCCTGCCGGGCCTGCGCGCGCTCGAGGCGGGCCAGCGCTGACCTCTCCGCATGACTCCAGACGAACAGACAGCGGCGGTGCTCATTCCCGACGAAGGCGAGGCCTGGTTGGCCTTCGTAAAGCGCATCCGCGCCGTCCACCACCGGCGCCTGGTGATTCTTTCGGGACGCGAGCGCGAATTACTCGACCACCCCGATTTCCTGGAGCAAGTGTTGGCCGCCTGTCGCACTCAGCCACGCCACACGTTTGTCGCCACCGCCCACCGCGCCCTCCTGGCCGAACTCCGCGAGCGCGGCCTGAGCGTCATCCAGCACACCCGGCAGCTCAAACAGGCACTCGGGCCCGACCATCCCAAGCTCGCGCTGGCCATCCAGGCCTTCTCGCCGCACATCTGGCGACAACAACTCAAAAGCCAGCTGCAGTCGATGGGCCTCCTGTCACTGCCGCGCCTGCGGAGCTACGGACTCGTCCTCCTGAGTCTCGCGCTTTTTTCGTTCGTCGTCTTCCGCCTCCTGCCCTCGGCCGAGCTCACGATCCACCCGCGCCAAGACAGCGTCGGGGAAACGAGCAACCTCTTCTTAGTGGCTTCCGGCGCGATGTTGCCACCAGGTTCCGCGCCGGGCGTGACGCGCCTAGAGCTCGAGCCGGTGGTCGTGACCATCGAGAAGACCATCACCTTCGACCAGATCAGCAAGCAATTCCGCGGCACGGCCGCCACGCTCGAAATGTCGGTGGTCAACCAGACCGAGAACGACATTGAGCTCCGCAAGGGGACCCGCTTCATGAACCAAGCCGGCATGATCTTCACCATTCCCCAACGTCTCAAGGTGCCTGGCAGAAGCCAAAAGAACGTTACTGCCACCGCCGCGGCCGAGGACCTCTACGGCCAAATCATCGGCGACCGCGGCAACGTGCCCGCCGACCTGCAATGGACCATCCCGGGCCTCAATGAGGCGGACCAGAAGCTGATCTTCGGCCAAAACCGAACCGCCGGCACGGGCGGCACTACCGCCTACGCCACCGTCCTGACCGAGCAGGACCTCAAGCTGGCCCAGAGCCGTTTGGAACAGGAGTTAGAAGCCGCAGCCAAGGGAGAAGTCGAATGGCGTCGTTCCGAGCGCGACGCCCGCACGCTCGCCAATAGTTTCCGACTCCTCACGCCCACCAAGCTTTTTAAGAAGGAATTCCAACACCTTTCCCTACCAACTCAGCTTGTGGGCCAGGAGACGAACTCTCTGACGGCCTCGGGCACCCTGGTGTACACCGTCTTAGGCTACGACCTTGAGCCCATCCTCGAGCTGCTCCGCGGCCGCCTGACGGAACATGTGCGCGAGGGCAAAAAGCTGCGGGAAGACCTACTCGATGCCGAACACCTCGATGTCCGTGTGATCCTGTACGACGACAACCTCACCTGGGCCAAGGTGACGGCCGAGCTCACGGGCACGGAGGAATTTATCTTGGACCCCCTTACGCCCGCCGGCGCCCTATTCGCCCAGCGCGTGCGCGAAAGTATTACCGATACGTCCAAAGCGGAGGCCCTGCGCATCGTCCAGAACATGCCCGAGGTCGACCACGCCGAAATCTCCATTTGGCCCTTTTGGAACAGCACGCTGCCGTCTATTCCCTCACACATCACCATCACGCCCGAATGACCGACCAGCCTCTGCCCTCCATTGGCCGCATTTTGATTGATTCGGCCCTTATCCTGGGCGCGACTGTCCTCCTGACGGGTGCTAGCATCACGGGCACGATTCTCACCCACCGCGCCGGCACCAGTGACGGCCAAGCCGAGTGCGCCATCGTCTTCGGCGCCGCTGTCCGGGCGCCCGACGTGGCTGGCCCCGGCCTCGTCCGCCGGGTAGAGACAGCCGTCCGCCTCTATCAGCAGGGCGACGTGCAACGTCTGATCCTGAGCGGTGGTAAAGGCAGCGCGGAGCAGGATTCCGAGGCGAATGTCATGCGTGTCCTCGCTCTGGAACGCGGCGTGCCCGCTTCTGCCCTCTCCACTGAGGGGGAGTCGCACTCCACCCTCGAAAATCTCCGCAACTCCATGCCACTTTTAGCCGATTGCACGTCAGTGGTAGGCGTCAGTGACGGGTACCACCTGGCCCGCATTGAAATGCTCGCAGACAAGGTGGGATTACCCGATTTGCGCACATATCCGGCTGATCGCGCTCCTAATTTGACATTTGAGATGAAAAGTATTGGAAGAGAGATTGCCGCCTATGTGTGGTATAGCCTCCCGCTAGAGGGGAATATAGATACCACGGAGAAAACGAAAATAAACGAATAAGCGCAGCCCACAGCTAAGCCGCGACATCTTCTCCCCCACTGTCCACGGTATACATAAAAAGCATTATGTTAACTTCAGAAAGATTATGTTATGGTGGGGTTCTGTGGAAAACCCCTCTCCCCTTGCCAACACAGGCCGTACACCCCTCAAACAAGCGATCGACCGATATTTGATGTTTTTGCGCTCCGAACAGAACAAATCGCCGCTCACGGTGGAGGCCTATACCCGCTCCCTGACCCTCTTCGCTTCCCTCTCGGGCCTCCAGACCCCGACCGAGATCGATAAAGGCACCGTGCGCATCTATAAGTCCGAATTGCACGTCTACCGCACCAAGGCCGGCGGCGAACTAGCCGTCCGCACCAAAAATCACCACCTAACCGTCCTCCGCGCGTTTTTGCGCTATTTAGTGCAAGAAGAAGAGTTGGACGTCTATCCACCCGACCGTGTCACACGCCTAAAAGAGGAAGAACGGCAGGTAAAGATCCTCGAACAAGGCGAATTGGAGCGCCTGCTCGCTGCCCCACCGAGCGATACCCGCGCGGGCCTGCGCGACCGCGCCATTCTCCAGATGTTCTTCTCTACCGGCATGCGTCTCTCGGAGCTGCGGTCGTTGAACGTCCGCGACGTCAACCACGATACCGGCGAAATCAGCGTCCGCGGCAAGCGCAGCAAGATCCGCGTCGTCTTCCTCTCGGCGCGGGCCAGCCAAGCTCTCAAGACCTACGCCGAGGCCCGTATGGACGCCCTCGCCCCCCTTTTCATCCGCGATTTCTCTAAAGCCGCCCAGGCCGTACCGCCCGGCGAAGAGTTCCGCCTGTCACGCATCGCGCTCTATCTCATCGTCAAACGAGCCGCCCGGGCGGCCGGCATCGTCTCAAACCCCTCACCCCACACGCTGCGCCACTCGTTTGCGACCGATCTGCTGCGCAACGGCGCCGACCTGCGCTCGGTGCAGGAGATGCTCGGCCACCAAGACCTCTCCACCACCCAGATTTACACCCACGTCACCAATCCGCAGCTCAAGGAGGTACACCGTAAATTTCACAGTCTAGGGGACGAGGAATAACAACAACTGTCAAAGTTGCCGAAGTCCGCTGGTGCCGTAGAATCGCCGGTGAACTTCTTATCTTCTTTCCCACCCGTTCATGGAGCAGCAGAACACACATGGTAATCCTTGGTTTTCCGTCTCGATCGGCCTGATCGGCCTGATTGTGGGCTATTCACTCGCTTCGGGCGTCAAAGTGAGCACGACCACCGCCCAAGTTACCCCGCCGTCGGTGGCCTTAGCCGCCGATGAAACAAGCGACCAGGACCTCACCCCCCCCTCCATCGACGGCGGCTTGGTGCTGGGCCAGGCCGACGCGCCCATCACGCTACTTGAATTCAGTGATGTCCAATGTCCCTTCTGCCGCAAGTGGGTGCGCGAAACAGAGAAACTGATCCGCGAGAACTACGTCGACACGGGCAAAGTGAAGATCGTCTTCCGCCACTACCCGTTAAACTTCCACCCGGGCGCCATGCCGGCCGCGGTGGCCATCGAGTGTGCCAAGGAGCAATCGATGGATCTCGGTTGGAAGATGCACGACGCCATCTTCGCCGAACAGGATAAGAAGGATCCTTCTGGCCAGATGGTCAGCTTTACGGCCACCGACCTCAAAGACTGGGCCAAGGGCATCGCCGGCTTAAACCAGGCGACGTTCACGAGCTGCTTGGACACGAACAAGTACGCCACCAAAGTGAACGAAGATATGGCCGCCGGTTCGGCGGGTGGTATCTCCGGCACCCCGGGCTTCTGGGTTCTGGCCGACGGCAAGCAGAAGCTCATCTCGGGCGCCTACCCCTACAGCGAGTTCCAGGCCGCCTTCGACGAGTTCGCGAGCTAAGAGACAATCTTCTCCATCCAGAAAAGGCGGGCTCCGGCCCGCCTTTTTCGTCGGCCTTCAACGCTGCCCGATGATCGCGCGCGTCTTCACCGCCGCCTCCACCGCCGCGCGGCCGTAGGCCACATTGCGCTCACGTGCCTGCTCGATAGTGGCCCCGGGACCGATGATGCCAATCCCAATGGGCAGGCGGTATTCCAACTGCAGCTGCACCAGGGCGTCCTGCACCACTTGGCCCATCACCTCACCGTGGAGCGTGTGCCCCTTCTCGATGTACCCGAGGACCGCCATCGCACCGAGGCCGCCCCGTTCGATCAGGGCATGGCAAACAATCGGCATCTCATAGCAACCCGGGATGCGCGTCACCGAGGTAGTGTAACCGAGCCTCTTGGCCGTCTCTTCGGCCGCGGCGATCATGGGCTCAACAATGTCTTTGTTAAAATCGGCAGCGACGATGGCGAGATGTTTGGAGGTGGTCATGCGGCCACTATACGCGGATCAGTGATCAAGGCACGATCAGCTTCAAAAATCGCCTTTTACCGACTTTAACGATGCCATTTTCCACTTTTGCTTCGACTGATTGAACAACTTTATTGTTCAAATGAATCCCCCCCTGCTCCACCAGCCGGCGCCCTTCGGACTTCGAAGCGACAAGCTTCTCCCTTACCAGCACATCCAGAAGTAATACCGTCTTCCCCGCGATCACTTCAGCGACGTCATCGGGCACGCCGCCACCGGCAAACACCGTCGAGAATTGCTCGTCGGCTTTCGTCGCCGCCTCGGCGCCGTGGTAGAGCGTCACGATCTCGCGGGCCAAGCGCTTCTTGGCGTCGCGGGGATTACTCCCCTGCCCCAGCTCTTTGCCGATGGCCTCGATATCGGCCGGAGAGAGATCGGTGCAGCACTCGAAATACGGCAGAATCAGTTCATCCTTCACCGACATCACCTTGCCGTACATGTCGCCCGGCGCGTCATCGAGATAGATGCAGTTGTCGTAGGTCTTGCTCATCTTGCGGCCGTCGGTACCGAGCAGGAGCTTGGTGGTGAGCACAAACTTATCGCGCTTGCCGAAAGCCTGCTGCAACGTGCGTCCGGCCAACATGTTGAACTCCTGGTCGCTACCGCCGAGCTCCACGTCCACATCGAGCATCACGGAGTCATAGCCCACCATCAGCGGGTAGAAGAACTCATGCACGCCAATCGGTTTGCCGCCCTCCCAACGCTTCTCAAACATGTCACGCTCCATCATCTGCTGAACCGTAAAATGGCTCGCCAAGCCGATAATTTTGTCGAAAGTGAGCGTTTCGAGCCATTCGTGGTTGTAGCGCACCGACACCTTCGAGAAGTCCAAAATCTTACTCGCCTGCTGCTGGTACGTCTGAAAGTTCTCTTCGATTTTCTCACGCGTGAGCGGCTCGCGCATGGCATCGCGACCCGAGGGATCGCCGATCATGGCCGTAAAGCTGCCCACCAAAAAAATCACCTCGTGGCCAGCGGCAACGAACTCGCGCATCTTGCGCAGCGGCACGGCGTGGCCCAGGTGGATACGCGCGCCGGTGGGGTCGATGCCCCAGTAGAGCCGAAGTTTCTTGCCCGACGCCAATTTCTCCTCCGCCAGCTTGGCGGGAACCGCCTTCTCGACCGCCCGTGTTAGGAGTTCAGAAGCCATAAAGAGAGTCTAGCAGCCCGGCGCTTAGGGGAGGAGCGCTTGGTTGCTACTACCGGGAGCGCTGCCGCTTTCAGGTGCGGCCGAGTCACCGTCCGTTTCATTGGCCGGCGAGCGCGCGGGACGCGGAGCGACCGACGTACGCGCACCACGGCTACGCGTTGAGCGGCTACTGCTCGCCGGTTCAGCGGTCGGGTCTGCAACCACCTCAGCAGCAGACGCCTCGGGAGAGGTGGACGAGCCGGAATCCGGTGCCACTTCCAGATCACCGAAACCGCCCGTGCGTTTGACCGGCACGCGGCGCGACGACGACACAGACGATGAAGAGGAAGAACCCTCCGCCGGCTCGGCGGGAGCAGCTGGCTTCGTGGGCGTGACATTGGCCTTGGTTTGGCTCTGTTGGACGGTCTGGACCTGATTGATCAGGGTAGCCGGCGCCGAAATGAGGGCGGTGAGGCCAGCCAGGATGGCGGAGAAGAACGATTGCACGGCTCTAACCTAGCAGCTTGGAGTTCGAGCTCCAACCCGGGCCTTCTGGACGGAAAAGCGCTACACTGTGAAACAGATGCCCACCTGGACAGTCACGAACGCCGGCCGCATCGATCTTTTTCTCGCGGCTTCCGAGCCGTCGCTCACGCGCGCCCGCGCCCAGAAATTAATCGAACGCCACGCCGTGAGCGTCAATGGCAAGGTGCTGACACGCGCTGCGCACGTGGTGCGTCCCAACGACGTTGTCACGGTGGCGGATGTCCCGCTGGAATCACAGACCGTCATCGCCCCCAAGGACCTCGGCTTCACCCTCCTTTACGAGGACAACGACTGCTTCGTCATTCATAAACCCGTCGATCTCTCGGTGCACCCAGGCGCCGGCATGGCGGCCGACGCCGTCACCGTTCTCTCAGGCGTGGCCTGGCTCTACAAGCAGTGGCAACTCCCCTTCTCCAGCGGCCACTGTCTGGTGCACCGTCTTGATAAGGACACGTCCGGCTGCCTGCTCATCGCCAAACATCCCGAGGCGCACCTGGCCTTTCAGCAGCAATTCGAGCAGCGCACGATCGGCAAAACCTACTTAGCACTTGTGGCCGGCGTGCCCAAGGACGCGGCCGCCCTGATCGACGCTCCGCTCGGCCGCCACGCCCAAAGCCGCACGCGCATGTCCGTCATCGGCGCCTCCAAGACGCGCGACGCCCAAACGAGCTACGAGGTGTTGGCCTCCGCCAAAGATGCGAGTCTGCTCAAAGTCACCCTCCACACCGGCCGCACCCACCAGGCCCGCGTGCACCTCCGGGCGATCGGCCACCCCATCGTGGGCGATCCTACCTACGCCACCGACACCTCCGTGCGCATCTCGCGCCGTTTGGAAGCGCCTCGCGTCTGCCTGCACGCCTGGCAACTCACGTTCCAGCCACTGGGTGCCAAGCCGAAAGCCGTGACCGTCACCGCTCCCCTGCCGGCCGATTACTTGGCCGTCCTGGCCCGCGCCGGGCTGCATGCCCCCCAGACCTAAGCCTCAGTACGTGATGTTGTACTGCAAGATATCCAGGATGGCGTTGTCTTTGTTGCGCGTGACGATGCGGTAGGCATTCTGGCCGCGCTTGAGGTTGCCCATCGACTCACGGGCGATGGTGTTCCAGGTGGTCTTGCCGGGCTTGTAGAGCTGGAGCTTATAGCCGTTTACCCACACGCTGTCGGTCTCGGGAATCGTGGTGCCCTCGATGAGCACCTCGGAACCCGTGGCGGTGTACTGGGTGCCCGGGACAGGACCGGTCACCTGCAGGCTGCCCGCGCGGATCGGATCGTTCTTCGGCAAGTCGACTTCGCTCAGCGACGACGAACTCGCGGCCCCGGGCAACACTGCGCCCGTGGACACCACGCCCTCCTGGCCGGACTCAACTAAGACCACGAGGATGGCAGCCGGACTCGCTTTGCTGGCGGCAGTATAGGCCACCACCCGGAACTCATTCCGACCGGCGGCGAGGTTCTGTAAGTCGGTGCGAGCCAGGTAGCTCCAGGTGGTGCTGCCGGGCTTAAAGAGCTGGAGGCGGTAGCCGTTCACCTCCACCGCGGCCGTGCCGACAGGCACGCCGCCGCGCAGCGTGATCTCGGTCGCTTGCGTGCGATAGATTTGGCCGTCGCGGGCGGGCGCCGTGATGGTGGGCGAAGGCAAGCTGGAAACGGTGGCAGTGATGGAACGCTGCGCCTGAGCGAGCACCAGGCCCTTGTCGTCGAGCGCTTCCACACTCACGAGTAGCTCGCCGTTCTCAATGGCCAGTTCCTGCGAGAAGGCACGCGTCTCAGGATTGAGGACAGCCTGGTAGCCATTCACGCGCACGCGGACAACACCCTCCCCTACCCGGCCCGTCACCACGACGGTACCGGCGTCCACGTTGGCCCCCTGAGTGGGCGCCGTCACGGTGAGAATCTCGCTGTCGCCCGGCGTGATGGACGACGTCGCGCTGGCACCCGGCACGCCGGACGGAGTGATGTTCGCCAGACGGCGGCTATCAGCCAAGAACTGTGACGAGAGATCACCGGTCGTGAGCGGCGAGCGATATTGGTAGAGGTCAATGGCGATATCGTCATCGCTCTCCGGTAACACAAAAGCTTGCCCCTCTCCCACCATTACGGCCGTCGAGCGGCTGCCCACGCGCAGCTCAGCGCCGAGACCGGCACCGTCGTACACACCCACCTGGCGGAGGCCCACAATCGCCTCGGTGCGCTCAGGGAAAGTAAAGGTGAGGCCGGGCGTGGTGACGGACCGTATAAGGCTGCCACTGGCCGCCGGCGCGGCAATCCACACGCGACCGCGCGTGAGTGAAACTTCAATGGTCGAGGTGTCGTCCGCCGCCTGCTCGCTCGAGACGATCTTCAGCTCGGTATCTTCATCGAGGCGCATGGCCGTGCCATCGAACAATTCAAGACGCACGTGGCCATTGTCGCCAGTAGAAAGGGTGTCGCCAGGATAGAGTGGCAGGCCATCTTGGACCGCCTGAACCTCGCCGCCGTCGATCATCACGTTGACGCTCCCCCCGCGCTCCACGCGCACTTGGGCAGGCGCCCGTTGGTCGGTGCCGGCCGACGATACCCAGAGGAAAAGCCGCACCAGGCCGTAGAGCATGGCTCCCAGGAGAATCAGGGCGATGATAGCGGTCAGCAGCCCACCCCGGTCGCCACGTGAGGACGAGAGGGCGTAACTTCCACGGCGCGGGCGGTATTGAGTCATCATACGCGGTTGTGAAGCGTACGGTACCATTCCCGGGTCGTGCAAGCGATCCTAAAACAGGCCCAAGGCGAGAATCGCCCGGTCGGCCGCCTTAGCGCGTCACGCGATCCACCTCCGCCTGGGTCGTCACCCCCTCGGCTACCAGCTTTTCGCCGCATTCTCGCATCGTACTGTAACCCTCAGCCCGGGCCGCTTTCTCCAGCTCGCCGGCTTCGGCCTGAGCCAAGATGAGCGCGCGGATCTTGGTCGATACCGGCATCACTTCGGCAATGACCGTGCGGCCGTCATACGTCGCCGGGTCCGCGGGATCGACCGTCCCGGTCGTCTTTGCCGTGGGGGAGACTTTGCGAACCAAGCGCTGGGCCATTACGCCGCGCAACGCCGGCGCGAAGGTATAGGGGCTGACACCCATTGAGAGTAAGCGCGGGATGGCCTCCAGGGCGGAGTTGGTGTGCAAAGTCGAGAGCACCATGTGGCCGGTAAGAGCGGCATCGATGGCGGTCTGAGCCGTCTCCAGATCGCGGATCTCACCCACCAGGATGATGTTGGGGTCATGACGCAGGATCGAACGAAGGCCGCTCGCGAATGTATAACCGTGATCGGGGTCAATCTCGCTCTGCACCATGCCTTGAATCTCGTACTCCACCGGATCTTCCAGGGTGATGATGTGGCGTTGCGTGCCAACCAGCTCCTTAAGCAGGGCGTAGAGCGTGGTCGTCTTACCCGAGCCAGTCGGGCCGGTCACCAGGAAGAGGCCGTAGGGCGTGTGGGTAATGGCGGAGAGACGCTTGTGCATCTCTTCGGTAAAGCCAAGTTGCTCCAGCGTGACAATCCCGCGCTTGGGATCAAGAAGACGGAGCGTGACGCTCTCACCAAAGCGGGATGGGATAGTGGCCACGCGGACGTTCACTTCGCGATCGCCGGCCGAGAACGTGTACTGGCCGTCTTGAGGCATGTTGGCGACGTTGAGCTTTAATTTACTGATGAACTTGACGCGACGAAGGAAGGCGTTGAAATCATCGTGACTCAGAACCTTCTCCGTTTGCAGCATGCCGTTGAGACGAATCTCCAAACGGACGCCATCTTTCTCCGGCGAAGCATGAATATCCGACACACCGAGCGCCGTGCAGCGCTGTTCCAGCTCGTGGAGAATCTGTTCGCCCTTGAGAGACGCCTGCTCAGCCATCCCATTAGTATAGCACAAAAGGAAGGGCTTCGCTATGCTGCAATCCTCGATGGGACTGCAGAAAATCCGCACCATTTCGGAAACCCAAAAGAAGCGCTCCTACGTGCGCCGCATGCTCGTGGTCCACGGTGTCCTGCTGGTCGGACTGCTCATCATCGTCTCCCGCCTGATGGATCTGCAGGTCTTCCGCCAAAACGAATACGGCTCACTCGCGCAGCAACAACATTTCGGCAGCATTCGCCTGCCCGCCAAGCGTGGCGACATCCTCACCGTCAACAGCCGCACCGGCGAAACCAGCATCCTCGCCACCAACACCACCCTCAACTTGGTGTACGTGGACCCACTGATTGTCGACGACCCCGTCCGCATCGCCGAACTCCTCGCCGATACTTTAGTAACACCCGAAGTGCACCAAGCCTGCACGTCGGCCCAACCGGAGTGCCCAAGCGAGCTGCGGTCATTCTACGGCGAAGCCTTCGACCCGCTCCAAATTATGAAACGTCTGACCGGCAGTGGCGTCCTGCTCGAGCCTCTGCCCGACGGCAGCCCCTCGGCCTCCAACGTGGCCATTAAGGTGCCCGACATGACCGAGGTGAAGCGCCTGTTCGCCCGCGGAATCGAATCGCGCATTCAGGAGAAACGCATGACGTTCGTACCCCTGAAGTACGGCGCCAATAAGGAAGAAATGCGCCAGGTGAGCGAGCTCCAACTGACGGGCGTGACGGTGGACGTCGCCCAAAACCTCATCTGGGCCAACCCGGAAGTGGTGGACCAAGATCGCCTCGGCACCATGAGCCGCGCCCTGTCCCCTATCTTGGATAAAGATTCACTCGTCATCGAGAATTCACTGCGCTCGCGCCCGCTGCGCTACGTGCCCGTCATGCGCCGCATCCCGCCGGCCATGTCGCTCAAGATCAAAGAAGCCCAGCTCGCTTCGCTGCAGGAAACCGCCACCCGCCGCTCGCAGGTGAAGAACCCCAAGGACCGCGAAAAAATCGCCGACCCACTGCGCTCCATCGCCATGATTCCCGAGCACTGGCGCTACTACCCCGACGCCACGCTCGCCTCGCAGCTCGTCGGCTTTTTAAACCGCAACCAAGATGCCCAGTACGGCATCGAGCGCACATTTGACGCCGAACTCCGGGGCCAAGAGGGTGAAATTTCGACCGTGAGCGACCCCACCGGCGGCCAGATCGTGACGAGCGAGCAGACCATCCGCGCGGCCCAAGACGGCGACAGCGTGGTGCTCACCATCGACCCGTTCATCCAGAAGTACGTCGAAGAACAATTAGCCGAGACTATTAAGGAAACAGACGCCGAGCACGCCCAGGTGATCGTGATGGATCCCAAGACCGGACGCATCCTGGCGATGGCCAACGCCCCGCTCTTCGACCGGAGCGACTATGGCGACGTCTTTGAGAAGCAAACCATCGTCCTCACGCCCGACCAGGAGCGCCAGATTGTCATTGAGATCATGGATCCCGTCTCGAACCTGCGCATCATGCAGGGCTCCATTGCCGACGTCTTTGACCCGGCCGCGCGGGCCCTGCTCTCGGAGAAGCTCCGCTCGCAACTCGAAGCCCTGGAGGCACTGCATGACCTCCGCGATCTCACCCGCTACTACGTCTACCGCGGTGAGACGACGCGCTACGAGATCTTTCCCACCACGCTGCCGGGCGTGTGGCTGAAGTACAGCAATACCATCGGCGTCGGCGCCTATATCAACCGCGCCACCCAGGAATTCTACGAACCAGGTTCGGTGATGAAATCGATCACCATGGCCATCGCCATCGACCAAGGCGAGGTCACTCCCCTCTCCACCTACGTCGACAGCGGCGCCGTGATCCGAAACGACTTCCCCATCGACAACAACGACTTCAAGCACTACGGCCTGGTGACCATGACTAATTGTCTGGAGTACTCAATCAACACCTGCATGGTCCACATCGCCGAGCTGCTTGGACGAAAATTGCTCCAGAGCGCGCTGGGCCGCTTCGGCTTTGGGCATGTAACAGGCATCGAATTGGAAGATGAGACGACGGGCGAGCTCTCGCCCTGGCGTAACTGGAGCGATGCCCAGCTGGCCACGACCTCGTTCGGACAAGGTATCGCTGTCACGCCGCTGCAGATGATTGCGGCCCATACTCCCCTCGCCAACCAAGGCCGCCTCATGAAACCGATGATCGTCGACAGCGTCATCCATGCTGACGGCACGGTCGAGAAGAACGAGCCAATCATCGTTGACCAAGTCATTACCCCGACTACCGCCAACACCGTCACGGCCATGCTCGTCAGCTCCACCGAGCTCGGCTTTGCTAAGGCCGGCCGCCCCGATGGGTACGCCGTCGCCGGCAAGACCGGCACCTCCCAAATCGCCGGACCCGGCGGCAAGTACGAAACGGGCACCGGCGCCACCATCGCCTCGTTCGTCGGCTACGGACCCGTCACGGATCCGAAGTTCATCGTCTTGGTGAAGATCGACCGCGCCACCTACAAATCGATCGTGCACGGCGCCGTGGCCGCCGCCCCACTCTTTAAAGAAATTGCCGCTTTCCTCTTTCAGTACTACGGCATCCCCCCCGATAACGTGCACTAAGCGGGCGACCCCGTTTTTTCGCCGTCCATCATCATGTTGTAGAGCTTCGCGAGCGCTTCATTTTCGATCTGGCGGATGCGCTCGCGTGTGAGGCCAAGCGCTTCACCAAGCTCCCGGAGCGTGGGCTGCTTGTGGGTCGTCGTCAGAAAGCGCGCCTCAATGATCGTCTTCTCGCGCGGCTCAAGTTGCTGCAGGTACCCAAGCATCACCGCTATCTCCCCGTCCTCCACCACCACTTCGTCCACCGGCCGAGCCCTGTCGGGAATGAGCGTCGCAGCCTGGTCAACCGTCCCTTCCGCATCATCTGCCTCAGCCGTGCTCCCGCTGACATGCCGCACCTGGAGAGCATGATCAATGAGCACTTGCTGCTTTTTGGTGATATTGAGCTCGGCCCGAATCTCCTCGGGTAAGGGCGTACGCCTCAACTTCTCCTCAAGCTGGTACATGACGGCATAATACTTGCCGACCAACTCCCCCATATAGGCCGGCACGCGGATGGTACGGGATTGGTTCTCCAGAGCCCGCTGGATTGACTGCCTAATCCAATAGGTCGCGTACGTTGAAAAACGAAATTTGCGCGTCACATCGAAACCTTCGACTGCGCGCATGAGGCCCAGGTTCCCCTCCTCCACCAAGTCTTGGAGCGGTAAGCCTCTACCCTGGTAGCCGCGAGCGATATTCACCACTAAACGAAGGTTGGCGCGGATCATCTGGTCGCGCGCCTCCATGTCACCCGTGGCGATGCGCTCCGCCAACTCCCGCTCGACGTCGCGGTCGAGCAGTTCCACTTCGTAGATCTCGCGAAGGTAAGTGGCAAAGGGGTCCTCATATTTCCCGTGACGCTCAACGCCACGGGGCTCATCCGCTGCATCGGAAGATGACCGGCCGTTGAGAGGCTTGCGACCCATTGGCCGGGCATTTTGCGCGGCTAGAGCCGGAAGGGCAAATAGTTTCGTTGGGATGCGATTCTGCGCAGGATGAACAGAAAAGGTTGTCCCTCTCGCAGATCTCTAGGCAACCCCAGAGAAGACGGCCGACTTCTTTCTCCTAGAGACAAGCCCCTAAGCCTGAGTCCGGCTGACCACTTCTCTTGACCCCCCCTCGCCTTTCCTCTACTTTCTGTCCGCTTTTCGCTTACTCTCCTCTTCATGCCCCTGACCAAGTCCGCCGCCAAAGCCGCCCGCCAGTCGCGCGTGCGCCAGACCCGCCTCACGCCGTTTAAGACGCGCATGAAGACGACGGTCAAAAACGTGCTCGACTCCGTCCAGCAGAAGAAAGAGCCCGATGCCGTGAAGCAGCTGTCCGAGGCCTTCAAGGCCATCGATACGGCCGCCAAGAAAGGCCTCATCCACCGCAAGACCGCCGACCGTCGCAAGTCGCGCCTGAGCCGCCTGCTCGCAACCCTGCAGAAGAAGAGCTAAGACGCATGGCCGTTCTTGCGCTCGATCTTGGCCGCCGCGTGACAGGCGTCGCCTGCTTCGATGTGTCCATCGGCTTCCCCTTCCCACTCGATGCCATTGAGAGTCGCGGGGTGGAAGAGGTGGTGGCCGCCATTGTGAAGCTGGCTGGCGAGCGACGCGTCGAGACAATCATCATGGGCCTGCCCCTCCTGCCCGACGGCCGCGAGGGCGAGCAGTCGGATTACGCCCACACCATCGGCGACCGCCTGATCGCGGCCGGCTTGCGTGTCCACTTTCTCGACGAACGCTACACCTCGCACACTGATACAGCGGGTGAGAATGATCACGCTAAAGCCGCGGTTGCCTTGCTGCAAATGGCCCTCGAAAGAAGGCTTATTTAACAAACATCCTCCTAAAATTATTGGCTTTCTCTTGCGAGAAGAATAATTGTTGACAACTTCGAAAAAGTCTCTAAATTAGTACATCCCGGTTCGAAGCAGAAGGTCTGCTCAAATGAGCATATTGATCTCAAGCAACAACCGATAATGAACGTCCATAGGAACCGTCCGCGTATCTTTTATTCCTGTCAATGTTCTGGTAGAACAAGGGTTAAATCCTTCCTCCCTCCCAGCCCCATATGTCCCCCCAAAACTCTGCGACGGCTACCGGCACGGCTCCGTCCGCGCCGAAGCTCTCGATTAACCTCCAGTCGTTACTCGACGACCTCTTCCTGGTCCTCACGGATAAGGAAGCGACTGTCATCCGTCGTCGCTTTGCCCTCCAGGGACACCCCAAGCAAACGCTGGAGAAGATCGGCAAGCACTTCAAGGTGACGCGTGAGCGCATCCGCCAGATCGAAAGCATCGCGCTCTCCAAGCTCCGTCGCACTGTCCGTACCACCAAGCTCAACGACGTCAACGAGATGGCCAAAGGCATCCTCCGCATCCATGGCGGTGTGATGCGCGAAGACGACCTCATCACCCAGGTGGTCCGCCGCCTGGCAAACAGCTCCCCCGATGTGGATGGCGCCGTCCTGCGTCTGGCCTATAGCATCGATACCGAGCTCGCCCCCTCGGGCAGCGGCGGCACTTTTGCGCCCTTCTGGCGCGTCGAGTCGTTGGCCACGGACGATATCTCCGTAATCGTCGATTCGATCGTGAAGATCTTAAAGAAGCGCAAATCGTGTATGAAGCGCGACGAACTGGTCTCGGCCGTCCAGGCCTTAAACCTCTTCGGCGACCGCATCCCGAGCCGCGAACTCATTATTAGCTGTCTGGCCGTCGACGAGCGCCTCAAGGAGATCGACGAAGGCTGGGGGCTGACCGAGTGGCGCTTCGTCCGCCCCCGCTCCATCCGCGACAAGGTGGAGATCGTCCTCAAAAAGTCCGGCCAGCCGCTGCACTTCATGGATATCGCCAACCGCATCCGCGAGGCCCACTTCGATCACAAAAACGTCACCGTCCAGGCTGTCCACAACGAACTCATCCGCTACCCGCAGTTCGTCTTGGTTGGCCGTGGCCTCTACGCCCTTAAGGAATGGGGCTACGAGCCCGGCACGGTCGCCGATGTGATCGAGCGCATCCTGAAGGAGAAGGGCCCGCT
Source organism: uncultured Candidatus Peribacteria bacterium (assembly GCA_964640945.1). GTDB lineage: Bacteria > Patescibacteriota > Gracilibacteria > Peribacterales > Peribacteraceae > JAGOUB01. The sequence goes on along the minus strand of CAZXIV010000001.1, from coordinate 33,085 downwards.
GTCGAAGCGTGAGATCATCGCCGAGGTCGCCAAGCAGCGCACGGTGAAGGTCGGCACCATCTCCTTGAACCTCCAGAAGATGCCGTACTTCGTCCGCGTCGGTCGCGCCGTCTACGCTTTTGAACCGAGCAAGAAGTGACGATAAACCTCCCCGTCAGCGAACGAAGCCGACTGACACCTCCATCGCTCCCAGAGTCACCCCACACGCCACCTCACGGTGGCGTTGTTGTATAATCACCGTACAATAGACACTGTCTTTTCTTTTACACCATTGCCCCTTGAAGGAATACGTTCATGCGAAAGACGACGATGCTTTTTCAAAGCGGTCACCCGGTCGACCCCAAAGTCCTGAGTGTCATGCTGACGAAGTGGACAGAGCTGGCCGAAACTATCGCCAGGCGCTTGGAATCGGAACTGGTACCAGGAGAGAAACTCGAATGGGTGCTCGCAATCAAGTGCGACAGTAGCCTGGACGCAACGGTGGTGCGGGTACGAAGCCAGCCCCTCTCGCCTGTCAGTCATGGCCTCTGGGGGCGTAATTTCGGTGCCGACTACCATCCCGTGAATATCGTGGTTGGCCGAGTGGAATCCATCCATATCTCTGCCGACGGAATGGTTGGATTCGGCAATCAGAAGGTCGACCCGATCCCCCAGATTCTTCAGCAGCTCCAGCAGAAATATCCGTAACTGCCGGCAGTGGACTCCTTGCACAACGCCACGGACCCCCTGCCACCGGGGTCCATCCCCTGTCATCCTCAACTCTAGAAAGGAGGCCTCGAGCAGCGGCTTGCCTCTGCTCCCATCACTGCCCGGCGACCACGCCGGGCAGTTTTTCTTTGTCCTCCGCCAGCGGATGGAGGAAGATACGCCCATGCCCCGCCGCGCCCTCCTCGTTGTCATCGCTATCGCCGCCTGCGTCATCGCCGGCCTCATCTGGCTCTGGCCGAGCCACGGCGGTATCCCCAACCTGCCTCAGGGCCAGCAGACCGTCAGTGGCACCCTCAACCGGGCCCCGCTCTCACTCACACGTCGTGGCACGCACGTGTTGAGCCAGAACGGTGAACGTGTCTCCATGGTGGAAAGCGCCGCCGTCGCCCTCGACCGCTACGAAGGTCAGACCGTCACGCTCCACGGCACGTTTGAAGCCAACACCGACGCCATCTCGTTACCCGTGTTCGTCGTCGCCAGCATCGACACCGCCCTGGCTGAATTGCGCAATGAGGCTATCCCCAGCCTCGGACTTACCTTCACCGTCCCCGCCGACTGGAGGCGCGGCGGTACCGAACCCGCCCTCACGTTCACGGCGGCAGACGGAACCACCCCCATCCTTAAGCTGGCTGTCCAGCCTGGCAACGTCCTACCCGCCGAATCAAACCTCTCCATTTCCTCGCGCTTAGCCCAGCGCACGGTCGATCCCAAGACCGGCTCAGCCGCCATCATCGTCCAACTGGAGAACGCCCGCATTCTCACTCTCAGCTTTGCCCCCCTCGCCTCCGACCCTGTCACCGCCCTGGAGCGGCTCTCACTCATTACCCGTAGCCTAAAGTTCGTCGGTCAAACGGCCTCCGGTGGTCCAGTCAGCGGCAGTGGTGCCGCCCTCCCCTGCGGCGGCACGGCCGGCATCCTCTGCCCCAAAGGATTCTCCTGCCAAATCACGGACGTCCAAAATCGCGTCGGCACCTGCGCCCCGCTTTCTCCGAAAAAATAAGGGTGTACGAAGATACACCATAATGCTTCCCAGGTAGAGGCAAGCAGAAGTCGTTTGACGAAGCCCGGGACGGCCGGCAACCTAGGTGCACATTCATCCACCCAATCCCCTCCACTCCCATGTCCAGCAAGACTCCCGACGCCGCCGCCGACACCGCCAAGAAACCCGCCAAGATCGATGTTAAAGCCGAAGCCATCAAGGCTGCTCTGGCCGCCATCAAGAAGCAATACGGCGACGGCGCCATCATGCAGATGGGCGAGAAAGAAATCAGCGCTATCCCCAAGGTGCCCTCCGGCTCCTTGTCGCTCGACCTCGCCATGGGCGGCGGCGTGCCACTCGGACGCATCATCGAGATTTACGGCCCCGAATCGTCCGGCAAGACCACGCTCGCGCTCCATATCATCGCCGAGGTCCAGAAGCGCGGCGGCAAGGCGGCCTTCATCGACGCCGAGCACGCCCTCGATCCCCAGTACGCCAAGCGCATCGGCGTGGATACGGATTCACTTCTCATCTCCCAACCCGATGACGGCGAGCAGGCCCTCGAGATCACCGAGACGCTGGTGCGTTCCGGCGCCGTCGAGATCATCGTTATCGACTCCGTGGCGGCCCTCACGCCCCGCGCTGAGATTGAAGGGACAATGGGCGACCAGCACATGGGCCTACAGGCCCGTCTGATGAGCCAGGCACTACGCAAGCTGACGGCCATCGTCAGTAAGACCAACTGCACCGTGATCTTCATCAACCAGCTGCGTATGAAGATCGGCATCATGTTCGGTAATCCCGAGGTGACCGCCGGCGGCAATGCCCTCAAGTTCTACGCCTCGGTCCGTCTGGATATCCGCCGTATCGAAAAAATCACGGAGAAAGGCACCGAAGAGGGCCAGGAAATCGTCGGCAACCGCATTCGTGTGAAAGTAGTAAAAAATAAGGTTGCCCCCCCGTTTCGTCAGGCCGAGTTCGACCTGCTCTACGCCCGCGGCATCAGCAAGTCGGGCGACCTGCTCGACCTGGGCCTCAAACTCGGCTTCATTGAAAAGTCAGGCGCCTACTTCCGCGTTGGTGAAGAGACGATCGGCCAAGGACGCGAACAAGCTCGCGCCTACCTTGATGAGCATCCCAAGATGGCCGCGGAGATGGAAAGCTCCATCCGGGAGCAGCACGATAAGCTCTTGAATGCCTAAGAAAGAGGACGAACGACGCCCCAGTGAGGAGGACTGGGGTGTTTTTCGTTAGGCGGATTTCCCACGAGTAGTCCGCTTTTTTTCCACAATGAATCCACAGGGAAATGGGCCGCCAAACTCGGTTCCTTGTCAGTGCCGGTGAGGTGATCCACAATCCCCTTCCCCGCCCATGTCGACCCCACCCCTCCCCTACGACACACCGCCCCACGCACTCGATGCTGAGCGCACGGTCTTAGGCGCCCTTTTGCTCGATAGCGAGGCGATGATCCGCGTCTCGGACATCCTCACGCCGTCCGACTTCTACGATCCGACCTACCGGCTGATTTATCACGCCATCGAACAACTCTACCAGCGCCACGAGCCGATCGACTTCGTGACGGTGGCCAGCAAACTCAACGACGTTCAGAAGATCCAGGAAGTGGGGGGCAGCGCCTTCTTGGCTGAACTTGCGGCCTCGGTGCCGACCTCGTCGCACATCTACCAATATGCCCAAATCGTGAAGGGCAAGGCGCTCCACCGCAATATCATCGAGGCCGGCCGCGAGATTACGGGCCTGGGCTACGCCACCAACCGGCCGATCCCGGAACTTTTAGAGGCTATCGAGAAACAGGTCTTCTCGATCACGAATACGTTCATCAAAGAGAAATTCATCCACATCCGCGACGTCCTCGATGCCCGCTACGAGAAGTTCGCCGAGATGCACGAGTCGACCGACGAAGATGCCTTCAAAGGCGTGCCCACCGGCTTCGCCAGTCTGGACTACAAACTCTCTGGGCTGCAGCCAAGCGACCTCGTCATCATCGCTGCCCGCCCCTCCATGGGTAAGACAGCCCTCGCCCTCAACATCGCCCAGAACGCGGCCATCCGCAGCAAGAAGAGTGTGGGCATCTTCTCGCTCGAAATGAGCAAAGAGCAGCTCGTCGACCGTCTTTTCGCCTCCATGCTCGGCGTTGACAGCTGGAAACTCCAGCGCGGCAAGCTCGACGACAGCGACTTCCAGAATATGGGCCCGATCATGGATGAGCTCAGCAAGGCCAATATCTTCATCGACGATTCGGTGGCCTCCTCGTTGCCGGAACTTCGCACCAAGGCCCGCCGCCTGCAGATGGAGCACGGCCTGGACCTCATCATCGTCGACTACCTCCAGCTCATGAGTACCGGTAACGCCAGCTACGCCGGCAACCGTGTACAGGAGATCTCGGAGATCTCGCGCGCCCTCAAGCAGATCGCCCGCGAGCTCCACGTGCCGGTGATCGCCCTCTCGCAGCTCTCGCGCGCCGTCGAATCGCGCCCCGGTAACATCCCACTCCTCTCCGACCTGCGCGACTCCGGCTCCATCGAGCAGGACGCGGATATCGTGCTGATGATGTACCGCGAGGAATACTACGAAGCCGATACCGCCCGCCCTGGCATCACGGACATCTATATCCGTAAGCACCGCAACGGCCCCGTCGGCCGCGTGGAATTGCTATTCAAGAAGGAGCAACTGCGTTTCTACGACATCGACAAGGTTCACGACGCCGATTAGCATTCAGGACATGGATCCTCTCATCCGTCCCGACGTCCCCTTAGCGGTCATCCTCGTGTACGCCGCGATGGCGTTTAGCCTAGTGCTCGCCTTCACGCCCTGGTTCGTCAACTTTTTGCGCTTCAATAAAATCGGCAAGGAGCTGCGCGTCGAAAGCATCGACGGGCGCGAGGCATCGGTCTTCCGCCAGTATCACCAGGCCAAGTGGGGCACGCCGACAATGGGCGGCATCATCATCTGGCTGGGCGTGGTAGCAACCGTGCTTCTTTCCCGCCTTTTTGCCTATATCGGCCTGACTGATTACTCACTCCTCCAGCGCCGCGAGGTCTATTTGCCACTTTTCACCATGATCGCCATGGGCGCACTCGGTGCGATCGACGACTATTTGAACGTGCGCGGCGTGGGCAAGACGAAGGGCCTCGCCTGGCTGCCAAAGCTGCTCTCGATGCTCTTCATCGCCGCAGCTGGCGCCTGGTGGTTTTACACGAAGCTCGACTTCAACAGTATCTCCGTCCCCTTCTACGGCGAAGTCTTCCTCGGCTTCTGGTACGTGCCGCTCTTTATCCTGGTGATGGTGAGCACGGCGAACGCCGTCAATTTTACCGACGGCCTCGACGGCCTGGCCGGCGGACTCCTGGTCATCAGCTTTGGCGCTTTCGCGGTGCTGGCCTACGCCGGCGGCCTGACTGTCCTTGCCGCCTTCTGCGCCGTTACCGGCGGCGCGATCGCCGCCTTCCTCTGGCATAACGTCCCCCCGGCCCTGTTTTTCATGGGCGATACCGGCTCGATGGCGCTCGGCGGCACACTCGGCGTGATCGCGCTCATGACCGACGACGTCCTCCTCCTACCGCTCATCGGCATCGTCTTTTTGATCGAACTCCTCTCCGTCATTATCCAGCTCACGAGTAAGAAGCTCCGCCAGGGTCGCAAAATCTTTATTGCCGCACCCATTCACCACCACTTCGAAGCCTTGCAGTGGGGTGAAAGCAAAGTCACGATGCGCCTTTGGATTATCGGCGGGTTCGGCGCCTTACTGGGCGTCATCATCGGCGTGACCGGTCAGTACTGATCGCCCGAGGCGTCAGTGACCGATGGTATCGATGGCACCTTATTATCCCAGAAGGCCTCATTCAGGGCTTTGGGCAAGATCTCGTCGAGCGTGGCTTGACCGCGCGTCTCCGGCACTTTGCCGGCTACCTTAAAGATCTTCTTCATCGAGCGGTAGGTTCCCCACGGGTAATACCGTACGCGTGGCTTGCGTACCAGCGGGCGGCGGTCGCGTCCGCGACCCCGAAGCGGGGCGGCAGCCGGAGCGGGTGCAGGGATTGGGGCGATAGCAGCGGCGACTGGAGCGCCGGCGGCAGCTGGTTCGTCATCCTCTTCGACGTGAGCGCCCTCGCGCGGCGGGCGGGCAAGCTTCTTCGGCATGCCCTTCTCATCAAATTGGACGAGGCCCAGCACCGCCCGGGCGTCGGGATCGACGTAGACAAGATCGTCGTCCTGATAGGCAGGCTGCTCAGCGGTGGTGATGATAGGTTCAGTCATAGCCTTAGCGAATGACGGGGTGCTCCTCGGCCGGCAACGGTGGCGGAGGTGGAGGTGGAGGCGAGGTGGAGGGCGAGGCCGTGGGCGAGGTTGGTGGCGTGGCGTGGAGGAAGTGATCTTCGGGATGATGAAAGAGCTCGCGCACCTCGTGCCGACGCTGCTCACGGTAGAGCAGGTAGGTGTAGAGCGTCGAGACTAAGCTGCCGATGAGACTGACGTACACGCCGAAGCGCAGGCCCATGCGGGGAAATTCGAGGGTCACTTTGGTGAGCACCGAGAGAGCAGCCAGGATAAGCACCGAGGCGATGAGCGACAGGAAGAAGCGGACGATATGCTGTCGATTCTGAGCGACCAAGCGTGAACCGCCGCAGAGGGGCACCGCCAGGATAGCAATGGCGGCGGCGTGCAGCAGCACGACGGCCAGACCGATGAATGACGTAAAAAATCCCAGACCCGAGAACGTCTGCTCGTCCTGGCCGCCCCATTGGCCGGAAATCCAGGGCAGAATCACGCCAACCAGCGCCAGCAACGAGCCAGCATTCAGGATGCGCTCTTCAAGATCGAGGGCCGAGAGGATGCGTTGCAGACGATTGGACACGGAGCAATGATAGCACAGCTATACTGGCCGCGTGCGCCTGCATATCGACATTCGGGAGGCCTGCCGCCCCCATCCCACCGGCAAGGGCATCTGGACGCGCGGCCTGCTGGCGGAGTTACTCATGCGCCCGGTGGCGCTCACGCTCCACGCCGACGCCCCTCTCCCCCCCGCCCTCCAGGCTCTGGCCGAGGCGCGGCCAGAGTCGACCGACATCCTCATCTCGTCCCGCGGCCTGCTCTGGCACCTGCGAACGGCGCTCCGCCTGCGTCGGGCGGGACCCGAGGCAATCTATCTGAGCCCCACCAGCTTCATTGTGCCGGCCCTGCTTGGCCGCACGGTCGCTTGTGTGCCGGTAGTGCACGATCTCATCGCCTTTCGCGACGACGAGCACGCCTCGCGCGCCACGTTCATCGAACGACTCACACTCGACCGCACGCTTCGCACTGCCCGCCACATCCTGACGGTGAGCGCCGCCACCCGGAGTGAGCTGTTGAAGCGCACGCCTGGCCTCGACCCGTCGACAGTCACCAGCGTCTTCGCCGGCCCGCTCAACTCATCCCCTCCCCCCGCCGCCCGCGACCGAAACATCATTCTCTGCCTGGGGACGCTCTGTCCTCGGAAAAACCAGGAGCGCCTGGTGCGCGCCTACGCCCGGCTGCCAGCCACCCTCCGCCACACCTGGACGCTCGTCCTCGTCGGCAGCCGCGGCTGGCAGGACGACGCCATCCTCCGCGCCGTGGAAAACACGCCCGGAGCGGAGTGGCGGCGCTACGTGCCCGACGCGGAAGTAGAGGACCTCCTCCATCACGCCAAGATCCTCGCCCTCCCCTCGCACAACGAAGGCTTCGGTCTGCCGGTGCTCGATGCCTTTCAACGTGGCATACCCGTCCTCACCAGCAACCGCGGCGCCCTGCAGGAATTGGCGGGCGGCACGGCCTTCATCGTCAATCCCGATCGCACCGCCGAGATCGCTCGCGGACTGGAACACTTGATGTCCGACCCGGCCCTGCAGGCCGATTTCGCCAAACGGGGACCGATCCGGGCGGCACGCTACTCGTGGAGCAAGACAGCCACTCTCGTCTTGGCCGCCTTAGCGGACTGAGGCCTTCTTCTTCGCCGTCTGCAAGGCCGCATCAATCGCCGGCACTTGGTCGGCGCGGCACTCCACTACCAAGCCCATGCAGAGCGGATGTGCCAACGCCTGGCGGACAACATCAAGCAAGATCGTCTCTCCGGCCGGACCACCACCCCTCAGCGCGAGCATGGGCTCGTAGGCGTGGACTGAGCGCTGGAAAACGTAGCTATCGGGCACGTAGGGCGGATTACTGACGAGCAGGAACGGCACCGCCACCTCGAGCACCGGCGCGAGCAGGTCGCCGCGACGCAGTTCGACGCGCTTCGTGAGCCCAAGACGCTCCAGGTTGAGCGCCGCCAAATCGAGGGCATCTTGACTGATATCGGTCGCCACCAGGCGGAGGTTTGGGAACGTAAGCGCCAGGCTGGCCGCGATGCAGCCGCTCCCCGTCCCAATCTCGATCACCAACTCGGCCGGAAAAGTAGAAAGACGGCGGAACACAGCCACCACGCCGGTATCGATCTCGAGGGTGGCATCGCCGATCTCGTCTTTGAGGACACCCTCCGCCAGAGCGACCAACCGCTCCGTGCAGGCCCGGGGAATGAGCACGCGCGGGTCCACCAGATACTCGCGACCGAGAAACTGCTCGGTGCCCAAAATATAGGCGGCCGGCTCGCCGGCTGCCAAACGGGCGGCGGCATGCGGCCACAAATCGGCGACCGCCTCGGGCACGACTCGGTCGGGTCGGGCCAAAAGCCAGGCACGATCCTTCTGCAGCAGCTGGGCCAATAAGGCCTCGCCGTCGTTTCTGCTCAAGCCGGGGAAACGGAGTGCCTCGTCGATCGTCACGGGGGTATCATAGCGGAGTGCGCCACTTCGTCATCGACTGCCGCTTCGCCGCCACCCCTTCTGGGTTGGGCCGCTTTACACGCGGACTGACGGCCGAACTCTTGCACACCAAACCGGCCGCGCACTGGACTCTCCTCGTCGCCCCGGGCACCCAGCCCTGGTGGGACCCCGGCGCCGATGTGCATCTCATCGAGACGTCCATCCCCCACTACTCGCTCGCCGAGCAATTCCGTCTACCCGGCCTCCTTAAAAACGAATATGTCGACGCCTACTACGCTCCGCACTTCAACGCTCCCCTCCGCCTGCGGACACCGTCCGTGGTGACCATCCACGACTTCATCCTGCACCGCTTTCCAAACGCGGCCTCGCCGCTCAAGCAACTGGCCTACCGCTTCCTCATGCGCCGCGTGATCCGCCGGGCAGGCGCCGTTTGTGCCGTCAGCCCTTTCGTAGCCCAGGAGATCGCCGCCATCTACGGTTCCGGCGCCGCTGCCAAGACGATCGTCACCGGGGAGGGTGTAGAACCGGAGATCACCCCAGCCTCGGTCGACGCTCAAGCCACGGTCCGCCAACGCTACGGGCTCAGCCGCCCCTTCCTGCTCTATGTGGGCAACGCCAAGGAACATAAGAACGTGCCCGGACTCCTCGCCGCCTTTGCGACGGCGGCCCTGCCCGAGACGGACCTCGTGCTCGTCGCCTCGGGCAAAGAAGCCGACGCTGTCGTCTGGCCGACCGGTGTCATCCGCCTCAAAAATGTCCCCGATGCGGATCTCCCCCCGCTCTACTCGGCCGCCGCCGCCTGCGTCACCATGAGCCACCATGAGGGCTATTGTCTGCCACTCGTTGAGGCGCTCGCCTGCGGCTGCCCGGTGGTGGCGCCCGCCCTCACCGCTATTCCCGGCGTCGTCGGCGGCGCCGAAGGTGTTCGTCTGCTGCCCACCACTGATCCGGCGGTCTTTGCCGCCGCCTTCCGCGACCTACCAAAACGGCCCGCCCCGAGGAGACTTGTCTCCTGGGACGGGCCGGCGGTCATCGTGCGAGAAGCGTTGGAACGCGTCAGCCCGAAATCGTGAGCGTGGAAGTGGTGAGGTCGCCAAGCATCGCGCCCGTGGGGCTCGAGATCATGAGCGAGACTGTCTCCTCGCCTTCGTTGGCCTGGTTATCCTTGTAGAGGATGACCTCGAAGGTTTTGCTGGCCTCGCCCTGCTGGAAGGTGAGTGTGCCGGAGGTGGCGGCGTAGTCGGCGCCCGAGAGGGCGGTATTATTGGCGGTCGAATACATGACCGTCGCCGTGCCCTTGCTGCCGCCCACGCGGTTCACGATGACTGTCGCCTTACCGCTGCCCTCCGTCACGTTGTAGCTAGACTGGGCAAAGCGGAAGGTGCCCGAACCAAAGGCTGCCGTCTCGTCGTCGTAAATCGTCACGACGGTGCTCGGCGTATCGATAGTAGCGCCGCCGGTGGGAGCGCTGAGCGTCACGGCGAAGGTCTTATTACCGTCGATCGTGCCGTCGTCGCTAATTGGCACGCTGAAAGTCTTCGTTGTCTCGCCGGCCGCAAAGGTGAGGGTGCCGGAGGTGGCGGCGTAATCCGAGCCGGTGGCGGTGTAATTCGGCGAGGTGGTCGTGGCGTAGCTCACCCCAACCGTGCCGACGATGCCATTCACGCGCGTAACGGTGACCGTCACACTCGGAATATTCTCACCCACGCTGTAAGCGATAGCGGCGTACTTAAAGGCACCGGGACCGGTGATACTACTCGAAGACGAGGACACCGAAGAAGTACCGGAGCTCGAGGAGCCACCATCGTCATCGGTGATGTTGATAGTCGTGCGGTCGCTCAAGATCACCGCTCCGCCTGTCGGGTTGCTCATCACGATCTCAAACGTCTCGCTCGACTCGGCGACCGTGTCGTTGATCACTGAGATTTGGAAGACCTTGCTCGACTCACCCGAGCCGATGCTGATCGTGCCGGTGGTAAGTTGGAAGTCCGAACCCTCGCTGGCCGTTCCCGCCACAAAGCGGTAGTCGACCGTAATGGCACCGGCCTTGCCGGCCGTACGGACGATGGTGATCGGGAAGGACACCTGTCCCTCGCCGATGGTGTAGGCGCCAGCGGTAAAGCGGAGTCCACCCTGAGCCGGGATGGAGCTGATAGAGCTAGAAGAGCTGCTAGAACTCGAGCTGCTCGACGAGGAAGAGCTCGAAGAGGAGGAACTGCTGCTTGAGCGGGATGATGATGACGAGCTCACGAAGCCGCCGCGCTTAAAGCGCTGGAGCATCACGGCGATCTGGCCGCGAGTGACAGGCTCATCGGGGTGGAAATCACCGTCATCAAAACCTTTAATGACGCCGTCGGCGTACAGCTCGCCCACCGCGGAATCAAAATAGGACCCGGCCGGAACGTCGGAGAAGATGCTCGAACCGAGCAGGGCGGCAGTCGTAGTAGAGACGCCGACACCGAGTAAAAGCCCGAAGGCGAGCGGCAGGGGCACCAGGAGCGCCCGGAGGAATGCAAAGCGGGATGTCATAAAGGAGAACAATGAAAAAGGTAGATGGTCCAGTAGTAACGCCTCGCCCGCGTTTAAAGCAAGTGACGAAGAGGGAATCTCCGCTGTGATCACTCGCGATCGGGAGTACGATGGCCGCATCGAACGCGTCGCCCACCTCCTCGGCCGAACTCTGCAGAAGCGCGGCCTCTTCGAAGCGGCTTCCGCCGCCCTCACCGTCGAGCGCGCTCGCCGCTGGTTGGCCGACCGGGACTCCAGCCTTCTCCAGATGCTCCAGCCCGTCCGGGTCGAAGACGGCGTCTTGGTAGTGACAGCCCGCCACGCCGTTGCCCTCCAGGAGGGGCAAGGCCTGCTGCCCGAGCTTTTAGAGGCTCTCCGGCGCGATCTCGGCCCGGCCGCCCCCAAGACCGCCCGTTTGGTACGCGAATAATCGGCCCGAAAGAGGGCTCCAGAGCGTCAAGAAAAGCTTGCGCTCCCTTGTCCCGTTGCCTACACTCCGCCCGCATGCTCGTCATTCGCCTCCAACGCACCGGCCGCAAGAATCTCCCCAGCTTCCGTCTGGTGGTGGCCGAGAAAGCACGTTCCGCTAAGGGAAAGTTCCAGGAGATCGTCGGCCATTACCTGCCCGCACAGGAGCCGCCCGTGATTGAAGTCACCAAAGACCGCATCACCCACTGGGTAAAGCAAGGCGCCCAGCCGAGCGACACCGTCGCGCGTCTGTTGAAGCGCCAGGGGATGGAGAACATGGACCGCTTCATCCAGCGGTACGCCAAGCGCAAGTCGAAGAATCCCGAGGCCGAGGTTGCAGCTCCCGCTGCCGCCCCTGCCCCGGCTCCTGCACCCGCCCCTGAGGCGGCTGCTCCCGCGGCCGAAGCGTCGGCCGAGGCCCCGGCCGCCTGAGTGCCGAAGGGTTCCCTCCCCTTTCCCGTTTTTCGTCCATGACTGTCACGCCTCTCACCGACGCCCCAGGCCTATCATTCTTGCGTTATGTCCTGGAATCGATTGTTGACGATAAGGACGTGCTCAAGATCGAGGCCCGTCAGGACGACCTCGGTATTTTACTGACCGTCTCGGTGAGTAACCGCGACATGGGCAAGCTGATCGGCAAAGGCGGCCAGACCGTGAAGGCGCTCCGCACGCTCCTGCGTATTATCGGCGGCGCCACCCAACAGCGCGTCAATTTAAAAATCCTCGAACCCGGCCAGACGGCCTAATCTTTCCATCCCCTCCCCTCCTCTTTCATGCTCCGCGACCTCCTCGAAACCGGCAGCCCGCTCGACATCGTCGCGACGTTCATCGCCCTGGCGCTCATCGCCGCGATGCTGCTCTGCCTCATCTTCATGATTATCGGCGGCATTACCTTCATCCTCTCCGCCGGCAACGAGGACAAGATCAAAAAGGCCATGCAGACGATCCGCTACTCCATTATCGGTTTGGCGGTGGTCTTCGGCTCGTTCTTCGTTGTCGCCTGGCTGAGCCGTTTGCTCGACATTCCCTTCAACCTGAACTTCTCCACCATCGTCGACCTGATGACGCAGCTCTTCGAAATCCTCAAGGGCTAACGCTTACGCCGCTTTTTGTGCCCAGGCCGCGAGCCACTCCTGCGTGAGGGCCGCGGCCTTTTGGTAGGCCTCGGCGAGCACGGCTTGTTCCTCTGTAGAGGGCACGCTCAGCACCCACGCCGCCAGGTCCATCGGGCCGTTGCCTTTCCCAAGCCCCAGGCGGATACGCGCGAAGCCCTCACCGAGCGTCTCAACGAGCGACTTGAGGCCGTTATGTGTGCCGGGGCCGCCGTTTAATCGGAAGCGTGCCTCGCCCAGGGGCAGATCGATGTCGTCGCAAAGCGCCAGCACGCGCTCGGGCGCCAGCTTGTAAAAATCACAGACCTTCCGGAGTGACTGGCCGCTCAAGTTCATAAACGTGAGGGGTTTTAAGAGCAGGATGCCGCCCGGAGCCACGGCCACCGAAGCGTCAAACTTGTCGCTCTGCTTCCACTCGCCCGCCGGCAGCGCTTCCGCCACCACGTCGAGCGCCAGCCAGCCGAGGTTATGGCGCGTCTTGGCGTAGGATTTGCCCGGGTTGCCGAGGCCGACGATAAGCGCGCTCGGCATCATGGGCGGGAGCCAAGGAAGACCTGGAGTCCGCGGCCAAACGCCGAGACGGCCCGGTCGGCACTGCGATCATCTACCTGGACATTGGTCTCATGGGCGATGCGGTTTCTGAGCTTGAGCGCATCCCACACCCCCTGAACCGACGGAATGGCAGGTCCGGCCTGGCGCAGCATGTCGGCGAACGAGCCCTGGTAGCCCTTGGCTTTTAGAGCCGACTCAAACACCTTGGCGGCGTCCAGCACTTTACGGTGGGGATCGGCCTGGCCCTCGGCGGCGCCGAAGTGCTGCCAGAGTGCCCGGGCCTGTGCCGCAGGCAGACGCCGGCTCTTCTTGGCCCACCACTGAAACGCTATGAAGAGGCCAAGAACGGCAAGCAGCGCGCCGGCGACAATCACTGGGTTCATTTGGCGGTTTTTGCGAAAGACTTAGCCATCGTCTTGAGATTAATTTGCTCGGCGACGAGCGTGGCGAGCAGATCTTTCACTTGGCTGGAGTCACGCAAGTTCTTCTTATGCAAGTAGGCCTCCATGCATTTTAGGATGATGCCTTCCACCTTCTTGAGCCGGGCGACACGCTCGAGCTTCACCGAGCCACCGGTCGAGATTTTTTCGATCTCCATGGTGCCCACCCGTAAAATCGTGGCGAGGATGCCCTTAATTTCGTAACTTACGCCCTGGATATCGCTGTAGAGCACACGCGACGATTCCCGGTGGAAGAAGCCGTGCCACTCAATATCGATGATACCTTCGTTGGTGATGATCCACGCGTCGAGGAAATAATCGTAGAAGCTGCGGATCCACCACACGACCGTCACCAGTCCAAGCACGCCAAAAACCGTGCTGGCCCAGCCGCGGGTATGGAGCAAATACCAGCCGGCGGCATCGGCCGCCACGGCGACCGTGGGCCAAAGCAGCGCCCGTAGACCCCAGAGCCAATGCTTATGGACGACGAGTACAATATCTTCGTCCTCATCGAGGTGCCGGTGGAAGAACCAGCGGTTCAACACGTCCGCATCGTACACGATCTCCTAAGGCTCCGCTGTACGGCGACAGAGGCCGAAGGTAGAGTCGGGCGGATGAATCTGCCCCGCGTCCACGGCCCGCTCTTCCATGTTCTTGATGTCGCCTTCAACCTGATCGTGATCCTGGCCATTGTGCTCGGCATCCGGACCTTTTTGGTGATGCCGTTCCAGGTGGAGGGCAAGTCGATGGATTCCACCCTCGCCGACCAGGAGTACATCATCATCAACAAACTGGCGTACTACCTCGGCGACCCCCAGCGCGGCGACGTGGTGGTGTTCCACCCACCGAATGCGCCGGGCAAGTACTACGTGAAGCGCATCATCGGCGTCGGGGGTGACGAAATTACGCTACGCGGCGGCCAGGTGTACATCAAGCGCGCCGGCGAGACGGCCGAGGAGCGCTTGGAGGAGGCATACCTAGACGTCGAGAACCAGGGTAAAACCTTCCGCCACGCCACCGGCGGCGACGCCAGCCCCGCGCGCTTCCTGGTGCCGGCCGAACACTATTTCCTCTTGGGCGACAACCGCCAAAACAGCACCGATTCCCGCGGATTTAACGACGGCAGCGGTCAGCCCTCGCCCTACGTGGAAGATGTCGCTGTCGCCGGACGCGTCTGGTTTGTGGCTCTGCCACTCAGTAAAATCCATGTTTTGGAACCACCGCAGTACTAAAACCTCCACCTTCCGCAGTCGACTTGAGAAGGATCACTGAACACTCAAAAAAACCGCCCCGTGGTACGGAGCGGTTGAACCGGCAGTCTTTTGTCGACGGCCGAAATGTAAATTTAGAGTAAAATGGGAACGTGAATTTTCTCAAAATACGAAGCACATAACTCCACGTGGCGCATACTGTCGCACCAATTGCTACCGACAGAGATGCGACCACTTCTATCTTCAATCACCAAATGATTATGATTGGTACCTGACAACGTTTCTTCAACCCGTACGAATCGATTCGTAACCAAACTCTCGCCCGTTTTAAGACGATGCGCAAGCATCGCCGTCGCGAGCAGAACGATAGGGGTCATCCGTTGACTCGCGGGCATGGCAGGTTCTTGCCCTGCGGAGTCTGAGGCTTCTCTCATCTCCACAAGCTTAATCCTATAAAAGCCCGGCGGCATCGTGAGATCTCTCCAAGAAGTTCGATCGCAATTCTCAAGATGCATCAATGGTTTGCAATACGGATTGTCCTGCAGGGCTTGGAAGGACCATCCATTGTAACGAATGATCACTGTATCTTTTTCCGCTGCCGGAAAAAAGTCTTTATAAGACAGGCCAAAGCCGAGAATGGAGACGGCGTCGTAGACGCCGTGAAAACAAATGGGGAAATTGGCCCCGAGGCGTTGCATCGCCTCTGTGCCCAACTTACACATTTCCAGCCAGCGTTCGAACGTGATCCCGTACTTGTCTAATTGCGCGAGACCGGCTTCGATCTCTTTTTTGTTGCCACGATGTAAACGTAATTTCGTACTCATCAGACACTCCCTTGGAAATAGAGACAACCAGGACCGCTGGCTCGGGCTTGCTCTCTATGGAACGAGGTAAGCGCAGAACGCACCATTTGATGCGCTTCGTACTTACCTCACTTCCGTGATGATGTCGCTGGTGAGAAAGGACAATGAATATTATAATATATCATACAAATATGTCAATATTCCGGCCTATTTTGGGGCCAAATCCCTCTCTGATCTATGCCTCCAAAGGCTACCATTAGCCTCTAGACTGCGCCCACTCCTTGCAACTGGTCCAGAAATGAGTATGATGGATTCGTGCCCCGCCGGGGCTTTTCAAGACGCCGACCAAACCTTATGGACCCTATCGCCTTCCTCAATAACGCCCTCGAAGAACTGCGCCATGTGCGTTGGCCCACCCGCCAGCAGGCCATCCGCCTGTCGGCCATTGTCCTCGTCTTCATCGCCATCACCTCACTCGCCTTCGGCCTCTTCGACTCGCTCTTGGCCGAGATTGTTCTTGTCATTCTCTCTTTCGCCTAAACCCCCTCTCCCATGGGAAAACAAGATCCTTCCGCCGGGCGTAACTGGTACGTCGTCCATACCTACGCCGGGTATGAGGACGCCGTTGCCGCCGCCCTGAAGCAACGCATAGAGAACATGGCGATGGGCGACCGTATCTTCGATGTGCAGGTGCCCAAAGAGAAACAGCTCGTCTTCAAGAAGAACGAACCCGTCGAAGAGGAACGTAAGCTCTTTCCGGGCTACGTGCTGGTGGACATGGTCGTCACGGATGAGTCGTGGTACTTGGTCCGCAACACGCCCAACGTCACCGGGTTCGTCGGCTCCGGCAACATCCCGGTGGCCGTCTCACCCGAGGAATTTGGCGTCATCCAGCGCCGCATCGGCGAGCAACAGGCCAAGTTTAAGAGCGACTTCCAGGTGGGCGATCTCGTGATCATCGTCGACGGTCCCTTTAAGAACTATGAGGGCACGGTCGATTCCGTGGATGTCGACAAGGGTAAGCTCACGGTTCTTGTGCTCATCTTCGACCGCGAGACGCCCGTGGAGCTCGACTTCACGCAGGTGAAGAAGAAATAAGCCCCTGCTATGCCCGATATCCTGGTTCTCGACGCCGACGGCGTGACAAATCCGTTTCGCTGCAGTGATTTCTCTCGCTTCGGCCTGACCTCTACGGCGGCGACCGCGTTTTTCGAAGGCCCTTTTCGCGAGCAATGCCTCATTGGCACCGCCGACACCAAGCAAGTTTTAGCGGAGATTGCCGCGCAGCATGGACTCAGTCTGGATATCGACGCCATCGTCGCTCATTGGCATGAGGATCAAAAAGAAACCCACAGCCTGGTGACGGACGCCGTCGGACGACTGCGCCGCAGCGGCGTCCATACCGTCCTTGCCACCAACCAAGACCCCTACCGTTTGGCCTACATGCAGACGGTCATGGGCTACGGCGCTCTTTTTGATCAAATTTTTTGTTCAAGTTTGATTGGCTGCAAAAAGCCGGATCTCCGCTTCTTTGAGACGATTCAACGGCAATTGCCGACCGGCCCGGTGCACTTTATTGATGATAATCAGGTGAATGTGGATGCCGCCCGCGCTGCCTGTGGGTGGGAGAGCCATTGTTTCGCCGGCGACGAAGCGGTCGCCGCCCAACTGCGAGCCTGGTGGCCGGCAATCTTAGCTGAACGCTGACGATGGACGCCCTAAAAGAGCGCCGAGCGGTCAATTAGAGAACCGACTTCTTGCGCACGAGCGGGAGTAACGCGGCCAAGACGATCACTTGCAAGAGCTCACCGACCGCGTACCCGGCCGCCAACGCCACCACCCCAAACCGATCAAGCAGCAGCCAAGCCACGCTGATGGCACCCGTACCGCCCACGATGCCGGCGAGCGATGGCCAGAGCGTGTGCTTGTAGGCGTAGAAGGCCCGGTACTGCAAATGGGTGAGGCTCTCGAGCGGGACGCTCAAGGCAAAGATGCCGAGTGTAACGGCGAACAACGGCAACACGGCTGTGAGATGCACCAGCCAAGCCGCCACCGGCGCCGCCAGCCAGAGCCCGATCGCGCCAGGAATCGTCAGTACGAGAATGGAAATCCACCCCACCCGATAGAGTCGACTAAACGCTTCACTATTGCGCGTCGCGGCGGTTTTACTGAGCGGGGCGTAGACCGTCTGCGCCACGGCGATGCCCACCACCCCTACCAGCACCGACTGAAAGTTGCGGGCGTAGTTACTGATGGTGATACTGCCCGCCGGCAAGTAGGTGGCCATCGCATCGAGGATGAGCAGCTGGGCCTGGAAGGCCGAGAGCGAAAGAATTCGTGGCAGCATGAGGCGGCCCATCGCCTGCAGATCGGGATGCCAGAACACGAGCGACAACCGCGCGCCAATGCGTAGCACCGCCAAGAGGCGCACGAGCACATAGATGATGGCACCAAGCAACGTGCCGGCCATTGGACCGTACACACCGATGAGCGGGGTCAGAAAGATGGTGCCGGCGATGGTGCCGAGCGTGTAGAGGATGGGCGTGATGCCGTAAGCGAGGTAACGCTCCTCGGTAATGAGGTACTGACCAAGTGCCGTCCCAAAAACGAAGAGGAAGTTACTCAGCAGCGCTAACGAGCCGAAGGTGACGTAGAGCTGGGCGGCCTCACCCGTGAAGCCGCCCGCGAGGAAGGGCTGCAGGACGGGTAGGAACACGGCCAAAAGCAGCGCGATGACACCGAACGCCAGGCCTCCAACCACCATTGCCCCCGAGAGGACGCGGTCCATCCCCTGTCGATCGTCTTTGGCGTGATAGCCGGCCAGAATGGGCACGAGCACCGTCCCCATGGCCGACATGACGGCCGCCTGAAACAGAAGATCACTCGGGCGGAAGGAAGCCAAGTACACATCCACAACATCCAAACCCGGGAATGTGGACGTCAAGACGCGGTCACGCACCAAGCCAGCGATGGACGCCAGAAGCTGCGTCGCCGCCAGGATGACTGTCCCGCGCACCAGCGGCCGACCCTGCCAAGTCCGGAAGAACGTGAACACATCTCTAGGCTAGCGCCCGTCAACCAAGACCGCCACGGCCACGGGCCGCGATCTGCTACCATCATCTCCGCATTCCCCCTCCAATCGTATGCGTCTCTCGCTCACCCTCCGTTCCCTCCTGGCTGCCGGTGTCTTGGCGTTCTGCACCGCCACCCCATCCGCTCTGGCTGCCGGCCCTCTCACCATCGAGCAAATCAGCTCGGCGGAGATTCTCGGCACCTGGACGCTCGCCGGCCCCAACGACTGGACCGAGCGCGGCGAAGGTGCCAGCAAGACGCTCGAATCTGTGACCGCCGGCACATTCACCTTACTTGTTCGTCCGCCCACCGGCGCCACTGTGCGCCTGCAGCTGCTCAAGGGCAGTGAGGTGGTGCAGACCGCTGACGTCGGCCAAATGACATTCACCGTCGCCGAGGGCGAAGCCATCAAGCTCCTCGTCTTCTACAGCTTTACGCTCGTGGGCACTGTCGGCGCCGCCAGCGATCCCATCGGCTTAGAGTTCACCGTCACCGGCCCCAACGGCTACACCGAAGAAGGCGTGACGCCCTGGTCGTGGACCCAAGCGCCGCAAGGCCAGTACTCGCTCAAGTTCCGTGTGCCGGACGGCTGCACGCCGCCGAGCGTTCAGGGTCAGCGTCTGCAAGCCGGAGAGCGCATCTCGTTCTCCATCACGCTCGACTGCGACGCCGCCGACAAGATGCGCGCCGGTGTCCTACGCGCCAACGACCAACGTACCAAGCAGCGGGCCGAAGAGTCGGCCGCCTCGCTCTCGTCGTCGATCTTCAACGATGTGCCGAAGGACGCCTGGTTCGCCCCGTACATCTGGCGCGCCAACCAGCGGAGTCTCATGGCCGGCTACAAGCACGCCGACGGCAGCCTGACGGGTACTTTTGGTCCCGACCGCCCCGTGAGCGTGGCCGAGCTCATCGTCATCGCTCAGCGGGCCAGCAATCGCACCGCGGACGGCGCCTTTACCCCCGAGAACCAATCCGCCCGCGACCAATGGTTCGCGGCTGCCTACGCCCAAGCTGAACGCGACCACTGGTTCCTTACCTTCGACGACAATCTGGACCCCACGCGCGCCGCTAGCCGCGCCGAAGTCGTCTCGACCCTGCTCCAAGCCCTCGATGTCTCGCTCTTCTGGCCGCGCGGCGACCTCTTCTCCGATGTCCGTGCCTCCACGCCCTGGGCCATGGCCATCGAAACAATGGCTCGCCTCGATGCCATCAGCAGCGCCCGCGACCTGAAAGGCGCCCCGGAGTTCCGCCCCGGCGACAACGTCAACCGCGCCGAACTGAGCAAGATGCTCATCCTCCTGCTCGATACGCTCGAGGAAGAATCTGCCAAGACGGGTAGCAAGTAATCAGCCGAGCAGCTGTTTACTAAGCGACGTCACATCGCCGGCACCCATCGTCACCACCACGTCACCCGGCTGCAACACCTCCTCGTTGAGCAGCCGCAGCGTCTCGGGGAGCGAACGACCGTCGATCGCCTGGAGTCCCCGCGCGGTCAGATCGGCGACCAGGCGCGGCACCTCCACTTTCTCGGTATCCACTTCGCCGCGGGCGGCGTAGATGTTTGGAACAATGACCACGTCGGCATCGCCGAAGGCATTGAGGAACTCGTCGTAGAGCTTGATGGTGCGATCGTGCGTGTGCGGTTGGAAGACGACGATGAGACGCTTATCCGGATAGCCCGAGGCAATGCCTTCCAGGCTGGCGCGGATCTCGACCGGATGATGGGCGTAATCGTCGATCACCGTGATGCCATCGGCGCGTTTACCCACAATCTCGAGCCGTCGCCAGGTGCCGGCAAACCCGGCCAGGCTGGCGCGGGCCACCGCTTCGCTGATGCCAAGGTGAAGGGCTAGCCGCAGCACAAGCTGGGCGTTCTGACGCATGTGCATACCGAGCGTCAGGACCTCGGGGAGAGGGAGGTCATCGGCATCCACGAGGGTGCGACCGCTTTGGGCCACCACCGCGCGGCAATCTTCATCGTGGCCGTGCGTGATCACGACGCCGTCGGGCGGCAGGAGCTGCAAGAACTCGACGAACGACCGTTGGTACTCGGCCAGATCCTTGTAGGCGTCGAAGTGGTCGCCGTCGACGTTGGTCACGAGCGCGATCGAAGGCGAGAGGTAATGGAACGAGCGGCGGTACTCGCACGCCTCGAGTACAAAGAGGTCACTCTTGCCCACCCGAAAGTTCGTGCCGCCAAGCTCACGGACTTTGGTGCCCACCACGACGGTGGGATCGAGCCCGGCCTCGATGAGCACGCGGGCGACCATGGCCGTCGTGGAAGACTTGCCGTGCGTACCGGATACGGCAATGAGTCGCTTTCCCTTAGAGAGCTCGCCCACGGCCGCAAAGTACGAGATACTCCGAATCCCCCGCTCGCGCGCCAGCACCCGCTCGGGCGCATCCTCGGGAATGGCTTCGCTGTAGACGAAGAGTTGGCAACCAACCGGCAGCGCACTGCCAGCTTGCGAAAGCGTCACCGGGATGCCCGCCTGGCGCAAACTTTGCACGAGGACGCTATCGGTGCCGTCACTGCCAGACACCTCGTGACCCGCGGCCTTTTGGAGGGACGCGTAGGCCGAGAGCCCGATGCCGCCGATGCCGCTGCAAAAGATGATCATGTCGTTGAGAGGAAGCGTCAGGTACACTGCCGTTCCGTGGCGTACCGCGCTGGTTCCGAACCGCTGAGCAAGCAATTAACGATCGTCGTCGGTCTGACCGTCGTGGGCTTTATGGCGTTCGGCTTAGCTTTATCATTCTACCGCAATATCCTCTTCGAAAAGACGCTAAAACAAATGGAAATTGCCAACAAAGACATTAGCCGCGAAAACGACGCCAAGTACCGCGAATTGGACTATTATAAGTCGGAACAATTCAAAGATAAGTACGCCAAGCAAAACTTGGGACGCATCAACCCGGGCGAGAAGATGCTCATCATCACCGCTCCTTCCGCTGGCGACGTCTCTCTCACCGAAAGCGGCACCACCCTCTCGGCCGAGCGTGAGGCAGCCTTCATGGAGTTTCTCCGTCAGATGCCGGTGCACGAACAGTGGTGGCTCTATCTCTTTGACCGCGACAAGCTTAACCGGCTGAAGGAGACCATTTAAAGGGCCAAGCGTTGTCACCCTGACACGCTTTCTGGCTCTGAGGGGATAGCCGCCGATACGGCCCGATGTCTCATCCTTTCCGCGCCATCTCCGACGGCGCGCATTGTACTATTACGGATATATATTGTATATTAAGCGAAGTTCACTCAATCCCGTTCACTCACAGAAAAGGTACAGTACCCTCATGAGACAGAAATTTTGGTCACGCCTGTTTACCACCAAAGGACGCCCGCTACCCGCCCTTCAGGCTCTCCTGGAGCTTCTACGGATCGACGCCAAAGATATCGGGGCGATCAATGATGTCTGCCAGCAACGATACGTACAGAAACTGCCGAACGGCCTCCCGAAAGAACGCTGGAAACTCCGACCGATCGAGACCCTTGCCTCAGGCGATCTCTATCCCGCACTCCGCCAGCTGGGCATGGTGGATGCCATTGAGCCCGAGGGGAACAACTATGCCGGACTCGGCATCTTTGGTTCTCTGCAGCCACGGATGTGCGTCCGTCTGGCCGCCGCCATCGATCTCGCCCAACGCGTCCGTTGTTCTAAGGTGATGTTATTTGCCGGCCAACGTAACCTACAGGCAGAGATTGAAAGTACGCGCATCATCCAGGAGAACACGGCGCCACTGCAACTGCGAGCCGGTATCCAGACCGACGCGATTGCATCCCTGAGAATGGAAACGGACTTAATGGCGTGGTACTGGCGGGCAGCCGAGATGCCTGTCGCGGTACGACAGCTTCCTTGCGACGTCATCGATGCGCCCAAGCTCCAACCAGATGACCCGCAGAGCCGACCGACAACGGCCAGCCAACTGCGCTACTGGTATGACGAAAACAAGCCGACTCCCGGTCGGTACCTCCTCGTCTCCAACCAGCCGCACGTCTACTACCAAGAGGCTGTCGCCCGCAATGTTTTTCCGCCGGATTCGGGCATAGAAATTGAATGCGTCGGACCGGCCGCCCGTTTAGATCTCTCCGGGGCGTTTCTCCTCGGCGAAGTCGCCCGCTGGATCTACGAAGACACCACCCGCTGGAACGCCAGCCGGGCATAGCCAAAACCACACCGACCCTATCGCACTGCCGCCCACCCTGACGGCAGTGCTTTTTAACGGCTCTCTATCCTGTCCAGGTACGCCTAAACCCTATTTCCGGCCCTCCTGACCGCAAAAAAGGCTAATCCTAGGTATAAAGGGTGATTGAGTTGGTTGCGGGGGTGGGAATTGAACCCACGACCTCAAGGTTATGAGCCTTGCGAGCTACCACTGCTCTACCCCGCTGGAACGCACTATGGCAGCCAAAGTTACTACTTGCAAGCCGCCGGGTTTTCCGTACAATCCTTGCACTTATGGCACATAAGAAAGCAGGTGGAACTACTACCAACGGCCGAGATAGTTATGCGAAGCGCCGCGGCGTGAAGCGCTTTGGTGGCCAGGTAGTAAACGCCGGCGAGATCCTCATCCGCCAGAAGGGTTATTGGTACCGCCCGGGTAAGAACACGCACGTAGGCAGCGACTGGACGATCCACGCCGATATCGACGGTGTCGTGCAGTTTAGCCAGAAGAAGCTCGCAAACTTCAGCGGCGCCCGCCGCCGCTCGACGGTGATCAACGTGGTGCCGGCCCAGGCCTAAGCGTCTGTCGGTGGCCTCCGCAGTCGAGTCCTATTTTTTCGGTGCACCCGCATTCCTGTCTGCGCTACACTCTCCGCACATGCAGGATTTTGGCGGTCTCGACATCGGCACTCCGGATGAGGGCCACGGCGACGCTTCGGAGCAAGCGCGTGAGCAATCGGAGCAAGACAAAGCCCAGCAGGCCCAGGCCTCGGCGGCCGCTGCCCAGCAACGCCAGCAGGAGCAACGCGCGCGCAAGCGTGACGATGGCGTGGTGCACGCCATCGTCCAATTTCTCACCGACGACCAGCGCACCCACCTCTCCGTCCTCATCGCCCGTCTGGTGGAGCGCAATTGCCCCTCATCGTTCATCCTCGCCGTCCTCTCACTCATCAACGACGGTTGTTTGAGCGCCCTGGAGGATGCGCTCCAAGACGCTCGCGCCAGCGGCCTCGTCTCTGACATCCGCGAAAAAACCGCCGCCCTATTAGAGGCCGGCCAATTGAACGAACAGTCCGGTGCCGTCTTAGTCGACTGGATTGAGCGCCTGCAGATGATGCTCGCGAGTGACCACGAGGCCACCCTCAAGGCGCTTCGCACCGACGAGCAGAGTCTGGATGGCACCGTTCTCCAGCTCTCGGCCTTTGTGCTCCAGGAGTTTTTCGCCAAGCACCGTCAAGTCATCGACTTTGAAAAATCGCAGCTCCTGGCCGGCGGCATCCTGCAAGTGGTGTTCGAGCCGTATTTCTAAGCCCGCCGCGGCACAATCGTGAGTAAGCAGAGCAGTAAGCCTCCCACCAGGAAGTAATAATTCATGAACGCTTGGCTGCCAAAGAGGAAAAGTGCGAACGTTGTGATCGTGACGCTGAAGAGATAGCGCGACAACGGCTCAAGTGAGCGTAAAGCATACGGCCCGGCCACGGCCGCCACGGCGCCGACGACGACGGTCCACCACTTGGGCGCCTCTAAGCCGAATTCGCGGTAGAACACCGAAGCGATAGTCAGGCTATCGGAGCGGAAGCCGGTTTGAAGCTGGAAGAGCACGCCTTCGCTCCAGAGTCGGAGCGGATCCCAGAGCACAAACGGCAGCAGCGTCAGGCCGGCCAGAGCCACGCCGGCGGCCAGGAAAGTCCAGCGGCGTTCGAGAATGAGCCAGTGGAACGCGAAGAAGAGTACGTACTGTTTCAAGCTCAGCATGGCGCCGTAGGCGAGCGCCGACCGGAGCCGCCACCCGCGCTGATGGGCCAGGAGCATGAGACCGAAGGCCGCCAAGATAAACGGCTCGGTCCAGGCCTGCTCGATCACAAATAGAAGGCGCGGCTGCGCCAAGGCCAAGAGCAGGAGCAATTGGCGCTCGGCCAGAGGTAGGCCGGCCGACAAGAGCCAGAGCGTGCCGAGGAATACCCAGAGCGCCATGATGAGGGCGTACCGCACATCGCCGAAAAGTGCGTAGGCGGGCGTTTGCAGTTCCAGATTCGCCGGCAGATAGTTGTAGGCCTTGAGCACGTAGCCAAACACCTCGCCCTCGCCGTAAATTTTCGAGACGGGCGTGGCGTAGGGGTTTTGGCCGGAGAGCAGATGCTGTGCCGAGTCCTGGGCGGTCGTCCACACATCGATCGCCGGCACCGGCGAGGCCATCGGCATCCCTAGTTGAAGCAGGCACAGCAACCCAACACTCAAGCCGAACACGGCGTTCCGGAGGCGAGTACACCACGAATTCCCCTCTACTGGTGTGATGAGGTAGCCCGCCAAGAGCACCAGAATCATCCCGAGGCTCACGGCCTGAGCAAGCGCCAGGTACCCTTCGCCGGCCAGATAGATGCCCGGCTCCCGCCGGATGGAGAGCAAAAAGAGGATGGCCGCAACCAGCACGATGGCAACCGGCTGGGGGGTATCCCCCATCCCCCGCCGCACAGCCAACCAGGCAGCCAATAGCAGACAACCGAAGGCGGCAACCGTCAGCCGGAGAGCGGGAACCGTATACTGCCCATCGCTCAGCCACAGGGCCGCCGACAGTAAGAAAAAGGCGGCGAGCACGGCGTGGGAGACACAGAACACACCGTGGAAACGCGCTCGTAAACTCGGCGCTTGAGCCGCTTCGCGCCGACGTTGAGCTTTGGAGATGTGCATCGAAGACCAGTCTATGGCTGTCCCTCATTGAAAGCGACCTCTGCCCGCGGCACCCGGCTTTGATCGCCGTCCGTGAGGGCGCCCCGGGGTGTTGTGCTGACAAAAGTGGAACCGCCTTACCGCTGCAACACGCTCAAGAACGCTTCTTGTGTGAGCGTGACACGACCCATCATCTTCATGCGCTTCTTGCCCTCTTTCTGCTTATCGAGGAGCTTGTTCTTGCGTGACACGTCACCGCCATAGAGGTAGCCGGTCACGTCTTTGCGGAGCGACCCGATGGTTTCGCGAGCGACCACCTTCGAGCCGATAGCGGCCTGGATGGTGATCTCGAACTGAGCCTTGGGAATCACTTCCTTGAGGCGCTTGCAGACGATAGCGCCGACGGCGTGAGCCTCGCTGCGGTGGACGATGGTCGAAAGAGCGTCCGCCGGGTCACCCAGAAGGAGGATCTGGAGCTTTACCAGGTCGCCGCTGCGGTACCCGAGCGGTTCGTAGCTCATGGAACCATAGCCTTCGGTCGAAGATTTCAGCTTATCGAAGAAGTCCAAAACGATGCTGGCTAGTGGCACTTCGAACACGAGCAGGGCGCGGCCGGCGTCGAGGTACGTCAGCGACCGCTGGCTGCCACGCCGCTCGGTAAGGAGCGACATGACGATACCGATATCCTCGGTGCGGCAGACGACTTCGAGCATCACCCACGGCTCCCGGACCTCGACGATGTACGTCGGATCGGGAAAATCGGCGGGGTTGCTGATACAGGCGACATCAGGCTCGTCGAGCTTCATCAGGCTGCCGCGGATAATGGAGCTGGGGTTGGCGGCGTTGATCTTCACTTCGTACTGCACGCTCGGCGCCGTCACCACCAGGTCGCAGTTGTACTCCCGCTCCAAGCGCTCCTGGATGATGTCCAAGTGCAGGAGGCCGAGGAAACCGCAGCGGAAACCGTTGCCCAAAGCGGCATTCTGCTCATGCTCCATGTGGAGGGCAGCGTCATTGAGGCAGAGCTTCTCCAGGGCATCGCGCAGATCGGGGTAACTGTCGGCTTCGGACGGGTAGAGGCCGGCGAAGACCATCGGCTGTACCTGGGTGTAGCCGGGCAAGGGCAAGGCCTGATTGGAGTTCGCGATCGTGTCGCCGGTGCGCACCACCTTCACGTCTTTCGCGCCCGACACGATGTAGCCGATGGAACCGGCGCTGAGGACCTCGTCGGGGATGTATTTCGGCGAAAAGTGACCGACGTCCTGCACCTCGAATTGCTCTTTCGTGCCAAGAAGGTGCACGATCTGACCCTTTTTAAACTGCCCCTCCACCACCCGGACGTATGCCACGGCGCCGCGATAGGTATCCATGACGGCATCGAAGATCAGCGCGCGGGCTGGCACGGCCGAGGGATCGGCCTTAGCCGGGGGGACACGAGCGATGATGACATCAAGGAGCTCCGGCACGCCGGTCCCTTCCTTGGCCGAGATACGGAGGATCTCTTCTTTTTTGCAGCCGATAAGGTTCACCACTTCTTCACTCACGCGCTCCGGGTCGGCAGCCGGCAGGTCGATCTTGTTGAGCACCGGGATGATAACCAGATCGTGCTCCATCGCCATCGTCAGCACGGCGAGCGTCTGGGCCTGGATGCCCTGCGACGCGTCCACGAGCAAGATGGCACCCTCGCAGGCGGCCAGGGA
The DNA here is from genome assembly GCA_964640945.1 of uncultured Candidatus Peribacteria bacterium. GTDB lineage: Bacteria > Patescibacteriota > Gracilibacteria > Peribacterales > Peribacteraceae > JAGOUB01. The sequence goes on along the minus strand of CAZXIV010000001.1, from coordinate 5,908 downwards.
GCGGCTCACCTCGTAGCGGAAGTCGGTGTGGCCAGGCGTATCGATGAGATTCAGCTCGATGCCCTTATAATTCATCCGGACCGGCGTCAGCTTGATGGTGATGCCGCGCTCACGTTCCAAATCCATCGTATCGAGCGTTTGGGCCTTCATTTCACGCTTTTGCAGCGTTCCGGTCACCTCAATAAGCCGATCCGAGAGGGTCGACTTGCCGTGATCGATGTGCGCGATGATGCAGAAATTGCGGATCTCCATGGAGGTGCGGCCATCCTACTGGAAAATCGCATCCATTACAGGCCCAGACCTCATTTCCCGCTTTCTAAACGATGCAGGCACTGCCCCAAGGCCGCTTCGCCGGTTTCCGCTTCGTCACGCCAGTGCCTGGCGACCGCCTCGGTCCCACCGGACGCGCGCATCGCCTCCGCCAGGGCCGCCAGCTTATCGCCGGGCCCAAGTGGGCAGATGTGGACCGTTTTTCCTTGGGCTAAGGCGGCTAACGCCCCATGGAAGCGTTGGCAGAGGATCTCCTGGGCGGAGGCCACTTCGCGGAGCAATGTCACCTGGTCGGCCACCGGGATCACCATGACAGGGAAACTTGTCGTTGACCGAAGACGGGCAATGGTTGCCTGCTCGAGCGGATCTTGCGGTTGGAGCGATAGAATTATCACCTCGTCAAAGGTGTGTTCTGAGATGATTTTTTTGTATAGTTCCATAAACATTGCGTCTGAGTTATGTCGTGGGATGACGATGAATACTTTTTTTATACTCCTATGTACTTTTTCTCTACAGAAAGAGAGAAAGATAGGATCAAATGTCTGAACAACATGAGTACCCAGACTCCAAGAAGCCACGCGTGCAGCCGAGGCTTCATCTCGGACGGAAATAAAGGCTGCCTGACGAAAAATAGCCCGCGTCATCCCCTCCCCCAGCCTGGTTCGGAAGGGGCCGACGCCTTGGAAGGCGAAAACCAGCGGCTTCCCAAGAAGACGGGCGATAATCGCGTGCTTCCCCCAGAGAACACAGGCAAGAACGGACTCGAGATCGGTAAAGAGCGACCCACCGCCGAAGACGACGGCATCCGCCTGCCACATCGCCCGAATCGTCCGCCACCAGGGACGAAAGAGGCTGCGGAGCCCGAGTGGTAAACGCGGTACTTCACCAAGGCGGCTCGGCTCAGCGCTCACGACCGTCCAGTGCACATCGGGAAAAGCCGCCAGGAAGTATTCCCGGAGCGCTTCATCCCCGAAATTAGCCACGCCGTAGTTGCCGATCAGCAAAGCACGCACAACTCGAGTCTAGCGGAGAACCGCGCTTAGGCGGAGGGCTGCTCGGTCTTCGTTTCCTCAGGGGCTGGCGGCGTCTCTTGGGGAGCCTCGGGAGCGGCGGCAGGAGCCTCTTCGGCCACGGCGGCAGCGGGCTGCTCGACAACAGACGAGGCGAACTCGTCAGCGTTCGTGAAGCGCTCGATCATGCGGGCCGACTTACCTTGACGTCCACGGAGGAAGAACAACTTCGCGCGACGGACCTTCGCCACTTTCTTCACCTCAATTTTTTCGATCATCGGCGAGTGCAGCATGAAGAATTTCTCAACACCAATGCCGGAAACAACCCGGCGCACCGTGAAGGAACGATCGGTGGCAACGTGGCCGTTATGGACGGCAATGACAACACCTTCGAAGATCTGGATGCGCTCCTTATCACCCTCGCGGATCTTTTCATGAACACGCACCGTCTGGCCCGGCGCAACGTCCGGAACGGAGCGGAGGAATGTCTTAGCTTGGTCGTGGAGAATGGCGGAAGGCATGGTTTTGGAGAAATGCGTGCGGGAAGCCTACCGATGGGATGATCGACTGTCAAAGCAACCTGTGCCTATTTTCACCCTCCAATCCCCTCTTTCTCAGGAAGGGAGCGCTTCATCAATTTGGCGCTGGAGCTCATTCAGCACCAGGACGTTGCGCGTATCGGTCAGGATATCGAGAACGAAACGATCTTTAAGACTAAGGCGATAGAGGAAATCTGCCTCTGAGAAGATGGAGTACTTCACCGACTTTAGACCCTGGTCCTGGCTTAAGAGGGCTTCGAGCACCTCGCGCGAAACGTCGCCCACAATGAGGAGGTCGACCTTACTGTCGGATCCGGAGAAGGTGCCAGCCAATAGGATGAGACGCACGCCCTTGAGGCTCTTTAAACTCGAGACGATGGGACTCTCGCCTTGCACCGCCTTAACGAACAAACTGCGAAGATCGGGATACAACGGGAAATCCGTATCCACTTTGTAGTACTTCTTGCGGTTTTTATGGCGCGCCTTCACTAAACCAACTTGGCGCAAGTTCTCCAACTCACGACGGATGCTATTAATCTGCTCACTCAAAAGACGCGTCAGTTCACGGATGAAATACTCCTGTTCCGGATGCAGTAAGAAGACGCTCAAAAGCTTCACACGAGTCTGTGAGCTAAACAGGGCCTTTAGGACGGGAGATTGCGACATCGTTCACAAAGAGTATTCACGAGTATCTGGAAAGCGCAAGAAAATTGATCACACTAATGAACATTTTGTGTGTTCATTATAAATGGCTTCTCATAAACAAATAATTATCAATTATGTTCCAATAAATCTTTTAATGAATAATAAATATATTCATAATCTCGGAAGAAGCGCAAAGAGCGGCCTTTAGCGGGCTCCTCAAACCGACCGAGATATGCTATACTAATGGGAATGTCTCTAAACAAACCGCTTCAACGGCTCTGGAACCCGGCCGTGACGGTGTTTCTGGCTCTGGTGGTGTGTTTCGTGAGTGCTGTGCCGGTGGCCTATGCCCAGCCGACGAGCTTTACCGCCGATATCCAGAATAACGCGACCTTGGCCATCGCTTTGATGCTACAGCTGATGCAGGTGCTGACCTGGGTGCTGTTTAGCTTCTTAAATTACCTGCTCGATCCCCGCTTTTTCCTGGACCTTAGCAACGATGGTACGAGCGGCCTCATGGATATGCTCAATGAGATCTGGCAGCTGTCGCGCGATCTCATGAATATCATTTTCGCGGTGGCGCTGGTATTTACGGCCATTTACACCGTCATTACGGCCCAGAAAGACTTCGTCAGCCAGAATGCCAAGCGCTTCGTGATGGCCGTGGTACTGGTGAACTTCTCCTGGTTCATCCCGCAGGTCTTCCTGGACCTGAGCAGTGTCGCCACCGCCACGATTTACGGCATCCCCTCGCTCCTGGCAGATACCAACGCCGATACCAGCTGCCAGCTGGCCGGCGGCGGCGACTGCGTGACGATCACCAACGTGAAGTTCCTCAATGACGATAAGACCGCTGCCAACCTGCAAGGCAACGGCTGGAGCTGCCAGCTGAGCAACTTCGTCTGCTACAAGAAAGAGCTCCTCAACGCCGAAACCGTCTCGACCCAATCAGCGATTTTAAGCGGCCTCATTATCAACCACGCCCGTTTGACGCAGCTGGCCAAAGCCACGCGTCCCATCAGCTCTACAGGTGCGAAAGCCGGCCAAGAGCTGCTGGTTTTCTTCGTCCGTGAATCAATCATCCTGCTCATCACCATCGCGCTGTTCTTCCCGCTCCTGGCGATGGTGGTCGCCTTTACAATCCGTATCCCCGTACTCTGGATCACGATGGCGTTTATGCCGTTCGCATTACTAGATTGGGTGGTTCCAAACGAACAAATCCACCAGGGTATCCCCGCCAAAATCCGTGACCAGTTCATCAAGGCCGCCTTCCTGCCGGCCTTCGTGGCGGTGCCGCTGACGGTCGGCTTTATCCTCATCAACGCCGGCGCCAAAGCGACTGGCGGCGGCCTGCAGAATATCCCGTTCCCGATTATGGCAACGGTGGGCAGTTTCTGGGAAATTCTGTGGCTCCTCATCAGCTTGACCGTCCTCTACACCGGCGTCTTCGGCGTCCTGAAGAAGCAAGACGGCATCCTAGCCACCGGCGCTGGTGCCATCCAGAACTTCGGTACCACCCTGGGCAAGCTGGCCGTGAGTGTGCCGCTGAGCAAGGAATTCATCCCGACAGTCACCGGCGGCCTCGTCAAAACCTCGCCGCTACCGCTGCTCAACAACTTGAACCCCAACCGCCTCCTCCAGAATCTGCGCGCCACCGGCAGTCTGGACGAAGCCATCCGCGGCCGCACACCCGACGGCGAGCGCGCGCTCGACACCACAAGCGGCGCTCTCCGCGAGAACCGCGACGCCCTCAGAACCCTCAACGCCAGTATTGATCGCCTGGGGCGAGCCAACGACGCCGACTTCGGCCGCGAGGCGGAAGCCATCCGCACACAGCTTCGCAGTCGCGGTCTGACCGTCGGTACCGACGCGCAGCTGGCGGAGGCCCTGCGCGGCCTGAGAGTGCGTACCCCCGATCTCGTAGTGCCGGAGGCCGTCCTCAACCGCCTTAATCGCCCGCCGGCGGGAGCTACCCCGGCCCCAGCGCCGGCGCCCACCCCCACCCCCGGGGGCACGATCTAAACGGGGTGAGAGCCTCTTATGACTGCCTTCGAACACCTCCGGCCAGGACCCAATGGTCCTTCCACGCGCAGTCAGCTCGATGGGCTCATGGCCAAAGTGCCAAACGCCGCTAATGCCAATGCGCTGGCAGCCATTGAATCACCGCGGGTGCTACACAGCGTCCTCGGCCAGCGCATGCGCATCGTGGCGGGCCAGATGTTGACCCAGGCCCAGACGAACCGCGACCTGCCGCAGCACCCGAGCATTGTCGCCCTGCGCCAGGCACTCCAGGCCGACCCCCGCCGCGAATTGGCCGAGGGACAGTTGGAACGCGTTAACGCCGTCATCGAAGGCCTGCGCCTCTCATCACTCGGCCCCCAGCTGACCGTCGACCAGATGCTCCGCACCGATATCGACACCCGCGACGAGCGTTACATTGAGTCGCGGGCCCGCTACAACGACCAAAACAGCGTCGACCTGACGGTCTGGGGCACCAGCCCGGCGCGTATCGATGCCGACCGTAAGCTCCTCATTTCTTGGCGCGATGGCACCCCCCAAAACCTGCCGCCGGCGGCCCGAGCCGGCCTCAACACGCTGATCGAACGCCTCAATGCGCTGGAACAGACCGACGTCAATCGCCTGCAGGCGGCCGAAGTGCAACGCAAGATCGAGAGTAGCGTCAGCTCGCAGGGGCTGAACTACATGGGCCGCATGACGATCATCGTCGCGGCTACGGGCTTCGTGGCCTTAAACGGCGCCATGATGATCGCCGGCAAATCGTTCTCGCCGGCCATCGGCCTCTATGCCGCCATCGCGCTGGCCGCGGCTTACCCCGGCATGTTCTTTGGCAATCGCGAGCAACGCGCGCTTGAGGCCGCCGGTGCCACCTTCAATACACCTGCCTACCGCTTCTTCCAGGAGAAACTGCCAGCCAACGCGTTCGGTGTCCTCACGGACAACCTGATGAGCGACGAGGGCCGCGAGCTCGTGGCCGGCATCATCAAGAGCAATGACCCCACTCCCCTCACCGAGGCGGAGATACAACGCCTGACGGACGGCCTCCTGCCGGCAACTAACCAGCAGGTGCCGCCAGCGGCCCGCTTGCAATTTGCCGCTACCCTGCGCACCCAGCCGCTGCCACTCTTACACCTGCGTAACACCCTCGGCGTGGTGGCCAATAACGACGACGGCCGCCGCCTGGTGATCGATGGCGCCCGCCTGGGCTCTCCCCGCCAACAAATGATCCAGGGCGCCTCCCAGGAGCTCCGGACGAATCCCGCGGCCGGCGACGCCCTCAGGAACCCGCCGCCACCTTCTTCCGCTGCAACTCTCGGGTAAAGACCTCGAGGATATCGCCTTCCTCGATGGGAGGCGTGCACTCGGTGCGCATGCCGCACTCGGTGCCTTCTTTGGCTTCTTTGATGTCCTGGTCCATCCTTTCTT